>JACJJM010000001.1 GCA_016900015.1 Phocaeicola coprophilus | reverse complement strand
GACGAGACGGACGACAACTATTTCCACCACGAAGTCAAGCTCATGGACAGAAGGACAAAAGATGTCTTCTACGACAAACTCACCTTCATCTACCTGGAAATGCCCAAATTCAATAAGACGGAAGACGAACTGGACGGGATGTTCGAAAAGTGGCTGTTCGTGCTGAGAAACCTTTCCAGGCTCATGGCACGCCCCAAAGCCCTCCAAGAACGTATCTTCACCAAACTCTTCGAAGCCGCCGAAATCGCCAAGTTCACCAAAAAGGAATACGATGCCTACGAAGACAGCCTGAAAGCATACAGAGACTGGAAAAACACCATCGAAACGGCTGAATACAAAGGACGTGAAGAAGGACGAGCGGAAGGATTGGCCGAGGGGCTAGAAAAAGGCCGCAAAGAGCAAGCCTTGGATATGGCACGGCAAATGATTGCGGACAATATGCCTATCGAACAAATCCTTAAATACACCCACCTGAGCAAAGAAGATATACTCAGATTAAGATAACAGATTTCGCATCAGACATAAGACGGGCACACGAGTACAAAGGCTCTATCCTTGTATTCTTGTGCCCGTCCCTTCAGAGGATAATATCACTTCCCTTCCAAGCCTAACAGAAGTTGCCCCATCATCATGATAGTCGACGGTTTCAGAGTCGGAAGCATGGAACGAATATATTTCGCAGCCTCTGCCCGCAACGCCTCATCTGTGGAACCTTCAGGGAAAAGACGTGAGAAATTGAGCAATATCAAATCAAAATCACTTGCATTCATTTCCGGCTGTTTCCTTTTCAACAGCTCCAGATAGGCCGCCTTGTCACCTTTGGCATAACATTCCACCAGCTCAAAAAGCGGAGCATAAGGGTAATCCTCAGCCAATCCATCAGCAATGATAGTTTGCTTCAGCGTTTGATAAGCCGCCTCATCATATTTGCCCTCAGCAAACATGAAACCAGACATGTAGCGTACCAATTCAGCTCGGTAGAGTTGTTGCGCATGCTTCTCACCTTGCTCACGTACCGTGGGATCCAGTTCCGCACGATGAGTCACATAAAAGTCAGCCTTGGGATCATCCACACTAACCGTATAACGTGAGAAGAGGAAAAAGTTTTCAGCCGCCAACTTTTGTGCATCGGTCAGCGAATTGAAATAATCATTCACAATGCGGTAACCTTCAGTTTCTTGACGCTGCTCCATGAAATGAAAAGCATATGCGTTAATCAGGTCAGGAGTACGTTCCCCGTTGTCATAACGTTTTTTCATGGCTTCGGGTGAAAGCTGAGGATTCAGTTCACTTTCTATCTTTGAAAGAAAAGTCTCTGCTGTCATCGAGCCTTTAATGTCCAGCTTCACGTTCTTGTCTGTGTCAAGCACCAGGAATGTGGGATACGCCTTCACCTGATAGGTTTGTGCATCCTGTTTGCCCTCCTTTTCAGCATTAAGCTTGATGCAGACGAAACGTTGGTTAAAATAGTCCCCGACTTTCTTTTGCGGAAACACATCACGTGCCATCACCTTACAAGGCCCGCACCAATCTGTGTAGAAATCGACAAAGACCAGTTTGTTTTCTTTCTTGGCTTGCTCCACGGCCTGATCGAGCGTCAAGGAGCGAAAATTGGTCTGCGCCATGGCGGGAAGCGCCAGCAAAGCGGCGAATGCTAAGATTAGTTTTTTCATAAGTTACTTTTTTGGTTTGTGCAAAGTTATCATACAGAGATTTAACAAACAAGCCAACAAGGAAGGTCCTATACAGCCTCTCCTTGCTGGCTTGCCGATCTATTTTATTAATAATAGCCTGACTCGTCTTCCAAATCGCCGGCATTCTTCCACTGAACAGCTTTTATCGTGGAATTGATTTCCCATACCATGTCTTCATCTTCCTCGAATATAATATCATCGGGATTTTCTCCCAATGTAAACCAACTGAGCGTGCTTGTACCGTCTCCCGAAGAGGTAGCAATACAGAAGTTACTGTTATTGGTTGTAGATTCTATATCACGAATCAGATAGATAATAGGCTTACCATAGTCTTTCAACATTTTAGCAATCTGGCGTTCATAGTCGTATGCCCACAACTGAGATCCTACGGCATAGACAATCTCTGTTTCCAAATCAGAAAATGCATAGAATGTAGCTTTATCAAAGTCTTTGGCTTTGCTCAAATCCACTTCCTTTGCCAGCTCCTGCTTCTTTGCACTGTTAACTACAAACTTATAAATATACCACTTATTCTGATCATCGGTCAACAATGCATATGAAAAAGAAGCAATTCCATTTTGTCCAAAGACCAGATGGCGATTGTCCGGATAAGTCTTCTGATCCCAATCAAACAGGTTGCCACCTTGCAATTTATTACAAATCGTAGGTGTACTGGAATTTGAGTTAGGCATTACAAACACATTGTTATCCATGTCATACAAAATCACGTAAAAAGAAAAAGAATTTATATAACCGCTTGTCAAAAAAGCTAATGGATAAGGCTTGAACAACTCTGTAGACAACACATCATAGCGGTTGATAGGATTGCCATACGCCAAAATGCCTCCACTAGCCATTGTACTTACCTGAAAAACGGCATCTTCCGTAATATATCCACGATTAGGATCGGCTCTAGCTGGCCTACGTGAAGAAGGATCGTAATGAGGATACATTTCAAGCACCCGCATAGGACGTATAACATCAAAGCTCGTAAGCATATAATTTTCAATGCTGTTATCTTCAAGCAGATTAAAATAGGATCCACTGGTCAATGAATAAGACTGATCAGCTGTAGTCAACCACAAATGTTGATACGAATCCAAAGGTCCTGTAAAAAAGAGTGATTCCGGCGACTTGATGTTCGAATCAGTAAATACATTCTCCAAAAGCACTGTATCTTCTGCCATAGTCGCAATCATATCCATCTTCGTCGATCCGTCAGAGGCTTCACCTAAAACCAAGAATCCGGTCGTGGCTTGCGAAGCAATCGAAAGCGTAGTTTGCTGAAGAACCTTCAAACCAGTTTCTTTATCTTCCACCTCCAAATACAAGTTATACGAACCCGGTATCAAGTCATCACCTGCCGTATAGTTAAATTCACGCTCTGAACTCAAATCAACAACACGAAACGCTTGACTCACCATGTCTGTAATGATTTTCACATACCAATGGTAAGCATAACGATCAGGGTCATTCTCTTCAGCCATCGTACCTTTTACATCAGCCGAGATCAGCACCGGATCACCCATGATGTAAGCAGTATAGCCGTCTTCATTGCTAATAGTAACTTCCATTTCGTTGATGGGCGAAAGGTCATAACTTCCTTCATCGTCCACACACGAAGTGAAGATTGCGGCCGTAGCCAGCAAAAATAAAGAGATATACTTTTTCATAATAACTTCTATTTTTATTCAAGAACAACATCTTCGGGCATGGACGTTTCGTCCCAAGGCACACCATTGACATACATCATAGTACCATCCGGGTCAGTAATTGGGTTTCCAGCCCTGAAGTTTTCAATCAAGTAGTTTGCCGTCATTTCCACAATGATATTCTGTACGACTGTAGGCAATGTAGAAGTCGTACTATAATCATCGTAACTCTTATTCGGATAAAATTCCAAGAACATCTCCATCTTCTTATTTGAATAATCACCAAAAGCCACAGGCCAAAGCTTGGGTTTAGTCAACACATCAGAAATGAAGATGTTATGCACACGCGGGTCAGGATTCCTGTAAAACGCTGTCAGTTCTTCTGAATAACGTCCCGGCATCTCAACCAAATAGGTCAACGGAAGATTGAAATACTCGTTAGACAACAACGTAAGTTGCAACTGCACGACCTCATCGGAAATACGCTCGGAACGAAGCACCGTCAGCGTAACATAGCCACAGGTTTCCCCGGCCTTGATCACACAGTGCTCCGAAAGGTCTTTGTATTCCTGACCGGCCACGGCCGTGGTGCTGTCGGTAACGACGGCCACATCAAACTCGCGGTCGTAATCGCAAGCCTCTCCCACGACATTCACTTTCAGGCTTAGCTGGGTTTCATTAGTTCCTTCCGGCATGGAAAAGAAGCGCACCCACGTGTAAAGCTGGTGTGCCCACATCTCCGGATTTGTATAGTGTGGAGTGTCCGTATATTGCACATCGAAATAAAGTCCGTCTTGACCTTGATAGTCATCCATCTCTTTTTCACAGGATGAAAAAGCAAGAAGGCCAAGCAGACAACAACCTATATAAATCAGTTTTTTCATAATCTTATCGCTTAAAAATATTAGTCTCTTAAATCACTCTCGCTGGTAGGCAAGGGTACTTCATAGTTTTCCAAAGACATCGAATAAGCATTCGAACCACTCGTCCCGGAAATAATCGAAGTCATAGCCAAACGTTTGTAGTAGAAGAACAACTGTCCTTCGCCTATCACCTCACGGGCGAATTCCTTCGTTATAAGCTCCTGCTTATTGTCGGCTGTGACTTCCAACGAAGCAGCTCCACGGGTATTACGTATGGTATTAATATAAGTTGCAGCTTCAGTCAAATCATCCGTACATTCAGCAGCAATCAGATAGATTTCGCTCTTGCGGATAAGCGGCGTCATATATCGATAGGTCAACGTGTCAGCAGATTCTTCAGAAACGTTGAAATCCTGATACTTAATCAAACAAGTGGCATTGTCACCCGAAGTTTCACCTTCCTCCTGACTCCACATTTGCCGACGGACATCATTGGTATCGTCATAGAAGGTTTCCAATTTGGCAGGGCTGGAAGACCACCAGTCTTCGGTCGCTCCGACAAAGAAAAGACGATTATTGGAATTCACCGAAATACTGAAATAATTATTATACAGATTGGCACGGCTCATGTTGTAAAGACTAAACATTACCTCATCGGAAAATACATAATCCGGCTTGGCGTTGTCTATGGTAGCCAGCACAGCTGTACGATTCATCCACGGAAATACATTCAACTGCTCCGTCTCAATCTTGTCGATAATTTCATTCTTGGCAATGTTATACGCATTGGTCTTGTCGCCTATCCACAAATAAGCACGAGCTAACAATGCTTGGACAGCATAATAATTCAAGCGAAGCTGACGATACGACCAATTATAAGAATCCATACCATCATCGCTCAACACTCCGTCTTTCACGCCTTCAGTTATAATCGGATCGGAATCTTTAAGCAACGAAGCAGCTTCCTGTAAATCACGTATAACCTTATCCATGTAATCCTTAGCTGTCAACAGCGGCAACACACTACGCTCACTGGTTTCCTGATAAGGCAAACATGTTTGCGAGGCTGTAGCCTCTGAATAAATCGGTCCATAGAAACGCATGAGATCAAAGTGCATCATGGCACGTAATGCCAGTGCTTCTCCCTTTACCAACGGGTAATAACGTTCCAATATTGCAGCACCCGATTCATCACACTTTTCCATCAGTAGATTATCATTGGCTATCAGCGAATACATGCTACTCCACAAAGAACCGGAAGCGCCATCAAATTCAGCCGAAGTGTAAGCATAGCCTGCATAATAATAATATGTATGGGCGGTGATTGTTGATCCTACATTATAATATTGCGCCATAATATCTATGCCTGTCGTTCCCAACGTGCCGCCATAGAGTGAGGATTGATTAAGCGAAGAATAGATGCCATTCAATGCAATAAGGAATCCATCGTTCGTAGAAAACAAAGTCGTTTCCAAGATACTGTCTTCCATATCCACCTCAAGCCAGTCGGAACAAGAAGAAGTGGACACCGACAAGGTGCCTGCCACGAACAGGCATTTGATTATATTCTTGTAGTTCATATACATGTAATTTTAGATGTTAGAAACTAAGTCCCAATGACATCATGACCGAACGTTGGAAGGGGTAATCCAATCCACGCTCTTCCTTGATGGTCGATAAATGGAACAAATCATTCATGGACAGACGCACATTAAAGGAAGATGCTCCGATAGTCTTCAGCCAAGAAGCCGTTTGATTTTCATATCCGAACGACAGAGTGGTCAATTCCAAGGTATTTTCATCTTCGATGAAGCGACTCGTCATGTGAGACTCTGACAAATCATCTATACGCTTGAACTTTGCATTGTCTCCTGGTTTCTGCCAACGGTCGTAATAGGCACGCTTATCCTGGTTATACATCAAGTCAGATTCAGAGATATTCTCTACTTTGTCAAACAAGGTCTGACGGAAAGCCTGACCTCCATATCGGTAAGAGAAGATAATATTCATTGAGAAGCCTTTATAGTAAGCAGAAGTTCCGAACGTACCTTCAATATCAGGATTCGTATCGCCACAAACCACTTCGTCTTCGGTATTCCACTCGAAGGTGTACGAACCATCTTTCTTGATGAACACTTCGTTACCAGTCATCGGGTCGATGCCTGCCGAGCGTACAGCCCACAAAGCTGTAGGACTGGCTCCGTCATAGTAACGACGCAATGTATACGCTTCTTCATTGCGTCCTTCTTCATTCAGATATTCCAAGTAATCGCCCATATCGTCGTAAGTAGTCTTCACATGGTTCATATTGGCCGTCAAACTCCAGTTGTAATCGTCACCACGGAGGACAAAATATGTAGCCTGCCAAGTAAAACCTTTATTACGCATCGTACCGATGTTCATCGGGCTAGTAGAGGCTCCAGACGATGGCGGCAAAGCAATGGACAGCAACAAAGGATCGGTTGTCTTGGTAAAGTAATCGAAAGTGAAGCGCAAACGGTCGTTCATAAATGCCAAATCGATACCGATGTTCTGGTCGAGCGTACGCTGCCACTCCAAGTTCTTGTTACCCCATTGTCTGACAACTGCAGCCAAACCAAACGGATTTTGGAAAGCCGTGTAGTAGTTGAACACCGTGTTGGCACGCTTGGCATCAAGGTTACTGTTACCAGGATTACCCAATGAATAACGCAACTTCATATAGTTGATAACATTCGAGTCAGAGAAAAATTTCTCATTGTGCACGTTCCATCCCAAGCCGAATGACCATGTAGTGGAGAACGGATTGTTGATGCCAAAAACGGAAGCACCATCAGTACGCAAGTTCAAATCGACCAAATAGCGCATGTCATAGCCATAGTTCAAGTTGAAATAATAGCTGGCTGTACGTGATTTCACGACTGTAGAACTCGGCTTACCGCCATCCGGATAACCCATTGAGAAGTTCGGATTGGAATATTGGTCGGACATATAGCCTTCTGCTGAGAATATCTCTGTGTCAGAGTTAGACTCCGTAAATTGCATACCACCAATCAAGTTTATCATGTGTTCGCCAAATGTACGTCCATAGGTCAAGTCGATGCTGCCATCGTATGAAGTATTGCGAGTGCTGGTCTTGGAATAAGATCCCCGCTTCAAACGGTCCATCTCAGCAAAAGAAGTCTCATCCGGCGAATGAAACACAGTCGTTTCATCTTGGGAAATCGTCACGCCGAAACGTCCGCGAAGGCGCAACTCTTCCAAAATGCGCCATTCTACCTGGAAATTGTTGTTCAATGAAAACAAATCACCTTTATTATAACTTTTCTGGTTGAAATCCCACAAAGGATTCCAAGCGTACTGAGTCCCATTTAATGTTTCTGTACGCTCAAAATACTTGGTGATTTCCCCATTTTCATTGCGCTTTGGATAATATGGGTTTGCATTCACAAAATTGCGGAAAGCTACGGGTTCTGTCTCGGATGAATTGTAGTCCAAATTAGTAATGTTGGAGAAAGAGAGTTTATCTACACGGTAGGTAAGACGGATATTACCGTTGAGTGCATCCTTGCCGGAACCTTTCATAACACCTTGTGTGTTGCTGTAGTTCACTCCCACACCATAGAGGAACGCCGAATCACCACCATCTACATATAAATTATGTGTCTGTGTAAAAGCTGTACGAAGTGGCTCGTTCATCCAATACGTATCCAGCCCCTGTTCTACCAACTTCAGACGGTCATAATATATCTGTCGCAGCTCTTCGTTGATGATTTCCCCGTTTTCATCCAAATTATAGTCACCAGAAGCATAACGTCCGGCCAACTTCTCATAAGCCAGCTTCTCACGGGCATTCATCATGTTGTAGTCCGTCAAGTCGGCCCATGCCACCTGATAGTTGCCATTGTATGAGAAACGAAGCTTTCCTGGTTCAGGTTTTACAGTTTCCACCACAACAACGCCATTGGCTGCCTTCGAACCATAGATAGCCGTCGAAGCGGCATCCTTCAAGATGGTGATGCTTTCCACACGGTCGATGTTCAAGTTGGTAATGGTATTCAGGTCGCTCTCAAAACCATCCAAGATAAACAATGGCTGATTGGGGTCATACTCATAGTTGGACTCCAAGTCCGTCAGGTTGGTTGTTCCGCGAATACTGATGTCCAGTGTCGCATTCGGGTCGGCACCGCGGAGATTATTGTCCGTAATGACAAATGCCGGATCCAAGGCTTGCAAGCTCTGGAGTACATTCAGGTTACCCACCTGTTTCAGCTCCTGCTTGGTGTAGGTCGCCATAGAACCCGTGAAGCTTTCCGCATTACGGGTGTAGATACCCGTCACGACAGCCTCCTTCAACGCCACAGCATCGGGTTGCAATCGGACTGTCAAGTCTTTGGAGGTTCCCTTCACGCGCACGGTTTGAGTCTTCATGCCGATGTAGGAGAACACCAGATTGTTAACATTTTCCGGTACAGAGATTTCAAAACGACCATTGATGTCGGTCGTCACGCCTGTACCTTTGGAGTGTGGCAACGTGACACTGACGCCGGGCAGAGGTTGGTCCATGTCATCAATGACCACACCCTTGTAGGTGACTTTCCTCTCCGGGACTTTGTCCTCCGTTGTTACATTTTTACCCCCCCCCACCGGGTTTTGAGCCACAGCAGGAAGCGCAGAAGCCACCAGCAGAGCCATGGCAAAACAACCGGGCTTCACGGCACGCAACCACTGCTGAGCAAAAAGGCTTCTTGATGAATGAGCTTTCAAGGTGTACTTTTTCATGCTTATTTTGCTTTTTGTTATCTGAAAACCTATCTTCACTCCATTCGGACAGAAAAGGTTCAGCAAACAGTCGGAAAGTTTAGGTTAGATTTCATCACGGAGACTCGCCACACGAGAGACCATTTTATCAACTCATTTGCTAAATGCTTATATCCATATAGGAATTTACAACAGACCTTCATTAAATTTTAAAACTTCTCTCATGGCAAAGTTACAAAATTTACATTAGGGAGCAAGAGTTCACCTTTATTTTATTAATAATCCTTCCCTTTAGTTTATAAATTGAAATGCAGACATAGCAAAAAGGCCATTCCTCAATGAAGAATGGCCTTTACCTACAAAACAAACATTATTACATCTTCATGGCCTGCCTGGGTGCGGAGAACACAGCCAAGTAAACCAAAAGAGCTATTATGTTCAAAAAATAAAAAGGATACAATCCATCCTAATTTATAGCTGGTAGACAAAAACTTGTTTCTACAAACCAAATAAATACCCATTACTAATGGAATAACAAGCATCAAACTGAAGAAACCCATGACAGACGCATAGGCCATCATGAACTGTTCTGAAAAAAGTTGTTCCATAATCCTAATACTCAAAAAACATAAATACTTGAAACTAGTTCGTTTTCCTCTCGGTTAATTAACTTTTGCAAATATTAAACTTTCAGCTTTAACTTACAACTTCCACTATATGTTATAAAACATAATCTTACAAGAACTATACAAGAACTATACAAGAACTTCAACGCTTCAAAGATGCTCCCTTCAACCCAAATCGGTCATTAGACTTTGGGTTCAACCTTGCGATAGCAAGCCTGCCTTATCTCAAACCTCCCGGACGAAAAAAACAGGCGCGAAAATGCGGGAAAAACTGTACCCACATCTTCGCGCCTTTCTACAGCTATGGAAGAATGTCTATTGTCAATAAGCGTGGTCGTCCTTTTTCAGTTCCTCACGGGTGATTTGTTTACGCTCCAAGGCACGCCAAGCATAGATGATGTAGGCGAGCACGAAGGGGATGAGGATGGAGACGTAGGACATCACTTCGAGCGTGAAAGGACTGGAAGAACTGTTGGCAATAGTGAGCGAACTTTGCAAGTCGACAAGCGACGGGTAGTAAGCCGTGTTGTTCCAACCGGCACAAAGTAGCAACGCTGTCACGGTGAAGACCGTACCGATGCCTGCAAACCAAATGCCGCAGCGCGGTGTGGCTGAGAACACACCGCGGGCGATGCCCACCAACACGAGCACCACACCCACCAGAAAGACTGCCAACACAGCCGGCATGGCAAGCAGATTGTTCAAATATTTAAGAGGTTCCATATAGATTTCCTGTGTGGCAGGATTGACAGCAAAACCGTCGCTCACCAACGTGCGGACGACAAACGCCAGGAAGAAGACCAGGAAAGCCAGCGCATCGCCAAACAGACGGCGGCGGCAACGATCGACGAGCGTATCGTCATCGATGCGGTTCAGGAAATAAAGGCCTCCCAAGACACGAGAGAGATAATAGACGGCAATGCCGAGCACCCAGTTCCAGATGTTGAACAGGATGTCAATGCCATGCCAGCCGTTAGCCCAGCGGCTGATGACAGGCATCGAAAGATCACTCATATTGCCCTTGTCCACCACGAAGTTCGAACCGGTGAAGAAGGTAGCCACAGCCGCACCGAGGAGCAGCGGACCGAGAATGCCGTTGAACACCAGAAAGCTCTGCCATACTTTCTTTCCTTTCGGGCTAGCCATGCTGGCCTGGAATTCGTAGGCCACGGCTTGCAACACGAACGAAAACAAAATGAGCATCCAAGCCCAATAAGCACCGCCGAAGCTGGTGCTGTAAAACAACGGGAAGGAAGCAAAGAAAGCACCACCAAACGTCACCAGCGTGGTGAAAGTGAATTCCCACTTGCGGCCTGTCGCATTGATAAGCAGAGAACGCTCTTCTGCGGTCTTGCCCAACTGGAAAAGCAACGAATTTCCACCCTGCACAAAGAGCAGGAACACCAGCAGTCCGCCCAACAGCGAGATGAGGAACCACCAATAATGTTGTAAACAGCTATATGTTTCCATAAAAAAGTCTTTTTAAATTGACAATGGACAATTGATAAGTGACAAATGACCATGCGGCATCGTAATTGTCAATTATCTATTGTTAATCAGTTGATTGATGAATTAAAAACGAAAAGACGTGCGGCAGCATTGTTAATTGTCAATTATCTATTGTCAATTGCTCCGGCCCTTTCTTGATGATGCGAACCACGATACAGATGCCTGCAGCCAGCACGATAGTGAACACAGCAAAGAAAAGGAAGAAGGTCGTGCGCACCGAACCGACAGACACAGCCGAGATGGCAGCATTCACCGGCAAGAGGTCTTGGATGGCCCACGGCTGGCGACCCACTTCGGCCACAATCCAACCGGCTTGTCCGGCGATGTAAGCCAAAGGTATCGTCCAAAGACCAACCCACTGCATCCAACGGACATTTGCCATGCGCTTCTTATATATAAGGAATAGGACGACGGCAAAAAACAAGATAAAGTAACACCCCAGCCCCACCATGACGCGGAATGCATAGAAGTTGAGCGGCACGTTGGGCACCAGCTGAGCCTCATCGGTGATGTATCCATAGCCCAAATACTTCACGTCGCGTTCCAAGCGTGGCAAGAGCTCGACCGCAGCTTCTTCCTCACCGTTCTGTTTCAACTGACGATAAGCATCAAGCGTCTCCAAGGCCTGGCGTCCTTTGTCCATCTTCTCTCCAGCCGAAAGGGCCGTTGTGCCGTCAGGTTGCGTATAGCCGCCGGCAATGATGTCATTGATGCCCGGCACATAACCGTCGATGTCACGCGTTGCCAGGAAAGAAAGCGCGTAGGGCATTTTCCACTCGAAAAGGAAAGGCTCGACACCGTCATCATGACGTTCTTTGGCCGGATTGAGCAATCCGATGGCCGTGAGTCCCTGTTGCGTGCCGCCATCATAAAGTCCTTCGATGGCCGCCAGTTTCATAGGTTGCGTCTGCGCCACCTGATAGGCCGACGTGTCACCCGTCATGGCAACGACCAGAGAAGAGAACAGACCGAAGATGGAAGCAATCTTAATGCTCGAGAGAGCCATCTGCTCATGACGTTTCTTGAGCAGATACCAGCAAGATATGCCGACGACGAACACGGCTCCCAGCACCCAGCAGCTCAGCACGGTGTGGAAGAACTTGACGACAGCTACATCCGAAAAGGCCACTTCCCAGAAACTGCCCGCGGCCTGCATCTCATTGCGCATCGTGTCAGGATTGAACGTCATGCCCACAGGATGTTGCATCCAGGAGTTGGCCACCAGTATCCACCACGCAGATATAGCCGCGCCCACACCCGTGAGCCAGGTGGACACGAGATGGAAGCGTTTGCCCACACGGCCCCAGCCGAAAAACATGACAGCCACGAAAGTGGCTTCCAGGAAGAAGGCAAGAATGCCTTCGATGGCCAGCGGTGCGCCGAAGATGTCGCCCACGAACCACGAGTAATTGCTCCAGTTCGTTCCGAACTCAAACTCCAGAATCAATCCCGTGGCCACGCCAATGACGAAATTGATGCCGAAGATCTTCATCCAGAACTTCGTGTAGTGTTTCCACTGCTCCTTGCCCGTAGCGACATAGAGCGTTTCCATGATACCCATCAGCAAAGCCAGCCCCAGCGTGAGCGGCACAAAGAGCCAATGATACATCGCAGTCAGGGCAAACTGTGCCCGCGACCAGTCGATGAGTGATACGTTGATTTGTTCTAACATGTTTATGAGAGATTGGGTTAAACTTCATTAGAACAAATTTAAATATTAATCTGTAATAAATACAAGGATGGAAGAAAGAAAATGCATCAAGAAGAGCAAATCGTTCCTTTTCGAGCGTTTTCACCCCCGGAAAAACGGCTTCAGAGAAAGTCCAGGGACATCTGTGCGTCGCCCAGCAGATTGAACGTGCGGCGATGATAGGGCGAAATGCCATAACGACGGATAGCTTCGCGATGCGCTTTCGTGGGATAACCCTTGTTGCCGTCCCAGCCATAGACCGGATATTCGGCATGCAGGCGGTTCATGTAGTCATCGCGGTAGGTCTTTGCCAGGATGGAAGCAGCCGCGATGGACATATACTTGCCGTCGCCCTTCACCACGGTGGTGTGGGGCGTATCGCCATAGGGCGTAAAGCGGTTGCCGTCGATAAGCAAATGTTCAGGACGCACCTTCAGGGCATCAATGGCACGGTGCATGGCCAGGAAGGAAGCACGCAGGATGTTGATTTCATCAATCTCTTCGGGCGTCACCACGCCCACAGCCCAAGCCACAGCCTCACGCTCGATGACTTCACGCAAGGCATAACGCCGACGCTCGGTGAGCTGCTTGGAATCGTTGAGCCACTCATTCTGAAAGTCAGGAGGCAGGATGACAGCTGCCGCATACACCGCCCCTGCCAGGCATCCACGCCCGGCCTCATCGCATCCGGCCTCCACAAGACCCTTATTTAAATAAGGTAAAAGCATAAGCAATGGACAATTGAAAATTGATAATTGACAATTAGCCATGCGGCAACGTGATTGTCAATTATCAATTATCAATTTTCAATTATTTAAAAGCTGTATCCCAAACGGATGTAGAAGCCACGCAACTTACTGTCGATGTTCTCGATGCTATTGGTCAAACCAAACTCATAGCCCAACTTCAGAGAGAAGTCACGATAGGTACCCATCGCGCCGATACCGATACCGAAGTCTACAGCATTCGTACCCTCCGCATCATCATCGAGCACCATGAAGCCCAAGTACGGACCGGCCAAAAGACCGACCTTGTAGTCATCGCTCTGTACAAAGTTCCAACGGGCATTGGCGTCGAGCTGGATGAAGCCCGGGTCCCATCCGTCAAAGCCCTTGGTCATATACGAAACACCTGCACCCCAATCAAACGTGTCTGCAAAAGGAGCTGCATATTCCAAACCGAAGTTCAGGAACTTCATCTTCGAGTCGGGCGAATAACCTGCTACATCCACACTAGCCAAGTTCATCCCATACCACACGGTGAATTTCTGTGCGCTGGCACATACGGCCATCACACAAAGGCAAAGAGTCAAAAACAATTTTTTCATAATGGTAAATATTAAAAGTGAATAAGTTGAAAGAGAAAGGCGCACCCAAAGACAGACGGGACACGCAAGACAGAATCCCCGCCGCAAACGATGTCGGCGGGAAGCCTCACAGGGAAATGGGCAACTCTTTTCATACTTCCTAAACTTAGCACAGAGTAGTACAAGTTTTGCCTATTCTGTCAGAATTGTTTTCAAAGATAATCATTTATACCCAACCAAAGCGACAGAACAGGTTAATATTAGTTAACAAACTTTCTCTTACAACCGTATGCGCACCAGACACATTACTCTCCAAGCGTGCCAGAACGATTCACGGCACGGACACGCAAACTGTCATCTCCGGCCGGCGACGGGAGGGTGAGCGATGTCCCGTCTGTGATGCCGGCCACACGGTCGCCTGCGATGACGACGTAACCGATGGCTCCGTCCACCGCCTGCCACGTGACGGCATTTCCTTCGACCTTCACACCCTGCGGAGCCGGCAAGCGGCGCATCATCTCGCGTGGATTCCACCCGTCATTGCCGGGTATGATGTTCTCATACGTCATGCGGTCAGCCTCGGCCTTCGTCACCGTCGTGGGACAAGTGCCCGTGGATGGATTGTCACCCCGCCCCTTGTATTCACTCTTACGGCGGCTCAAGTCCACGGGATTCCCTTGAGCATCGCGGCTGTCATACTCAGCAAAGAGCGCCGGGATGGCCCCCATGTCAGTCCACCCTTCGGGTGCAACGGGGATATTCATTGTCGTGTGGATGTAAACGGCGCGGGGTGAGTTGTGCCACGGACGGCCCAGCTTGGTCTTGCCGTCACGAGCTGCCTCGGCATTGCCGTCGACCATACAGTGGCGGAACACGTAGCCCCACTTCGACTTCTCATGGCAAGGCGCCACAATGACCGAACCGCGACGCACGTTGTAGAGCGTGCAATGCTCCAGCAGCACGTCGCCGCTCCCGTAAAAATAGTCCACAGCCCCCTCTATGAAGCAATCTTTGACGTAGTGGCGGCAGGCATCGTTGGTCGTCGTCATCCATGTGTCTTGAAACGAACGGAAGGCACAGTCGAAGAAAGCGGCACGGTCACCCTGCGACTTCATGGCAAGGGCTTGCGGCCCGCTCTGGCTGTCGACGCCGAAATCGTTGACATACGAGATGCCCGTGGTGTAAAAGTCGTCAGCTTTCACTGTCACCACGCTGCCTTCGGCCCGATAGACCGGTGCGTCCGGATTGTGCACGGAATGTGCCCAATAGGCCTCAGCCTTGCCTGTTTCAGGCTTCCCGCCCACATTGAGACTACGGTGGATGACCGTGCTTGCACGGTCTTGTCCGATGAGATGGATAAACGGCTTGTCTGACGGCACCGTGACCGACTCTTCATACGAGCCACTCTTTACAAAAATGAGCCACGGTTCAGTGCGTCCGGCCGGGGCTGCGTCGATGGCTTGCTGCACAGAGGTGTAGTCGCCTGTCCCGTCGGCTGCAACCACAGCGTGGAACACCTTGCCGCCAACAGCCGGCAGCGTCAGACACACAGCGAAGGCAGCCAGAAGGGCTGCGCTTCTTTTCAATAACGTCGTTTTTCGGAATAGAAAATTCATAAGTAAACAATTTAAACTATTTATAGCGATGCAAATGAGACGGAAAAGCCGCAAAGGAAGACTTTCCCAAGGGGGCTGGAAGGCATCCGGCCACGGCTTCCTTTCTGTGGTCGGGCGGACTCCTTTCCGTGGTCGGCTACCTTCCTTTCCGCTCCCGGCTTCACTCCTTTCCGCTCATGCGTATGATTTATCATTAAAAATGAGAGTGTTATGTTTGCAAATCCTTTCCTCTGACAGGAAAGGGCGGAAACAAGGAAACGGCTTTGCACTTTCATGAAATCATTTTACAGCAGCAACCAAGCCGCCACACTGCTGATGCAAAGCCGCTTCCAAACCACCGTCCTATCCGGCCTTCATTCCGTCCGGTCAGAGGGCACGGAGCACGTACGTGCTGCCGGCTGTGGTCGGGATGTCGTATTCATAATAAACCTTGGCAGGCATCCCGGCCTTCGGAGCTTCCTTGCTGACAAGTGCTTTCTTGATGGCCTGCGAGCGAAGCAACGGGTTGGGACATTCGCCCTTGGCCGGACGCAGTTCTCCGCCTTCAAGCGTGAGGGGAACAGCACTGCGCACACGCATCACGCCGCCAATCGTGGAGCGAAGGGTGGCTTCCTGCAACCGGCCGTCAGCCCAGCTCATGTCTTCGAGCACGAAGCCGCCCCGGCTGCGCAGTCCCTTGACTTCCCCTTTTTCCCAAACGGAAGGCAGGGCCGGAAGGAGGTGGACGGCATTGTCGTGACTCTGAAGCAACATCTCGGCAATGCCGGAAGTGGCGGCAAAGTTACCGTCAATCTGGAAAGGCGGATGTGCATCGAAGAGATTCGGATAGAGGCCTCCGTTCTGCCCCTTTTCCTCCAGAACCACGTTGATAAGTTCGGAGATGAGTTTATAGGTGTGGTCGCCGTCAAGCAGACGAGCCCAGAAATTTATCTTCCAGCCCATAGACCAACCGGTGGAATGGTCACCACGTCCGTTGAGCGTCTTTTCGGCAGCCGCCATCAAGGCCGGAGAGTTTGACCACGTGATTTGCCGCCCCGGATACAAGCCCCAAAGATGCGACGTGTGGCGGTGACGGTCGCGCGGGTTGTCCCAGTCGGCCATCCACTCCTGCACCTGTCCCCAGCGGCCTATCTGCATCGGCGGCAACTTCTTGATGACACGTTTCAGGTCGCGGATGAAAGACTTGTCGTCTCCCATGAGCGCGGCAGCTTCCAGTGTGTTGTGGAACAGGTCGCCCACCATCTGATTGTCCATCGTGCAGCCGGCCACTACGCGGAACGTGCGCTTGCCATTCACGTTGGGAGAGTTTTCCGGCGAATAAGAGGGAGCTACGACAAGCCAGCCGTGTTCCGGCTCCTCGACGAGGAAGTCGAGATAGAACTCGCAGGCCGACTTCATGACGGGATAGACCGAAGCCAGATAATCCTTGTCGCCGGAGAAGAGGTAACGGTCCCACAGATGCTGGCAGAACCAGGCGTTGCACGTGGGCCAGATGCCGTAAGAAGGGCCGTCGACCGCTCCCGTCGACCGCCAGATGTCGGTGTTGTGGTGAAGCGTCCACCCGCGGCAACCATACATCTCCGCACTCTGCCTGCCTGTCTCGGCCACCTCACGCACCATCCGGATAAACGGTTCGTGCATCTCGGGCAAGGCCGTAACCTCTGCCGGCCAGTAGTTCATCTCCACATTGATGTCAGTCGTGTATTTGCCATCCCACGGCGCATTTTTCTTATAGTTCCAAATGCCTTGCAGGTTGGCAGCCTGTCCGCCCGGTTGCGACGAACAGATGAGCAGATAGCGTCCATATTGGAAAAGCAGGGCCGGGAGTTGTGGGTCGAAGAACGTGTTGAACTCGCGCACCCGCACGTCCGTCGGCTTGTCAGCCTGCGCATTGCGTCCCAAGTCGAGCGACACACGGCGAAAATATTGCCGATAAGCAGCCGTATGGCTTTCGCGGGCTTGCTCGTAAGCTGCCAGCGAGGGGCGTCCTTGCAAGTGTTTCCGGGCAACAGCCATGGCATCGCCCGACACATCCTTATAGTCCTTGAAGTTCGTTCCCGTCGAGATGCAGAGCAACACACTGTTGGCACCCTCTACCACCAGTGCCGTGTCGCCTACGATTTTCTGCCGCCCGCCGTCAAGCTGGCATTGCAACAGGGTGGCAAAGCGCACCTTTCCGTCGATGCCCTCGTGGTCAGTCCCTTTTCCTTCAAGAAGCAACAGTCCGTCGGAGGTTGCGCTGCGTCGTGCGCCGGGCATGGGTGTCGTGTAACGTGCCTTGAAGGAGATGCTTCCCGGGCGGGAGGCCGTGAGGCGCATCATGACCACATCGTCCATCAGAGAGGCAAACGTCTCGCGCACATAGTCCACGCCGCCCGACGTGAAACGCGTAGTGGCGACAGCACGGTCAAGGTCCAGCTCGCGGTAATAGTTTCCGTAGCTGCGGAAACCCTCAAAGTCAAGATGCAGCGAGCCCACGGTCTGATAGGGCATGCCGTTGGCCCGCGGGGAGCAGATGGCCTCGCCGCAGAGTTGCTGCGCCTCCAAGTTCCGCCCCTCGAAGATGAGCCGTCGGATTTCCGGCAGCGCGTCTTTCGCCTTCGGGTTGGTGTTGTTGTAGGGCGAGCCGCCCCACACGGTCTCTTCATTCAGTTGCAATTCGTCATGCGCCGGGTCTCCATAAACCATCGCTCCCAGCCGTCCGTTGCCCAGTGGCAACGCCTCAATCCACTGCTCCGCCGGGCGGTCGTACCATAGCTTATACTCCGGCTGAGCCTGCACGTGTCCCGTGCAAGCAGCCAACAAGCCAAAGATTAACAAAATGTGTGTTTTCATCAGTCGTTCCATTTTAATTATTTGATTTCACGAGTTGTTAGTGATGTCTTCTACCAAGCTGTTGAGATAGACTTCCAAGTTCGTATAGCCTTCTTCGCTCAACTTCACCATGCGGCCGTCGGCGTCAGCATTCGGGTTTAGCCCGTGAGCCTTCTCCCACTCGTCGGGCATGCCGTCGCCGTCGGAATCTTTGATAGCGGCCAGCTCTTCGTCCGTAGCAGTCAACGTGGGATAACCACCCACGTCGTCAGGGTCATTGATGAATCCTTTACCTACGAAACCCGTACACGTGCCGTAAGTAGCCGTTCCGTCCTGCACTTCTTGGAGCACGCGTTCATCCACCGTATCACGTCTTTTGGCACAGCCGGCATAAGCCAATACCAAGCGGTAAGCCTCTTCGGCTGTCCCGACTGTCAATGACTCCATGTCAAGCGGTTCTGCCAGTCGGATGGTATCCTGCGTGCCCTCGGTGTAAAGATTGTCCACCTCCGGACCGTTCACCACTTGCGCCAATACGCCTTCCGTCCAGTTGTCGGCGGTTACAGCCTCATCGCCCTCCATCACATTGCCGTCGATAAAGAACTTGCCCCACACATGTTGCATCGGATACCATTCATTCGGCTCATCCAACAAGATTTCACCGGTTTCCTCATCTGTTTTATGGCAATCTGCTTCTGTTCGCACATCAGCGGCAAAGATGCGGTGTCGCACTGCCGACGACACCAATGCCGTAGCAGGACCGGGCTTGTAATAGTTACCCACAATGTTAGCCTTCATCCCTTCGCCACCGCAAGCTCCATCCTCACCCCAATTATAAAACACGTTGTTGCGAACATCGACCCGCTCGTTCTTCTGTGTCCATGAACCGGGAGCGAACCGCGGCATACAGTCCATACAGTGAGCCAAGAGATTGTGGTGGAATGAAGCGTCCGTACCACCCCAGAAAGCTCCGCCGCGTTGCACATCGTCTTTGTCGACTGTTTCATGCAGAGCTTCCGACAGCATGCACCACTGCACAGTCGTATTGCGATTGTTGTACAATGCCAGGCATTTCCCGGCTGCCCAACTGAAGGTACAATGGTCGATAATGATATTTTGCTGCCCCGTACCACTCAGACCGTTAAAGATGACAGGATCGCCCGTAGTGGGATCAAGATAGGTCACGTCGTTGCCCGGACGAAAACGGAGATAACGTATAATGACGTTGGAAGCATTCACCCGCACCTCGGCTCCGGCGATGCAAATGCCGTCACCCGGAGCAGACTGTCCGGCTATTGTTAGATCGCCGTTGGCGATGTCGAGCGGTGTAGTAAGGTTTATCGTCCCGGCTACGTCGAAGACGATGGTGCGTGCACCTGTTTGCGTGACGGCATAACGTAAACTGCCACTTGCACCAGTATCATCTAAAGTCGTCACATGATACACATCGCCGCCACGTCCTCCGGTAGCATGACATCCACACCCTTCCGCTCCAGGAAAAGCTATCAAATCTTCGGAAATGGCACGCCAAGGTTCTGAATCCTTGCTAAAATCATTGCTGGTTTCGTCGCAACCGGCCACCGCCAAGCCAAAGCCCAGCAGTGCCGTTGCAATCATAGTATGATTGTGTTTCATTTTGTTATTCATTTTAATCAAAGATTATACATGTTTGTCTATGGTCATTGCCAACGCGGGTCTCCTGCACTTTTCACTCCGGCAGGAATCTCGGTGGCCGGATTGAAGTGGAAGTCACCATTCTCCGGGTCGACAAACAAGTCGCCAGAAGTTAGCTCTAATGTATTGATTGCTTCAAAGCGCGAACCACCCGTGGGAACATCGGAAGTCAGGTAGCAGTTATCCGAATAATCAAAATAGTCGTAATTGCCACCTCCAGCATTCAATGTAACTTCTCCATTCGGACCTGCAAAGATGCAGTTGCTCACTGTAACATGGCCCGGAGAAGCTGGTATTTTATTCCAATTGTCGAAACGGAACACACGGCCCAATCCATTCGCATTAGAAGTCTCAACAGGTTGATAAAGGGTGTTGTCTGTGAAGATAACTTCACCGATTCCTCCATCAATATCCATCAACTGGTCACCCATGTCTATAAGAGTTGAATTAGTTACTTCAATGCGCTCTATGGTATTCGTGCCCGATATATTGATAAGACCATAACCATTCCAACCTATACGCTGTAAAACAGAATTGCAAACAGTGATGTTCGTGGTGTTCAATCCACCGCTGGTACGAAGGAGACTCCGCTTGATGTTGCGGATGAGACAACCCTCAAAAGTGATAGAGCCAATATTCAATGAACCTGGCTGGAAGAAATAAGCAGAATCATCATCTTTTGCATCAATAGTGACATATTGGAAAGCTATAGACAACATGGATGAAGAAAGACTTATTTGCGGTAAATTGATGATCGGACGGTTACTTTGATCAGTTGTAATGCTCGTGACAAGCAAGTTGTCTACCGATGGAAGTGTCCATTTATTAATATTATAGGTCTTACCCGGTTCAAACTCCAACGTGAGGTTTGACGCGCCTTGCACTTCATATTCTTCCATCAGGGCATCCATGTCCACCACAGCTGTTTCCGACTCCCAAGGTACACGAATAACGATACCCTCGCCCAAACCTAAGGTCTTGAACGTGTATTCGCCGCGCACTTCGTCGTTATAGCAAATCTGCACTTTGTAATTCGTGCCGCTCTCCAGCCCATTTATCGTCTTCGAGCCTGCTGCAATGTCTTCCGCCGTCAGCTCTATAGGCTCATCCCTCACCACATATTCCCAACGAGGTGTCGCCCCAGGGTCCTCTGCAACATTCACATAGTCGAACAGCAACATGTGTGTCACACGATCTGTCGGTGTCCACGTAAAAGTCACAGATTCAGTCGTAGGTGTAGCACTCTCAAACAGTTGTTCGCGTGGAGTCTCAAAAGCTACTCCCAGGTATCCGCTAGCCTTACCGTTTTCATCCAAACCTTTCATGCGAACACAATATTGCGTAGATCCGGCCAGCTCTCCAAACAATGTAGCATATTCCACCTTGGCCGGAGAAGCATCATCCTTGTACACAGTCAGTGTGTCAGCATAAATGGTGTCAGTCCGATAAAAGTTCTCTGGCAAAAACTCCAAACTGTCTTTATAAAACTCGAACACATAGCGAGTGGCTGTCACCACTTGCGAATAATGCATCTGTACACTGGTGGAAGAAACCTGCATGGTCTCATAGACCAAAGGAGCGAAAAGACGGTCATGAGAAGCATCCACACCCCAATCATTAACATCCTCGTCGCAAGACGAGAATAGGCATGCACAACAAACCATCAAGGTTGCGCAAAGGAAACTCCAAACTTTTGTATATTTCGTTTTCATCTGTGTCTGTTTTATTAGTTTCTGAATCCATAGGAATTAGAAAGCCATCCTTGCGACTCGAAGACGCTTTCGTAATCAATAGCAAAGACATGACGGTAGTTGCATGTGTTGTTGCCTACGGGATATTTGGCAAACTCTGCTTGCGCCGCGCTCCCCCAATAAAGTTTACCGAAAAGCTCTGAATAGTCATAAGAAGCATTCAAACCGGTGCCAATAACCAATATCCGGCAGATGGTCTCTGCATATCTGTCGTTGACTTCATCCGGACGACGTCCGTTTTGATCAATAGCCACCTGCATAGGTACCCAATTGACATAGTATTCTCCTTTGTTCTCATTTGGCTCATAGATACCCATGTCTTGATTTAAGTTAAGCGAAGAAAGGTCGATATAATCTGGACGGTCTACTTCATACTTATAATACACACGGGTGGGAATATCGTTTCGATCTAATTCCTTGTCGAACACTTTAATGGGGAAAGTATAGTCGTACATCAGACACAAGGCTTCCTTCATGGCTTCAACTTTATCGACAATCAATCCCCACCGAATCAAATCTTGCTTACGTATACACTCGCAACCGAACTCCCAAGCACGCTCGTTGACGATGGCATTGAAGAAAGCCTCCTTACTGCTACGGTCATAATCTTTCACTTTGGAAGAACCTGCTCCAAAAGCCCGGGTACGCACCACTTCAAGGGCATCTGCGGCAGAAAGTCCTGTACGAGATTCTACCTCCGTCGGGCCGTGAAGTTCGTTTTGAGCTTCGGCAAACATCAGGTAGATGTCCGAATAGCGCATCAATATCCAGTTTATGCCAGTCGAGATGCGTGAAGTCGCCTGTTCCAAACGTTGAAGGTAGTCGTCCGTCATCCAATACCAACGCCACTTGCCACACGACACACCCAACGGATTCAACCGTATAGTTTCCTTAGCCACACCGTCCACAATCTCATAGCTAGGGAAAACACAAGTCACATCTCGACGTTTGTCTTCCGGGTCGAAAGAATAAAAATAATACAGGGTGGTAGAAGCATAACCCGCGCCGCCCATACCGCGACTGGCATTTATCACGCCGTTTCCCAACGTATACCCCATTGTAGCACCTACATCACCACTTTGTCCTTCCCCGAAAGCTACTTCAAAGAGGTTCTCGTTATAGGGGTTTAACTCCAAGTGGTTCACCTTTTCCCAGACTTCTTCGAAATCGGGATCAAGCTGGTGCGGATTATCCGCATCGGCAAGCAGGTCGGCACATGCATCAAGCGCTATTTGGTAGAAGTCCTGATAGTTCTTAGGACGTCCTACAAAGAAACCATTCATTTCCGAAATAGTTGGATGATGCTCCAACTGCTGTTCGGGAAAAGTATTACCATCTCTCACAGACCATCCACCGGCAAACAGCGCAACCTTAGCCAAAAGCCCGTAGGCAAATCCCCTGGTGACGCGTTCTGCGTTGTAAGTTCCTTCACCCTGCCAAGGCAAATATTGAACCGCTTCTTTCAAATCTGCAATAATGTGGCTGTAAATGGTGTCTCTGTCACTCTTTCCTATGTAAATATTAGACAAGTCGCTGCTGGCTGCATGTTCCTTGAAAGGCACGTCACCCCACCAGCGCACCAACTCAAAATAGCCTAACGCACGCAGAGTCAAAGCTTCACCCAGGTAGGCCTGCATAGTTTCCCGGTCTTCAGTCTCCATTGCCGGAGACATGCGAATACCGTCTACCGCCATCGTGGCCTGCTCAGTGAAAGTCCAAATGTCGTTCCACGTAGTTGTTGTGTTATAAGGGTCATCATAAAAATTCATTCCTCCCGTATCGCCGTTCGTCTGGTTATAGTCATCCAGGTTAAAGGCATTGGAACCCACCTCGACATCGCTCACTCCTTGCCAGTTGACACACAGCTTCTGCCCGTACATCATAGAGGCTGTCATAGATGAATACACACCCATCAGGGCGGCTTCCGTCATAACCGGAGTATCAAAAATATTCTCACTGCTGGACTTCGACGGACTTTCCGTATCCAAGAAATTGTCCATGCAGGAACTACAGAGTACGGTTGCCGAAAGCGCAACCATAAAGATATGCTTTATCATGTTTGTCTTCTTTTAAAATGTCACGTTAATGCCAAATACATAGTTATGCGCCTTCGGGTAGGCAGAATAGTCCACATTGGGTGTCATGGGCGTACTGCGCTGCGTGCTCACTTCCGGGTCTTGGCCGGAATACTTTGTCCAACAGAAGAGGTTGGAAGCCGTGGCATACACACGCAGGTTGCGTACACCAAACTTCTGCGTCAAAGAAACAGGCAACGTGTAGCCTATTGTTAAATTACTGAAGCGCAAAAACGAGTTGTCTTCCACAGCCCAATCAGTCACCACCGTGCGGCCCATCAAAGGAGACCAAATGGATGCGTTTTGGTTTATTTCCCGAAAACGTTCCGGGTCGGCCAGATTACCATACATCACATTGGCGCCAGTCTCAGGATCGATAATAGTCCAACGTTTATCCAAGCTCATCTCCGTGGAAACATTGTTGTAGCGCCGGTTCGTATAAGTAGTCGAGAGTATCTTCATAGCATTGTAAACCTTTCCGCCATACGACCAGTTGAACATCGCGGCCATGTCGAACCCGCGCCATTGGGCATTCAGTCCGAATCCGCCGTAGTGTTTGGGCTGGGTGCATCCCAGCAACACGCGGTCATTGTCGGCATCAATCACACCATCGCCGTTCTGGTCTTTCAGCTTGATGTAGCCAGGACCAAAATTGTCCGGGCCGGCCATCAGGTCGAAGTCACTGGCCACTCCGTCGTTGAGCACCCACTTGTTGGTGGCATGGTCAAAAGTGAAGTCGTCAAACGTATAGAACCCTTCGACCTCGAAGCCGTAGATTTGCCCGATAGGCTCGCCCACGAAAACGCGGTAATCATCGCGCCCGATGTCTGGTGCCCAGCCGGACTGGGCAATCATAGAAGTGGCAGTGCCGTCGAGCTTCTCCACCACGTTCTTGTTGAACGAAATGTTGAAGTTGGCCGAGAGGTAGAAGTCTTTGGTGTTTACCAACGTCCCGTTGAGAGTCAGTTCCAAACCTTTATTGCTGGTGCGACCCAAGTTTTGGTACTGGTATTGATAGCCCGAATAAGAGGGCAAGTCCATTCGCAGTATCAAATCCTTGGTCACATCCTTATAGAGTTCCAACGTCACATTCAGGCGTCCGCCAAAAAATGTAGCATCCACACCGATGTTCGACGAGAGCTTCGTCTCCCACGTCAGGTTTTCGTTACGCAAGGTGTTTCCCGGCTTCATGCCTGTCTGCACAGTTTCATTCAAATAATATTGCTTGTTAGCCGAAGTCTCGATGGAATAGTCCTGCCGCCAATAGGAGCTTACACGGGCGTTGCCCACAGAACCATAACTTACGCGCAATTTCAAGTTGTCGAGCCAATAGCGGGTGGGTTCCATAAATTCCTCATCGGAAATGCGCCAGGCTGCTGCCACGCCTGGGAAAAAGCCCCAACGCTGATCAGGAGCCAGCACATTGGTGCCGTCGGCACGAGCTGTGAAGGAAATGGTGTAACGGTCATTGTACGTATAGTTTGCACGTCCAAAATAAGAAGCCGTACGCGAAGGCTCGCCGATAGTGGTGTAGGTGGGTTGAGGCGTACCGTAGTTCCACATAGCAAGCACCTGGTCGGCTGTGAAGTCGATGGGATAATACTTTGACATCACCTCCATTTCATTTGTTTGTCGGCTCACCATTTCCTGGCCCACCATCGCATTGAAGTCATGTTTGTCTTTACGGAAACGGTAGGAAAGTGTATTTTGAATACTCCAACTCTGACCTTTATCATCCGTGCGCTTAGCCACAGGTTGCCCACCATTAGAACTGGATTCGCCTGTCTTATTGAGCCAAATATTATCTGTATAGTTATAATCGAAATCGTAACTGCCACGGAACTGATAATCCAGTCCTTTGGCAATGTTCCATTTCAGTCCCATATTATAGGTTTGCCGAAACTTGTTCTGTTTCTTGTATTCGTTGACGGTATTGTAGTAAGGGTCGTTCAACGAGGATAGTTGCGCTTCATCCGTCTTGTCGGCATCAGCCCCCAAATCGCCTTCATCCATGGCCTGCATACTTTCTATGGGAGAGAAGCGGATGGCATCCTTCAACTTGCCGCCGTTAGTGCCTGCGCCCATAATGGTGGTCTTGGTGAGACGGCCTGTCAGTTCCAACTCCAACTTCTTGCCAAACTTCTTGTTCAACCGCACTTGAAGGTTGTCACGCAAATAATCAGAATTCACCATCACATAGTCCTCATCGTCGCGAGTGTAACTGATGCTGTAACGCATGTCTTCCGTACCGCCTTGTACGCCGATGTTATAGCTTTGCTTGATACCCGTATCGCCGTACATGATGTCCTGCCAGTCATTACTGGGAACAGAGAGATAGATGTCGCGGTCTTCCCAACGGCCATACATTGAGAAGAGCCCTGCGTTTTCTGCCGGATCTACTTCGCGTTGGAACAAATAGTATTCGTAGGGGGAAAGCACGTCGGTCATATTGTAGACTTTGTTGAAACCGACATGCGAATTGAAGGTGATTTCCGTACGGCCCACCTTGCCGCTCTTTGTCGTGACCAGGATGACGCCGTTCGCACCCTTGGCACCGTAGATGGCTGTGGAGGAGGCATCTTTAAGCACATCGATGCTCTGGATGTCGTTCACGGGAATATCGTTGATATTGTCCACCTGAAAACCGTCCACAATGTAGAGCGGAGAATTGTCTTGCGTGATACTACCGCCGCCACGCACCAGAATCTGTACATCCGCGTCGGGCGAACCGTCGGTCGTGGTGACGAGCACGCCGGCCAACTTACCGGTGATGGCTTGCGCCGCCGAAGTCAGCGGGATGTCGCGCAATACTTTTTCACCTACGGAAGAAATGGCTCCTGTCAGGTCGCCGCGACGCGACGTGCCGTAACCGATGACCACCACTTCGTCGAGGTCTTGCGAGCTTTCGCGCAGCGTCACCACCACATCTTTGCCGCTGGTGGCCGACACTTCCATCGTCTCCATGCTAAGGTAAGAAACAACCAAGCGGGCTTTCCGCTCGTCAACATTCATCGTGAAATTTCCATCGAGGTCAGTCACGACACCTTTCTTCAGGTCGCCCTTCAACTTTATGGTAGCCCCGATGACAGGTTCGCCCTGCTCGTCGAGCACTCTGCCTGTAATGGTATAGCCTTGCTGCTGCGCTTGGGCCGCCACATCGACGGGCGTCCATGCCAGCCAGGCCGCCAAAGCCATACAGCAAGTGCCTGCTTTCACAAAGGTCTTTTTCATAATATAATCGTTTATTTAAGTGATAAATTATTTTTCCAAATATCTTGTCCTGCACGTCTCCGGAAGAAGCCTCCCGCGACAGGGCCTTAAAGGCGTCCGCGCACGCCTTCCTTTCCACCCGCGCACGGACTCCTTTCCGTGGTCGGACGGATTCCTTTCCGTGCCCGGCAACCCTCTACTCCGCTCAGGGCCTCCTATTCATACCTGATAACAAGCGGTTTACCGAACATCCCGGGATAGACCTCCGCCACGACGGAATCCGAGCTTGCTCAGAAACGGGCAACCTCGCCCGGACGGGTGGCTTCATCCAAATATATTTCCAAATTGGTGTAACCCGCACGGCCCAGCGTGGTGGCGTTGCCGTCGGACGCATCATACGGGTCGAGACCGTGCGCTTGCTCCCAAGCATCGGGTATGCCGTCGCCGTCGGAATCATGAAGGGCGGACACTTCCTTAGCCGTAGCTGCCAGAAACGGATAACCACCCACGTCGGAAGGGAGGTCTATGAGTCCTCGCCGTTCGGCTGCGTCGGGCGTAATCGAACCGACATATACAGCCGTGCCCGTGCGCACCTCTTCCACTATACGGCTGTCGATGGCGTCACGCTGCTTGGAGCAGCCGGCCCCGGCCAACACCAGACGAAACGCATCCTGTGCCTTGTGGGTCGTGACCACGCCGCAAGGCAGGGGCGAACGCAGACGGATGGAGTCACGGACAGCGTCGTTCCAAATCCCGTCATTGGCCGAAGGACGCACCTGCTCATAGACACCGCGCGTCCAGTTGTCAGCGGTGGTGGCCGGATCACCCTCCACCACATTCCCGGCGACGTAGAACTTGCCCCACACGTGCTCCATCGGAGCCCAGGAGTTCGGACGGCCGTTCTCGTCGCGGCAATATCTTGTAGTGCGTATGCCGGGCGCGAAGATGCGTCGGGCGATGGCTTTTCCTTGCGGGGTGGCCGGACCAGGCTTATAGTAATTGTTGACAATGTTCACACGCATTCCTTCACCGCCATAACAACCATTGCCCGCCCAGTTATAAAACACGTTGCAACGCATGTCCACCAGCTCATCAGCCTGTGTGCCGACGCGCGGTCCAAGGCGGGGGACGCGGCTCTCATGGTGGGCCAGAAGATTATGGTGGAACGACATGCGCCGCCCGCCCACGATGGCGCCATAGCCGTGACGGCCTTTCTTGTGCCCGGCCGTGCGGAGGCTCTCGCTGATGAGACACCACTGCACGGTCGCGTCCGTGTTGCCGTAGATAGAGCAAGTCTCGTCGACTGACCAACTGACCGTACAATGGTCTACAATAATATTCCGGTGGTCACACCCACCCAAACCATCAGGCTCGCCGCCCGATTCATTGCCTACACGAAAACGCAGGTAGCGCAGGATGACGTTGTCAGCAGCCACGTTCACCGGATGACGTGCAATGCAGACGCCTTGTCCGGGAGCGGTCTGCCCGGCGATGGTAATGCTGTCATTGACTATACGCAGGGGGCTGTTGAGAAAGATGGTGCCTGCCACGTCGAACACCACAGTGCGTGCTCCTTTTTGACTGACTGCATAGCGAAGCGTACCGGGCTGCTTGCCGTCGACAAGTGTTGTGACGTGATAGACCCGTCCGCCACGTCCTCCGGCCGTATAGCGTCCGAAACCTTCCGCACCCGGAAAGGCGGGAAGTCTGTCAGATGCAGGCAGGTTTCCTGCCAAGGTTGGCAGACCAAACAGGAGAGCCAGGAACGGAAAACAAACTGAAATGATTGAAATGTTTTTCATGCCAACAGTATTGATAAGTGTTTTTGTTAACTGTCAGCAAATATAAATGGATTACAATGCTCCTAAAATAACCTAAAACAGATATACCAAAATACGAACCTTTTACGTCAAAAAACAAACCTGAAACGGGATGAGAAGGGTGGAGAGGTGCTTATGTTCAACCCTTTCCGCCCGCTTGTTTCTTCTCCCGGTATTCGCTGGGCGTGCAGCCCACGGCCTTCTTGAAGAGGGTACTGAAGTATTTGGGCGACTTGAACCCCGTCATGTAGGCCACTTGGGAAATGGTAAATTCGTCGCGCTCCATGAGCCGAAGGGCCTGCTTGAGGCGCACTTCGCCCACGAAAGCCACGGGAGTCAGTCCGGTGATGGACTTCAACTTGCGGTAAAACACCGTACGGCACATGTTGAGGTGTTCGGCCAGACGCTCGATTTCGAAGTCAGCATTACCCATGTTTTGCTCGATGTATTCCACCACTTGCTGCATAAAATGGTCATCGTATGGTTCTAACTGCGGATGGTCGGACACTTCGGTTTCGGAACTCGGCTGTGCTTGCAGGCGTGCCATATAAAGCTCCTGCAACTCATGCCGCTGGCGCAACAAGGAAGCGATGCGTGTCTTGAGATAAGCGGAACTGAAAGGCTTGGCCAAATAGTCATCAATGCCATGCTCCAGTCCTTTGATACGATCATCCAGCGACGACTTGGCCGAAAGGACCACGATGGGGATATGGCAAACGCGGTGGTCGGCCTTCACACATTTCACCATCTCCAGCCCATCCATCACCGGCATCATAACGTCGGTCACAATCATGTCAGGTACTTGTTCCACGGCCAAATCCAAGCCCTGCCGCCCGTTAGAGGCTTCGAGCACTTGGTATGTCTCAGAAAGGATGTTGCGCAGGAAGAAACGTAGCTCGTCATTGTCTTCTACCACAAGGATTGTGGAACGCTCGCCGTCCGGCTCCACGGCAGGTTTCAATTCTCCAGACAAAGGAGAGGAGTCTCCATCGGCAAGGATAAACTCGGCCTGTCCATCACGTTCATAGACAGCACGGTCAAGAGGAAGGAATACCGTGAAACGACTTCCCTTGCCGGGACGGCTCTCCACCTCGATACGGCCATGATGCAAGTCCACCATCTCTTTCACCAAAGACAAACCGATGCCTGAAGAAGGATGCATCATGTCGCTGTGCGCAAACGACTCAAACCGCCTGAAAAGCACCTTCCGATGCTCTTCGTCAATGCCAATGCCATTATCCATCACGGAGATGCACACCTCTGTGCCATCCAATCCGACTTCCACAGACACCGACCTTCCGGCAGGGGTGTACTTGAAAGCATTGGAAAGCAAGTTGAAAAACACCTTCTCCACCTTGTCCACATCCAGCCACATCGGCAGTTTCTCCACGGATGCATGAAAACCCAAATCAATGTGCTTCTCCTCCGCCATAGAGTGGAAGTGGGTCATCACCTGTCGCAGCAAAGTGATGAGGTCAGTCTCTTCCACCTGCAACTTCATCTTATGGCTTTGGAACTTTCGGAAATCCAGGATTTGATTCATCATGCGAAGCATACGTTGCGTGTTGACACGCACGAGCGACAAGTTCGCACGGTCTTTCTCAGACAGCGAACGGCTACGGAGCACCTCGTCCACAGGAGCGGAAATGAGCGTGAGCGGCGTGCGAAGTTCATGGGATATGTCAGTGAAGAAACGCAACTTAATGTCAGCCAATTGCTGCTCCGCGTCAATACGGTGGCGCAGGCGGTAGATGTAGAACAGGACATAACCAACCAAGCACACGAGCAGAAGAAACAAGACGATATAGAGCATCTTAGCCCAAATGGTCTCGGAGAACTTCGGCTCGACGACGAGACGCAAGCTTCGCACATTGTCCATCCACACGCCGTCGCTGTTGGTGGAACGTACTTCCAGCGTGTATTCCCCTACGGGCAGATTCATGTAGCTGGCAGAATGTGTATTGCCCACATTATTCCAATGCTCCTCCAGCCCCCGGAGTCTGTAAGCATACTGAATGGTGGAAGGACTGACAAAGTCCAACGCCGTAAAGCGGAAAGAGATATTGCGCTGATGACGGGAAAGAACGAGCGATTCCATACGATTCACGTCAACCGCCAGCGGACGGCCCTGCACGCTCATTTCGGTGAACAACACAGGCGGAACATACGTACTGCGAGGCAACTTGGAAAGGTTCAGTTCCAACACGCCTTGGTTCGTTCCGAAAAGGAGCGTGTCGCCTATGGCCAATGGTACAGTTTCGGCAAACCGCAACCCTGTTCGGAAACGGTCGCAGGGATAGTTCACACATTGTCCGGTCAAAGGGTCAAGACTCGACAATCCGTTTTCCGCTGCTATCCAATAATGTCCTTTCCCGTCATCGACCATGGCGTGCACCAAGTTAGAGATGAGACCGTCCTGCACCGTATAATGAGTGAAACGAGCATGTGGCTGAAACAAAGAGTCTGGAGAAACGATATTCAGCCCACCGCTGAAACTCAGACAATAAACCTGATCTTTATATGCACGGGGCACGAATATATTCATAACATCATTGCTACTGAGCGACATCGCATCGCCCGCTATGTGCCTGTGGTGACAGAACACGGCTTCTTCCGGACGGGCAAACGATGTGCGACAAACCAACAATCCGTCTGTGGTACCCACCAGCAGGATGTCGCCCGGAGCCTCCGCCAAACAACGGACGCGGGTAGCTACATCCGACGGAAAGCCTTTCAAGTCATTTCCTTTGTGAATAAAACGCACACTCCCGTCGGGACTACACTCCGCCAGATTCAACCCTCCGCCATACGTTCCGACCCAGATGTGTCCCCGTGTGTCTTCGTGAAGTGCGAAGATTTGATTGGAACTGAGACTGTACGGCTCGGAATCGTCAGCTTCATATTGCCGGACCGAAAAACGTCGGCCATCATCCAACGGGTGCAGACGGAAAAGTCCGTTTTCCCGCGTTCCCAACCAGATGTCGCCGTCACGTGCTTGCAGCATGACATACACCATGCTCCCGAACGCGCATTTCTGCGGCACAAGCTCGCCCCGGGGAGAAAGATAAAGCGTCCGCCCGCTTCCCGGCAAACGGACACGCACCACCCCGCTTTTCGCGCCGACCCACAAACGTCCGGCAGCGTCAGTCAAAAAGGCCCGTACATCGAAGTTTGTCTCCATTGCATGGAACGTAAAAAAAGACGGGTAGAAAGACAACTTCTCCAGCCCTAAGTTTAAGGCCAGCCACATGTTTCCCTGCTTGTCCATCAGACTGCTCCTGGAAATGGGAGCATAGAACGAAGCAGGGTCATCGGGGTCAAACAGATAAGGACGGAAAGCGTCCGAAGCGTCGTCATAGTAACACAACGCGCCGTACTTGGGCATCGCCCATAACGTACCCCAGCGGTCGGTGAACAGCAGGTTGCGACTCCATTTGTCCGTATGAAGAACCGGGACATGAGGCAACTGGTACAGACGGACATCCTGTGTAAAAGGATTCAACCGCACCATCTCGTCGTTGTCCAACATAAGCCAACAGTTGCGGTCGGTGGCTATGTGCATTCCCGTAATCAAGACGCCTTCGCGCCCGATGTCCGTCGTGCGAAATGTGCACGCCGTACGGTTCTTGCAGGCATAAAAAGTCACGGAATGGTTCGTCTGCAACACCAACGTGTCGCGGCCCAGTGTGTCCAACGTGTGAATCGAACCGCTGTACCCGGAGACATTGAGTTGCTCGAATCCACCCTGCGGACGGTAAGCATACAGGCGGTTGGAAGTCGACACGAAATAAAGCAGCCCGGCGCATTCCTGCACATGATGGAAAATCAGGCCATCATCCGCCACGCGCTTCCGCCCGACCACGTCTATGCCTCTGTGGGTCAGCAGCCATTCATCGCCCTCACGGTCTTCGTAAATGGCATACATCCGATTGCTCTTCAGCGGCCGAAGTTTCGTTTTATAGCGTACCACGCCACCTTGCCCCGCTTTGAACTTGCATCCATCAATGCGGAAGACCAGGCCGTCACGGGTGGTGACCCACACCACGCCCTTCGGCAAGGCTTTGTATGTATCCACAGGCAAAGGTCTCTTGAGCGAATCCTCGACAGCAGCCAGCGCGTCGACAAACGTCCGCTCTTTCCGGTCGAAAAGGAAGAGACGCGCGTCGTAGGTCTGACACCAAAGGTCGTCGTCCTTCCCAAGCTGAATGTCTATGATGCGGTTCGTGCTCAGTGCCTTGCCACCCGGCGAAGCCATGTTGTAGGAAACAAACGTCGAACCGTCATAGCTGTTCAGCCCGTCCCACGTGCAAAACCACAGCAATCCGTCTGACGACTGCACGATGCGCTGCACGACACTCTGTGAAAGCCCGTCATCAAACGAATAGTGGCGAATGTCGCAGACCGGCTGTGCCTGCACGCGTCCCGCAAGGGCAAGGCACAAAAGAAGGAACATCGTTACCGCTTTATATAATATAATAAGGTGTCTCATATTCCCATTGCATACTGTATGTCATGCAAACTTACAAAAAAAAGCGTATTTTTGCGCCTCGCAAAAACACAAACACCTATGTTCACCGTCATCGGATTCATGCTGGCCGGCATCGCTGCCGGATACTTGTCGCGCCGACGCTCCGTCCGGGGTGTGTCGCAAGCCATCACCGTGCTCATCTGGGCCTTGCTCTTCCTCCTGGGCTGGGAGGTGGGGAGCAACCGGCAACTCCTCGAAGCCCTGCCACGGCTGGGAGGCGAAGCGTTCGTCCTCTCCGCGGGCGGGACACTGGGCAGCGTGCTGGCAGCATGGGCCTTGTGGAAAGCCACCCTGCGCGGAAGGAAGAAAGGAGGCCGCTCATGAAAGGCAGCCTGATCATCGTCAGCTTCTTCTTGCTGGGCATCGTGGGCGGACGGCTATGCGGCCTGCCCGACATACTGCCGCTGGCAGACATCAGTTTCGCCGCGCTCTGCGCACTGATGGGGTGCGTAGGGTTCAGCGTCGGCCACGAGCCATCGACCATCGCCCGTTTCCGCAACCTGAACCCGGGACTGGCCTTCCTGCCGCTCTGCACCGTCGCAGGCACGCTGGCCGGAAGCGCTGCCGCCTCCCTGCTCACACCCCACTCGATGAGCGAAGGCATGGCCGTGGGCGCAGGATTCGGCTACTACTCGCTCTCCAGCATACTCATCACCGGAAGCAAAGGACCCGAACTAGGCACCGTCGCGCTGCTCTCGAACATCATCCGCGAAATCATCACGTTGCTCTGTGCCCCGTTGCTGGCCCGCTGGTTTGGCCGACTGGCTCCCATCGCCGCCGGCGGTGCGACCACGGCCGACACGACACTTCCCATCATCACCCGTGCCAGCGGACAGGAACTGGCTGTGGTGTCCATCTATCACGGTTTTGTCGTGGACTTCAGCGTACCATTTCTGGTCACTTTCCTGTGTGGATTTTAGAACCAAGGGACAGGTCGGAAAGGCAAAACGGATAACGCTGTCCGACAGGCACCTGACCAGCCCTTAACTCGGCTCCCGGCTACCCTCCTTTCCGTCCTCGCCCGCCTTCCTTTCCGTCGTCGGCTACCCTCCTTTCCGCTCCTGCCCGCCCTTAACAGCCTCCCGAAGGCAGACAAAGAGAAGCCTCCGACAGCCTCGTGTTTTTACCCGAAAATTTCCCGTCGCAAGTCCTTCTTTTTTGAAAAGAAATATGTAACAAAGTAAATTTTTCGTAAAAAAGAAATCTTTTCCTGAAAAACTCTTCATGTGTTACAGGTTTTCTCACATCTTTGTTAATTAAAAACAATACTATGACCAATAAATACGTGAAAGGGCATATCTCCAAGCCAGAGCTAGAAGAAAGAATCCTTGAGGTGACCATGGACATGTTTCACAAACAAGGCATCAAGCAAGTGAGAATGGACGACATAGCCAAGACTCTTTCCATCTCCAAAAGGACACTCTATGAAATCTTCGACGACAAGGAAACGTTGCTCCTGAAGTGTATCAAGCGCAAGCAAGAGATGCAGGACAAATACATGCAACAATTCGACCTGTCGCAATCCAACGTGCTGGAAGTCGTGTTGCACCACTACCAGTACACCATCGAACTGTTGCCGCATGTCAACCCGGCCTTCTTCGAGGACCTGAAAAAATATCCCAGCGTGGTGTCGCTCATACGCCGCAAGCGCATGGAGGACTTCAATCACGTGGTGGCCTATTTCAACAAAGGCATCGAGCAAGGCATCTTCCAACCCGACGTGAACATGGAGCTGTTCATCCGCCTGCTGAACATCACGACGGACAACAGCATGGAAGCTGACATCTACAAGCATTATCCCATCGACGAAATCTACCGCGCCATCCTCTTCACCTATCTGCGAGGCATCGCGACGGACAAGGGACTCAAAATCATCGACGAGTTCATCCACAAGTCAAAAGACAAGAACCAAGGTTCGTCACACACTTGAGAGAAACTCGCCGGGATGTCGTCTTGGAGGAGAAAAAGACAAAATGCGGGCGCAAGCACGACCGGTTCTTATGAACCAAGGTCTGCTTGCGCCCGCATCCATTACGGAGGGCACAGGCCTGCGGGAGGCGACTACTTCAGGTCGCCCGCCTTCATCAGGTATTCTGCGATTTGCACTGCATTCAGTGCGGCGCCTTTCTTGATTTGGTCACCCACAATCCAGAAGGTCAGCCCGTTGTCGTCCGTGAGGTCCTTGCGGATACGGCCCACGTAGACGGGGTCTTTGCCTGCCAGGAAGAGGGGCATGGGATAGACCTTGTTGTCCGGGTCGTCCATCAGCACGAGTCCTTCGCCTTCGGCAAATGCCTTGCGTGCCTCTTCCACGGAAATGGGCCGCTCGGTCTCGACCCAGATGCTTTCAGAGTGTGAACGGAGAGCCGGCACACGCACGCAGGTGGCACTCGTCTTCACGTCGGAGTGCATGATTTTGCGCGTCTCGTTGAACATCTTCATTTCTTCCTTCGTGTAACCATTGTCCGTGAAGACGTCGATTTGGGGAATGACGTTGTAGGCCAACTGATAGGCAAACTTCTCCACAGTGACAGGCTCGCCGGCCAGAATCTGACGATATTGCTCGTGCAGCTCAGCCATGGCTGCGGCACCCGCGCCGCTGGCAGCCTGATAAGTGGCCACGCGTACACGTTTTATATGTGAAAGCTTCTCGATGGCTTTCAGGGCTACGACCATCTGTATGGTCGTGCAATTCGGATTGGCAATAATGCCGCGCGGACGCTTCAATGCATCCTCGGCATTCACTTCAGGCACGACCAAGGGCACATCCTCATCCATACGGAACGCGCTCGAATTGTCAATCATCACCGCGCCATACTTGGTGATGGTGTCAGCATATTCCTTGGATGTGCCGGCTCCGGCCGAAGTGAAAGCAATGTCCACACCTTTAAAGTCATCGTTGTGTTGAAGAAGTTTAACTTCATACTCTTTACCGCGGAAGGCATATTTCGTGCCTGCACTGCGTGGAGAACCAAACAAAACCAATTCGTCGATTGGAAAATTTCTCTCTTCGAGTACGCGAAGGAACTCTTGTCCGACAGCTCCGCTCGCGCCAACAATAGCTACTTTCATCTTATCTGTTTCGTGTTAGTTAGTAAATGGGTTCGTTTTCTGTTATTACTGATTTAATAGGTTGCAAAAGTATAACATTTTGGCAGATAAGACTGTATAAATTGGATTCTTTTTACTTATTTTGCAGAAGAAACCGCAGAGTCCTCATCGTATGCAGACAATAATGAGCTTTGATTGCTTTCCCATCACCGACCCCACTTGGATATTCTTCCTGGTGCTGGCCATCATTTTGTTCGCTCCCATCATCTTGGAGCGGCTGCACATACCTCATATCATCGGCATGATACTGGCAGGCGTGGTCATCGGCGAACATGGCTTCAACATCCTGGTCCGCGACAGCAGCTTTGAGCTGTTCGGCAAGGTGGGCTTATACTACATCATGTTCCTGGCCGGGCTCGAAATGAACATGGAGGATTTCAAGAGCATCCGCGTCAAGGCTACGGTGCTGGGTCTGCTGGCTTTCATCTTCCCGCTGGGCATCGGCATCTGGACCAACATGCACATCCTCGAATATGGCCTGCTGACCTCCGTACTCCTGGCCAGTATGTACGCCAGCCATACCCTGATAACCTATCCCATAGCCATACGCTACGGCCTGTCCAAACAACGCGCCGTGGGGACGGCTGTAGGCGGGACGGCCGTGACCGATACGCTGACGCTGCTCGTGCTGGCTGTCATCTCGGGCATGTTCAAGGAAGACACTTCAGACATGTTCTGGATATGGCTCGTGCTGAAATTCATCGTGACAGGCGCAGCCATCACATACACGTTTCCCCGCATCGGGCGATGGTTCTTCCGCCGTTACAGCGAACCCGTGCTGCAATACATCTTCGTGCTCTCGATGGTCTTTCTGGGAGCGGGACTGATGGAGCTCATCGGCATGGAAGGCATCCTGGGCGCATTCCTGGTCGGCTTGGTGCTAAACCGGCTCATACCGCATGTCTCTCCCCTAATGAACCACCTGGAGTTTGTCGGCAATGCACTGTTCATCCCCTACTTCCTCATCGGAGTGGGCATGCTTATTAACGTGCGTGTGCTCTTCGGACATATTGATTCGCTCAAAGTCGCTTCCGTGATGATTGTCGTGGCCCTGATCGGCAAATGGATAGCATCATGGTGTACCCAAAAGATATTCCGGATGCGTGCCGTGGAACGACGCCTGATGTTCGGGCTCAGCAATGCACAAGCCGCGGCTACCTTGGCAGCCGTATTGGTGGGCTACAACATCATCCTTCCCAGTGGTGAACGCCTGCTCAACGAAGATGTGCTCAACGGCACCATCCTGCTGATTTTGGTCACTTGCATCGTCAGTTCGTTCATCACCGAGAACGCGGCACGATGCATGGTGGCCGAGGAACACGAAGACAAAGATGTGGACGAAAAGACCAAACGCGACGAGCGCATCCTCATCTCCATAGCCAACCCGGACACCATCCCAAGCTTGATGGACATCGCGCTCATGATAAAGCATCCCAAGTATAACAAAGGACTCGTCGCGCTGAGTGTCATCAATGACAGCAATGCCTCGGAAAAGAAAGAGCAAAAAGCCAAACGCAATCTGGAACAGACATCCATGATCGCCGCTGCTTCGGGTGTGAAAATCGATACCGTCTTACGCTACGACCTGAACATCGCACAGGGCATCATCCATACGGCAAAGGAACATGACATTACCGACCTTGTCATCGGCCTCCACCGCAAGACGAACATCATGGATTCCTTCTTCGGAAATCTGACGGAGAGCCTGCTCAAAGGTACACACCGCCAAGTGATGGTCACCAAACTGCTCATGCCGGCCAATACCCTGCGCCGCATCGTCGTGGCCGTGCCACAACAAGCAGAATACGAAGTGGGCTTCCCGAAGTGGGTGGGCCAAATATCCCGTCTGGGACGGGTGCTGGGCTGCCGGGTACATTTCTTTGCCACCGGACAGACCCTGAAATTCCTCAAACGGATGATTGAGCGCATGGAACCGGGGACAAAAACGGAATACACAGAACTGGACGACTGGGAAGACTTGCTGTTGCTCACCGGCCAAGTGAACTATGACCATCTCTTTGTCGTCGTGTCGGCACGAAAGGGCTCCATCTCCTACCAGCCTTCGTTCGAAAAACTACCCCTGCAAATATCACGCTACTTTGCAAACAACAGCCTCATGGTCATCTACCCCGACCAACTGGGCGACCCGCAGGAACTCGTATCCTTCTCCGAGCCACACCAGACAGTTGACTCGAAGGCATACGAGACCGTCAGCAAGTATCTCAACAAATGGTTTAAATCTGAATCTTAATGGAACTGGACAATATAGCCGAATGGCAAGAACGTACCCGCCTACTGCTGGGTGACGAACACTTGGCACGCCTGCAACGGGCACACGTGCTAATCGTAGGGACCGGCGGAGTGGGCGCCTATGCCGCTGAAATGATTTGCCGTGCAGGTGTGGGACACCTGACACTGGTCGACGCAGACTCCGTGCAACCCTCCAACATCAACCGCCAACTGCCGGCCCTGCACTCCACCATCGGACAGGAAAAAGTCGAAGTCCTGGCCCGGCGCTTCCGCGACATCAATCCCAAGCTCGAACTCACCATCCGGGCTGAATATTTGACCGAAGAAAGCATTCCAGCCTTGCTTGACAACGTCCACTTCGACTTCATCGTCGACGCCATCGACACCATTACACCCAAATGCAGCCTCATAAGCGAAGCTTGGCAACGCCACATCCCCATCGTGTCCAGCATGGGTGCAGGCGCCAAACACGATCTGACTAAAATCCGCTTCGCCGACCTCTGGGACACCTACCACTGCGGACTGAGTAAAGCCGTGCGCAAACGCTTGCAGAAAGCAGGACCGAAGCGGAAACTCCCCGTCGTGTTCAGCATCGAACAAGCCGACCCGCACGCCGTAGTCCTCGTCGAAGGAGAACGCAATAAAAAATCCACAGTCGGCACCGTGAGCTACATGCCCGCCGTCTTCGGCTGCTATCTTGCACAATATGTAATCGAACACTTATGATAGAACTCCGAGGAATCACCAAGAGCTTCGGCTCGCTCCAAGTGTTGAAGGATATAGACCTTGACATCGGACATAAAGAAATCGTCAGCATCGTCGGACCAAGCGGTGCCGGAAAAACCACCCTGCTGCAAATCATGGGGACACTTGACAAGCCGGACAACGGCACACTGCATATCGACCGTGTCGACGTGGAACGACTGAACGAAAACGAACTCGCACGCTTCCGCAACCTTCACATCGGGTTCGTGTTCCAATTCCACCAACTGCTGCCAGAGTTTACGGCACTCGAGAACGTCATGATACCGGCCTACATCGCCGGCCTGAAGCAAAAACAGGCCGAAGCCCGGGCACACGAGCTGCTAGACTTCATGGGGCTGGCTGACCGCGCGACACATAAGCCCAACGAACTGTCGGGAGGAGAAAAACAACGGGTTGCCGTGGCACGGGCACTGGTCAACCACCCGGCTGTCGTGCTGGCTGACGAACCATCGGGCAGCCTCGACACACAAAACAAGGCGGAACTCCATCAACTCTTCTTCCATCTGCGCGACACGTTCGACCAGACCTTTGTCATCGTGACCCACGACGAAGAACTGGCACGGCTCACCGACCGGACCATACACATGGTCGACGGCCGTATCGAACAGACGACACACCCGGCTTCACAACCTCAAACATAACTATCCAACCTCTTAAACTACACAAATCATGCACGTACGATTAGGACGATACAACCAACTGGAAGTCGTGAAAGAAGTCGACTTCGGTGTTTATCTTGATGGAGGCGACGACGGTGAAATCCTGTTGCCGGCCCGCTATGTCCCGGAAGATTGCCAACAGGGAGACATGCTCAACGTGTTCATCTACCTGGACAACGAAGAACGGCTCGTGGCCACCACACTTACCCCTTATGCGCAAGTGGGCGACTTCGCCTGCCTGGAAGTGGCCTGGACCAACCAATACGGGGCATTCCTCGACTGGGGACTGATGAAGGACTTGTTTGTGCCCTTCCGTGAGCAAAAAAACAAGATGGAAAAGGGAGAACGCTACGTGGTACATGTACATCTCGACGAAGACAGTTACCGCATTATGGCTTCCGCAAAGGTGGAACGCTACCTGTCAAACGACATGCCGCCCTACCATCCCGGCGACGGTGTGGAAATCCTGGTGTGGCAACGTACAGACCTGGGCTACAAGGTCATCGTGGACAATCGCTTCGGAGGATTGATTTATGCCACGGACGTCGTGCGTCCGCTGAGTACGGGCACGAAGACGGAAGCCTACGTACGGCAAGTGCGTCCTGACGGCAAAATCGACATCGTCCTCCAGCCTGACGGTCCACGAAAGGTGGACGACTTCGCCGAAGTCCTTCTGGACTACATCCGCCAACACGACGGCTTCACGACATTCCAAGACAAAACTCCCGCCGAAGACATTTATGCGACCTTCGGCGTGAGCAAAAAAACTTTCAAAAAAGCGGTGGGAGACCTCTACAAGAAACACCTTGTGACCCTCGAAGAGGGAGGCATCCGTCTCTGTGAGAAACCACAGAGAAAGCCCCGGCTCAAACCCTGACCGTCCTCCCTTCGCCCCGTTGCGGACGGCTGTTCCTCTCCGAAGGACGGGTGTTCGGCCGCGAAGGACGGTTGTTGTCCGACGGACGGACACTGGGCCGTGAGGGACGATTGTTAGTTGACGGGCGAGTGCTCGGTCTTTGCGGACGTTTGTCATGCGAGGGCCGGGCATTCGGCTTTTGTGGGCGATTGTCGTGCGGCGGGCGGACATCCGGGCGTGACGGGCGATTGTCGTGCGGCGGGCGGACATCCGGGCGTGACGGACGGTTGTCGTGCGACGGACGGACAGCAGGACGCGACGGACGATTGTCATGCGGCGGACGCACAGCGGGACGTGACGGACGATTGTCGTGCGGCGGACGCACAGCGGGGCGTGACGGACGGTTGTCATGCGGCGGACGCACAGCGGGACGCGACGGGCGGTTGTCATACGGCGGACGGACGACAGGACGAGGCGGACGTGAAGCTGGACGGCCGGCTATGCCTGGTCCAAAATCATGACGACGATTGACCGCATAGTGGACATGCCGACTGGGACGAACCCACACACCCGTATAACGCGGATGATGATAACGGTTGCAATAGAACCCATGCACATAATGCGCACGGCTATGCAAGCCCACGTAGGTCAGAAAATTGAGCGGAGCGGCATAATAATAGAAAGCAGGATTGGTGTACACCGAATAAATGCGGATGCGACACACGCGATTGTCCACATAGAGCGGGCGATAGAAATAGTCCCGGTTCATGAAACGCTCAAACTGGCCGCGCGTAAGCACATAGCTCAGGTCGTCGTTTCGCAAATCGAGGCTTTCATAATACCGGTCTATAGCGTAAGAATAACCGGTTGCCAAGTCGTCCATCACGAAGCGGACGCTTTCGAAGAAGTCATAGTTGATTTCATACACATCATTGCGCTGCATGCTGCTGAGTCCCAACTCATACGCCATGCGGTCGGTCATGAAACGCGCATTCTCGCGCACTTCCGAAGTGCTCATCGCAGCAAAGGCGGAGGTTGTCCACAGCCAAAAAAGCACCAGCATCAGGCTTATTGTCTTTACTCTTTTCATAGCCATTCTTATTTTATCCGTTCGACTTCAGTTTTTTGTCTGAAGCAAAGATACAAGGAGGAAAATCCTCCGCCAACGTTTTTCCCCTAAAATGCATTAGGGAAATCCCTTTAAACACGGAGGGACGGCCCCTCCCAAACCCTCCCCCGAAGGGAGGGCTTTTTTCCTTAAAGAAAGTATCAGATAGGAGAATAGCTAAACACGAATGTACGGAGTGGCTGGTTATTCCTTTTTAATAAACAAAACAACGCTCCATTCAGTTTTAAGCCCTCCCTTCGGGGGAGGGTTTGGGAGGGGCTGTATTTAGGGTCAGAACTTCGTCTCCCCCTCAACGTAGTTTTCCAGATACATGTGCTCCCCGTCAAACACAGCATAAGTGAACGACGTAATCCAGTCGCCCAAGATGAGCATGCGCGTCGTGCGGCTGAGCATCAGGTCCAGCTCGATGTGACGGTGGCCGTAGACGAAATAGTTGATGTCAGGATGCAGCTTGAGATAATCCTTCGTATAAAGCACGAGATATTCCCGGTCCTCGCCCATGTAGGGAGGCTCCTTCCCCCCTTCCCGCTTCTGACGGCTGTGTTTGGCCCACTCCAGGCCCAGCTCCATGCTCCAGCGGGGATGGAGGCTGGAAAAGAGGCGTTGCAGCGTGTGGCTGTGAAACATCGCCCGCAGCAGCTTGAAGTTGCGGTCAGGGTCGCCCAGCCCGTCGCCATGGGCCAGATAGAAGAGCTTGCCGTAGATCTCACACGTGAGCGGGGCACGGTGGAGCGTGACGCCACACTCCTTCTCCAGGTAGTCGCCACACCAGATGTCATGGTTGCCCGTGAAAAAATGCACCTCCACCCCGCGGTCGGTCAACTCGGAGAGCTTGCCCAGAAAGCGGGTATATCCTTTGGGCACGACAGTCTTGAACTCATACCAGAAGTCAAACATGTCGCCCAGCAGATAGACCGCTGCGGCGTCGTTCTTAATCTGGTCCAGGAAGTTCACCAGCCGGCGCTCCTGCGTGCGGCTGTGCGGGATGGCACGCGAACCGAGGTGCGCATCCGAAAGGAAATAGACATTCTTCATACGTAAGTCACAAGAATTAAATGAATATGCCCAATTATTTTTTAGACGCGGATGCACGGATTTAACGGATTCATAATCCCTATGATTCAGTAGGATTTAGTGTCTTATGATAAAAAACAATCCCCTAAATCCGCTTCATCCGCGTCTAAATATTGCATAGACTAAATACGAGTTTCTACTTCACCGGACGATTCTCATGCCGCAGTTTCATACGAATGACGGCATGCGTCGGCAAAGACCTGTTTTCAGAGGAAACCCAGTTCGAGCTTGGCCTCCTCGCTCATCATGTCCTTGTTCCACTCAGGCTCAAAGACGAGATTGATGGTGGCACACTTCACACCCTCGACCGACTCCACTTTCTGGCGGACGTCTTCCATGATGAACTCGGCAGCCGGACAGTTGGGCGCCGTCAGCGTCATGTCGATGGCCGTTTCGCCGTCGTCCTGCACGTCGACCTTGTAGACCAGCCCCAAGTCGTAGATATTCACCGGGATTTCCGGGTCATAGACGGTCTTGAGCATTTTGATGATTCGTTCTTCGATAGCCAGTTTTTCGTTTGTATCCATAGGCATGAAAATGAGTTTATGTGCAAACATACATAAAAAATCGCTTCCTCGCGTTGCCCGACGCGAAGAATTACGCTGCGGAGTCCTTTCCGGAGCACCCTAAAGGGTAGCCGGGAGCGGACTCCTTTCCGTCCTCGGGCGGATTCCTTTCCGTCGTCGGCTACCCTCCTTTCCGCTCCCGGCTACCCTTTACAAGGCTTTTCCTCCCTGCCCGGCGAAAAAAAATCCCCGCTACGGCAGTCACGCCATAGCAGGGATTGGGGTCAGATTTTTACCTTATCTGTTGTCTACCTATTGTTTTATTGTCTCCAGCGGGGGTCGCCGACTTCTTCGTAGATTAGATCTTCGTTCGAGAGGGTGAAGTCGCCGTTGGCAGCGTCCTTATAGCCCGGGTCAAGCGTCGTGCCGTCGGCATCGAAGATAGTGCCCGTGCCACCATCATTAGCCACTAAGTTAACAGTATTCCAATAGTTGTTGTTGCCAAACGTCGGAACTGAAGTCTTAGCCTGGTCGGAGAATCCGCGCTTGTAGTTGCTGTTCGACACGATGTTGTTCGTGAATATAATGCTGTTTCCTGCAAAGCGAACATAGAGGATACGATAGTTAGGCGCATCGCCTCCACCTATGCCGTCGAGTGTACAGTTGGTCACAGTCACCACTGGGGCAACACCGGAGAAGCTGCCCGAAGCATCATCGAAACGAATAAAGTCGCGCGCAGCGCAGCTGTTCCATACAGTCGAGTTAGAGAGCGTGAAACTGTTGTACGCGCCCTTGCGGCTGTCGAACAAGTCGCCGCCGCTACACTCGATGTCGTGTATCAAGCAGTTGTCGATGGTGATGGTGTTGACAAGCGCAGCCACATTGAGGTAGAAGAAACCTTTCGTGTAGTTACGCACCTCGCAGCCATTGAGCGTGAGGTGGTCGTAAGTGCCCTCGTCTTTCCAATCGAACGCCTGACTACCGTCAGTCCCCGTACCGTCGAAGACGATGTTGTTTGCTGTGAACGATGCACCACCGTTGAGCGTGATGCAGCCGTTGATGACAGGCTTATTGTCAGCATCGATAGCATTGAGCGTCACATCGGCGGAAATGGCGAGCTTGCCTGCAGCTTCTTTTTCATCGGGGATGACGTATGTGCCCGCTTCGAGCGCAAACACTGTACCGGCCTCGGCACCTTCAAGCGCAGCCACAAAGTCCATGTCCGGCGTGAGGCGCGTTGCGCCGCCCAAGTCCATCGGCGTGGTAAACGTCACTGTGCCGCGCGTCTTGTCGCCACGGGTCATCACAGCGGTGTATTCCGTTTCAGGCGTCAGGCCCATGATGGTAGCGCATCCGGCAGCGATGTCTTCGGGGGTGATGTCATAAACAATGTCGCCCGGAGTGAGGGTGATGATGTCGGCCTCCTCGCCTGCCGGCCAGCGGAGGGTGACTTGCGTAGCCTCCAGGTCGGCATTGGCCACCTCCTCAAATATATCTTCGGCTCCGGTCTCAAAGGTGGTCTCCACCCATTTGGATTCGGTGATGGCTTCGCCCACGGCTTTCACACGGACAAAGTATTCCGTTTCGCCCTCCAAGCCTTCGTAGGTGAAGCTGGCTGTCGTGGCCTCGTCGGTGCGGAGGGGCGTTTCGCCGGCAGTCGTGCCCAGGTAGAGTTCCAGCACGTAGGAATCGGCTTTATCCACGGCTACCCACGATACGGTCACATCCACCGCATTCCGCACACGGGTTTCCAGTTCCGTGGGCGAGAAGAGGCGGTCGTAATCGACGCCCGTCAGCTCGGCGGGAGCGTCGGAACAAGATGCCACTGCTCCCAGCAGCAGGCATCCGGCTATGTAGTTCAAATATTTCTTCATGGTCGTTTACGTCTTTTTATTGATAGTTAGGATAGTTCACCAACATGCCGTTGCTGTTGTCAATGAATACTTGCCAGATGGGCCAATAGGGGCGTGTGTCGGGGTCGTTCACGAAGAGGCCGTTCACTTTGTCGGCCCAATTGTCTTTTCCAGCCCAAGTCATAGGCTCTTCCACATAGCCCAGCGATGCACCGATTTCGTCGGTTTGACCCAACTCCAAGCCGTAGATTTCCACGGTCTCGCCCGGAATCACTTCGTCGAACACGAGACTTTCAGGCTTCGGCTCTGTCTCCACAGTCTGGTAATAAATCTTCTCCGGCAGGGCAGCATACTTGCCGCTGTGGGTGCGCAGGAGTTCCAACTCTTCTTTCGTTGCACGCAATGCACTGCCCAGACGATTCCAGCGGATGAGGTCGGCCTTGCGGAGCATCTCGCCGCAGAACTCCAGACCGCGCTGTTCGATGACAGCTTCGCGGAAAGCATCTTTGCTTGCCGTGGCCTGAGCCATGTAGGCATCTACCTTTTCTGCCGGCAGGGCGCGGTCAAGGATGGGTTTCAGGTATTGCGCGGCTGCTTGCGGGCCGTCCAGCTCGTTGACAGCTTCGGCAGCCATGAGGTAGATGTCGGCGTAGCGCATGTATATCCAGTTCATGCCATCGTCATTGCCATTAGGGATGAAACGAGATGTTACCCATTCATAACGATACTTGCCGAAGTACCATTTGCTCACCTGTAAGGGTGTCTGATAGCCATGCCCGGAGGCATCAGTTGTCCAGCCGTAAGGCACGCAAGTCACATTACGGCGCACGTCTTCAGGGTCGTACTTATAGAAAGCTATCGGCGTAGGGCCAGCTAGTCCGCCATTGACCATGCCGGTGTATTGGTCGGCTTTGTCATGTCTCAGACCAAAATCACGCAATATACGGCCACGGCCGTTAGAGTAAGGTATTTCCCAAAGGGATTCACGTCCGGCAGTCACCGTCTCGGCCATAAGGTCTCTAAACGTCTGTTCGAAATCGCCCAGCGTGTTGCAACCTTGGCCAATGATAGCTGTACACTCGTCCTTGGCAATCTGCCACATGGCATCCTGTGCCAAGCGCGGGTCATTGCTCAAACGGGTGGTGCCGTCGGCACGCTGCGAATAACCGCCTGCCCAAAGGGCAATGCGGGCACGAAGTCCCTTTACGAAAGCCTTGCTCACACGCTCCACAGTGTTGGTGGTCGATGTCTCGTTAGGCCAAGCCACCATCTCCTCGGCGCGATAGAGGTCATCGAGCAGACGGACGTAGATGGAATCCTTGTCCGTGCGGGCAATATACATGGTCTCAGTGGTCAACGGCTCAAAGCGCATGGGCACGTCGCCCCACATCTTTATTAAATCACTATAATAGATAGCGCGGTAGGTCAAGGCTTCGCCAAGAAGCTGGCGGAAGTCGGGGTCGTTCATGTCAGCGTAAGTCTCCAAGCCACGGATAACGAGATTGGCTTTCTCAATGCCCTCGTACATCATCGCCCAGAGGTTATCGTCTTTGTTCATCTGCCCGTTGAGTGAAGTGGCCGAATAGTTGGTGAGTTGGGCTTTCTCATCGGTAGCAGTTCCGCCATCGTTCCACCACTCCATGTCGGTGTTCGTGCCATAAAAGGAGAAACGTCCACGGTAGTTTACTTCTCCAAAGGAATTGGTGATGCCCAACACGGCATTCTCAGCCAGCGTGTAGTTCGAGAACACCACCGACTCATCGGTCGCAGAGATGGTGGGCGCATCCAGAATGTCGTCGCAAGAAGTCATTGCCCCCGTCAGGAGGAAAAGCGACGCATAGATATATTTGTTCATTCTCATAATGCTCTTGTTCGTTGGTTAAAGGGTTAGAAACTGAGGTTGAGTCCAAAGACGAAGGAGCGGCTCTTCGGATAAGCCGAGTAGTCCACGCCCGGAGTCAGGTTGGTCTTGCGGCGGGTCGACACTTCGGGGTCTGCGCCGGAATAGCTTGTCCAGCAGAAGAGGTTGTAGCCCGTCACGTAGAAGCGCAGGTTCTGAATCCTCACTTTGCTAAGCAGCGATTTCGGCAGGGAATAGCCCAGCGTCAAGGTGCTCAGGCGCAGGAACGAGCCGTCTTCCACAGCCCAATCGGAGAGGAAGAAACGCTGCATGTAGGGCGACCACATGGTAGTGTTGGCATTTAGGGCAGCCAGTTGCTCGGGGTCGTTGCAGAGCGTGCCATCGGGGTTAAGGTTCGTCCAACGCTTGCCGTCGGCCATCTCGGTGGTCATGTTGCGGTACTTGGTGCCGGCCGTCGAGGTGTACTCTATCTTGTTGGCATTGTAGATGTCGTTGCCGTAGCTCCAGTTGAAATTGGCCGAAAGATCGAAGTCGTAGACGCGCATGTTCATGCCGAAACCACCGGTGTGTACGGGATTAGCATTGCCCACGACTTCTTGGTCGCCGGCATTCACAAGACCTTCACCCGTGAGGTCTTTCAACTTCACCGTACCGGGACGGAGGTCGCCGACCACAGGCGAGGAATCTACCACGTCGTCACGCAATATCCACCGGTGATTTACCTCATCATAGCCCGTGAAGTCGGATACTTCGTAACGGCCGTCGTTGCGGTAGCCGTACATCTCGCCCACTTCGCCGCCCACGGCTACGAGGAAGTCGCCTGTGATGTCGGAGTTCCATTTGGTAGTCTCAGTGAAGTCGTTCATCATGCCGAGCGACTTGATTTCGCTCTGGTTGAAGCTGATGTTGGCATTGAAGTTCAAACCGAAGTTGGGCTTGTTTACAGCCACCCAGTTGATGGTAGCTTCAAAACCACGGTTGGCGGTCTCACCCATGTTGCGGTATTGTCCTTCGTAACCGATACCGGCTGTACGGAACAAGATGAGCAAGTCTTTCGTAGAGTTCCAATAGTATTCCAACGAACCGTTCAGGCGGCCTCCGAAGAGGGTGTAGTCCAAACCAAGGTTGCGGGTGATGGTGGTTTCCCACTTCAGGTCGGGGTTATACATGTTGGCAGAAGGAGCCCAAATGATGTCGGTCGTGTTAAGGAAGTTCGTAGCCGACGAAGCCCACGTCTGCACAATCTGCCCGCCGGGGATGTTGTTGTTTCCGGCTGTACCGTAGCTGAAACGCAGTTTCAAATCGTCCAACCACGAGCGTGTGTCTTCCATGAACGGCTCGGCAGAGATACGCCATGCCACGGCTGCGGAGGGGAAGAAGCCCCAACGGTTGCCCTCGGCAAACTTGGAAGAGCCATCGGCACGGAAGGTAGCCGAAAGGAGGTACTTGCTATCGAAATCGTAGTTCACACGACCGAACCAAGAGAACAGGATGTCATTGGGCGAATAGTAGTCGTTCACCTCGTAGGGGTGACCTTGCGTGGTGAGCGTGAAGCAATCGTTGGCGTCGAAGCCCAAGGGGAAGCCTTGCAAGTTGTTGGTCATCTCGCGCTCCTTGGTGATGATGTATTCCTGGCCCACCATCATGTTCAGGTGATGGCGGCTGTCCTTGGCAAAGAGTTTCTCGAAGTCGTAGCTCAAGGTGTTGGTGTTGCGCAGGGTGTTGCGCTCGGTTCCGGTGAGCACGATGGCGGGCATGTTCTTGTAGCCGTCGCTCACGCGCTCACGGACATAATAAGTAGTAGGCCCGTAGTAGCGGTTGTCGTCATTGTCATACGTATCCCATCCGAACTCAGTCTTGAATTGGAAGTTCTTGAAGATTTCCCACGTGAAGCTGCCATTGATGTTCCACGTTTCGCGGCGTTGCAGACGGTCGTTGTCGCGCACGGACTCCATCGGGTTGTAGAGGTTGAAGTCCGGGTCAGTCGCATCTGCTGCAGCATCAGTCAGTCCCTCGATGGGGAACGGGGTATAGAGGATAGCATTCTTCAGACGGGAGTCGGAGCTGGAGTATTCGTTTTGCTCATTCATACCACCACCGGTCACCTTGCGCTTGGCATAACGCACAGAGAAATCGAGCTTCGTGTTCTTGGTCGGCTTCACGTTGAGCTTCAGGCTGAGGTTATCGCGCACGAAGTCGGACATCTGCATGATGGCTTTGTCGTCCATGTGCGAATAGTTGAACGAGAACTTCATCTTGTCTGAACCGCCGCTGATGCTCAAGCTGTGGTTAAAAGTCGTACCGGTACGGCCAAACACAATGTCCTGCCAGTCATTGGTGTCTACGTTATTATATAGGTCAATGTCTTGCCAGTTGCCGAAGTACTGAGTGTACTGTTCAGGGTTCATCGGATCTTCAGCTGTCTGGTTGTTAAGCAAAGCCAATTCATACTGCCACTTGGCATAGTCGGCAGGTTTCAGCACGTCGAGCTTGTCGGCCAGCTTCTTGACAGAAATGTAGGCATTGTAATTGACACTGATCTTGCCCTCCTGACCGCTCTTGGTGGTGACGATGATAACGCCGTTGGCACCACGCGAACCGTAGATGGCCGTCGAAGAAGCATCTTTCAATACCGTAATATCTTCAATGTCAGTCGTCGGGATATCACTGATATTATCCACCGGGAAGCCATCCACAATATAAAGCGGGTCGTTGCTTTGAGTGATAGAACCACCACCACGCACACGAATCTTCATCTCGGCATCGGGCGAGCCTTCAGTGGTCGTGATTTGCACACCGGCCAACTTTCCTTGCAAAGCCTCGACAGCCGAAGCCACAGGCACGGCTACCAACGCATCAGCATCTACGGTGGCCACAGAGCCGGTGATGTCTTTCTTCTTCACCGAACCGTAACCGATGACCACGACCTCTTCGAGGCTTTGGGCATCCTCACGCAGCGTGATTTTCAACGGAGCATTACCTGCACCGACGCGTGCTTCTTCAGTCACGTATCCGATATAAGAAAAGACGAGCGTGCTTCCTTCCGGCACATTGGCCAGCTTGAAGTTGCCGTCAAAATCGGTGATGGCGCCTTGCTTGGCACCCTTCACTTGCACGCTTACGCCAATCAAGGGTTCGCCTGTCGGGTCAGTCACCGTACCCGTCACGCTCTTGCCTTGCGCGAAAGCCAACAGGCAGCATAGGCTCATCAAGAGAGTCGCCGCCCATCTTCCAATTAGACTTTTTTGATTCATAAGCAGAGTTTTTTGGTTATTGATTTAAGTTTGCTAAATATTCTTCTTTTTAGTATCCAATAACAGATGAACACACATGCAAATATAAGCTAATAAGCCTTCACACCGGGAGGACTATTCGCTTAATAGGGTGGACTATTTTTAGGAGAAGAGAAAAATCCACTTTTGATGTACACGTTTTTTCACACTCCTGTCTCTACCACTTCAGAACGACCTTTCTATCATCTTTAGAACCCCCGTTCCATGCGTTTTAGGACCGGGGTTCTATGACTCTCAGGAAAGGGATACTGTCAGGCGGGGAAAGCTCCGGACACCAGTTCGTTCAAATAGACTTCCAGATTCGTATAATGCGGATTCAAATTGTAGATAGCTCCGTCGGCAGGGTCAGACGGATTCAGGCCGTGGGCTTTTTCCCACTCATCAGGCATGCCGTCGCCATCCGTATCCGCCGGAGCAGGCATGGAGCGATATTCACCCCATCCGCCCACGTCCGAAGGCTGATCGATGATGCCTAACGTGCTGCCGTGCGAACCTTCGTAGGTGTATGTTCCCCTGCGCACTTCGTCTACGATGCGTGCATCGTGCTTGTCGCGCTTATAAGAAGCTCCGGCATGAAGAAGCACCGACTCGTAGGCGTCCCACGTGGGTTGCAGTGTGGTGTGCTCGGCGATGTCGAAAGCCTCCGCGGCGAGCAACTCGCTTTTCGGAGCAAAATCATCCTTAACAACCAGTCCGGCTGTGTTGTCCTCATTCACTTTCAGGATGGCCTTACGCTTCTTTTCCGTAAGTCTGTCGCAAGTGGGGTCAATGTAGTTTCCTTTAAAATAAAAAACACCATGTGTACCTTTTTTGTTCTCATTTTTCCCATCATCGGCATACGCCGTAAAAAGACGGTTGCATGATGCTTTTAAAGATGTGTACGGACCGGGCTTATAATAGTTGTTCAGGAAGTTATAGGAACCTCCCTCACCGGCATACGCGCTACCATAATTATAGATGACGTTGTTGAACAACTCCACGCGCTCTTCCTCAGGCTTGCCCGTATAGCGGCTGCCACAGAGGCGCGGCGTGCGGTTTGTGTGATGTGCCAGGAGGTTGTGGTGGAAGGAAGCAGTCTGCCCGCCCCAGATGCCTCCATAGCCATGCTTGCCTTTCTCATGGATGGAATTGGCCAGGCTCTCGCTGACGATGCACCACTGGAGGGTAAAGTCTCGATTGTCATAAAACGTGGCACACTCGTCGGTGCTCCAGCTCATGGAGCAATGGTCGATGATGATCTTGCGGTGACCGGTGAAGCCGTTCATCGCGTCGTCGCCCTTCTGCTTGATGTCGGCTCCCATGCGCGAACGGATGAAGCGGATAATGACATTGTCGGCCGACACGCCGAGCGTGTAGTTCTTCAGGCAAATGCCGTCGCCGGGAGCCGTCTGGCCGGCGATGGTCAGGTCGCCGTGATTGATTTTCAGGGGTTCAGTCAGTTCGATGATGCCGCTCACGGCAAACACGATCGTGCGCGGCCCTTCTTTGCGGATGGCCCAGCGAAGTGTCCCCTCCGAACCGTCATCAGCCAGGGAGGTCACCGTGTAAACCTTGCCACCGGCTCCTCCGGTGGTGTATTTTCCAGCACCGTCAGCTCCGGGAAAGGCCGGCACAGCCGAACGGTCGGGCGTGGGATAGGTCTTCAGTCCTTGTGCTCCTGCGACCGATGCAGCCAGGAGCAACCCGCAAGCGAGGATAATGGAGTTTTTCATGTTTGTATGCTTTTATGTTGCGACGCAGATTTTAATCATTCAGTCCCATCAGGCTTTCCACCAGGCTGTTCATGTAGACTTCCAGGTTCGTGTACGAATCACTCAGCGCGTAGCCTGCACTGTCGTCTTTCGACGGGTCGAGACCGCGTTTCTTCTCCCAGTCGTCGGGCATCCCGTCTCCGTCCGAATCTGCCGGCGCTTCGCCGGTGTAAACAGGCCAGCCGCCCACGTCCGAGGGGTCGTCTATGAAACCGTACCCACTACCGTTGCTGCCGGAAGCCGTGTAATCACCGTCGCGCACATTCTTCACCACACGCTCGTCCACGGCATCGCGTTTGAGCGAAGCTCCCGCGTATCTCAGCACAGATTCATACGCATCGGCAGCCGACTGGGTGTAGTCCGCGGCATCATCCGTGATGGAAAACTCGGCAGCGGCAAGCAGCTTGTCCGTCGTGATGAAGTCGTTTTTGGCCACAATGCCTTTCGTGTTGTCGGCATTCACCTCGGCAATGCTCTCCAGACGATTTTTGTTGTCCAGCACCGAACCGTCGAAATAATTGCCGCTCACATAGAACGAGCCATACGTACCCAATTCGTTTTTCGAGCTGTTGCTGCCGTCGTCAGCGTATGCCGTGAAGATGCGGCTGCAAGCATTGCCGTTCGTGCTCTTCAGGTAAGGGCCGGGCTTGTAATAGTTGTTCACGAAGTTATAAGAACCACCCTGACCGCCGTAAGCACCTTCGCCACCCCAGTTGTAGATGACATTGTTGCGCAGGTCGACCTTTTCCTCGTCGGGCTTTCCTGACGAACGGCTGCCGTCCAGGCGAGGCGTGCGGTTGGAGTGATGTGCCAGGAGGTTGTGGTGAAAAGTTGCAGGCGAACCGCCCCAGATGCCACCGTAGCCGTGGTCGCCCTTGGCGTGGAGCGACTTGGTCAGGCTCTCCGTGACGATGCACCACTGCATGGTGAAGTTCTTATTATTATAAAAGGAGGCACATTCGTCGGTGCTCCAGCTCATGGAGCAATGGTCGATGATGATGTCGCTGTAGCCCCGTCCCCAGAAAGCGTCCGAGCCGTCGGCTTCGCTCCCCGTCAGGGCGTCGGATCCCATACGGAAGCGCATGAAGCGCACGATGACATTGTCGGCATTGATGACGACCGAATGATTTTTCACGCAGATGCCGTCGCCGGGAGCGGTCTGTCCGGCGATGGTCAGGTCGCCTTCCTGTATTTTCAGTTCGCGTTGCAGCTCGATGATGCCGCTCACGCGAAACACCACAGTGCGTGCCCCTTTCTGACTGACAGCCCATCGGAGCGTACCCTCCGAACCGTCATCGGCCAGCGAATTGACGACAAGCACCCGCCCTCCGGCACCTCCCCGCGTATAGCGTCCGGCACCGTAAGCACCGGGAAAGGCATCCACTTTCGTACGGTCGGGAACTTCCTCGTCCGGCACATCTTGCGCCGGTCCGTCCTGTCCGGGCTCAGTTTGTTCCTGTTTGTCCGTCATGGGGTCATCGCTCGTGCAAGCCACACCGGCCAACAGGCAGGCACAGCACATTACTGTCAACATGTTTTGTTTCATTCTTCTTGCAACCATTATTTATTTTCATCCACACTAACCACGTCTCTTTCATGGCAAGGAAAAGGTGTGCCACAATGAAAAGAATCAAGCTCCTGAAGAGCTCCGCGTCTCTGTGAATCCGCTTCTTTTCTTTTTATGACACACCCTTTTTACTCAACCATAACCTTATTTCCATGAAAAAAACAACGCTACAAAGATAGATGCACGACCACCATGCCCTCAAATAATATCTATCGGAAGTGGTGGACTTTTTATTCCGGACGCCTGTCTCCGACAAATAGTCCACCATTTCGCCAAATAATCCTCCCTCCACACAGGACAAAAGCCGGACATCGGAAGCGCCGAATCCGGTCCGGACTGTCCCTTAAGGGCGTCCATGAGCGGAAAGGAGGGTAGCCGACGACGGACTCCTTTCCGCTGTCGGCTACCCTCCTTTCCGTGGTCAGACGGGATTCAGCATCGAGATTAAGCACACAGAACCCCACGCACAACGTATTTATTTTCTGACTTATAACCCATCTTCTCCGCGTCTCGGTGTCGGATTTTCCTGATTGACATTCTCCCATTCGAACCCGCTGCATGACACAAACGGGCACATAAAAACAGGGAACTTCCCAGCTCCCTGTCCTTAATCTTTAACCTAAACCTTAACTATGAAAAAATCTAATGTTTTTTCACGTCTCAAAATTGCAAAATAGAAGTCATTAAGTCAAGTTTTGAAGTCATAATCTTCAACCTTTTAATATTAATTAATAATTAGACGCTATTAAAATCACACTTTCAAGAGGCATTACGGTTATGAATTAGCAGTAAGAACCCGTTTTGACTGTCTATCCGTAAGCAAGGCGGCAGAGAGGCAAACCACGAAAAGGCGCTTTTTTGAAGGAGGTTTGCCCGCGAGTGATTATCTTTGCAGGCAAATCAAATCCATTAACCATGCCCACCAGGAGTCAGACAGCCATGCTGTCCTTTCGTGACTGCCGGTGCGCATTAACTTCAAAAAATCATATTACATCATGACGCAAGAACAAGGAGCAGACTTAAAATCTGCAACTGCGGACAAACTTTTGTTCATTGAGACCTACGGCTGCCAGATGAACGTGGCAGACAGCGAAGTCGTGGCTTCGGTGATGAAAATGGCCGGCTACCAAGTGTGCGACCGGCTCGAAGACGCCGACGCCGTGTTTCTGAACACATGCTCTATCCGCGACAACGCCGAACAGAAAATCCTGAACCGGCTGGAAGCGCTCAACGCCCTGCGCAAGAAGAAGGGCGGACTCATCATCGGCGTATTGGGCTGTATGGCCGAACGGGTGAAGGACGAACTTATCGCCCATCATCACGTCGACCTTGTGGCAGGTCCCGACGCCTACCTGACCCTGCCAGACCTCATCGCATCGGCCGAAACCGGCGAAAAGGCCATCAACGTCGAACTGTCGACGACGGAGACCTACCGCGATGTCATCCCCTCGCGCATCTGCGGCACGCACGTGTCGGGCTTCGTCAGCATCATGCGCGGGTGCAACAACTTCTGCCACTACTGCATCGTCCCCTACACGCGCGGACGCGAACGTAGCCGCGACGTGGCGAGCATCCTGGGCGAAGTGGCCGACCTCGTACAGAAAGGCTACAAGGAAATCACCCTGCTGGGACAAAACGTGAACTCCTACCACTTCGAACAGGGAAGCGACATCGTCACCTTCCCCGTCCTGCTGCGCCGCGTGGCCGAGTCGGCCCCGGGCGTGCGCATCCGCTTCACGACCTCACACCCCAAGGACATGAGCGACGAGACCCTCCGCGTCATCGCCGAAGTGCCGAACGTCTGCCGCCACATCCACCTGCCCGTGCAGAGCGGCAGCAACCGCATCCTGAAGCTGATGAACCGCAAATACACCCGCGAGTGGTATCTCGACCGCGTGGCAGCCATCCGCCGCATCATCCCCGACTGCGGCCTGAGCACGGACATCTTCTCCGGCTACCACTCGGAGACGGAGGAAGACCACCGCGAATCACTCTCGCTCATGGAAGAATGTGCCTACGACTCGGCCTTCATGTTCAAATACTCCGAACGCCCCGGCACATACGCCTCCAAACACCTTCCCGATGACGTGCCCGAGGAAGTGAAGATACGCCGACTGAACGAAATCATCGAACTCCAGACCCGCCTCTCGGCCGAAAGCAACCGCCGCTGCATCGGCCGCACGTATGAAGTGCTGGTCGAGGGCGTGTCGAAACGCTCGAAAGAACAGCTCTTCGGCCGCACGGAGCAAAACAAAGTCGTCGTGTTCGACCGCGGCACACACCGCATCGGCGATTTCGTCAACGTGCGCATCACGGATGCCAGCTCAGCTACGCTGAAAGGGGAAGCTGTAGAATAAAAATAACCTTCATACAGACCCGGGAGGGCGTGTCGTCCGGATGAGAATCCGCATGGCACGCCCTCTTCTTCACCATCCCGTCCCATACCACAGTCGTATATAATATGTATAAGTAGATGCTCATAATTAGTTTATACCATCCGGCATTTATTCTTTCGACGCGGATGACGCGGAAAACACGGATTATTTCTGTCATGATGCCGAACCTGTGAATTACAAATCCGCGTCGTCCGCGTCATCCGCGTCATCCGCGTCAAAGAAATTGCCGGATATATTCATTGAACCCAAATCGGTTCATTAGGCTTTGAGACGATTTTCTGATTTATGCCAGGCAGGGAAAAACTTTTTGTAGAAACTCAAAACAGCTTCTTAATTCACACATCACGACATATCCTGCCTCCGACACACCTTTATATATAGGAAACATCAGAACGGTCACGCAAGCCCTAAAGCCCTCAAATGTTAAAACACTCTCCAGTACCCTACATTTCCTTAATCATAATTTGTAAGTTTCCTATATTTATACGTACCTTTGGCCTACTACAAATCTCAAATCCATGAACAGAGAGAATTCAAAACACAAGCGACTACTGGACAAAGCCTTTGCCACGAAGAGCTATCAAGCTAAAAGCAAAGCAATTACGCCTACAATAGGGGAGGGGAGGGATTTTTTAATAACACCTCATCTTCGAACCATCACAGCTACCTACAACAGCCGTCAGGCATCCATTCCCATCCTTTTTTCCATACGCAAATCTTTTTTTTCCGATATACCTTCTTTCGTTGCATCATGCAAACGGAACAGGTCGTCGTATCCGTTATCAAACGTAAGCGCATTCGCAGCTAAATCATTATTCATTATACTTTCAAACCTAAAACCTTCAGCTTATGAACAAAAAATTTCTTTTGCTCATCCTTCTCATTTTGCCCTTGCTCAGCATCCAGGCAAATGAAAAGGTGAAGACAACGCTTAGTTGTCAAATTTACGACTACCGGGGAGAGATGATTTACTACGACTGCGTGCAGACACCTTTCATCAGAGCCGAATTTCACAATAACCCAGGAGAGAGCCACGTCTATGAGTTCGAGACAGACGACATAGTCACCCTCATCGTGAACGGGCGCGAACAGTTCGTCATGCAACCGGGCGACAGCCTGCATGCAACCATCCGGTATGGAGAAAACGGACGTCCGGAGGATGTGAAACTCAGCGGCAGCGAACGCGCTGTCAAGCAAAACAACCTGCGCCGCGACCTCAAGCAAGTCCAGTTGTCCATGCGTTACAAGACACAATTACTGGCCTGCATCGCCATCGACACAAAACCGGCCGACCGTTTTCGCGAATCGCAAACGTTCTGGGAAAAAGCCAACAAGCTCATAAAGCTGGAATCCTCACACTGTTCGGCCGACTTCCTCAACTACCTCTATGCCGAATACGAAGCCATCGTCTATGGCTCTTACATCGAATATCCGCCCCTGTATGCAGATACCCGTCATGTGCCTATCGAGAAACAAGGCATCGGCGACTACTGGAACATCATCAATGACTACCAGCCCCGTGCCGACCTCGCTTCGTTGCGCTGTATGCCTTATAGCGAATTCCTCATCTTGTATTGCTTCTATAAACGCACGAAGGAAGCACACGCCGCAGGAAAGACCTACACCCGGCCCAATTCCCTGGAAGGCTTATACAAGGAACTGTCGACTTTCTTCGATGGGAACCAACGCGACGCAACGCTGTTCCTGATACTCTCGAACTACATCCGCAACGGAAAAGAAATCGAAAAAGTGGAACCTTATCTAAAGGAATACAAGGAAAAGTATAATCTGAACAAAGAGTATGCTGCAATCCTTGATTCACTCATGCAATAACCCCATGCCTTCCGGGCATCCATCACATCATAGACTAAAAGAATAAAAAAAACATTTTAACCTAAAAAACCTCTGAGAGATGAGAAAATTCAAAAGATTAGTTCCCATCTTGAGTTTATGTCTGTGCACAAGTATTGGCATGACAGACACTCTGATGGCACAAAACGTAGCACAAGAGCGAGCCTACAAGAATGAAAAAATCAGTGTTCGCATCAGTAATGAACCTCTAAGCAAAATCATCGAACGAATAGCCCAACAAGCTAAAGTGAAGATAAACCTGCAAGGCGTCACATTGCTAGGCATCGACCAACCAACGACCATCAACGCGACCGACAAACCTCTGGATGAAATCTTGCGCGACTTGCTCAAAGAGCAAAACGTGCATCTACGCTACGAGCCGGGACGCCACATCTACATCGAGCCGGCCGGCGTCAGTGACAATGAAGTCGGACAGATGATTCCCGTGCAGGGCGTGGTGCGTGGCGAAGACGTCGACGACGTGCTCATCGGTGCCACCATCATCATCACCGACGGCAGCGGCAACAGCACAGGCATGGGGTGTGTGACCAACGCCGATGGCAAATTCACCATCAACGTCCCGCGCAAACAGTCCATCAAAGTGTCCTACATCGGATACAAAAGCCAGTCCGTGCAAATCCTCAGACCGGAAAGCGACCTGAAAATCACCCTGAAGGCCAACACCGTCGACATGGACCAAGTGGTCGTGACCGGTATCAGCAAACGAAGCAAGAACAGCTTTACCGGCAACTATGTCACCGTGAAAGGTGACGAACTGCGCAAAGTGAGTCCGACGAACATCCTGCGCGGCCTGCAGTTCTTCGACCCCAGCTTCCGCATCGTACAAAATAACAACCGCGGCTCAGACCCCAATGCCCAAATGGATTTCCAGATCCGTGGAGATCAAAGTTTAGGAAACTTAAACTCGGAAGCCACCAGCATGGAGCTTATGCTGGACAACGTGTCAAGCCGCCCCAATGTACCGTTGTTTGTCCTCAACGGATTTATCGTGCCCATCAGCAGAGTCCTCAATCTCGACCCTGAACGCGTCGAAAACATCACCATCCTGAAAGACGCAGCAGCCACAGCTATCTATGGTTCGAAAGCCGCAAACGGCGTCATCGTCGTAGAGACCAAAATAGCACCGGACGGAGCCTTGTCCGTGTCCTATAGCGGAAACTTCACCGTGCAAACCCCGGACCTGACAGACTACAACTTATGTAACGCAGCCGAAAAGCTGGAGCTCGAATGGATGGCTGGCATCTATAGCCCGACCAACAACACGGAAATGAACAACTACAACCGGTATAAGCGCAACGTGCTTGCCGGCGTCGACACATACTGGCTCTCACAGCCCCTGCGCACAGCTTTTGTCCAAAACCATTCTCTCACCGCCGCAGGAGGTACGGACGTGTTCCGCTACACCTTGGGAGTCAACGCAGGATTTACTCCGGGCGTCATGAAAGGTTCGTCCAACACGAACAAAAGTGTCAACCTGAACATGTCGTACCAAAAGAACGACCTGACCGTAGGAGCAGACCTGACCCTGACCGAAAGCAACGGAGAGAATTCACCTTACGGCTCGTTCTCCAGCTATTCAGAAGCCAACCCTTACTATCAGATGAAGAATGCCGACGGCGAATATGAAAAAGTGCTTGACGACAAAGGACTGGGTTCCGGTGTCTCAAACCGAACCATCTACAACCCGCTCTACGACTCACAATTCAAGGCACGCAACGAGACCAACAACATCAACATCGCCGCACAGCTCAACGCTGAATACATGCTATTGAAAAACCTGCGTCTCACCGCCAACTTGTCATACACCCGAGGCATGGCCCGTACGGAAGCATTCTATCCTGCAGGCCTGACAGAATTTGACGACGAGCAAGACCTGACCCGCAGAGGACGCTATGAAAAGAGCACCGGAGACTTGACCTCGTGGTCGACTGACCTCGGCATCAACTATAACTGGCAGCTGAACAAACACCTGGTCAGCCTCTTCGGTAACTGGACAGTCAATGAAGACACCAACAACAGCGTCGACCTTGTCGGCCGGGGCTATCCGGACGAACACATGGACGACTACATCTTCGGTTACGACACAGACACCCGTCCAGCCGGTTCGGAAGAGACCTCACGCGCCATGGGACTGACAGGACAGTTCTCATACAGCTACGACAACAAATATTCGTTTGACTTCAACGTCCGTGCCGACATGTCGTCACGCTTTGGCTCGGACAACCGCATGGAGCCGTTCTGGTCAGCCGGTGTCCGCTGGAACGCTTATCGGGAAAAATGGCTTGAAGGCCGCGTGTCAAACCTCGTGTTCCGCGCATCATACGGTGTGACCGGCTCGCAAAACTATGAACCCTATCAAGCCATCGAATTCTATTCATTCAGCAACAGCATGAAGCCTTACACCTCGTTCAATGTTCTTGGTGCCCTCTTGCAAGGCCTCAACAATTCCGATTTGAACTGGTCGACCGTGAACAACTTGAGCCTGGGTGTGGATCTAGGATTCTGGAAAAACCGGATAAACATGAGCTTCAACTACTATAACAACATCACCAACGAAATGCTTGTCCAGTATGACTTGGCTCCCTCCACCGGATTCTCCTCACAGACCGTCAACGCGGGAGAACTGCAAAACAAGGGTTTCGACGTATCGCTGAATGTGATTGCCTTCCAAGATCTTCAACGGCAGATTTTCTGGACTGTGGGCGTAAACGCCAACCATAACAAGAACACAATCCGCAAAATCTCCAACTGGCTACAAGCACTGAACGAAGAGCAACTGGCCAGCGAGGCCGCTCCGCTGCCCACTTATCAGGAAGGACACTCCACAACGACCCTCTACACGGTTCGTTCCTTGGGTATCGACCCCTCCTCGGGCCAGGAAGTCTACTTGACGCGCGACGGGAAAAAGACCTTCACCTGGAATGCCCTGGACAAAGTTCCTGTCGGCGACACCAACCCCAAAGTGAGCGGTGCCATCAACACCTCCTTCAACTGGGGCGACTTCTCGCTGTCCATGAACATGACCTACAAATGGGGCGGCATTGCTTACAACTCCACGCTCGTGGACAAGCTTGAGAACCGAAACATCGCCTACAACACAGACCGCCGTGCCTTGACCAGCCGATGGCTGCAACCCGGCGATGTCGTACGCTACAAAGCTCTGAACAGAGAAGGCTCACAGACTCCTCAAAGCACCCGTTTCATCATGGACGACAATGAGCTCAACATGTCAAGCATCTCAGTCGGCTACCGTTTCCGCGACGACAAATATGCATTCCTGAGAAAGTGCAGCATCAGTGCGCTCAACCTCAACTTCAACACCACGGACCTGGCCCGCTGGTCAACCATCGAAATGGAACGCGGACTTGATTATCCGTTTGCACGCTCTTACACCATGACTCTATCCATCATTTTCAAATAACGACATAACACTCTATGAATTTATGAAAACCAATAAACTAACTATTATATGCTGCACGGCGCTATCCTTATTTCTAAGCGCATGCTCTGACTGGTTTGACATCAGCCCAAAGACCGATGTTAAAGCGGAAGACTTGTTCGAGACGGAAACCGGATTCCAAAGCGCATTGGCTGGTATTTACATAGCCATGACAAACCAAAATTCTTATGGTGCCAATTACACCTTTGGCCAACTGGACAAAATGGTGCAATACTATGACCGTACTCCCGGCGGACAGCAGGTTGACCCGTCCGTCATATTCCAATACGACGAAGAAAACCAAACGTACAACAGCAAGCAAGTGCTCGCCAACATGTGGAGTTCGTCATACAACCTCATAGCCAACGCCAACAACTTGCTGTCATGGCTTGACAAAAACGGCGAACGAGTCATCCGTTCCGAAGAAGAACGCGACATGATACGGGGCGAGGCCTTGGCCTTGAGAGGATTCCTGCATTTCGACCTGCTGCGCTTGTGGGGGCCATTCTATCGTTCTGACTCCACGGCCCTTTCCATCCCTTATCGCCTCGTTGCCGATGCCAGCCGTCAGCCGTTGCTCCCGGCCAATCAAATCGTCAGAAACATCCTGACAGACCTTTCAACTGCCCGCGAGCTGCTAAACTTCGAAAAGGGAACGTCACTGGCCGACAGCGACCGGCGTTTTCGCTTGAACTACTATGCCATCACAGCCCTCATGGCCCGTGTTTGCAACTACCGCAACGACAAAGCCAGCGCCTTGGCCTATGCTGAAGAGGTCATCAACGACTGCGGGCTCGGCCTGATGGACAACTGCCGCACCAGCCCTGCGCTGTTTGGTGAAACCATCTTCGCCATCAACATCTATGAGATGTCCGATACGTACAGTTCATTGTGGGCCGTAGGACCGACATTCAACACACAACTCTCGCTCACTCAGACGAAGCTGGCACAAATCTTCGAGACCTCAGGCGTGGGCAGCAACGACATGCGTGCACGCCGGAACGAAGGTTTCCTGACATATGACGACACCAATGAAGCCATTTCCCGTAAATACATCACAAACGAGGATCAAGAGCTTCCTTTGATACGCTTGTCCGAGATGTATTACATCATGTGCGAATGTTCTCCTCTGAATACGGCTGCTGATTACATCAATGAAGTACGCCAAAAAAGAGGTATCTCACGGTCGTACAACTATTCATTTATCAACGAACAAGAACGGCTCGAAGCGCTCAACCTGGAGTATCGCAAAGATTTTTATGCCGAAGGTCAGTATTTCCACTTCCTCAAGCTCCACGAAATGAGTACCTACCTCAACTGCCCGATTGCCAGCGGCATGACAGCCAGACAGTATGTCTTCCCGTTGCCCGACGCAGAAAAGGAATACGGATGGACCGACAGCATGTCTGATACAAATAATGGAGATGCGAGCGAACAATAAAAATCCTTTCGAGGCATATTCTTGAAAAGAGTATTCCTCTACACTTATACAAGAATAAAAAAACAGATAACGATATGAAGAAATTATATGCCCTATTAACATTAGTTGCCGCCTGCCTAACTTCATGCAACGAAAACGAAGTTCCCTTCTATGCGGCCGACTCTGACGGCATCTATTTTAACTATACTGAAGAAAACGAATTCACCGCATCGGTCAACTTTGCCAATTACATGGTGGGAGATTCGACTTTCTTGAGTGTCCCCATCAAACTGAAAACGCTGGGCTATCTTTCGGAACAAGACCGCAGAGTGGTGCTAAAGGAAGAAGCTGTGGACTCCTATGAAAAAGCCGAGGTGGAAATACCCGACATCATCATGCCTGCAGGAGAAACAGAAATCAACGTCATCATCAAAGTGTTGCGACCGGCAGAAAACAACAAACAATATGCTGTAAAACTCTCTGTCGACAATGAATCCCCGGAAAATCAAATCGACAACGGCGTGGAAGAAAAGGCCTATTTCACCATCTACTCCCAAGAGACGTATGAACGGCCTGATGCCTGGATCAATGTAGAACCTTATTATGGCACCTGGACAAAAGAAAAATTCATCTTCCTTGCCAAGGTGACAAAAAATGACCAGTACTACACAGACGCAGAGTTGTCAAATGCCGAGATCTACAACATCGCAGCCGTAGACTCCATACGCACTTACTACTATGAGCATCCTGATGCCGAAAAGAACATTGATATTCCTCTCATCCAAGTAAGCGGATGGGACGGCACATACGACCAGCCTTACTACTGGGGCGAAATGCAGGAACATTACATGGGAACATACAATCACACGGTGTTCGGCTACTACTGTAGTAATTACGGAATAACGACAGCCAACGAAAGCGAAGAATTTGCGGAAGAAAACATGAAGGCAGTGAACAAGAAGGCCGTCACGGCACTGACCAATTACATGAACCAACAGTTCCAACAAGGAAGTTCTCTCTCCTACGCGGCTTCCAGTTTCTCTATCCCGTTATATGCTGACATGATGGACGAATATGAATTCGCAGAGCCCTATTGGTGGGTCAATTACCCAACAAACACTCCGGAAGGAGGCGTACCGACCGCCATCTTCATGGATGACTACTATGGAACTTACTCCGACAGCAAGTACCGATTCATGATAAAAACATTGCTTGAAGCACGAGGCGCCGACAACTTTTCCTTGGCTGAAATGTTCCCGGTGGGCAACGATTACATGGGCGGACTTTCCTGGGATTATATGATCTCACAGGATGAAGCCATGCAGAAAATCCGGGCTTGTCATGATTTGTTCATCGAGGAATATAACAAAAATCCTGATGCCTACGATTTCACATTCCCAAGCGAAATCGTCTTCCCGCAGAACGGAGATTCAGGCAAGGATAAATAACACTACTATTTAATCTAAAGAGGAAACACATTATGAAAAATATATTCTCAGGCCTCATCCTGCTAAGTGCTATCACCTTGGGCAGCTGCTATGAGGACAAAGGCAATTACAGTTACCATTTCGAGGACATCAACAGTGTCGACACGCTCAGTTTCACTCCCGAGGCATACAGCGGACTCAACGGATGGATGATCGACTACATGAAAACAGGAGAGGCCGACACCACCACCGAACGTATCACTGTCAATCCTACATTCTCCGCACCTGACAAAGCCAACGAAATGGAATATTTCTGGTACAGGTCTTACACTTGGAATGGAAAAAACGTGCGCGACACGCTCTACACGCCGGGCTACATGGATGTCTTAATCCCACAAAACGGCGAAGTGACCTATTCCGTCATTCTCGAAATCAGAGACCGTGCGACTGACATCTCTTATTTCACGCGCCTTGATGTCAGAACACGCGAATGGTACACCAACAGCCTGTTCGTGCTTCACGGAAACTCTGTCAACAACATGTGTTTAGGCAATGTGGAGACGGTGGGCAATGAACCCAGCATTACACTCGACGCTTTTGAAAAAGCCAACACTGACCCCAATCTACACGAGCCGTTCAAAAACGCCCGCGTGTTAAGCTATCGCATGGATGCCCCGTCACGAGGAGCCGAACTGGCTGTGTTCAAAACAGACGGCACTGCTGAAGTCTACAATCCCTTCGGACTGAAACGGAAATACGACAACTACTTCGTGATGCCTCCCACGGTGGCAGGGTCAAACTTGTTCATTGCCAAAACGCTGATAAACCTTTGCCCGTCAGGAAACGGCTACGACTTCAGAGCTCTCATCAGCAACGACGGCCGCTTTTACACCTCACGCAGCCTATTCCGCTTCTATGAGCCCGGAACCACCACCGAGAACACTTCACACTTGATGCCCGACCAATATCGAATAGGGACAGGAGTCATGTCGTACAGCTACTATGTATTTTGGGATGAGAAAGGGAAACGATTTATTCACAACACATTTAGCGGAACAAACTTTATTCCGCCCTTCGATACGGCCAATCGCGAAGACGCCGTGCTCAGCACACCTGTGCTCGACAGTCAAGTCGACCCCGACGTACTGGCATCCTTACAAGGCATGCAACCTGTCTACGCTTATGTAAACAATTTCGGCGGTTTCCAACAAGCCAACGACGTGCGCTTCATTTTCTATGACCCTGCACACCAGCGCAACCTGATGTGCCGCCTTGAAGAAAACGAAGGAGGAAAGACACGTGCTGCCGGAAATGAGGAAAATCAGTCGCCTTTCACTGCCGACACCATCTCCTTGCCCGGCCTTGCCATTGAACCAGGCACGCCTATCGTCTACAATGCATCACTTTCGCTCGACTTTTTCTTCTACGCCGATGGTTCCACGGTCTACCGTTACAATGTGTCCAACGGCGACAAGAGCATCATTTACGAAGCCCCGGCAGGCTATGAAGTATCCGTCTTGAAGTTCAAGCAAAACGACGACTACTATTATTGGGGCAACCTCTACCGTTACCTTAACATTGGCCTTAACCGTGGCTCGGAAGGCGCCGTGGCAGAAATCAAAATCACGTCAGCCGGCGACCGCGACGAAAAGTTCGAGGAACAATTTTACGAAGGTTTCGACAACATCGTCGACCTGCAATTCTGTAACGAACTGCAGTATCAAATTGATTGATTTCATTAACCACTGTACATTATGCGACACTTAACACTTTTGCTATGCTTGGCAGGCTTGTGCTGCCACTTGTGCTTGACCGCACAACAGCCTGTCAAAGTCAACGGCATCGTCAAAGGTATCGGTTCCGGACGTCTGCTCATGATCGTTCCCGTCAATGAGACGCAAACCGATACCATTGCCACAACTGACTTCAAAGAGTCTTCCGAGTTCACGCTGGAAGGCATGGTCAAAGAGCCGACAGGCGTTCAAATCATACTTGAGAACTACAGCGGAGGCTTCTTCTTCTTCGCCGAACCTGGACACACCTATGAAGCCTGCTTGAGCAACGGCAACGATTCGTATATCCGGGGAGAAGGGCTTCAGGCCGACTGGCTGCGCTATTTGAATAACATTCAGACCATCAGCACGCGGCGCGACTCCCTCCAGCAGATATTCGAACAGCTAAAAGCACAGTCCAAATTCAGAAGCGCCAGTGCGGCCAATGACCGGCTGGAAGCCTATCGGAAAGAAAGCGGTGAACAAATCCGCCAATTTCTTGCCTCACGCGACGACGTGCTCAAAGCCTACATCGTCTACACCTTCACTTGCCAGAACGAACTTGATGCGGCTGGCAGCCTGGAGCAATATGCAGATTTAGGGCCGCAAGCACAAAAGAGCATTTACGGACAAATGCTCGCCCAGCGGGCCAAACGACTGGACGCGGCGACCACGGGCAAGCCGGCTCCTGATTTCACCCTCGACACGCCTGATGGAAAATCCATAACCCTCAGCTCGGTCGAGGCACGAATCAAGATTGTAGACTTCTGGGCTTCCTGGTGCGGGCCTTGCCGCCTGAACAATCCCAAACTGAAGGAAATCTATGCCGCCTATAAGGACAAGGGACTCGAAATCATCGGCGTCTCGCTCGACACCGACAAACGACGCTGGACCGATGCTGTCGCCAAGGACGGGCTACCGTGGATACAAGTGTCGTCACTCAAAGGCTGGAAATGTCCCGTGGCCAGCCTCTACGGTGTGAGTGTCGTGCCGGCCATGTTTGTCATTGATGCTTCCAACAACATCATTGCCACCGGACTAAAAGGAGATGCCCTGGAACAATTCATAGCCCGCACATTAGAACAGCAGTAATATAAACATCACTACGACCATCTTTTTAACATTGACTATATGAAAACCTTTACTTTCTTCCTTCTGGCATGCAGCCTTGGACTATATGCTCATGCACAGGATACCTTCCGGCTCACAGGAGACATATCCGACGACTCACGGAAGGACGTCAAACAACTATATCTCACCTACGATGACGAATTCGGCAATACCATCACACTGGATTCAGCCAAAGTGAAGCGAGGCAAATTCACTTTCGAAGGGACCGTACCCGAAAGAGTGGAAAAGGTCTACCTGAGCGGATTTCCCAACGGGACACTGACATTCTTTCTCGACCCGGCCGAACTCACAGTCACGGGAATCGACGCCCAAAACCCTGAAAAAGCACGCGTCACAGGCTCGCACAACAACGAAGTCTATAACCAGCTAAAAGACATCGATGCCCGAGGCCGGCAAAACGCCCAACAAAAACTTGAGGCTTACAAAACATCGCTTCCTGCCGACATCAAAGCCAATCCCGTAGTCATGCAACACTATGTGGACACCGAACGCAACCGGCAGAACGAACTGGCCCGACTGGATGTGCTCGACTTCATCGCAGCCAACCTGTATGAACCCATCGCCGTGTGGATGGTCAATGACTATTGCCGCGATTTCTTCTCCGCCTACACCATGGAGCGGGACATCCTTTGCGCGATTCCGGAAAGCATGAAAAAGCATCCTCTCTACGAAGAAATGCTCAGCTTCTCCTACAGCGAAGACCTCAAGTCCGGTTCCCAAAGCCCGATTATCACAGGCAAAGACGTGGAAGGGAAACGACTGTCATCGACCGACCTGGAAGGCAATTACGTGATCATCCATTTCTGGGCTTCAAACGACCAGGCTTCCATCGACGAAATAAGCAGCCTGAAAGCCGCCCTGAAAGCTGCCAACCAATTCGGCAGAGTAGCCATCCTGAGCTATTCGCTCGACACCGACCGGCAGGCATGGACCGAGGCAATCACCCGCCTGGACATGAACGACCCACACTGGCACCACCTCTCGACCTTGCAAGGATTTAAGTCCAAAGCGGCCCAACTTTACAAAGTCAAGAAATTGCCCTACACGGTCCTGATCAATCCCCAAGGACGCATCATCAGCCTCGAACTGCACGGTGATGACCTCGTAAACAAAGTCACGCGCATTGCTGAAGGCATAGAATCCTATGAATAACAGAACCCCTTAACCACACCATCCTATGTTACAGAAACTATCATTCATATTACTCGCATGTTTCGGGTGCACGTCCTTGTCACAAGCCCAAGAAACATGCATCATCGAAGGCACATTCAGCAACACCAAGCTCTGCCATGGCGATGCCCACATCCAAAAAGTCTATCTAAACCGGATGAATGAAATGGAACTTCCCATACTCGTCGACTCAGCCACGGTCAACGGCAACAGTTTCGTCATCAGACATCAGCTCAAAGACGGCCATCAATCCGAAATCTACCTGCTTACGGGATTCGACAATGGCAACACAGCCTTCTTTGTCGAACCGGGTACGGTCAAAATCCACATGGACGCCGCCTATCCAAACGGAGCACATGCCACAGGCACACCCACCAACGACTTGTATGAGGCCTACAAACGGATTGGCGAACAGTGTACACGCATCCAGATGGACTCGCTCAGACAGTTCAGCCAGATACACCCCGTGGCCTGGATCGACTCCAAGGAAGGCATAGCAAGCCGCACACGCATAGGCGGAGAAGCCAAATTCAAAACCCATCTGGCCCGCATGCGCTTCCTGCTGGAACACAACGACTCTCCGCTGTCACCCCTCATGATGCAGAAGGAACTGCTCTACACCATCTCCTTCGACGAAGCAAACAGACTGCGCCAAAGCATGAATCCGGCCTTGGACGGCCACCCTTACGAGGAAGCTTTCTCCAACGCCGTTCTGGCAAAAAACATTGGCATAGGTTCTGAACTGCCCAACATCACCATGCCGACGGCTGACAACAAGAAATTGACATTAAAAGACTTCCGCGGAAAATACGTGTTGCTCGACTTCTGGGCTTCCTGGTGCGGACCGTGCCGACGTGAAATCCCCTTTGTCATCAAGCTTTACAACGAGACACGCAGCGTGAAGGACAAATTCGTCATCGTCAGCTTCTCGCTTGACAACAAGAAAAAGGCCTGGACCGATGCCATCCCCACAATGGGCATGAATCTGCCCGACTGGGTACACGTCTCCGACCTCTACGGTTGGAACTCTCCCGCAGCACGCGACCTTGGCGTGTCAGCCATCCCCAAAACCTTCCTGCTCGACCCGGAAGGCAAACTGATAGCCATCGACCTGCGCGGCGACCACATGATTCAAAAAGTAAAAGAACTACTGGGATTATAAACGCCATCCTTTATTAATTAGACAATTCGCTTTTGCCCCGCCGACTCTCTCCAACAAGCAGTCGACGGGGCTTTTTTTGTTCCAGGAATATTTTTCTTCCATCCAAATATATTCACAAAACAACTACCGTCCGGCAGGCGGCTAAAGGGCTGGCGGGAGCCGGACCTAGGGTAAGGTCGGACGGCCTCCTTTCCGTGGTCGGCTACCCTAGGTCCGGCCCTCGCTTTCCCTTTAGGGCTTCTGTCCGCTCTGTTCAAAGATTGATAACCAGGTGATTGCGCCAGCATGTCCTGCATACTGCTTCCGTCATAGGGATTTTAGAAAATAATTGAATCTGAAGCGTACGGAACCGAGGCTACCCAACCCCTCCATCCGGACGGCCAACCACTTATTTTATTAAATCCTCTTAATACACAAAGCCTTTAATCCAATTAATTTGTTTCTTTGCACCAATTTAGCTAAAGAGTCGCTTTATGCCACACACACAGACGGTACGCCTTTTCGATATGCAGTTCATCACTTCCTGCATCAGTACGACGATGGTATTGATATTGTTGGGAATGATGGTCTTTTTTGTTTTATCAGCCCGTAGTCTGTCCGTCTATGTGCGCGAGAGCCTCAACTTCTCCATCCTCCTCGACGCCGACGCCCCGGAGAAATCCATCTTGCAACTTCAAAAAGAACTGGACAAGGAGGCTTTTGTCAAAGAGTCGGCCTATATCTCCAAAGAACAGGCTTTGAAGGAATATACCGAGGCTATGGGAACTGACCAGACGGACTTGCTCGACGACAATCCGTTCTATCCGTCCATCGAGTTGCGCCTGAACGCCGCATACGCCAATGCGGACAGTGTCGCGTGGATAAAGAAACGCATCCTGGACAACAAGCTCGTGACCGACGTGGACTACCGGGAAGGGCTGATGGACTCTGTCAATGCCAACATCCGCAAGCTGAGCGCGGGACTGCTGGGCGTGGCTGCATTGTTCACGCTCATCTCCTTCGCACTTATCAACAACACCATACGGCTGACCATCTACTCCAAACGTTTCCTCATCCACACGATGAAGCTGGTGGGAGCCAGCTGGGCATTCATCCGCAGGCCTTTCCTCATGCGCAATTTCTGGGTAGGCCTCCTGTCGGGGATGGCGGCTGACGTCGTGCTGCTCTCGGCTGCCTACGCGCTGGTCCATTACGAACCTTCGCTGCTGGCCATCATCACGCCGGAGACGATGTTGTGGGTCTCAGTGGCCACGCTGGCCTTCGGCCTGCTGATCACTTATCTTTGCGCCTATATCTCGATTAACAAATACCTTCGCCTGAGTGCAGGTTCTTTATATTATATGTAATCATGGACAGACAAAAATTCGCTTTTGACAAGACAAACTTCATCCTGCTCATTGCAGGAATGGCCGTCGTCATCATCGGTTTCCTGCTGATGTCAGGAGCCGGCTCGACCGAAACACAATTCAATCCTGAGATATTCAGCACACGCCGCATCAAGGTGGCTCCTATCGTGAGCTTCATAGGATTCATATTTATGATATACGCCGTCATTCGCAGACCTAGAAAAGAAGAATCGTCATTAAAAGAGTCAGATAACAACAAGAAGTAAACATGGAAGATTTAACGATGTTCGAAACGATTGTCATCGCAATCGTCGAAGGACTTACAGAATTCCTGCCCGTATCGTCGACAGGACACATGATTATTGCCCAAAACGTGTTGGGCGTAGAGAGTACAGAGTTTGTAAAGGCATTCACGTTCATCATCCAGTTTGGCGCCATCCTCTCGGTGGTGATACTCTACTGGAAACGGTTCTTCCGCCTGAACCGCACGCCGGCACCGGAAGGAGCTTCGTTTGTACGGAGACTCCTCCACAAGTATGATTTCTACTGGAAGTTGCTGGTGGCTTTCATCCCCGCGGCCGTGCTGGGCCTGCTGTGCAGCGATGCCATCGACGCCATGCTGGAGAGCGTCACGGTCGTGGCTGTCATGCTCATTGTAGGCGGCGTGTTCATGCTGTTCTGTGACCGGATATTCAACAAAGGAAGCGAGCAGACGGAGCTGACCGAGAAACGGGCTTTCCTCATCGGACTGTTCCAGTGCATCTCGATGATACCCGGCGTGTCGCGCTCGATGGCCACCATCGTGGGCGGCATGGCCCAACGGCTGACCCGCAAGGCAGCAGCCGAATTCTCATTCTTCCTGGCTGTGCCGACCATGTTTGCCGCGACAGTCTACAAGCTGGCCAAGCTTTTTATGGAAGGAGGGACGGAAATCCTGCGGGAAAACCTCGCGGCACTGATCGTGGGCAATGTGGTGGCTTTCATCGTCGCGCTGCTGGCCATCAAGTTCTTCATTGCCTTTGTCACCAAATACGGCTTCAAGGCATTCGGATGGTACCGCATTATCGTGGGTGCGGTGATTCTCATCCTGTTGCTGAGCGGACACGAACTCACCCTGTAAACCTGTGCCCATGAATTTCAAGGAAGGAGCAATCATCTATGTCAACAAGCCCTATGGATGGACTTCGTTCGGCGTAGTAAACAAGGTCCGATATTTCGTCTGCCGCAAGCAGGGCGTGAAGAAAATGAAGGTCGGACACGCCGGAACACTCGACCCGCTGGCCACCGGCGTGATGATTCTTTGTACAGGTAAGGCGACCAAACGCATCGAGGAGTTCCAATACCAGACCAAGGAATACGTCGCCACCATCCGCCTGGGAGCCACGACCCCGTCGTTTGACCTGGAAAAGGAAATCGACGCCACCTACCCCACGGAGCATATTACCCGCGAACTGGTGGAGGAGACACTGCGGCAGTTTGTCGGCAGCATCGAGCAAGTGCCGCCTGCGTTCTCGGCATGCAAGATCGACGGCAAACGGGCCTACGACCTGGCACGCAAAGGACGCGATGTCGAACTCAAGCCCAAGACCCTCGTCATCGACGAAATCGAACTGATGGACTGCGCACTGCCCGACATCCGGATACGCGTCGTGTGCAGCAAGGGGACATACATCCGCGCATTGGCACGCGACATCGGCTTCGCCCTCCACAGCGGAGCACACCTTACGGCCCTCGAACGCACGCGGGTCGGTGACGTCCGGCTGGAGGACTGCCTGAAGCTCGACGAGATAGAAGCCTGGGTCGAACAGCAAGAAATAACCCCTGACGAAGGAGATACAACATCACACATCGGCATAAACTATTAAAAACGAAGATACATGAAACTATCGCAATTCAAATTTAAACTTCCGGAGGAGAAAATCGCACTCCATCCGGCCAAACATCGCGACGAAGCACGCTTGATGGTCGTCCACAAGAAAACGGGCGAAATCGAGCATCGCACCTTCAAGGATATTCTGGACTACTTTGACGATAAGGACGTATTCATCTTCAACGACACCAAAGTGTTCCCCGCACGCCTCTACGGCAACAAGGAAAAGACAGGCGCACGCATCGAAGTATTCCTCCTGCGCGAGTTGAACGAAGAACTCCGCCTCTGGGACGTACTTGTCGACCCTGCACGCAAGATTCGCATCGGCAACAAACTCTACTTCGGCGAAGACGACTCCATGGTCGCCGAAGTCATCGATAACACCACCTCCCGCGGACGTACCCTGCGCTTCCTCTACGACGGCCCGCACGACGAATTCAAGAAAGCTCTCTACGCATTGGGCGAGCCGCCCCTCCCCACGTTCATACACCGTCCTGTCGAGCCGGAGGATGAAGAGAACTTCCAGACCATCTTCGCACGCAACGAAGGCGCAGTGACCGCACCCACAGCCGGACTGCACTTCAGCCGTGAACTCATGAAACGCATGGAAATCAAAGGCATCAACTTTGCCTACATCACCCTCCATGCCGGACTGGGAAACTTCCGCGACATCGATGTCGAAGACCTCACCAAACACAAGATGGACTCTGAACAGATGTTCGTCGAGGCTGAAGCCACACGACTGGTCAATGAAGCCAAGGATGGCGGACACCGCGTCTGCGCCGTGGGCACGACCGTCATGCGTGCCATCGAGACCGCCGTCGGAGCAGACGGACACCTGAAGGAATACGAAGGATGGACCAACAAGTTCATCTTCCCGCCCTATGAATTCTCCCTGGCCGACGCCATGGTGTCCAACTTCCACCTGCCCTACTCCACGCTGCTCATGCTCGTAGCCGCTTACGGAGGCTATGACCTCATCATGCACGCCTACGACGTTGCGCTGGAAGAAGACTACCGCTTCGGCACCTACGGCGACGCCATGCTCATCATCGACTAAACCCGCACCCGAAGCATGGCAACCATTTATCTGGGCCTGGGCACCAACCTGGGCGACAAGGCGGACAACCTGCACAGGGCCGTCGAAGAAATCAACCGCACGATAGGGAAGGTGACTTCCCTATCGTCGTTTTACGAGACAGCTCCCTGGGGATTCTGCTCGGACAACACATTTCTGAATGCCGCCCTCCGCGCCGAGACGACGCTCGCGCCGGAGGAGGTGCTTGCACGCACACAGCAAATCGAGCGCGACCTCGGCCGCACGCACAAAAGCGCCGGAGGCATTTACACCGACCGCCCCATCGACATCGACATCCTCCTCTACGACGGCCTCTGCCTCACCACTCCCGCACTGACCCTGCCCCATCCGGGCATGGCAGACCGCCTCTTTGTCCTCCGTCCGCTGGCGGAGATAGCCCCCGACCTCATTCATCCCGTCACGGGACTGACCATCAGCGAGCTGCTCCGAAGGGCGTGCCAAAAGGAGACCTGAGCACAACTCTTTACCCCATCCGTCATTGCCATAGTCCGATTCTCTCCCGGCTTTCCGCCGCCTCCCTACATGCCCCGCACACCATAGCGAGCACAAATCCTTCTGACAGCCGGGAAAAAAGTCTGCAATCGCCGGAATAAAATGTCGAAGTCCCGTAAATTCTTTATTCTTAGCCTAAGAATGCACAAATCTAACTTTAGTACGTATATTCTTAGACTAAGTTTATACAAACTAAAATTAGGATTTTACTTTTTAAAGCTACTTCGAAAAAATTTCCCAGTCACCTCGAAAAGATTTCCCAGCTATCCGGGAACGCTTTTCCAGCATACCGGCAAGGTTTTCCTCTCCTCCGAAAGCCTAACGTGACCGTTCATAACTCAGGACATGCCGCAAGCCCCGCTGAAGACACACGCAAACGATAAAATCACAGCTCCCGCACGGGAAAGATGGACGACGTAAGGCGAAAAGTCCGTATATTTGTAGGCAACAAACGTAAATACTTCTACATGAAACAGGAAAAGCTTCACCGCACGGCCGTGGCCGTCCTCATTGCGGGCATCGTGCTCGCCGCACTGCCTGCCCTTTACGCCTGCCTGCCGACAGGCGGCAACGAGCAGCCCGAGTCACAACTCCCGATGGTCACAGCCTCGCCCGATGTGCCGGCTTACACAGTCTTTGCCGGCGACACCGTGCGCTTCGACCGTGCCGACCTGCGCGAACGGATGGACCGCGAGCAATGTGCCTTCACCTACATGCACTCATCGACCCTGCTCATGCTCAAACGGGCCAACCGCTACTTCCCCGTCGTCGAACCCATCCTGAAGGAAGAAGGCGTGCCTGACGACTTCAAATACCTGATGGCCATCGAGAGCAGCCTCGACGTGCTGGCCCGCTCTCCGGCCAAAGCCTGCGGACTGTGGCAGTTCATGGAAGGCACGGCCCGCGACTACGGGCTGGAAGTCAATGCCTACATCGACGAACGCTACCACACGGAGAAGGCCACCCGCGCAGCCTGCCGCTACCTGAAGGATGCCTACGCGAAATATGGCGACTGGCTGACTGTTGCTGCCAGCTACAATGCCGGACAGGGACGTATCTCGCGTGAGCTCAACCGGCAGGGAGTGGACACCGCTGTCGACCTCTGGCTCAACCCCGAAACTTCGCGCTACATGTTCCGCCTGCTGGCCCTGAAGGAAGTGTTCACCCAGCCCAAACGGTTCGGCTTCTGCCTGCGGCGCAGCCAGCTCTATCCACCCATGCACTACCGGCTCGTGGACGTGGACAGTACCATCACTTCGCTCACAGACTTCGCCCGCAGCCAGGGTGTGCTGGTGCGGCAACTCAAGGAGGCCAATCCCTGGATACAAGGCTATACCCTGCACAACCGCACGCGACGCCACTACGTCGTCGCCATCCCCGACAGTGCCTCGCTCCACTACCGTCCGGAAGACACCCGTGCGCACGACCCGGCATGGGCCATCGACTGACAATCCATCATAAACTATTTAAATATAATGTATCCTATGAAAACCATTCATCTGCTTCTCCTGGTTCTCGTGCTCACCGCTTGCGGAAGCCACAGCCGCCAAAGCAGCCAGGAGCAAAAACCTCGGCAGACGACTTTCGTCTTCCCCGAAATCCCCGAAATGCTGACCGAACCCGAACAGCGACTATCATTCCTCATCCAGCACTATTGGGAAGAATTCGACTTCGCCGACACCACGCTGCTCGCCCAACCGGACATCGCCGAACAAGGCTTCGTGAATTTCATCGCCCTCTTCCCGCAAGCCGTACCTGAAGACCTCACAGCCGGGCTGGATTCGCTCGTCCGCCGGGCTGAACCTCACCCCGCCGCATTCACCTACCTGCTCGCACAAGCAGAAAAATACCTCTATGACCCCAATTCCCCCTTCCACAACGAAGAGTTCTACGTACAGTTCGTCCGTCCGTTCGTTGGCTCGAAAGCCATTGGCTATGCCGACAAGAGCCGACTGGAGTTCCGCATGAAACTGGCTTCGATGAACCGCGTCGGCACGCCAGCCACGGACTTCAAGTTTATCATTTACCCGAAAGAAAACGCCTCCTCCCTCCGTGCGACAGCAGGCAAGGAGCTTCTGCTCGTGTTCTACGACCCGGAGTGTGAAGGTTGCCACGAGACGCTGATGGAGCTGATGAAGTCTGACGTGCTGGCACAAAGAGTGGAAAAAGGAGAGGTAAACGTACTCGCCGTCTACACCGAAGGCAATCTCGAAGTGTGGCGCAAGACAGCGTCCGGACTCCCCGAGACATGGACTATCGCCGCCGACACCTCATGTCTCGTGAAGGACACCCCGCTCTACGACCTCAAAGCCATGCCTACCCTCTATCTGCTCGACACGCAGAAGAACGTGGTGCTCAAGGACACCTCCATTCCGGCCTTGATGAGCTATTGGACAGAAGGTGCATAACATAAACACGGAGGCACAGAGATATAGACATTCTCTGTGCCTCCGTGCTTCATCAACAAGGACTCTTATCAATCCACCCTTGAACTTACCGGGTGACGGTTGCCTTCTATGCCTGTGAGGAAAGCTTTGGCGCTGCCGAAATTAAGATACATATCCAGGCGCACGGGCAGATGATTGAGATCGTCCGTGACAAAGAAAGTGATGACTTCCTGCTCTCGGCCGTCCTTATACTCCACAAAAGAAAGCTTCAAACAGCGATAGCGACGCTTGTCATTGGCCTCGATGACTTCACGTCCGCGGAAGATGAGCGTCTGCTCCTCCACTTTGGTACCAGTGGCCATGGGGAAATGTATCTTCTGCCCCGGCACATAGTCCGTAGGGTCAAACGAACGGGCGCGTGCCAAGATGCTGAGCATGTCATAGACGGGATAGTCGCTCACGTCATGGGCAGTCCGTGTCTTCCCTCCCCGGCGCATCCGTGACTGGTCGACATGGCATTTTCCGTCACGATACGTGTAGCGCACTTCGTCGACGGTGTAACGCTTGCCTTCCTCTGCTCCCTTACGGAAGTAATAAGGCACCAGACGTTGCGACATGATGTTTTCCAGCGTATCACGCATGATAAAGAAAAAGTCGGCCCGCTTGTTGCCTTTGGTCTGCAAATACGTGCGATAAGCCGGTTCGCCATTGTAGGTCGTGTTGGTGATAGCCATTTCAGCCGTGCCAGCCTTCACCCAGATGAATTTCCAGTTGAAATAAAGGTCATAAGTGACCCGTTCGCCGGCCTTGAAGGCCTTGTTCTCGGCTTCATACTGCGCCCGGAGACTCCAAGCTACAAGCATGCAAATACTCAACAAAAGGATACGTTTCATAGGCTATTGTCTTTTCTTGCGTTCGCGTTCGGCATTACGCCCTTTCACGCTTTTTTTCTCATCAGGTTTCTGCTTCGTGATTTCCAACGGTTTCTGTCGGTTGACAGGTGTTGCCCGCAGGCTCCAGTCTTGCTCCACATCCCACTGTGCCTTCAAGTCGAGTGCCTGGGGATAATAGTACACTTCTTCCGCCTGGCGATGGTCTTCGTAAAGTCCGGTGTCCCACGACCCATTGCCGTTACGGTCAAAGAACAGGCGTACGTAGTATTTGCCGGGATTGATGAAGAAGAAGTCTGCTCGCCCGTCGGCCCAACGCGCCTGACGCACCACGGCGTCCTGCCCGTCAAGCAACTGCACGACAACTGTGGTGTCTCCCTCGGGCACTTTCATAAACAGGGAGGCATACTCTTCGAGAGTCCGCACCTTGATGCTCTGCTCCATCTTGTTCGTATAAAGCCCGTACCAGCCGGTGAAAGCCATCGAATCCACTCGGAGTGTGTATTGTGCCCCCGGATGCCACTCTGCCAGCAACTCGTAAGAACGGAGCTTGCCGGCTTTCTGACGAAAGACAAAAGGAGCATCCACCTCCACAGAGTCGACAGTCTCTGTCAGATGGATGAAAGCCGTATCTATCGACGCCAGAGGCTCGTCAAAGGTGAAATCTATGTTCTGGTAAAGCTCCAGCGTGGAAGGCATTTCAGAGGACACCTTAAGAAACTCGATGGGCGGTGTCGTGTCGACAGGTATCGAGTCATTCTTCTTGCGACGACGCAACTTGCGCTTGAGTTCTTTCTCCCACTCTGCCAGCTTGTCCGCCTTCTGCTTGGCTATCTGCTGGCGGGTCGTACGGGGTGCCATCTCCAGCGTATCAGTCTGAAGCACGAGGCGATTGAGTGTGTCAGAAGCCATATAGGTCACACGCATCCGCAGCGTGTCGATGTTATAGACCAACGAATCTTTTATCCAATAGTCGATGGTGTCATTCTTGGGCGTATGCTCCACGATAAACGCATCCGTGGCGTCGAAATTCATCCCTTCGATGCGAGGCAACGTATCAGCCGGTGCAGAGAAGTAGAAAGAGAACTTATGGGGCACCGTACGTTCCTGCTTCACCATATACTGTGTCGTCGGCTGTTCGGTAAACGCCCGGAGCACGATGTCGTCAGGCATGAAGTGCGTGTATTCCACTGACTTTATCGTGTCTATGGCTATGCTGTCTGCTCCCAGCCACAGCGTGTCCTGACGGGTACGGAAGTCAAATGAAGGGCGTATCGTGTCATCCGAGAACGCTATCATCTCACTCTTCTGGCTGAAGATGAAGTTCTGGTCGACATCCTGCAGGGCATACGCATGATACACCCCCGGTGCTATGCCCCGGATGGTGAAACGTCCACGGCTGTCAGTACGAGCCACGCGGACGAAGGGCTGGGTCGTGAAAGCCGAATCTGCCAAATTGGAATGCAAGCCCACAAGAATACCCTTGACCGGTTCCAGGTTGGAAGCGTCAAGCACCGTGCCCGACACTTGAAGCGTATCAATGGTCTCGCCGGTGGAAAAGGCAAAAGCAAAGTCACCCAAAGGATTGCCTTCATTGTTGTCCACAATCGCATCCGAGAAGTCTATTGTATAGGTCGTATTGGCACGCAACGAGTCCAGCAGTTCCACCTCCACGCGTTTGCCGCTCGTCTTCACCTCCGGCGTCTCAATCTGCGGAGGGGAGACGACAACCTTCTCATTGGCATTCTCCAACTGCACGAACTCATCAAACGTGAGAGAGATTTTCTTCTGCTTGTTGTTTGTCGCATACAGTTGAGGCGAGCATTTCAACAACACGGGAGGATCTTCATCATAAGGTCCACCGTCAGGTGTGCCGATGCTGGCACAGGCATAAACCATCAAGGCAAGCAGGATACAGGTCATCCATCTCATCTGGCGCAGGTGTTGTCTTCTTTTCTCGTTCATGTCGGTTGATTCAGGCGTAAGAGTTCATCCATATATTCGCGGGTATTGCTCAGACGGGGCACTTTGTGCTGTCCGCCAAGTTTGCCTTTTTCCTTCAGCCAATCATGGAACAGGCCGGGCCGGGCCACAATCAGTTCCAAAGGTTGCAACGTAATGTCTTTGTGACGCTTGGCTTCATAGTCAGAGTTTACACGCTGCAAGGCTTCGTCAAGCACACGGGCAAAATGTTCCACGGAATCGGGCATCACGGCAAACTCCACAAGCCACTGATGACGGCACTTGGCCCGCGCGTCCATAAACACGGGAGCCGCCGTGTAGTCAGCCACCTGTGCGCCTGTGGCGGCACAAGCCGCTTCAAGCCCTTTCTCGGCATTGTCGACGATAAGCTCTTCACCGAAGGCGTTGATAAAATGCTTCGTGCGCCCTGTGATGACAAACTTATAGGGGTGCGTGTGCGTGAAACGCACCGTGTCGCCCAACATATAGCGCCACAACCCGCCACTGGTGCTGATGAGCATGGCATAATTGCGCCCCAGCTCCACACCATCAAGCGGAACGACCGTGGCGTCGGGCTTTCCGAATTCATCCATCGGCATGAACTCATAGAACACGCCATAGTCCACCATGAGCGTCATCGACGACGTGGACGGGTCTGTCTGCACGCCGAAAAAGCCCTCGCTTGCATTATAGGTCTCCACATAGTGCATGCGGTCACTGCGGATGAGCTGCTTATATTGTTCACGATAAGGAGCAAAAGCCACACCGCCGTGGAAGAACACTTCCAGGTCGGGCCACACCTGGTCGAGCGACGACTTGCCGCTAAGCTCCAGCACACGGTGGAGCACAGAAAGCATCCACGACGGCACGCCCGACAGATTGGTCACATGAGCATGCAGGGTGCTGCGGGCAATCAGGTCGCGCTTTTGCTCGAAGTCTGCCAGGAGGGCAATCTCCTTCCGCGGGACACGGATAAGATTGACCAGCGGGCTGATGTTTTCGATAAGGATGGCCGAAAGATCGCCCACCAGACTGCCTTTCACATTATAGTTCGGCGCATGGCTTCCACCCAGGATGAGTCCCTTGCCCGAGAAGAAGCGGCTGTCCGGATTGTTCATCAGATAGGAAGCCACACAGTCGCGCCCGCCGGCATAATGGGTGTCATGCAGGATGTCGGAGCTTACAGGAATGAACTTGCTCTTGTCATTGGTCGTCCCGGACGACTTGGCATACCAGCGTACGTGACCGGGCCAGAGCAAGTTGTGCTCCCCATGACGCATACGGTCCACATAGGCTTTCACATCGTCGTAGGTCTGCACAGGCACCTGACGGGCATAATCCTCATAGGTGCGTATGGTGTCATAACGGTGCTGCAAACCCCATTCCGTCCCTGCCGCACACGACACCAGACGCCGGAGCACATCGCGCTGGAGCTCTTCCGGACGAGACACATAGGCTTCTTCCAAAAAGCACTGACGTGAGGCAAACAGCTTTCCGATAAGTTTTGTTGTATTCATTCGTCACATATATAAATTAGATAGGTCCGGGAGAAAAAGACAGGCAATATCCCCACCATTTATCCCCGAAACAGTGTCTATCGCACTCTTTTTTATCGGGCAAAAGTAGCACAAAGATTCTAAAAACCCTATCTTTACGCGTAAGTTTTAACGAATAGACACACGCGAATCATGAGAATAGGAATTTTAACGTCCGGAGGCGACTGTCCGGGCATCAACGCCACCATACGCGGCGTATGCAAAACGGCTATCAATCACTACGGTATGGAGGTGGTGGGCATACACAGCGGCTTCCAAGGACTGCTTGACGACGACATGGAGGCATTCGACGCGGAAAACCTTTCCGGACTGCTTGGCATGGGCGGCACCGTGCTGGGCACCTCGCGCGTCAAGCTCTTCCCGCGGCGCAGCGCGGACAATCACAGCGAGAAAGCAGCACGCATGATGGACACCATCAAGCGGAGAGGACTCGACTGCCTGGTGTGCATCGGAGGAAGCGGCACACAGGCCACCGCTGCACGCATCGACCAACTGGGAGTAAACGTAGTCACCATCCCGCAGACCATCGATAACGACATCCCCCTGACCGACAGTTCTATCGGCTTCGACTCAGCCGTCGAAGTGGCCACCGAAGCCATCGACCGCCTCCACTCCACAGCCAGCTCGCACAAGCGGGTGATGGTCATCGAAGTCATGGGGCACGAAGCGGGATGGCTGGCACTGCACAGCGGCATGGCCGGAGGAGGAGACATCGTGCTCCTGCCTGAACTGCCCTACAAGATGCGCAATCTGGGCAACGTCATCATCGACCGCCTCAAGCGGGGCAAACCTTACAGCATCGTGGTCGTCGCCGAGGGTATCTACACGGACGGGAGCACACGCAAACGTGCGGCGGAATACATCGCACAGGAAATCGAATATGAGACAGGATTTGAAACACGGGAGACCGTGCTGGGCTACCTGCAACGGGGAGGCACGCCGACCTCTTTCGACCGCAATCTGGCCACACTCATGGGCGGATATGCTGCCGGACTGATAGCCAACCGCCAGTTTGGACGCATGGTGGCCCTGCAAGGAGAGACCGTCACTTCTGTCCCTCTGGTCGAAGTGGCCGAAAAGAGAAAACTCGTCACCGCTGACCATCCACTCATCGTGCAAGGAAAGCGCATGGGAGTGTGCTTTGGGTGAAAAATGAAGAATGTAGAATGATGAATGAAGAGTGGACAAAATGGGAAATTCACGCGGAAGGACAGAATCACTGATCCACGCCAAAAGTTATGCTTTCGCTTTGAGAATAGTGCAAATGAACAAATTCCTGCGAGAACGGCAAGAGTTTGTGCTTAGCAAACAAGTGATGCGCTCGGGCACGGCCATCGGGGCGTTGGTGCGGGAATCGGAATTTGCCCAAAGCAAAGCCGACTTCGTCAATAAGCTCAACATTGCCCTTAAAGAAGCCAACGAAACAGACTACTGGCTCAACTTGTTGAAAGATTCCGGCTACCTCAGCGACAAATCTTTCAGCAGCATCGAAACCGACTGCGGCGAGCTCATCGCCTTGCTCATATCTTCCATCAAAACAGCAAGGGAAAACTTGAGAAAAATGAAGAATGATGAATAAAGAGTGAAGAATAAAAACAGAAATTGCCATGCGGAGGAATGTCCCGCATGGCAATTCTTCATTCATCATTCTACATTCTTCATTTCTCAGTCGTTCTCCAAGTCGATGAGGTTGCCTTTATAGTCGAATTTCAGTTCCCAGCGAGAGGAGAGCTTCACGTCATATTCCTTGTCACTCTTGTCCTTGTCCACGCTCACGATTTTGGCGTCAGGATAGTTTTCCGTCACATACTTCTGGATGAAGCTCGGCACGGCAGCGGCCGGCACCTGGCTGTACTTACACTCTATTTCCTTCCATTCTCCGTCGCGGTAGAACTCCACAGAGTTACCATTCGAGAAGACGACCACATAGACTTTCTCCAAGAAATCTGTCTCCACCTTTGAGATGACCACTTTCTGGTCAGCGAAGTGCTGCTTGATGAACTGTTGTGCCGTCTGCGGGAATTGAGCGATCGGGAGCGCACGTTCGTTGTCAGCTTTTACGGTCAGTGTGGTTGCAAAAAATGCGAATACACAAGCGAGGGCAAAAAATACTTTCTTCATAGTCCTTTGTTTTTAATGGTTTATACTTTAATTGTTTATCTTTATCTCTTGATTTGTTTTTCTATTGCAAAGTTCTGAAGCGAATCTGAAAAGAAACTGAACTTTGAAAGTTTTTCGGAATTTTTTTCAGCTTAGTCCCGGTCCAAGTCAATCAGATTGCCGCGGGTGTCAAACTTCAGCTCCCAGCGGTTGGAAAGCTTCACCTCGTAGCATTTCTCTTCCTCGACATATTCCAGCTTCCAGACCTTAAGCCCGGCATGGTGTTCGGCCACATACTTGCGGATGAAGTCGGGCACAGCCGAGATGGGCACTTCGTCATACTTGCACTCGATTTCCTTCCAACGCCCGTCGCGATAGAACTCCACCTTATTGCCATTGACAAAAATCACCTCATAGCTCTTGTCGAAGAAGTCGCTTTCCATCTTGGCCAAAGCGATCTTCAGTCCGCTGAAGTTTTCCCGGATGAACGTCTGCGCCTTGCTTGGCAGTTGGTCCACGCGGATAGGCTTGTCATCATCTTCCACAGCCTGGGCCGTGAACGCCGTTAAAAAGCACATCAGGCCAATCACTATCTTTTTCATATCGGTTCTTTATATTGCAGGGTTTGACAATCATTCTTTTCACACTGCAAAGTTCCCATGCGAATCTGAAAAGAATCTGAAGTCCCCCTCTTTTTTTCCGGCCCGTCGGAACATTCTTTCCCGCACGACCCGCTCCGGGACAGAAAGAAGAACCGCGAAGACTTCCAAGCGTCCAAAAACAGCCTTGTGTTTCACCCACTTAGAAGCTGTTTTGAATTTATCGTGTGATGATTTGGGATGAGTTTTTGAGTCATTTTTGGTTCTGTGATGAGGAAGATAGCGGGCTATCTGACGAAGAACAGGAACGAAAAGGACCAAAAAATCGCCCAAAGCACACACGAAAAACGGATACATCAAGCAGAGAAAAACTTTTTTGTAGAAATTCAAAACAGCTTCTTAAAAAGCCTCCGACCTTACCCTCCTTTCCGTCCGACCACGCCTTCCTTTCCGCTCCCGCACGGCCTCCTTTCCGTGGTCGGCTACCCTCCTTTCCGCCCAAAAGCCCGGTCCGGCCCCTCGTCCGCCCCGCCACGGCGGCAACCCGCGACGGACAAATCCCCCGGCAAGCGGCAAATTCGTACACCCCGCACTTTCTTTTCTCAAAAAGAATCCTTATCTTTGGACGATTAATCATTATTTACAGACCGGAGACAACTATGGACTTCATCCAAATCATCGTCATCGTGGGCATCATCGGTTTCTATTTTTATAGAAACGTGCGCAAGGAATTGGCCAAGGAACAGAAGCGCGACCCCTCGCGCCGGCCTGACATCCTGACGCAGCCTGACGGCGAACCGGCCGACGAAGAAGAAGCGCCGGAAACGGACGCTCCGCGGCCCGCACCGCCCGTCATGACCGCCACGCCACCTCCGCCACGACGACACCCGGCACGTCCCGCAGCAAGTCCGCCCCAGGCAGCCAAGCACCCCGGACAGACCGCGCCGCCGGCGGCGGACGACATCAGCCTGCGTACAGCCGAGGAAGCCCGCCGGGCATTCATCTACTCGGAAATCTTCAATCGGAAATATTAATACAGCTCACTATTTTAATAACCATCTAAAACGCGACGATCTTAGATATGGGATACAACATCATCTCGGCAGCCGAAGCTGCCAGCCTGATCAAGAACGGCGAGACCATCGGCCTGAGCGGCTTCACCCCCGCAGGCACGCCGAAAGCCGTCACTCCTGAGATAGCCAAACTGGCCGAAGCAGAACACGCCGCAGGCCGCCCGTTCAAAATCAACATCCTCACGGGAGCTTCCACGGGAGACTCCTGTGACGGGATACTCGCACGCGCCCACGCCATCGGCTACCGCGCACCCTACACGACGAACAAGGACTTCCGTAAGGCTGTGAACAACGGCGAGATTGCCTACAACGACATCCACCTCTCGCAGATGGCGCAAGTCGTGCGCTACAATTTCCTCGGACGCGTCGACACGGCCATCATCGAAGCTTGCGAAGTGACCCCCGACGGGAAAATCTATCTCACCGCAGCCGTGGGCATCGCCCCCACCGTGGCCCGTCTGGCCGACAAAATCATTGTCGAGCTGAATGCCGCCCACAGCAAGAACATGATGGGCATGCATGACATCTACGAGCCGCAAGACCCACCCCGTCGCCGCGCCATCGATGTCTACACACCCAGCGACCGCATCGGAGTGCCCTACATCCAGGTCGACCCGGCCAAAATCGTGGGCGTCGTCGAGGTCAACCTTCCTGACGAGGCACGCGCCTTCACCGCTCCCGACCCCGTGACCGACCGCATCGGGCAAAACGTGGCCGACTTCCTCGCAGCCGACATGCGCGCCGGACGCATCCCCGCCACCTTCCTGCCGCTGCAAAGCGGTGTGGGCAACATCGCCAACGCCGTGCTCGGAGCCCTGGGCCGAAACCCCGAAATCCCCGCTTTCGAAATGTACACCGAAGTGCTCCAAGACTCTGTCGTGGGCCTCATCAAGCAGGGCCGCGTGAAATTCGGCAGCACCTGTTCGCTGAGCGTCACCAACGAGTGCCTCAACGACATCTACGACAACATCGACTTCTTCCGTGACAAGCTCGTGTTGCGCCCGTCCGAGATTTCCAACAATCCCGAAATCGTGCGCCGACTCGGCCTTATCACCATCAATACCGCCTTGGAGGCCGACATCTACGGCAACGTGAACTCCACCCACGTGTGCGGTACGAAGATGATGAATGGCATAGGCGGTTCGGGCGACTTCACCCGCGGCGCCTACCTGAGCATCTTCACCTGCCCCTCCGTGGCCAAAGACGGCAAAATCAGCGCCATCGTCCCCATGGTGTCACACATGGACCACAGCGAACACTCCGTCAGCATCGTCGTCACCGAACAGGGCGTGGCCGACCTGCGCGGCAAGAGCCCGGCAGAACGAGCCCGCCTCATCATCGACAACTGCGCACACCCGGCCTACCGCGACCTGCTCCGTGACTACCTCCGCATCAGCGAAAAGGGACACACCAGCCACTGCCTCAGGGCCGCCTTCGGCATGCACGACACACTCCTGCGCACGGGAGACATGCGTGCCACACGCTGGGAAGACTACATCAAGGACTAACTCCGGCACCGCCGGACTGGCAATGTTTATAAATCGACCCTGTGAAGCCCCTCGCATCAACGGAGCTTCACCTTCAGGCACGGATCGCAACGTGGAGACACGGTTGCAATCCGTGCCGCTTTTTTGTCCTATCCGGAAAATTTACGACCTTTGCGGAAAATACATTTACATGCACTAAAACCTATATTCTATGAAACACCCACTCATCACCCTGGCCCTCCTGGCCCTCGCCGCGAGTCCGGCCACCCTGCAAGCACAAGAGTCTGCTCCGTTTGCCGAACCCTTTCCCTCATCGCTCTCCGTCGCACACACCTGGAACCGCAGCCTGGCCAAGAAAGCCGGACGCGTGATCGGAGCACGCCTGGCCCGGCAAGGGGTCAAGGAAGTGGCCCTGCCCGACCTCACGGTCGACACCGGCAAAGGGCTCGAAGGCAACTACTTGAGCATCTACGGGCAAAGTCCCTACCTCACAGCCGAGACGGGCGTGGAGATGGTCAAGGGACTACAGACCGACGGCCAACTGAAAGCCTACGTCAGCATCGACTCCAAAGAACACGACGCACCCTACGTCCACCCCTGGCAGCGCGTCATGGACGAAGCCCACGCCGCAGGCATCGCTTCGGAAGCACAGCGCGAGGCTTCGGCGCGACTCCGCCTCACCGAGCCCGACGACGAGGAGTTCAGAGCCACGGCCCTGCAAGTGGCCCGCGAGTCCATCACGCTGCTTAAGAACGCCGGCGGCGTGCTCCCGCTCGACACAGCCTGGCTACGCACACTGGCCGTGGACGGCGACGCTCCGCTCGTGGCCGACATGATGCCCGCCCTCCGCAGCGCACTGCCCTGCACCGTCGCGACAAGCACCGGGACAGCCGACGCCATCCTCGTCTTCGAAGACAACGACATCGACCGTGCACGCCTCGACCGCCTCGCGCTCGAAGGCAAACCCCTCATACTCGTGTTGCTCAACAGCCGCCCCATAGACTTGAAAGGCATCGACGACACGGCAACAGCCATCATCGAGGCCTGGCATCCCGGACGACAGGGAACGACGGCCATCGCCGACGTGCTCACGGGGACCTACAACCCCGGCGGGAAACTCACAGCCGCCTTCCCCGGCACTTACGCCTTCGGCCACGGGCTGAGCTACTCGGACTTCCGTTACAGCAACTTGCGCATCGAGCCGGCCGGGACGACGACCGACGGCAGCGTCAGTGTGCGCTTCGACGTGACCAATGTCGGCACGCGCCCCGGGGCTGAGGTCGTGCAGGTCTACCTCGTCGACGAGGAAAGCTCCACCCCGCTGATGAGCCCCAAACTCGAAGCCTGCAAGCGCACGAATGTCAACCCGGGACAGACCAAGGAAGTGAAATTCACCATCCGCCACCGCAACATGGTGTTGCTCTCCAAGGACGGGCAGTGGACCGTCGAACCGGGCTTCTTCACCGTGCGTGTGGGCAGCAGCAGCGACGACATCCGTCTGCAGGGACGTTTCCAAGTGAAGTGACAAGCCACTGCGAGAACAGGACTTTCCAAACGCACATGACACAAACGACGCGGGCCTGCAAACTTCCCGCCCGCGCAGCCCGCATCCGGGACATCCGCCCTTGATGCGGCCCATCCCTCCTCACCGTCCGGCACGGATGCCGGGCTGTGAGGAGTTTTCTTTTCACGCCCGGCAGCGTCGGGCAGATATTCCACTCTCGCCCGCACCCTTTTCTTTCTCCAATAACCTACCCCTTCACTCCGCCCGACCACGCCCTTTACTCCGTGGTCGGACGCCTTCCTTTCCGCCCGACCACGGACTCCTTTCCGCTCCCGGCCTTCCTCTACTCCGCTCATGAAGGGAAAAAAGCCGCCTGAAAAGCGAAAATGTATATCTGAAAATTTTAGAATATAGATATACAATCAAATCCTAAATAGTTGTGTTATAGAAGAAATTTAGATATACAATCGCGACTTAAAAATGTATATCGGATAAATATACAGCTTATTTGCGGATGGCTTACTTTTGCTCCGAACAAATTGGTTCTAAAACATGCCGGCAAACAAATCCGAACCAACAACACTAACAAAAAACTAAATTTTACTTTTATGATTAAACAATTAAAATCAGTAGGAGCATTAATTCTCTCAGCTCCTTTATTCATTCTATCGTCTTGCCAAGACGAGGCGTTGGATTCTGCAACAGCACAAAGTGGCAGCAAGCAAATTCCCGACATCGAAGTTGTGGACATGAGCAGTTATGTAGCGACAAGCCGCACCGGAGAGGTTATACCTGTCCTTAAATTCAAGGATGAGCAAACCTTTGAACAGACCGTCCAAAAGGTGTCAGACATGAACTACGACGAACGCATCGCATTCTTCAAGTCCCTGAACTTCGACGGTGCATTCACCACCTTGTATAAAGCAGACATGGAGCTTGATAAAATCTTCGACATCGAAGACGATGCAGAGTTCTTGGCTGCTTATGACCAATTTCAAAAGAAGTATGATGGACTGTTTGTCTACAACACAGAAGACAAATATGACCTTTCTCCGTACTATAACTTTACTGATGACAAGCTGGAGCTTTTAGGTAATGTTACAGGTGCAGTTGTTATTGGAGATAAAGTGCGCTATGCAGCAAACAACATTCCCAATTATTTAGCTAATGACATTACAACCTTTGCTTCTTATGAAGATTTCAAATCCTATAAAAATACGGAGCTTAAAATCCAGCAAGGAAAATATTATAGCACAGTAGAAACAGGTTATCATCCCACATCGGGAGAATTGAGCATACAATTCAAAGCCTTCAAAAAGAAGAAACTTTGGACAAGAAGACATCCTGCCACTTATGAAGTCACAGTAGATGTAAACGGCAAAGTTGGAGGAACTTTAGGTACTACTCAGCAATATGAAAAACATCGTATGGGCTTAAAAGTCAACAAAACAGTTTTGCCAAGCACTTTAACAATAACATACAAGAACTTCAAAAGCAGTTGTACAGGAACTGTTCTTGGAAACAAAACTTGCACAAACATTGCTAATCTTTAAGCCTAACATATATGTAGGGGGTAACAACATCCCCTACATGTATTAAAAGCTCTTTCCATTTATATTATTAATTTTGCTTATGAATCGAATAAAACTTGCTCTATTGGTTTTAGGGTTAGCTCTTATCTCCTCTTCAACCATAGCTCAAAACAAAGAAGAATCAAAACTCCGTTGGGGTGTTACCGCCGGAATGAATGGCTTCGATGCTGGAAAAGCCGACTTGTCGCACGACCGTGGCCGCTGCGGTTTCAATGTGGCAGCCCGTATGGAGTTGCTTTTCCGCACAACGCCCAGCCGCCCGTATATGGATGTAGAGCTTGGTTTGCTCAACTTGAATTGGAAGAAACACTATGCCCATCACATTTCTGATTTCCAAACTGGCGAACAAACAGACTACGACCAAACATTCAGACGCAATGCCTATTACCTGCATTTACCCATACACTTCGGCTATCGTTGGGCCGTAGCACAACGCTGTGCTATCTATGCCGACGCAGGTCCTTACTTCTCTTTCGGTCTTTTCGGAAAAGCGAGGAATACGGACAACATAAGCCATCAAAAAAGTAAAGGCAGTGTTTATGACGAAATCAAACGCTTCGATTTCGGTATAGGCGCACGTCTCGGCGTGGAAGTGGCCGACCATTATCGTATTGGAATCGGCTATGACTATGGCCTAAGAAAAATGGATAAAGTCTACAGCGACCACAAGAATCGAAACTTCACCTTTTCCGTAGGCTACATGTTTTAAAAAGACATAACACAATCCCCCTCCCTCGCCGTTCCTTTCTGTTGAAAGATATTTTTTCTGCGTAAGGCTTGGGAGGGGTTGGTTATTTCCTTATCTTGCATCTTCAAAAAAGAGACATGAAGAGGAAGAAACGCCTTTGCATGCTCGTCACCGGCACACTGCTGCTTGCGGCAGTCGCCGGTTGGGGCATCTGCACATACATCCGGAAGCAAAACCTGAAACCTTTCTTGCAGCTCGAAGCCGAGCAGTCCGCCCTTTCGGCCGACTCATGCGCCGCACGGCTGCAAGCCTTGCAGGGACGGTGGCTCACCGACGAAAGCCGTGCCCTGAGCTGGAAGATAGAGAGCCAGTGTCTCTACGAAAAAAGACGGCTGGCCGAAGCCGACTCGCTGTGCAAGCTGGCCATCCGCTACTATGACTTCTTCACGTGGGACTCCCTGCGCATTGCCGACCTCTACATCCTCAAAGGGCACATCAAGCGCGCACAGCACAACTGGCTGGGCGCGACCGACGCTTTCCTCGAAGCCAAAGCATACGGCCGCTGCATGGACGAGAAGCCGGAGTTCAGCTTCTGGGTGAACTACGAGCTGAGCCGCATGTTCTGCGAAAACAAACTGCCCGAGCAGGAACAGGCCAGCCTGCACGAAGCCCTCGCCGCAGCCCGACGCCTGCCGGGAGAGGAATGCTTGTGCGAGGCCCTCTACCGCCTGGGACGCCACTACTTCGACCAAGGCGACTACGCCCGCGCGTTGGCCTTCCACGACTCGCTGCTCCATCACATCCCCCGCGAAGAAACGTTCCACCGGATGCGGACCTTGGAGACCATGGCCCACACCTACCTGCACCTCCGCAGGCCGGAAGAAGCCTTCGCCATGCTCGACTCCGCCGCACGCTGCCATCCGGCCGTGACCTCGCGCTGGCACGCCCTGCGGGGCGAAGCCTTCGAACAGGAAGGGAGGACGGATTCGGCAGCCACCTGCTTCCGCCGGGCCACACACGCCGACCGGCCCGACCGCGGCGACATCATGGGCCACGAGGGACTCTTCCGCCTGGCCTGCCAAGCGGGGCATTACCGCGAAGCCGTCGGCCTGGCCCGGACACTGATGGACACGAAAGACTCCCTCCAGGCGCAGCGCAAGCGGCAGTTCGTCAGCCAGCTCCAGATGCTCCACGACTACCGCCGCTGGCGCAAGAAAGCCGACGACACGGAATACAAGCTCCTGCTACGCGAGAACAACATCTTCCGCATCCTCATCGGTATGCTCGTCACGACGGGTATCCTCCTCACGGCCGTATTCATCAACTGGCGCCGACGGCTGAAAGCAGAAAACAAGCTCCTCCTGGAGCAGCGCGAGCAGGAAAGTCTCCGTGTGGGCTACTACAAGCAGCTCAACCTGCTCACCCTCCCGCTGGTCTACAGCAACCAGCGCGAAGGACGCATGCGCATGAGCGAAAGCGACTGGCAGAAAATCTACACCAACACCGACACTTGCTTCCAAGACTTCACGACCAAGCTGCGACAGGACCATCCCTCGCTCAAAGAAGACGACATCCGCCTCTGCTGTCTGCTGAAGATGGACATGCCGCTCGACCTCATCGCCCTCATCTTCAATATCGAGAAAGGCAGCGTCTCCCAGCGCAAGCAACGCCTGCGCCAGAAGATGGGACTGGATGTCCCTCTCGACGATTATCTTAAAAGGATATAGCTTTATGAAACGACTTGTGTTCTTCACCGGCGCAGGCATGAGCGCCGAGAGCGGGCTTCCCACGTTCCGGGGACGCGGAGGGATTTGGGATGAGATTGACGCCCGTGCCGTGGCTTCGCGCGAAGCGTGGTATTGCGGACGGCGACACGACGCACGCCTGCGCCGGCAACGTGTGCTCGACTTCTTCAACCCCATCCGGCGGGCCATCCTGTCGCATGAGCCCAACGAAGGACACCGCCTCATCGCAGCCCTCGAAGCACGCCACGAAGTGACCGTCATCACCCAAAACGGCGACGACTTCCACGAACGGGCCGGCTCGACACAGGTCATCCACCTCCACGGCGAAGCATTGCGCAACGCCTCCACCCTACACCCTCATGAGTCCTATCCCATCGACCCCGCACACCCCGACCTGCACATCGGCGACAAGGCTCCCGACGGCTCGCAACTGCGTCCCTACGTGGTGTTCTTCGGAGAGGACCTGGAAATGCCGCTCTGGCGTAGAGCCGTGAATGCCATACGGAATGCCGACGCGCTGGTCGTGGTCGGTTCCACGCTTCTCGTACATCCCGCCGCCGACCTGCTGGCTTATGTACGCCCCGACTGTCCCCTGTGGTGCATCGACCCCGAAGAAGTCACCCTCCCCGAAGGATGCAGGCAGGCCACCTGCCTCCACCTGTGTGCTACGGACGGCTTGCGACAGCTCTGCAAAAATTGGTAAAGGCTTCGCGAAGCACGGCTTCGTCAGCCGCCGGATAGCAGAAGTGTGTCGTGTCGGGCAGGACAAGTGTCTGCAAACAGACGCTTGACACCCGGCGGCGGAAACATCCGATGCTGCGACGTGCCCAGACCAGTTCGTCACGCTTGCCCTGTACGGCCAGCAAGGGCACGGACAGACAGGGCAAATCCTTCCTCACCGCACGCATCATGCTGAAAAGGTCGCCCAGGCGGGGCAACCATCCGGCATATCCCAACGTGGGACCGGGCGCTACATTGACGGCATTCCTCACGGCTTCCTCACCGGCATCAGCCGGAAGAAGATGGTAGCGTGCGCCCAAGATGCTGCGCACGGCACGCGCCGACACCCACACATGCAGCGGGCAACCCACCGTGACAATGCCCGCCACGCCGTCGGGCCTTCGCAAGCAAGTGAGCAACGACAACAGCCCTCCCATCGAATGCCCCACAAGAATCAGCCGCTCATATTCCGACCGGCAGGCATCCACACGCCTGTCGACATAGGCCTCCCAGGCTCTCCTGCCGGAACAGGCAAAGTCATGCGCCGTGCCTCCATGGCCCGGAAGCGACAAGGCGATGGCATCCATGCCCAGCGCATTGACCCAGGCAGCCGGGATCAGAAACTGCGACGGCCCCTCGGCTATGCCGTGGATAAAGAGGACGGCAGTCCTGCTCCTTCCCTCCGAAGCACGGGAGACGAAGGGCCGCTGCGGAACGAACGCCGCCATACGCTCCTCAAGACTTTTCCCCTTCATGTTTGTTTTCCGAGATAAAGAGCAGTTTGTCACCCACATGCAGTTCCATCTGCCCGTTGGGTATAATGAATTCATGTCCACGCTTGACAAGCATCACCAGCGTCCCCCGCGGGATGTTCATGTCGGCCAGACGATTGCCATCGGCCAGCATCTCCGGCGTGAGCGTCAGGTCACGGAGCTGCGTGTCCAGTTCCTCGGGCAACTCGACGCCAAAGTCATTGCCCTCCTTCTCCACGGGCAAGTCGAGCCGCAGCAGGCGAGCCGCCGGCGCGATGGTCATGCCCTGCACCACGAGCGAGATGAGCGTTATGAAAAACACGATGTTGAACAGTTGGTCAGCCCCCTCAATCCCTGCGATGACCGGATAGGTCGCAAAGATGATGGGCACAGCTCCGCGCAGGCCGACCCACGACACGAACCACTTGGCCCGCGCCGGCAGCTTGCGGAAAGGCAGCAGACAGAGGAACACACTCACCGGACGCGACACGACAATCATGAACACACCGATGAGCAGGGCGACGGCAGCGACATCGACCATCTCAAGCGGATTGACCAGCAAGCCCAAAGCCAGGAACATCACAATCTGGAACAACCAGGTCAGGCCGTTCATGAACGTGTTCACCTCCCGACGGCAGACCAGCGGCGCATTACCCACCACCATGCCGGCGATGTAGACGGCCAGATAGCCGTTGCCGCGCAAAAGGTCCGTGATGGTAAACGTGAAGAAGACGAGGCTCAACAGCAGGATGGAGTAGAGCGAGCCGTTCGAAAGGCCGATACGCCCCAGAATCCACACGGCAAAACGTCCCAACGCATAGCCGATAATGCCCCCGAAAAAGAATTGTATGCCCAAATCCTTCAGGATGACAGTCCAGCTCATGCCGTCGGAAGTGATGATCTGGATGAGCACGATGGTGAGCATGTAGGCCATCGGGTCATTGCTACCGCTCTCCAGCTCCAGCATAGGGCGCAGGTGGTGCTTCAGATTCATGCGCTGCGAACGCAGCAGGCTGAACACGGAAGCCGAGTCAGTCGATGACATGGTCGCCGCCAGCAGCAACGAGGTGGTGAGCGGCAAAGCGATGTTCGTGCTGTCCCAGCCTGAAATGAAACAGATGAAAAGTCCCGTGAGCAGCGTGGTGAGCAACACGCCCACCGTCGAGAGCAGCACGCCCTGTGCCAGCACGGGGCGTATCTCGCCATACTTCGTGTCCATGCCGCCCGTGAAGAGGATGATGCTCAAGGCCATCATGCCGATGAACTGCGCGTCGTGTGCGCTGTGGAACTGCAAGCCCAGGCCGTCGCTGCCAAAAAGCATGCCGACAAGCAAAAAGAGGAGCAATGTGGGGATGCCGAAACGATAGCCGGTGCGGCTGATGAGAATGCTGCAAAAGATGAGCACGGAACCGATAAGGAGGATGTTTTCTGCGGTAAATGTCATAAGCGGTCTTCTTCTAATGTCATGATAAAACAAAATCTGAGTGTAAAGTTAAGAAATCCGCACCGCCCGACGAAACAACGGATACGAAAATTCGACGCCGCCCCGCACGCAAGGCCTTTCCACGAAAGTCTCCGCACCGCGCCGTCGCATATAAAACAAAAAAGGAACGAAAAAAGTTTCGTTCCCTTCCTTTTCTGAAAATCCGCTTAAAATCTAAGACTACAAAATATATACATTGATTGTAAATGCTTATTTCCTCATTTTTTCTCCCTACAAACTTCTTTTTCTCCCCCTCTATCAAATTCTTCTTTTTGCATTCACTCATTTTCCTCCGCTTCTCCATATATCTTTCTTTTTCCCTCTCCTTCTCCTTTTTCTCCGTCCACACATAAATCATTGCACATTTAAAGAACTTCCAGAAAGGAAGGGAACTTAGAAAATGTTTGTTAATGCTGTACAAAAGTATGTTATTAAATCCATACCGCCAAACTTTTCTTCCTTTTTTATTGTTTATACAGCAAAAAAGTCGGAAAAAGGGTTTTACTTACACTTTTTCACCCCTTATACGCAATCCGATTCACCGTGTCCGGATAAAAAAGGGTTATAACGACACTTGTTTACCACTCATTTTGTCCTTTAGACAATATATAGTCTAAAAAATGGTTTCATGCGTAAGCTGCGGCCGGAAACCCGTTCGCACATGAAGTCCCCATAAACCGGACTCAGACCGGGCCTATAAGGCGGCCGACCACGGAGTAAAGGGTAGCCGGGAGCGGAAAGGAGGGTAAGGAAGAGCGGAAAGGAAGGCGTGGTCGGGCGGAAAGGAGGGTAAGGCTGGAGGCCTTGGACAAGGAAGGGAACAGATTGATATTCAACGGGAAATCCGGAAGGACGAAAAACGGCAGAGTCAGACGGGCCGCTTCACCCCGCTGCGTGCCTCAACCACGCGCACCACACAGTTGCCAAACGCCTCGCACTCGGAGATAAGACTCGTGTAGAGTTCGCCCAAGTCGCTGTCATAGGCCGGGTCACGACGGTCCATTGCGTCCTGCGCCAGGAGCTGGTCGCGGAAGTTGTCCATCTCCTGCTCGATGCCAAATGACAAAGTCGCATCGGCGTCGGCCCCCTCTTCACCCAACACGGCACGCATACGCAATAATGCTTCACCGGCAAACTGGAACATCACGGCGAGGTGTTCGCGCTGCTTGGAGGTAAGACTGCGTTTCGTGTGCAGGCGGGCCAGGAGGTCAGCCATCCGCCCACAACAGCCGAGCGCATCGCCCAGCGCGTCCACCTCGCGGCGTGCCTCCTGTACGGCATCCGTGTCCATGTCCGGCCGTCCTCCGGACTCTGCCACGTCCAGTCCCCGAAGTATCAGGGCGTGTATGTGCGAACCGTCACGCAACTTCCTCCGTAAGCGGTTCTTGAAACCTGACGACCTGGGTTCGCCGAGGTTGGCCAGCCAGGTCTTCAACTCGTCGAACAACTCGCAGACACTGTCGGCCACGCTCCGCACACCTTCGCATGCTGTCTGAAAAGAGTCCGACGGGGAATCTGCCGAAAGCACATCCGAAACATGTGCCGCGGCATCGGCCTTGTCAAGCTTCGCCTGTAACCAGCGTTGATACACACGGGCCAATGGCAAAATCAGCACTTGCAGCAACACGACGTTGCACAGACGGTGGCAAGTGAGAAAGACGGCAAGGGTGTAGACAGCGCTCATGCCTGCCGGCGCACCGGGAAACAACCACCCGGTCAACATCTCGCATCCATAGACGAAAGGACGGAAGACAAAAAGCAGCCAGACCAGTCCCATCGCGCGACGAACCAACCTTATCTGCGTCAGTTTGCCCAACACTTTTTCATGGGAGAGCGGCGACATGTAGGCGGGAATCAAGGCTCCCACACCGCTTCCCGCCAGCAGCGCAGCACCGGCATAAACGTCAGACAGTCCGGCAGCACAAAGTCCCAGGGCGACCACCGAGACCAGGGTCATGGAACGTATGAATGCGGACAAAGCAAGCCCCGCGGCAGTCCAGAGCAGAATGCCCCATACACTGGATGCAGCCCACGGCATGTCCGGAAGCCGGGGCAAATCTTGCAAACCATGATGAAAGACCGAAAGGGACAAAAACAAAAAAGCAAGTCCGAAAAGGAATCGGCCGAACTCCTCGCGTAAAACGTTTTCCGAGTGATAAAGAGGATAAGCCAGAATGAAAAGCGGAAAGATGTAGAGACCGGCATCCAGCCCAAAACCGAGCACAGCCAGCAACCAAAGGGACATCGTGGCCCCGATTTCTACAATCTTCGACAGGAATGAGACGTGAGAAGGGTGAAACTTCCGTCCCCTCCGGGACATCCACAAGTTCACAGCTACATAGCTTTCAGCAAAACACGAACGCGCACCCTTGTTCAGAATGTTCACGCCATAGAGGAAAAGCGCGAGAGAACCCAGAAGCTTTAAAAATATGAAAATCAACATGCAGTTTTTCCTTATTTAATAGAGTTTCTTGCATCCCCTCGTCCGATTATGCCTATCTTACCCACGCCTTTTGGCCAATGAAAACAAGATTCATGTCTCACCCTAATGTAACAGAAATGAAACAGGAGATACAAATCTATTGCAAAAATAGTCAAAAAACCAAAAGCTTCCCTATAGGCAGCTCACTTTTCGAGATTTATAAGGGTTTTGACCTGCAAATGCCCTACGGCGTAGTGAGTGCCAAGGTGAACAATCACGTGGAAGGACTTAACTTCAGAGTATATCACAACAAGGACGTGGAGTATCTCGACATCTCGTCCGAGTCAGGACTACGCACCTATGTGCGTTCGCTCTGCTTCGTGCTGTGCAAGGCCGTCGCCGACGTATTCCCCGAGGGAAAAATCCTGCTGGAACACCCCGTGTCGAAGGGATTCTATTGCGACCTGCGCATCGGGCACGAACCGACGCTCGACGACGTCGCACGCATCAAGCAGCGCATGAGCGAAATCATCAGCGCCGACCTCCCCTTCCACCGCATCGAGGAACACTCGACCGATGCCATCCGCCTGTTTGAAGAACGGGGCATGACCGACAAGGTGAAGCTGCTCCGCACGACGGGACGCCTCTACACCAATTATTATACGCTCGACGGCTTCGTGGACTATTACTACGGCAGCTTGCTCCCCAGCACGGGACACTTGCATCTGTTCGACCTCGTGAAATACTACGACGGGCTGCTGCTACGCTTCCCGGACAAGGAAAACCCCGCAGTGCTGGGCGAGATGGTGAAGCAGGAGAAGATGCTCGATGTGTTCAAGGAAAACCACCGGTGGCAGGAAATCATCGGCGTGAGCACCGTGGGCGACATCAATGAAGCCATCCGCGAGGGACATGCCACAGAACTTATCAACGTGGCCGAAGCCTTGCAGGAGAAACGTATAGCCCGGATAGCCGATGACATCTGTTCGCGCCCCGGTGTGAGGGTCGTGCTCATCGCGGGCCCCTCGTCGTCAGGCAAGACGACATTCAGCAAACGGTTGTCTGTCCAGCTCATGGCCAATGGCAAGTATCCTTATCCCGTGTCGCTCGACGATTACTTCGTCGACCGCCAACATACTCCGCGCGACGAAAAAGGCGACTATGACTACGAGTCGCTCCATGCGCTCGACCTGGAGCTGTTCAACCAGCACATGCAGGCCCTCATCCGCGGCGAACGCATCGAACTGCCCCGCTTCAACTTCAACACCGGCGCACGTGAATACCGGGGGGAATACTTGCAACTGCGCGACAACATGATACTCATCCTCGAAGGCATACACGGACTCAACCCCGAACTGACGCCGCACATCCCCGCAGAAAACAAGTATCGCATCTATGTCTCCGCGCTCACGACCACGCAACTGGACACGCACAACTACATCCCGACGACGGACAACCGCCTCCTGCGCCGCATCATCCGCGACTACAACTACCGCGGATATTCGGCTGAAGAGACCATCTGCCGCTGGCCGAGCGTACGCGCCGGAGAAGCAAAGTGGATTTTCCCTTATCAGGAAAACGCCGACGCCATGTTCAATTCCGCCCTGCTCTTCGAGTTGTCCGTACTGAAGGCCCATGTAGAGCCTGTCCTATGGGAAGTGCCCGAGTCGTCGCCCGCCTACTCCGAAGCCTACCGCCTGCGACACTTCCTGGAATATTTCGTACCCGTACCCGACCGCGACTTGCCGCCCACCTCGCTCCTGCGCGAGTTCCTGGGAGGAAGCAGCTTCACTTATTAGAACAAAAACAGCACGGTTTGTCCGGCCACATCGCCCGTAGAAACCGTGCTGTTCCAATTTCCTTATGCTATGAACATCGAAACCACTGCCGACGGCAGTCCGACACTCTATGTCCCCGAGCTGGACGAACACTACCACTCCACCAAGGGAGCACTCACCGAGTCGCGCCACATCTTCATCGAAATGGGCCTTAGGCAGAGCACAGCTCCGTGCCCGCATGTCCTCGAGGTCGGTTTCGGAACAGGGCTGAACGCCTTCCTGACCCTGCTCGACGCTGACAAAAGCCGCCGCCCCGTGTGCTACACAGGCATCGAACTACACCCTGTGCAGACCACCACGCTCCGTGCTTTGGACTATCCTGCCCTCATCTGCCCCGGGCGCACTGACGACTTCTACCGCCTCCACGAAGCTCCTTGGGAAACCGACGTGGCACTCACCCCGCACTTCACGCTCCGCAAAGTGCAGGCCGACTTCACCACCTGGACCCCCGACGAGACCTACGACGTGGTCTACTTCGATGCCTTTGCCCCCGAAAAACAACCTTCCATGTGGGCCGGACCGCTCTTCGACCGCCTGTATGCCAGTCTCTCCGAAGGCGGTATCCTCACGACCTATTGCGCCAAAGGCATCGTGCGCCGCATGCTCCAGGCAGCAGGTTTCCACGTGGAACGCCTGCCCGGCCCTCCGGGCGGCAAACGCGAGATTTTGCGGGCTGTGAAAACGATCTGAGACTATACATGCAGAAAGAGGCCGCAAGTCCACCTCGATACCCCTTCTGAGCGGAAAGGAGGCCGCCCGACCACGGCCTCCTTTCCGTGCTCGGACGGATTCCTTTCCGTGGTCGGGCGGAGTAAAGGGTCAGTCCGGAGGCTGTCATTTCACGGTCACCAGCTCATACGTGCGGCTTCCTAAGCCGATTTTTTCAGCATGGGCCAGGCAGGTGCGATACTCGGTGTTGGGATTGGTATTGTCGAAGAGGTCGTGACGGTCGCAGAAATGTCCGGAGTCCATCTCGTCCGTCAGTTGCGTCCCGGGCAGAGGGGTCTGCTTGAGACAGGCGTCGACACACGCCTGGTCGAGCGCGAGAGGGTCGAAGGAGGCAAACATGCCCACGTCGGGAATGATGGGAACGTCGTTGCCCGCATGGCAGTCGCACGTGGGCGACACATCGCAGACAAGCGAGATGTGGAAGTTGGGCCGTCCGTAGACCACAGCCTTGGTGTATTCCGCCATGCGGCAGTTGAGTTCCTTGATGGCAGCGTCGTGCGCGAAGCCGATGGCATCAAAATTGCATGCGCCCACACACCGCCCGCAACCTACACAGTGGTCCGCGTCGACGGTCATCACACGGCGTTCGGCATCATAGACGAGTCCGTCGTTGGCACATTCGCGCAGACACCGTTTGCATCCGCGGCATGCGGCAGGGTCGATGACGGCCTTGCCATTGCAGTGCTGGTCCTTCTTTCCGGCCCGTGAACCGCAACCCATACCTATATTCTTGATAGTGCCTCCGAAGCCTGTCATCTCATGCCCCTTGAAATGCGTGAGGGAAATGAACACGTCGGCGTCCATGATGGTGCGCCCGATGCGTGCCTCCTTCACATACTCGCCGCCGGGGACGGGCACAGGGATGTCGTCCGTGCCCTTCAGCCCGTCTCCGATGAGCACAGGACAGCCGACGGTGAGCGGCGTGAAGCCGTTCTCCCAGGCACAGTAAAGATGTTCGATGGCATTCTTGCGGCTGCCGGGATAGAGCGTGTTGCAGTCGGTCAGAAACGGTTTGCCACCGGCTGCTTTCACCATGTCGGCCACGGCACGGGCATAATTGGGACGGAGGAAACTCAGATTGCCCAGCTCGCCGAAGTGCATCTTGATGGCGACAAACTTGCCGTCCATGTCGATGCCGTCCAGTCCGGCAGCCTTCAGGAGACGTTTCAACTTGTCGACAGGTCCTTCGTCGGGTTTGCAGCGAAACGTGGTGAAAAACACTTTTGATCGTTTGGAGTCAGTCAGTTCATTCATACGTAGAATCGAGTTTATAAGTCTTGCATTTTTCTTTATAGGTGCAAAATTAATCCCGACTGTCCAAATCGTCCTTCGCAGGTTTACTTTTTTAAATATTATTCAACCAAGAGCGTCGCCGGACTGCTCCGCTTCGTGGCTGCGGTAGGCCTTGGGCGAGAGGCCCAAGTGCTTCTTCACATAACGTCCGAAGAAGGAGAGATTGGGAAACTCCAGCTCGTTGCATATCTCCTTGATGCTCTTGCCGCGCTGCCTGAGCAGGTATTGCACGTCCCTCACCACATAACGGTTGATGATTTCCGAAGCGGTGCTCCCGCAAGCCTCCCGGCAGACGGTGGAAAGATACTTGGGAGTGAGACAGAGTTTGTCGGCGTAGTAGGCCACGTTGCGCGGCTTGGGATAGGTGGACGAAAGCAGTTCGAGGAAGTCGCGGAAAAGCTTGTTGCCCGACGTGTAGTTCTGCGGACGGAATTTGATGAACCGTTCGAGCATGTCGCGGAAATCGTAGAGAAAAGCCAGCAGCAAGGCATCTATCAGCTCCTTCTGATGGCGGCGGGATGTGCCGGTGAGCTTGCTGCGTATCAGGTCATAGTATTGGCAAAACACCGTCACTTCCTGCGGCGTGAGCGGCAGCACGGGCGAATCTTCAAGAAACATTTTCGCTTCCCAAGGATTGACACCGTCGACGAGACTGAGCTGGCGCATGTATTCCTTGGACACGCAGATGCCGCGGTAGTCGACGTCAAGGCTTGTGGTGCTCTTCTCCATGATAATATCAGGATGGCAAATGATGAGGTCGTTGGCAGCAATGTCAAAGTTACATCCGTTGATATAAAGCGAGGCCCTCCCTTTCAGGCAGAGTATGACGAGAAAGGCTTCCATTTTCACAGGGCCGGACACTTCGATGTGGTTCAAGTTCTCGATGAAGGCCATGCGGTCGTCACAATAGACGGCCATGTCCTTCTCTTTGATTTCTTCCAGGTTACCAATAGTTTCATTCATGATGATATAAGGGATTTCAGTTTGTTTCAGGCACAAAGTAACACAATCTCCGGATGCGGCCGGTGGCACGATTGGACATAAAAGTGTCCTGCTTTTCTTTTTTGCCGGACAAATGGAGAAACAGGACACTATGGCGAACAAATGGATAGTCCTTTTGTCGCAAAAAGGACATTCCTTTGCCCTCCGGAAAAACAAAACTAACCATCGATAATAAAAAGATTATGAAGCGACTTTACTATGCAATGCTCATGTGTCCGCTCCTGCTGACCGGGTGTCAAGGCGAGGGAATGCAATCCACCGGCAAAGAGCCGGTGCAGGTGAAAGTGTTCCAAGTGTCGGCTACATCCGTGGACGGGACAGGACATTTCTCAGGCACAGTGGAGGAGAAAAGCGGGACAGCCCTCAGCTTCTCCTCAGCCGGAACTTTATCAACGATGAACGTGCGACTGGGTGACCGCGTACACCGGGGACAGACCATCGCCACCCTCGACGAGACCTCGGCACGAAGCAGCCACGAGGCGGCCCAAGCCACCCTGCTCCAGGCCGAAGACGCCTACCGGCGCATGAAGACACTCCACGAAAAGGGCAGCCTGGCCGACATCAAGTGGGTGGAAGTGCAGAGCCAACTGCAGCAAGCCCGCTCAGCAGAAGCCGTGGCCCGCAAACTGCTGTCCGACTGCCGGCTCGTAGCACCCTTTGACGGCGTCATCTCGGACAAGAGCGGCGAAGTGGGCCAGACCGTCCTGCCCGGAGCTGCTGTGGCACGCCTGGTGTCGACCGTCGGCCAGCAGGTGCGCATCGCTGTGCCTGAGGGCGAGATAGGCGACATTGCCGTCGGGCAGAAGGCCCGCATCGCGGTCCCGGCCTTGGATGGAAAAGTGTTCCAAGGCACCGTCACCGAACGCGGAGTGACAGCCGACGCATTCTCGCGCTCTTACGAAGTGAAGCTGCGCGTGGACGACGCCGACGCATCCCTGTTGCCCGGCATGGTGGCCGAAGTGTCGCTCACCGGGAAAGAAGGACACACGGCCTACGTCCTGCCTCCCCACATCGTGCAGCTGGACGAAACGAACTGCACCTTTGTCTGGGTGGCTTCCGAGGGGCGTGCCGAGAAGCGCAGGGTCGTCTGTGGTGACTACACGGCCGACGGCGTCATCGTCGACGAAGGCCTGAAGGAAGGTGACCAAGTCATCGTCGAAGGCCAGCAGAAGGTGTGTGAAGGAACTAAAATCAGCCTGTAAGCCCTATGGAAAAGAAGAAACGCAATTTCGTCGAATGGGCCATGCACTACCGGCAAATCGTCATCCTCGTGGTGACCTGCCTCGTGGCCTTCGGCATATACAGCCTGCCCCAGATGCGCAAGAACGAGTTTCCGGACTTCACCGTGCGACAGGGTATTGTCGTGGCGGTGGCACCGGGCAACACGGCGCAGGAGATGGTTGAGCAAGTGACCAAGCCATTGGAGGACTACATCTTCACCTACAAGGAGGTGAAGAAGGAGAAGACCTTCTCGAAAAGCCGCGACGGCATCACATACATCCAAGTGGAACTCAACGACGACCTCACGAACAAAGACGAATTCTGGAGCAAGTTCAAGCACGGCGTATCGCAGTTCAAGAGCGAACTGCCGAGCAACGTGCTCGCCCTCGTCGTGCAAGATGACTTCGGCGACACGTCGGCCCTGCTCATCACCCTGGAAAGCGAAGACAAGACCTACCGCGAACTGGACGACTACATGGACCGGCTCCAGGACCGCCTGCGCCGCATCCCGTCCGTGGGCCGCATGTCAGTCAGCGGAATGCAGTACGAACAAATATCCGTCTACCTCGACCATGACCGCCTGTCCAAGTACGGCCTTAGCGAACAGACGCTCGCCCTGAACCTCATGCAGAAGGGATTTACCACGAGCGGAGGAAGAGTCAAAGACGGTACGACTGTCGCACCCATCTACGTCAGCCGCTCGCTCAACACGGTGTATGACGTGCAACAACAAATCGTCTACACCGATCCGAAGGGACGCATCGTGCGGCTGAAGGACGTGGCCCGCGTCGTGCGTGAGTATCCCGAACCGGACAGCTACATCACCAACAACGGACGCAAGTGTCTCCTCCTGTCAGTCGAAATGAAGAAGGGACAGAACATCGTGGCGATGGGTGAAGACATCAACCGTGTGCTCGACGCCTTCCAACGCGACGAACTGCCTTCCGAGGTCACCCTGTTCCGCATCACAGACCAGCCGAAAGTGGTCGATGACAGCGTCTCGAATTTCCTGCACGAGCTGCTCATCGCCATCGTGGCTGTCGTCATCGTGGTGATGCTCCTGCTGCCGTTGCGCGTGGCCTTGGTGGCCGCCTCGACCATCCCCATCACCATCTTCATCTCCCTGGGACTGTTCTACGCGTTCGGCATCGAACTGAACACCGTCACCCTGGCGGGACTTATCGTGACACTGGGCATGATTGTCGACAACAGCATCGTCATCATCGACAGCTACCTGGAGAAATTGGGCGAAGGTTGTTCGCGCTGGCGAGCTTCCATCGAGAGCACGACCCACTTCCTGAAGTCCATCTTCTCCGCCACACTGGCCATCAGCATCACGTTCTTCCCCTTCCTGGCGACGTGTACAGGCATGATACATGACTTCCTCCTGCACTTCCCTTGGGGCATCACCATCGTGCTGGCGGTGTCGCTCCTGGTGGCCACGATGCTCGTACCGTTCATGCAATTCTGGTTCATACGCAAGCCCATGCAGGCAAAGGGAAACAAAGGCGGCAAGAAAGCATTCAACTTCCTTGACCTCTTGCAGAAGTACTACAACCGGGTGTTCGACGTTTGTTTCCGCCATCCTTATGTGACAGTGGGCATCGGTGCAGCTTCCATCCTAATCGGCGGCTGGATGATGGGACGGCTACCTCAACAGTTGCTGCCGGCAGCTGACCGCGACCAGTTCGCCGTAGAAATCTCGCTCCCGACGGGAACAGACGTGAAAGTGACAGCCGCCGTGGCGGACAGCTTGGAACATATCCTGCGGAAAGACCCGCGCGTTGTCAGTGTGGCCTCCTTCAAGGGATGCTCGTCACCGCGCTTCCAGACTTCATACGCACCCCAAATAGCCGGGACTAATTATGCCCAGTTCATCGTGAACACGACGGGAGTAAAGGAGACGGTCGAATTGCTTGACGAATACGCACCGCGCTACGAAGACTTCTTTCCGAAAGCTCGGGTACGCTTCAAGCAGCTGAGCTATAGCGACGCGGTCTATCCGGTCGAAGTGCGCCTCTCGGGAGAAGACCTGGAAACGCTGAAAGGCGACGCACAGCGGGTCGAAAAGCTGCTGCAGGAAATGCCGGGCCTGACACTCGTGCAGACCGACTTCAACGAGCCTTTGCCGGCAGTCGATGTCCGCCTGCGGGAGGACGTGGCGACACGGCTGGGCGTGACAAACCTCGGACTGGAATCGACACTGGCGATGCGCTACGGCGAAGGACTGGCCGTCGCCAATGTCTGGGAAGGGGACTACCGCATCCCGGTCAAACTGAAAGGCACGAAAGCCGACCAGGCTCTCCCGTCAGAGCTGGGCGACGAGATGGTGCCCGCCACAGCCGGACTGGCTGATGTGCCCCTGAGACAAGTGGCCGAAGTCAAACCGACATGGAAGGAAGGCCAAATCGTAAGACGGAACGGTGTCTACACCGCAAGCGTCACTGCCGAACTGGAACGGGGCGAGAACGCCATGCGGATGAACGTCCGCGTGCAAGAATTGATGAAAAACGTCACTCTCTCGCCCGGAGTCAGCGCCAGCTACGGAGGTGAACAAGAGGCCAACGATGACAAAATGCCAATGATTATACAAGGCCTTGCATTGGCCGCAGCCATCATCTTCTTCATCCTTCTCGCCCACTTCCGCAAGGTAAGCATCGCCCTGCTGATGTTCGCCAGCCTGCTGCTCTGCCTCTTCGGGACAGCCACGGGTGTGCTGATACAAGGTGTGGACTTCGGCGTGACCTGCGTCCTGGGCATCATTGCCCTGATGGGCATCATCGTGCGCAACGGCATCATCATGTTCGACTATGCTGAAGAACTGCGTACCACGGAGCACATGACCGCCGAACAAGCCATTTACCACTCCGCCCAGCGACGTATGCGCCCCATCTTCCTCACCTCGGCAGCCGCTTCGATGGGCGTCATCCCGATGATACTCGGAGGCTCAGGACTGTGGATGCCGATGGGTACGGTCATCTGCTACGGCACACTCATCACGATGGTGTTCCTGCTCACAGTCCTGCCCTGCGCCTACCTGCTCATCTTCCGCGGCTCCACGCGCCGACGGGCAAAATGGGACGCATTGGAACAAGAATAATACACCCTTAAAACTCATCCTGACAGCCGGAGGAACAGCCCGCGGGAAACGCACCACTCCCGCGGGTCATCCTCCGCCGTCCAACAAAACCTTCAGTTTATGAACCGAATACAACAACACATCTTTTTCTTTCTCCTCTGCTCAGGCGCCGTCTGCACAGGCACAAGCCCTCTCCGGGCACAAACCACGCTCACGCTCGACGAATGTGTGGAGAAAGCCTTGGAGAACAATGCCCGCATGAAGAATGCCGACAATGACCTCGGCATAGCCCGCCACGAGCAGAAAGAAGCCCTGACGAAATATTTCCCCAGCATCAGTGCCACGGGTGGCGGTTTTATCCAGAATGCACCCATGATAGAGATGCAACTCTCGCCGGACATGGGATTGTCTATGCTCAAGGATGGCATCGCGGGAGGCGTCACAGCCTCACTACCTCTCTTCACAGGAGGCCAAATCGTGAACGGAAACAAGCTGGCCGAGGTGAACGTGAAGAAATACCAGCTTCTGCGGCGGCAAGCCGAAAACGAAGTGCGCCTGACAGCCGAACAATACTTCTGGCAGGTGGCCATGCTGAAAGAAAAGTTAGTGACCCTGAGCGTCATCGAGAAACAGCTCGCCACCATCTCGACCGACGTGGAGGCTGCCGTCGAGGCCGGCGTAACCAACCGCAACGACCTGCTGCAAGTGCAACTCCGGCAAAACAGCACCCGCAGCACACGCATCGACGTAGAAAATGCCCTCGCCCTCTCACGCCGATTGCTGGCACAATACATCGGCTTCCACACCGACAGCATCGACGTAGACTTCCACGCCGACGAGTCACTGCCTCCATCGCCCGAAGCGCTCTACAGCGAGCCGCGCCAATGCCTGGCCCTCATCCCTGAATATGGCCTATTGCAGGCCAAAGTCAAGGCATCGCGCCTCGAACGCCGCCTTTCCATAGGCAAACGTCTCCCGACAGTGGCCATCGGCGGCGGTTATTCCTACAACGACCTCCTCGGCACCGGGCGCACCTCCTGGACAGGCTTTGCCACCATCAGCATTCCCCTCTCGGGATGGTGGGAGGGAGCTCACGACATCAAAAGCAAACGCTTGGCCACCGACACCGATGAAAACAACCTGCGCGACGGGAGCGAGCTGCTCGTCATCCGCATTCAAAGCACCTGGGACGACCTCAACGACGCCTACCGCCAAGTGCAGATAGCCCTCCGCTCCATCGAGCAGTCGACCGAAAACCTGCGCCTCAACACCGACTACTACGAAGCCGGCACCGCCACCATGAGCGAACTGCTCGACGCGCAAACCCTCTATCAGCAGAGCCGCGACAAGTATGTCGAAGCCCGCGCACAGTATGAGGTGAAGAAGCGTGAATACCTCCAGGCCACCGGGCGGTAAACCTCGTCCATGCACCCCCTAAAGGGCGTCCGGGAGCGGAAAGGAAGGCGTCCGACCACGGTCTCCTTTCCGCTCTCGGACGCCCTCCTTTCCGTGGTCGGACGGACTTAACAGGGGGTACAAGCCCCGTAGACACATGAAAATAACCCCGCGGCGTGTTGTTTAGTTCTGCATACCTGTTTATCTTTGCCCTGTCGAATCAAACCTGTCACAAACATAAACAGCTATGAAGATTAAAAACTATATGATGCTGGCCTGCGCCGCGATGACCTTGGGATGTCTCTCGTGCGCCAACAGCAAGAAAGCCCAGGCCGACGAGACCGCGGCCACGGAAGCATCCGTACAAGTGCCGGCATTCAATGCCGACAGCGCTTACCTCTACGTGAAACAACAAGTGGACTTCGGCCCGCGCACACCGGGCAGCGAGGCACACGACCGCTGCGGCGACTATCTGGCAGCCAAGCTGGAAGCCTTCGGGGCAAAGGTGTATAACCAGCGTGCCGACCTCACGGGCTATGACGGGCGCACGCTGAAAGCCCGCAACATCATCGGAGCTTACAATCCCGACTCGAAACGCCGCGTCCTGCTCTGTGCCCACTGGGACACCCGTCCTTGGGCTGACAACGACCCCGACAAAGCCAACCACCGCAAACCCATCCTCGGAGCGAACGACGGCGCGAGCGGCGTGGGCGTCCTGCTCGAAGTGGCCCGCCAGTTGCAACGTCAAGCTCCGGCCATCGGCATCGACATCATCTTCTTCGACATGGAGGACTACGGCACGCCGCAGTTTGCCGAGACTCTGACCGACGACAGCGACACCTGGTGCTTGGGCTCGCAGTACTGGAGCCGTGCACCCCATGTGAAGGACTACAACGCACGCTTCGGCATCCTGCTCGACATGGTGGGAGGACGCGGAGCCACGTTCCTGAAAGAAGGTGTCTCCCTGCAATACGCCGAACCGGTGGTGAAGAAGGTGTGGCGTGCAGCCAAAAAGCTGGGGTTGGAAAACTACTTCGTCGATGAACACGGAGGTTATGTCAACGACGACCATGTCCCTGTCAACGAAATCGCCCGCATCCCCTGCATCGACATTGTCAACTGTGACCTGAACGGAGAACTCTCCAGCTTCGGCGACTTCTGGCACACGCTCGACGACAACATGGACGTCATCGACCGCAACACCCTGCAAGCCGTTGGACAGACTGTCCTTCAGGTAATCTATAACGAAAAATAAGAACCAACTCAAAACAACTCCCTACTATGGCTACCATAAACGAACTGCAAGACGAAGTCATCGCCGAATTCAGCGACTTCGACGACTGGATGGACAAATACCAGCTCCTCATCGACCTGGGCAACGAACAAACCCCGCTCGACGCAGCCTACAAGACCGACTCGAACCTCATCGAGGGTTGCCAGAGCCGCGTGTGGCTACAAGCCGACCTCGAGGACGGCAAAGTGCACTTCCAGGCCGAAAGCGACGCGCTCATCGTCAAGGGCATCGTCGCCCTGCTCATCCGTGTGCTCTCCGACCACACGCCCGACGAAATCCTCGAAGCCGACCTCTACTTCATCGACCGCATCGGACTGAAGGAACACCTCTCGCCCACACGCAGCAACGGTCTGCTCGCAATGGTGAAACAGATGCGCATGTACGCGCTGGCATTCAAACAGCTCGAAGAAAAGAAGGCATGACAGACAGTCGTGACGGACAACGCCCGGGAAAAGTGCTCCTGGGCATGAGCGGCGGCACCGACAGTTCGGCGGCCGCCTTTCTTTTGCAGGACGCCGGCTACGAAGTGACGGGGGTCACCTTCCTCTTCCACGGAAGCGACGACGACCGCACCCACATCGACGACGCGCGCCGCGTGGCCGACCGCCTGGGCATCCGCCATTTCGTCCATGACGCACGCGAGGCATTCCGCCACGCCGTGGTGGACTACTTCGTCCATGAATACATGGCAGGCCGCACGCCCGTCCCCTGCACCGTGTGCAACAACCTGCTGAAATGGCCCTTGCTCTGCCGTCTGGCTGACCGCGAAGGCATCCCCCTCGTCGCCACGGGACACTATGTGCGCATTTGTGCCGAAGGCGGACGACACTACGTGACGCAGGGTGTCGACCCGGACAAAGACCAGTCGTTTTTCCTCTGGGGACTGCCGCAGGAGACATTGGCACGCGCCCTGTTCCCCTTGGGCACACTGACAAAGGCCGAAGTGCGCCGTCTGGCTGCCGGGCGGGGTTTCCGACGCGTGGCGGAGAAACGCGACAGCCTGGGCGTGTGCTTCTGTCCGGGTGACTACCGCCCGTTCCTGCGCAGGCAGGCCGAAGCCGGTGCCATCCGCCCGGGCATGTTTGTCGACGAGGAAGGAAATGCGTTGGGAATGCACGAGGGATACCCCTTCTACACCGTCGGCCAACGCCGCGGACTGGGCATCCACCTCAACCGCGCCGTCTACGTGAAGGCCATCGACCCGCAGGCCAACCGTGTCACACTGGCCCCGCTCTCGTCGCTCGAACGCACGGAGATGTCACTCGGCGGCTGGCGGCTGGTGTGCCCTGAAGAAGTGCTGGATGGCAGCGAAGTGGAAGTCAAGATACGCTACCGCAAACAGTTGAACCACGCCACGGTCAGCCTCCGTGCCGACGGCCGCCTGCACGTGTCGCTCCGCGAGCCGCTCACGGGCATCGCGCCCGGCCAAGCAGCCGTGTTCTATCGCGGCGGACGTGTGCTGGGCGGGGGAATCATTGAGGGAAATGAAGGATGAAGAGTGAAGGATGAAGAATGCGGCATATCCGTTGGCCGTTCCGACGCATATCCGTTGGCAGCGTCAACGCATATCCGTTGATGAGGTCAACACATATCCGTCGATGAGGTCAACGCATATCCGTCGATGAGGTCAACGCATATCCGTCGTTTCCGGCACCGGATGACAGCTCTTTCAAGCCTCATCCTTCATTATGTAAAAGCAGGAAGTGGTGAAGAAATCACGCACGTAGGGGATAGCGCCGATAAGAGGGGAAAGCCGGCGCGGACGAAGGCCGAACTTCGTCTCATAGTGCGGATTGATGAAATAGAGCCGACGGTCGGCAATGTGCATGCCCGTCTGGCGTGCCAGCCGCTCGAAACGTTCGATGGTGCAGCGCGTGCGCTTGATGTCGAGCATACCGTCGATGCATCGCCGGTCGGCCCCTCCGGCACGCATGATGGCCGAATAAAGAAAGTTCGGGAGGAGGTGGATGAAGGGAAGGCGCGACGTCCAGCGGTTGCGCAGCGTCTGTTGATGCCCGCCGAACGGCATTTGCCAAGCCGGGAACGACATGAACACCACGCCTCCGGGCTTCACATAGCGTCGCAAGTTGAGCAGGAATGTGCGCTTGTCGCCGATGTGTTCCAGCACATCGTGGCAGATGATGATGTCGAAGCTCGCCTCCAAGTCTTTCAGTAGGAAAATATCTGAAGCGATAAACGTGCCCTCAGCTCCGGCCTCGGCAAAAAAACGGCGTGCATCGTCAATGCGTGTGGCCGCCATGTCGACGCCCGTGACGACGCATCCCCTTCGTGCGAAAGGGAGCAGGTTGCCCCCATCTCCACAGCCGATTTCCAGCACATGCATCCCGGGTGCAAGGGGTTTGAAGTAAGCTACGTAAGGCAGGAAATAGCGTTCGCTCGTGGTAGCTAATTCCCGAAAATAAAGTGCACGGTTTTGTTGTCGTTCTTGCATAGTATGATATAGGTGAGTTTTCTGTTTCGGTGACAAATATACGGATTTTCCGATAAAGGCCTTCCTTCCATGCAGAAAAGTGGACAAGGAAAAGAAAAGGAACCGTCCACGCCTCTTGACGCGGACAGCCCCTTGTCTCTTATCTGAGTATCATCCGGACTTTTATCCGTTCACTCGCTTGTAGTCAGCCAGGAAAGTGGCCAGGCCGGAGTCAGTCAACGGGTGCTTGAGAAGTCCCTTGATGGCAGCCAGCGGGCAAGTCACTACGTCAGCTCCCACTTCGGCACAAGCGATGATGTGGCGTGTGTGGCGGATGGATGCAGCCAGCACTTGCGTCTTGAATCCGTATGTACGGTAGATGTCCACGATTTGGGCGATGAGAGCCACACCGTCTTCGCAGATGTCGTCCAGACGTCCGACAAACGGAGAGACATACGTTGCTCCGGCCTTGGCAGCAAGGAGAGCTTGTCCGGCGGAGAACACCAGCGTGCAGTTGGTGCGTATGCCTTTCTCTGTAAAGTATTTGATAGCCTTGATGCCGTCGGCAATGCAAGGAATCTTCACCACGATGTGGGGATTGAGAGCGGCCAGCTCTTCGCCTTCCTTGATCATGCCCTCATAGTCTGTGGCAATCACTTCGGCGCTCACGTCGCCGTTGACGATGTTGCAAATGTCAATGTAGTGCTGACGCTGATTTTCTACACCCTTGATGCCTTCCTTGGCCATCAACGAGGGGTTAGTTGTCACACCGTCGAGCACGCCCATAGCGTTGGCTTCGCGGATCTGGTCCAAATTAGCTGTGTCAATAAAGAATTTCATACGTAATAGACTTTATAAGAGTGTTAAACAATAATAGGCAAACACAACTTAGGCACGGAATTGCCCTATGTACGTCATTCCGTGCCCAAGCGTTATGTAAAACATAAAAGAAGCATCTGTATTGATCTATTCATCATTGTACAGCACCTTCCAGTTCGTTGCCGGCTTTGAACTTCACCACTTTCTTTGCCGGAATAGTGATGGTTTGCTTAGTGGCCGGATTGATGCCGGTTCTTTCACCACGCTCTGAGACAGAGAATGTGCCGAAACCAACCAGGGCTACTTTATCGCCGTCCTTGAGCGCTGCTGAGACAGCAGAAACAAATGCATCCAGCGCTTTCTTCGAATCGGCTTTGCTCAATCCCGATTCGGCTGCCATTGCATTGATAAGATCTGACTTATTCATAATAGATAGATATTAAATAAAATACAATATGGAAGTTCAACGATGTCAAACGCATCACAAAGATAGAGCTTACACCATTAGAAACAAATATTATAGCCTAAAAATCGCACTCGAAGTGCAAAAAAATCAAAGATGGAGGGCTTTAGCTTATGGAAACGGAATATTTTCGTACTTTTGCAGACACTATTAACCCATATAACAGCCCCCTGAGGGATTTTTCACAGAACTATGAACCAGATACCCCCTATCACCAAGAATCTGCTTATCATCAACGTCCTGTTCTTCCTGGCTTCAATCGTTACCCCAAAATACGGAGTCGACTTGACCACGCTGCTGGGACTGCACTATTTCATGGCTTCCGACTTCCACATCTACCAGTTTGTCACCTACATGTTCATGCACGGAGGCTTCGCGCACCTGTTCTTCAACATGTTTGCCCTATGGATGTTCGGCTGCACGCTCGAACGTGTCTTCGGACCGAAGCGTTACCTTATATATTATATGGTGTGCGGACTGGGCGCGGGGCTCATCCAGGAGGTGGTGCAATACATCGAATACCTCACCGTCCTTTCCAATTTCGACAGCGTGAACACCGGCATCTCCATCATCCCCATGAGCGAATACCTCAACCTGATGACCACCGTGGGCGCTTCGGGAGCCGTCTATGGCATCCTGCTGGCCTTCGGACTGCTCTTCCCCAACCAGCCCATGTTCATCTTCCCCCTGCCTTTCCCCATCAAAGCCAAGTGGTTCGTCATCGGCTACGTGGTCATCGAACTGCTGCTCGGACTGCAAGGGTCTGACGGCGTGGCCCACTTTGCCCACTTAGGCGGCATGCTCTTCGGCTTCCTCCTGATTACTTACTGGCGCAAAAAATACCGCAATGGCCAATATAATTACTAACCTCCGCAACCGCTTCCTGCGGGCGGACATCGCCCTGCGCTTCATCTATGTCAACATCGCCGTGTTCCTGCTCACGGCGTTGGCCGACATCGTCATGCTGCTCACGGGGCACGGACACTTCATCTACTTGCGATGGGCGGAATGCCCGGCCGACTTCGGCACGCTGCTGCGGCAACCCTGGTCGCTCGTGACCTACATGTTCCTGCATGCCGACGTGTGGCATATCTTGTTCAACATGCTGTGGCTCTACTGGTTCGGGCGGCTCTTCCTCTACCTCTTCTCCGACCGTCATTTCCGCGGGCTCTACTTCTTGGGCGGACTGTGCGGAGGTGTGCTCTACATGGTGGCCTACAACGTGTTCCCCTATTTCCAACCCTATATCCATTCGTCCTACCTGCTGGGAGCGTCGGCTTCCGTGCTTGCCATCGCCGTGGCCACGGCTGTGCGTGAGCCTGACTACCGGGTGAACCTCCTCTTCCTGGGGGCCATACGCCTGAAATACCTGGCACTTATCCTCGTCGTGACCGACTTGCTTTTCATCACCTCGGGCAACAGCGGCGGCCACATCGCCCACCTGGGCGGAGCGTTGGCCGGATGGTGGTTTGCCGCCTCCTTCCAAAAAGGGCATGACCCCACGGCATGGATTAACCGCACGATAGACTTCCTGACAGGCCTCTTCTCGCGCCGGCAACGCACACACCGGCGTCCGAAAATGAAAGTACACTACGGCAAACACGCCGCCGACTACGACTACAACGCCCGCAAGCGGGAACGCGAGGAAGAAATCGGCCGCATACTCGACAAGCTCAAGAAGTCGGGCTACGACAGCCTGACGAACGAAGAGAAAAAGAAACTCTTCGACGAGAGCAAACGATGAGAATTCATAAATCACACCCAACATACACTTAACGACATGTATCAAATCGGACGTCTACTGGGATGGATTCTGCTGGCAGCCAACCTGCTGATGGTGGGCATCATGCTGGCCTGCGCCTACAGCCCGTACATCGACCCCGTACGCCATCCCGTGCGGGCCTGTGCCGGACTGGCATTCCCCGTCTTCCTCTGCGCCACAGTGGCCTTCCTGCTCTTCTGGCTGGTCGTGCACGTCCGCTACGCCCTCCTCTCCGTGGTCGGGATGCTCTGCTGCCTGCCCGCCATACAGACCTTCTGCCCGCTCCATCTTAGCCGGGAGGAAGCTCCCGAAGGCAGCATCAAGTTCCTTTCCTACAACATCATGGGATTCGAGGCTGACCACCCCGACACGCCCGACAACCCCAACCACGTGCTGGCCTACCTGCGCGACAGCGGCGCCGACATCATCTGCATGCAGGAGTACAGCGCAGGAGGAAGGCTCAAACAGGAACACATCGACCACGTCCTCAAGGACTACCCCTACAAGGACATACACACCGTGGGCAAAGGCTGGAACCGCCTGGCCTGCTACTCGCGGCATCCCATCCTCTCGGCCGAGCCGGTCCACTACGAAAGCGAATTCAACGGGAGCATCGTCTACACCATCGCCGTGGAGGGAGACACGCTTACGGTCATCAACAACCATCTGGAGTCAAACAAACTCACCACGAACGACCGCGAGACCTACGTCCAAATGATAAAATCGCCCGAGACGGCCGACATGAAAAAAGGCTCGCGCCTGCTGCTGGGCAAGCTCGCCGGAGCCACTGCCATCCGCGCGCGCCAGGCCGACGCCATCGCCCGCACCATCGACAGCCTGGGCCGGCGGAAACTCATCGTGTGCGGCGACTTCAACACGTCGCCCATCTCATACGCCCACCGCGTCATCGGCCGCGGACTGGACGACGCCTTCGTCGAGTCCGGCTTCGGCATGGGCATATCCTATCACCGCAACGGCTTCTACTTCCGCATCGACCACATCCTCACAAGCCCCGACCTGAAGGCCTACCGCTGCACCGTCGACAGCCGCATCGACAACTCCGACCACTACCCCATCTGGTGCTACATCGCGCCCGCACGCTGAGCGACGCAAACCCCGTCCCCACACCCCCTTTATCGCGCCCGACCTGACCCTCCTTTCCGTCCGACCACGGAAAGGAGTCCGCCCGACCACGCCTTCCTTTCCGTGGTCGGCTACCCTTTATAGCGCTCCGGACAGCCCTCTACGGGCAGAAAAAGAAGCCTCTTCACGCGGCAAAAAGCCATCAAAAGCGAAAAGGACGGCCTCCGGACCAAATAAAATACCATTCTTTTACCGCCCAAATTTGAAAAAAGGCTATATTTGCAACCTTGTAGCGAAGGCAATAATTTAAGAATAAACAAAATAAATAACTACGTAACATGCAAAACAAAGGATTTGTAAAGGTTTTTGCGGTATTGCTCACGATCGTCTGTGCGTTCTACCTCTCCTTCTCTTTTGTCACGCGCCACTACATGAAGCTGGCAGCAGAAGACCCGCAGGGAGAAACGCACTACCTCGACTCGATGCAAAACGAGCGGGTGTATCTGGGCAACTATACGCTGAAACAATGTCGCGAGATGGAAATCGGGCTCGGTCTGGACTTGAAGGGTGGTATGAACGTCATCCTCGAAGTGTCAGTGCCCGAAGTTGTGAAAACACTGGCCGACCACAAGACGGACGAGGCATTCAACCAAGCCGTGGCCAATGCAGCCAAGGCACAGGTGAGCAGCCAGAAGGACTTTGTCACCCTCTTCGTGGAGGAATACCACAAGCTGGCCCCGGGCAAACGGCTCGCCGAAATCTTCGCTACGCAACAACTTAGAGACAAAGTCAGCGCACAGAGCACCGATGCCGAAGTGGAACGCGTGCTCCGCAGCGAAATCAAATCGGCCGTGGCCAACTCCTACAACGTACTCCGCACCCGTATCGACCGCTTCGGCGTCGTGCAGCCCAACATCCAGGAACTGGAAGGCGGCATGGGACGTATCATGGTCGAACTCCCGGGCATCAAGGAACCCGAACGTGTGAGAAAACTCCTCCAAGGCTCTGCCAACCTCGAATTTTGGGAGACATTCAACGGACAGGAAATAGCCCCCTACCTCATGGAAGCCGATGCCAAAGCCGCACTGGCGCTGGAAAGCGAGACAAAAGCTGACTCCACGCAAGTCGCAGAGCCGGCACAGCAACCGGAAGCCAAGGCCGACTCGGCTACTGCTACCAACCTGGCAGACAGCCTGGCCAGCGCACTGAAAGGCGAACAAGCCAAAGCCGCCAGCCAACAGGCGACGGACGACATGCGCAAGCAACACCCGCTCCTCTCGCTCCTGCAAGTGAGCCAAGGCGGAGGCGGCATTGCCGGATATGCCTTGGGACGCGACACAGCCGCCATCAACCGCGTGCTGGCCATGCCCGAAGTGAAAAACGTGTTGCCGAAGGAGCTGCGCCTGATGTGGGGCGTGAAACCCATCGACACGAAGACTTCCACCTATGAACTCTATGCCATCCGCGTGACCGAACGCGACGGACGCGCCCCGCTTGAAGGCGACGTTGTGACGTCGGCCAGCGACGGTTACGACCAGTTCGGCAAACCGTGCGTCCACATGAACATGAACACGGAAGGCGCACGCCGCTGGGCTCAACTGACGAAACAGAATATCAACCGCTCCATCGCCATCGTGCTCGACGGTTATGTCTACAGCGCACCGAACGTGATGAACGAAATCACCGGCGGACAGTCGCAAATCACAGGCAACTTCACGCTGGAAGACACGAAGGACTTGGCCAATGTGCTCAACTCCGGTAAGATGCCTGCCCCGGCGCACATCGTGCAGGAAGACATCGTCGGCCCGTCACTCGGCCAGGAATCCATCAACCAAGGTTTCGTCTCCTTCATCGTGGCCCTCGTGCTGCTGATGGTTTACCTCTGCGCCATGTACGGCTTCATCCCGGGCATGGTGGCCAACATGGCTTTGATATTCAACTTCTTCTTCACGCTCGGCATCCTGTCGTCATTCCAAGCCGCGCTGACCATGAGCGGCATCGCCGGTATGGTGCTCTCGCTGGGTATGGCCGTTGACGCCAATGTGTTGATATACGAACGCGCGAAGGAAGAACTCCGTCTCGGCAAAAATGTGAAAGACGCCCTACAAGACGGTTATAAGAATGCCTTCTCGGCCATCTTCGACTCCAACTTGACCTCCATCCTCACGGGTATCATCCTGTTCTTCTTCGGCACAGGTCCTATCCGTGGATTTGCCACGACGCTCATCATTGGTATCGCCTGCTCGTTCTTTACAGCCGTGTTCATGACGCGTCTGGTCTATGACCACTATATGAGCAAGAACAAATGGCTGAACCTCACATTCACCACCAGCATCTCCAAGAACCTCATGGTCAATCCGAAGTATAACTTCATGGGCCACATCAAAGGCTATCTGTCGACCTTCGGCATCATCATCCTCGTGTGTGTCGCATCCTTCGCCACACGCGGCCTGAGCCAGAGCATCGACTTCACCGGCGGACGAAACTTCGTCGTCGTCTTCGACCAGGATGTGCAGCCGGAGACTGTCCGTGAACTGCTGGAAGAGAAGTTCGACGACAGCAACGTGCAAGTCATCGCCCTGGGAACGGACGACCGCAAACTGCGTATCTCGACCAACTACCGCATCGAAGAGAACGATCCGAACGTGGATAGCGAAATCGAAGCCGTGCTCTACGACGCACTGAGCAAAGGCAAGTTGCTGAGCGACGGTGTGACACTGGAGCAATTCATCGACCGTGACAACCACACCGGAGGCTCTATCATCAGTTCGCAGAAAGTAGGTCCGAGCATTGCTGAAGACATGAAAGTGGCCGCCATCTGGGCTGTCGTACTGGCCCTGATAGCCATCTTCCTCTACATCCTGCTCCGTTTCCGCAACGTGGCCTACAGTGTGGGTTCTGTCGTAGCCTTGGCAGTGGACACGGTGCTCGTCATCGGCGCATACTCGCTCTGCTATGGCTGGATGCCCTTCTCGCTCGAAGTCGACCAGACGTTCATCGGTGCCGTGCTGACCGTCATCGGTTACTCCATCAATGATAAAGTGGTTATCTTCGATCGTGTGCGTGAATACTTCGGATTGTATCCCAAGCGTGACCATTTCCGTCTGTTCAATGACTCACTGAACACGACCTTGGCCCGTACATTGAACACAGGTCAGAGTACGCTCATCGTGCTTATCTGCATCTTCATCCTGGGCGGTGACAGCATCCGTAGCTTCTCGTTCGCGATGATTCTGGGTGTAGTATTCGGAACTTTCTCCTCGCTCTTCGTGGCAGCCCCTGTGGCTTACCTCGTGATGGGCAACAAGCTGAAGAAGCAAGACACAGAAGTTCCCGCAACGGAAGCCGGCAAATAATCAGCCTATCATCTTCCTAAAGAGAATACAAATGAAGCATAGCGCCGTGCCTGTCAGCCAGACAAGCACGGCGCTGTCTGTTTTCCACGAGATGTAAGCCCGACATCGCTACCGATGGGTTGCCTTATCAATGACTTCTATCCATCTTGCAGAGACTTTGCATCCTACAAGACAACCGAACATTCTTAATTCTATATATCCTATCATGAAACATTCCTTATTGACTATCCTCTTCTTGCTTGTCGCCGCAAGCAACTTGCAGGCACAAGTCCCCCATCCCGAACGAATCTACCTTTCCGGCACCGGCATCGACGACACACGCACCTGGGAGTTCCGCTGCTCAAAAGGAAACAACAGTGGCCGCTGGATGCCCATCGAAGTACCCTGCTGCTGGGAACTGCAAGGATTCGGCGACTACACTTATGGCCGATGGTACACCGTCAAAGGACAAAAGCCCAGTGACGAAACAGGCACTTACCGCCATCGATTCGATGCGCCGAAATCATGGCAAGGACAGCGGGTGAAGCTCGTATTCGACGGCGTAATGACGGATGCTGACGTACTCATCAATGGAAAGCCTGCGGGAGAGACCCATCGAGGGGCGTTCTATCGCTTTTCATACGACATCACCGACCTGCTACACTTCGGACAACAAAATGTACTCGAAGTGCACGTAGCCAAGCAATCAGCCAACAAGAGTGTAAACGCGGCCGAACGCCGTGCTGACTGGTGGCTGTTCGGAGGTATCTACCGTCCGGTGTGGCTTGAAGTCGTGCCACAGGTACACATGGCCCGCTTGACGGTTGATGCAGACCAGACAGGACGCCTGCGAGCCAAGATTGACTTGGAGGGAAAGCCTACGGGCTACCGTGTGGAAGTGTCCCTGCGCAAACTGGATGACGGCCAGTCGATGACCGACGAAGCCGGACAAACCATCCTCTCCACTCCGGCCACGGGAACAAGCGTATCTGTCGATAGCCGCTGGCCGTCAGTCGAACGCTGGACTCCCGAAACTCCCCACCTCTACATAGCCTGTTTCAACTTAAAATCACCTGAGGGACAAACCCTGCAAACGAAAGAACTACGTGTTGGTTTCCGCACCGTGGAATTTTTCCCTCAAGACGGGCTATACTTGAACGGGACAAAACTGGTGCTGAAAGGGATTAACCGCCATTCGTTCTCCGTCGACGGTGGACGCACGACCAGCGCAGGCATGAGCCGTGAAGACGCACTACTGCTAAAAGCCATGAATATGAACGCTGTCCGCTCCCACTATCCACCCGACGAACATTTCCTGGACATGTGCGACTCGCTCGGACTGGTCTATATCGACGAGCTTGCCGGATGGCATGGCGCATACGACACACCGACAGGCAAGAAACTGGTCAAGGAAATGGTGGAAAGAGACGTGAACCATCCATGCATCGTACTATGGAGCAACGGAAATGAAGGAGGATGGAACACCCGCATAGACCCGCTGTTTGCCGAATATGACACATTCCAAAAACGACACGTCATTCATCCCTGGGCCGACTTTAATGACCTCGACACGCATCACTATCCCGCTTACCTGACAGGCGTAGCCCGCTTCACCAATGGATATAAAGTCTTCATGCCCACAGAATTCATGCACGCCATGTATGACCAAGGAGGAGGCGCGGGACTACGCGACTTCTGGGATCGCTGGTGTACGAACCCACTCTTTGCCGGTGCCTTCGTCTGGGCATTCTGCGACGAAGCTCCGAAACGTACCGACCGCGGGGGCGTGCTCGATTCGGACAAATCCAATGCTCCTGACGGTGTACTCGGACCACGCCGGGAGAAAGAAGGCAGTTTCTACGCCATCCGCGCCCAATGGTCTCCACTGCAAATCAAACCGCTGTCCATCAACAGCCACTTCGACGGCTCTTTCCTGGTGACAAATGAATATCTCTTTACGAACTTGTCAGACTGCTCCATGACCTGGAAACTGCTCGGCTGTGACACGCCGATGATGTGCCCTGTCCCCCAATCCACAATCATAGACGAAGGGCAAGTGGAGCTTCCTGCTATCCGACCGGGCGAAACGGGAACAGCCCGCTTCACCCTTCCAGAAACATTCCGCCAGGGCGACATCCTGCAACTTGAAGCTTTCGACAAAGAGGGCAAGAGCATTTGTGAATGGAGCTATCCCATCCGGCCGGCCAAACGCTACTATGAAGACAAACTGGCAGCGACTCCGGCGACACTCGAAAGACGGACACCTGCCCATGTCACACGCACAAGCGATGCCGTCACGCTCGAGAGCGAACATGTCACAGTCAGCTTCGATGCCACAACAGGGTGTATCCGCAGTATCCGAACTGACGGGACAGACATTCCCTTTGGGAAGGGACCGCTGCCGGTCGGGATGAAAATGAGATACGACACCCTCCAAAGCTACGTGCGGCAAGATGGCAACACGGCGGTCTATTGTGCGAAATATAAAGGAGGAGCAGACTCCATCGTGTGGCGACTGACTGACGACGGACTGCTCCACATGGACGCCTTGCTGCTCAACCGCGCCTCAGGCGGAGGCGGCTTCGACGACGCATTTATGGACACCGAAGTCTACAACCTGGGCCTGACCTTCTCTTATCCGGAGCAGGCCTGCTCCGGTATGCGATGGTTGGGACGCGGCCCGTATAGAGTGTGGAAAAACCGCGTGCCCGGCACAAATTATAACATCTGGCAAAAAGACTACAACAACACCATCACGGGAGAAAGTTTCGAAAGCCTGGTCTATCCGGAATTTAAAGGCTATCATGCCAACCTCTATTGGGCCACGATGGAAAGCGACACGACTCCCTTCACCGTCTATGCACGCACCGACGGCATCTACTACCGCGTGTTTACACCCGAAGAGCCATCGGGCAGCGACGGACACACGATGCCCGCATTTCCGGAGGGAGATCTCTCATTCCTGCTCGACATCCCGGCCATCCGCTCCTTCAAACCCATCGAACAGCAAGGGCCGAACAGCCAACCCGGAAACATACGCATTAAGAAAGGCGACGAGGGACTGCACATCGACCTCACGTTTGACTTCCGCCGGCCGCAATAGATGTAGCCTCGTCGCAACCCGACAGGGCATTCGGGCGCACTCCAGGGTAGCCAAGAGCGGAAAGGAGGCCGCCCGACCACGGAAAGGAAGGCGTCCGAGCACCGAGTCCAGGGTAAGGTCGGACGCCCTCTATACGGGCCGAAGCAGTCTTCCTACGACTGATTTTAACCCAAAGTCTAATGACTGATTCTACACAAGAAGAAGCCTCATCTGCCGACTCGACAAGAGTCAAGCAAATGAGGCTTCTTCTTTTATTGCGTATCCGAGACGCGAAATCTCTTATTCAGCGTCACCGCTCACATTCTTACAGAACCGCGTCGTCATCCGTTCGCCCTGTTCTGGAAGGATGGTCACATTTTCCAACGTGATGTCTTCAGAGTAGATGAACTCGGCACCGAGCTTCGAGGTGATATGCACGTTTTTGAGCGAAATGTCCCGGATAGGCATTTCCGGTATGCCGTTGAAAAACAGCGCACGGCGTGCTCCGGCACAGGTCAGGTTGCTAATGTGGATACCGCGGAAACAAGGCGTAGTTTCGTCCACCGGCATCGGTTCGACAGCCGCCGGCACCTTCTCGCCGCTCTCGAGTACTTCCACCGCAGACTTGCCTCCATAATAGAGATTGAACGTCACGGGATCAGTCACAATGTCTATCATGGATATACGGTCAATCCAGATGTTCTCCACCGTACCACCGCGTCCACGCTTGCTCTTGAAACGCAGGCCCACGTCTGTCCCCAGGAAACTACAGTTGCTTACCGCGATGTTCCGCACACCGCCGCTCATCTCGCTGCCCACGACGAAACCTCCATGTCCCTTGAACACTGTACAACCGTCGATGACCACATTCTCACAGGGACGCGCACGGCGCCGCCCGTCTTCATCCTTCCCGCTTTTCAAGCAAATGCCGTCATCGCCCACATCGAACACAGAATTGACAATAAGAGAATTACGGCATGACTCCAAGTCCAGGCCGTCGCCATTCTGTGCATAGCTCGGATTTCTCACCAATACATCCTCCACCAACACGTTCTCACATAGGAGCGGATGCAGATTCCAAGCCGGGGAATTCTGGAAGATGACGCCTTGCAGCCAGACGTTCTTGCACTCGATAAGGCTCACCATGACCGGACGAAGGAAATGTCGCACGCTGTGCCACTCCTCTTCAGTCTTCAAGTTTTGCGGGACGTTCATGTTACTGATGGTATCACCGCGGAGCGTCTCGGGATAAGGGAACCAATAGTCCGGACGCTTGAACACCCCGCCTCGCGCAATGGTCTGCTTCCACTGGCTCTCAGTCACTTTTCCCTTCTTCAACGGACGCCAGAAATGACCGTTCCCGTCGATTGCACCCTGGCCGGTGATAGCCACATTCACGAGGTTGCGCCCTGAAATGGGCGACTGGCAACGACGCGTGTCGAGTCCTTCAAACACAGTCTCCACAAGCGGATAGAGGTCGACGTCAGGTGAGAAAAGAATCACAGCTCCTTTCTCCAGATGAAGATCAATGTTGCTTTTGAGTACGATTGGGCCGGTAAACCAGATGCCTGCCGGCACGACCAGATGTCCTCCGCCCCGAGCCTCCAGTTCATCAATGGCTCGGGCAAAGGCTTCGGTGCAAAGAGTCTTTCCATCGCCCACCGCACCAAACTGTGTAAGTTCCACCCGTGTGTCCGGAAACACCGGAGCTTGCACGCGTGGCATGTCAAAGGGCAGATTCTTGTATAAGTCTTCGTATTTGTAATCGGACGTTTGGGCGTATGTCAAGCCGAAACCGCACATCCAGGCAATCAGAATCAAATAAATTCGGTTCATAATAGCATGTTATTAGGTTAGTTAAATGTAATCTTTCTCATCGGAATCAATCTCACCGGACCGAGCAGACCGCTCTCCATCGGTTGCCAATGAGCATAGTTCCCTTTTTTATAATTAATAGTAGCGATGTTAATGTCCTTAAACTTTCTCCAAGGCACTTGCTTCCTGTCCATTTCAGCAATGCGGTTGGCCGGAAGATTGGTCACTTCCACCTCCAACACATTTTCACCAGGTTTCAGGTAACGCCCCACCAGGCACCGGTAAGGCAAAGCCCACAAAGTGGTGACATCATGCCCATTGACGCGCACGCGGGCACTCTCGCGCACATCGCCCAGAGACAACATCCACTCGTCAGCCCCAGCAGACGGCAGACGAAAACGCATGCTGTAACAAGCTGTCCCCATCGTCGCCTTGACAGAATCGCCCGGCAAATCAGTCCATGAACCCAGCGTTACGGTCGACGGCGCATCGTCCACGCGCGGAGCGCTTGCCAAAAACCTGAACCCCCATCTGCCATCCAATGTCACGACCTCATCGCGCTCTTCATAACACGGATAGACATCTGCTTGAACGTCCTGTGCTGTAAATGTCTTTAGGAAGGCCGATTCGCCGGAAGCCAGTTGCAAGTAGACCTCCGTCTGCCCATCCCGTCTGCGCACGGGGATTCGTCCATACGTCCCGTCCTTCGGGTTATAGCGCACGACGGAAGTCGCATCCACAGACAAAGGCAGCCAGCCGTCAGTGTCACGTGCAGTCAGTGCTGAAATAAAATAAAGGAAACCATCTTCATGCGAACGGCGGAGATAGCTCAGGCCGTAGTCAGTGTACAACCGCTCGGAAGGCACGCCGACCTGCGCCAGTGTGCTCTCATAGTCCGTACCAAAAATGACACGTCCTTCCGGCAAGTGCTTCAGGCGGTCGAGCAGTCCGCCAAACGTTTTTCTCCGCTTCTCCAGCTGCCCCCAACCGGGCACGTCTTCCGGATAGGAATCAAGGAACACGACCGTCGCTCCCTGTTCAGCCAGTCCGAGCAGTTTCTGCAATACCTCGACGGGCATCAGGCGCGCCCCAGGTACGACCAAAGCTTTGTAAGACACGCCTCCGGGCGTCAGGAGCAATCCGTCCCGACACGCGGTTTGCGTGATGAAACGGTCGGAAATATAGTCCACATCGTATCCTGCCCCCCGAATCTTATTGACAGCTTCAATAAAGCGAGGTGCGCGCTTGTCCATCTTGTGGATGTCGAACATGAGCAACCGTCCGTCTTGTTCATACCAGATGTCATACAAGGGGAGATAGAGCAGGAAATCATTGTCTGGACGACCCTGCTGGAGCAGACTCTGACAACGTGTGATATACTCGAAGAAAGCCGGTGCGTCCTTCCAAATAGAGTTTGTTGGACTCATGTCCACTGAAGCATAAAACTTCCAGCCCGGCCACGGGTCATCCTTCGGCGAATAGGTCGTGCCGTGGAAATACACATGATTGACCCCAGAAAGGAACATCAGGTCCAAGTCAGGCTTGCACTGCGAAAGGGATGTGCGGAAATGTTCGGTCAGCCAGGTGAAAGTCTCGGAAGAGGTGTAAGGCTTGCCAGCAATGTGGGCAGCCGACGAAGCATATTTCAGCATAGATATATCGGAGAAATTCGGGCGCGTGAGTGAATCCTTCCTCAAGCCTTTAATACCGAAGTCCGTGAGGCCGAACCCTTCACACTCGGGCACGTCGACAGCCGCATAGAGGTCTATCAGATTTCCCGGTGAGCCGTGAGCCTGACTGCGGGTCTGTGTCCCGTGGGCATGTGCCCACGCTGTCCACTGTCGGGTGAAGTTCTCCAGCAACAGGTCGGAAAGCGTCTCGCGGTAGTCAGACACAATGCGTGCCACCGTGTCGGTACGCACGTCAGAAAGGAACTCAGGCAGATGCTCTTCCAATTTATAACCCCGACGGGCATAAAACTCGTCAAATAGGCCTTCCGTCCAGTCGGCTTTGTAGACTTCATAAGAATCGTTGAAGAAATTATGCGGAAAAGCAACATCCGAGGTAGCAAACGCCTTGTCAAAATGCAACAAATAATCCTTCACTGCACGGGCAGAAAAGTGGTCAATCACATATCCTTCCCCACCCGGAGCTGCCCGCTTCACCTTCTGCAAAGTCTTGCCGCAAAATGCTGCCACCAAATGCCATTCACCCGCAGGAGCATCCCAGACGAGCTTACCACGAGATACCTTCGAAGTCAAGTCCAGACATTTGCCTCCGGTGGAAAAAGCCATCAGGCGCTCCAGTCTTGCATGAGATGACTGCTTCGTATCGGCGACTTCGACAGGCCACTCGACACGTTTGCCTCCTTCGACATGACACTCCGACACCAAAAGCTTACAGGCTGCATCGGACGTCGATGTCCCCAATCCTCCAAAAGGCCACCCTGTGCCATTGTTCATGTCAACCAGCATCCCTTCTTTCTTCGCCTCTGAGACGGTAACACCATAAAGTGCCATCCACTGCGGTGACAGATAGGACACATCGTGAGCCTCGTTTCCTTTCACTCCATATATCGGTGTGATTTCAACTGTGCCCATGCCGGCACGTGCATATTGCTCCAGATTATAAGCCAAATTGGCAGAATCAACCGCACTGCCCATCCACCACCACCGTGTGCCCGGTCTCATTTCAGGGCGGATTTCCGGCCAGTCAAGCCCAGCCTGCGCCCACAAACCAGGAGAAAGGGCCAGGCACGCGGCCAATGCTATACCTTTATATATTATAGAATATACCGTACACATAGCTTCAGTCTTTTAAGTCAAACTTATCCGTACGGAACGGCACAGCCGGAAAACCTTCCGCATTGTATAAATTCACGCGAAAGAATTTCCCGAAACCATAACGTGCAGCCACGGGATGTGTCACCCGAGGTGATGTCAACACCACTTTGTCTCCTTCGATACGGGCTTCGGCCGGATAGAATTTCCGGTCGTCACCGGCGATGTAAAATCCCTTCACGGGTTCACCGGAAGGAGTCTTCAGGCCGTGTTTCGCATAATCAAAACTCAAAACAAGCTGACCGTCCTTCACCTTCATGCTTTTATAGGCTGGTCCTGAGTAGGCTACAGGAAGTTTATATTGCTTGGCCAAGGCCCATGCCGCCAACCGTTCTCCGGCCGGTTGCTTCATGCGAGGATGGATGTCTGTCGAGTCACAAGCATCCGTTACCACGGCCATGCCTATATTTTTTAGCTTGCTCTCCCGCCACACTTTCCATTGCGCTTCGCGAATGCCAGCCGGTTGCTGATAGTGAGGAGCTATCTGAACGAAATAAAAGGGCATGTCAGGCTGCTCCCAACGACGACGCCAGTCTTTTATCAGATTGGTAAACACATCAGCATAGTGTTCGTAGCGGATGGAGTTGGACTCACCCTGATACCAAATGTTGCCCTTCACCGTATAGCCTGCAATGGGAGCTATCATCCCGTTCCACAAGGTAGCAGGCACTTTAGGCGCATTCTTCCGACGGTTTTTGGGTGTCAGTGTTTCCACAGCAAAGTCCTGAAGCACATCTTTATAAAGAGGGTCGTCTTGCATCACGTCCATCGAGGTCCACGATTCGGCATGCGTTCCTCCCCATGTACTCTGAATCAGTCCGACAGGCACTTGGAGCGTCTTGTAAAGCTTACGTCCGAACACAAAGCCGATAGCAGAAAAGTCTTTCAGGTTTTCAGGATTACAAACGACCCACTTCCCTGTGCAATCTTCTTTCTCCCCGTCGGGAGCCAACTGATGCTCTACATGGAACAACCGTATTTCATCAAACGTCGCATCCTTCATTTCTTCCTCTTCGTTCAGAATGCCGGTCTTCCATTTCTCTTTCGGATTATGCGCCACCGGAAACTCCATGTTCGACTGTCCGGTACACAGCCAGACCTCGCCCACCAGCACATTCTCAATGCGAAGCTTGTTTTCACCTTCGACGCAAACCCACTGCCCGGTACATGCTTTCGGAGTCTTGACATACAGCTTCCATTTTCCATCGTCGCCAGCCTTGCAGGTATAAGTCTTGGCACTCCAAGAAGTGGAAACGGTCACTTCTTCACCTGGAGAAGCCTTTCCCCAGACTGCGGCATCCGTCTTTTGCTGTAACACCATATTGTCTGAAAAAATGGACGGCAATGTAACCTTAGCATGTAAGACATCCGTCCCTGTCATAAGCATTAGAAGCAATGCTAAAGATTTTGTGAGATTAAAATTCATATCTTGTGTTTTTATAAAGTTACTAGATTTGATTTGTGTCCTTATGGCAAATCGAGTATCATCACAGATATTGCCATTTATACAATTTTACGTCATTCAAGCATCTGCTTTCACCAAGCTTTTTTTCACGGAGATAAAGTTAGCCCAAATAAATACGAAAAGGCGCTCATCGCCCTGTTTTTTCCATGTATTTTTGTTCGGAATCCGCACATTTGAACAAAATTCCATCAAAACGAACAAAATTCCATGTTCACAAAGAGAAGTTTTATCTATTTTCGTCGACACTTTTTAAGAGAACTAACACCATGATTAACTACAACTTCTCTTTAACTAACGACATGTATGGCAACATTGCCACACACGCGCCAGCCTATTCACAGAAGAATAGCGCGGAAAACACGCGCTGTCTGGCGTTGACATATCCACCAACGGCCCCTACGTCAAGCCCTATGGCAAAATTAGAGGTAAGCCTCGTGGGAACACAGCACGTCGACCCGTCTTCTACCGGCCGGGGAAGCAGCATGGAACATCAAAATCTTGTCATTTCCAAATCTTCTGCACAGGATGAATACGCTCTCATTTATGTCACCAAAGGAAGCGGAGAATTACACCTTAATAAATGCATGAATGACCACAAGACTATCCAGGCAGGCACGCTCTGTTGGGTTCCCGCAGGATCATGGTATGTCTTCAAACCTGACAAGAAAAATGGATGCGTTCTCTATTATATCCATATCAAAGGCACAATCATCGAACAGGCCATTCTCCACTCTCCTTTGGAAGACAGAAATGCCATCTTGAATGTCGGACTTAATGAGGAACTGACAGGCTTGTTCAAACGTGCAGATGAAATACAACATCGAGCCGAGGATTTCCAACAAACCTATCTGGCAGGCATCACACTCCACATGGTCGGACTGATATTGACCTGTGTGAAACCGATGACCGTCCAAACAAACAGCAATGAGCAGAAAATCGAAAAAGCAAAAGCTATCATGAAGGACAATGTCATGAACGATTTAGACATGAACCAGCTCGCCATGTCCCTGCAACTAAGCTATTCCTGGTTCAGGAAATTATTTAAAAGCTATTGTGGCATATCGCCTTCGCATTATTTCGTACAATTAAAGATTGAAAAGCTAAAAAGCCTCATGAGGTCAACCTCTACGCCTATCAACGAACTGATGGCACAGCTGAACTGCGGCACGATAGAAAACTTCTATAAGACGTTTAAAAAGCACACTGGATACACCCCTTCTGAATACAGGGCACTGATGGTTGCCCGGTCAGACCAATATCTTACAATAGAATATTCATCCAATCTAGTTACACGTTCCAAATTAGGTTAATACACAACATTACTACACTATGATGAAAAAACTCTTGCTGGCCTGTATGGTCTTAGTTTCCATTTCAGTCTTTGGCGAAGACAGATTCCCTGACGGGACTCTTATTCCTGACTGGTTTCACAACAGCGTTCCCACACCGGTCGAGAACCATGGGAAACAGTTTGTCATCACAGACTATGGCGTCGTCAATGATAGCACGTTACTGCAAACTGAGAAAATCCAGGCAGTCATTGATCTAGCTGCTGAAAACGGCGGCGTGGTGGTCATACCCAAAGGTACATTTCTCAGCGGCTCCCTGTTTTTCAAGCCCAAAACCCACCTTCACATCGAAGAGGGAGGCGTGTTGAAAGGCAGTGACGACATCAGCCATTTCGCAATCGTCAACACACGCATCGAAGGCCAATCATTGAAATATTTTGCAGCATTAATCAATGCTGACAAAGTGGACGGTTTCACCATCTCCGGCAAAGGCACAATCAACGGGAATGGGCTGCGCTACTGGAAATCATTCTGGCTGCGAAGAGCTGTCATCCCCAAATGCACCAACATGGATGAATTACGCCCCCGACTGGTCTACATCTCAAACAGCAACGACGTGGAACTTTCCGGTGTGCGCTTGATAAACTCCCCCTTCTGGACGACTCATCTTTACAAATGCCAACGGGTAAAACTGCTCGGACTGTACATCTACGCACCGTCAGCACCTGTCAAAGCCCCCAGCTCGGACGCTGTCGATATAGATGTCTGCCAGGATGTGCTCTTAAAGCATTGCTACTTCTCCGTCAATGATGACGCCATCGCCTTAAAGGGAGGAAAAGGACCGTGGGCTGACCAAGACCCGAACAACGGCGGCAACCGCAACATCATCATAGAAAACTGCACTTACGGCTTCTCACACAGCGCACTGACATGTGGCAGCGAATCTATCTACAACCGCAACATCGTGTTGCGTCATTGCAATGTCACCGGACTGTCACGCCTGCTATGGCTCAAAATGCGTCCCGACACACCCCAGCATTACGAATACATCTCGGTGGAAGACATCACAGGAGATGCTAAAAGTTTTCTTGTCGTGAAACCATGGACTCAGTTCTTCGATTTGAAAGGCCGCACGGACATGCCTGTCTCCAGAGCAAACAATGTCACCATGCGCAACATCAAACTGAAGTGCAACGTGTTTTTTGACGTGAAAAAGTCAGACCAGTACAACCTGGAACACTTCACTTTCGAAAACCTGCAAATCGAGGCCAAGAATCCGAAATGTGACAAAAGCATCATCACGGATTTCCAATGGCACAACGTGACAGTGGAAACAACCGACTGACCTCAATCAGCTTTCAGCCCCGTCTTTTCCACACCGCAGCTTGCTTCCCCAAGCGTAAATACGGGCTTTTCTGCGGCTTCCTTTCCGCCCGACCACGGATAGGAGTCCGCTCCCGGACGGAAAGGAAGCCGTGGTCGGGCGGAAAGGAAGGCTGGGACAACCGCCCTTCTAAGCCTGTCCGGAAACCCTCCGACGCGAACTGAAAAGAGAAGGCCTCAGCCCCGAACCTGACGGCCGTACGAAATACGAACCTTTATAAACATACAGATTATGAAACACTATCTCAGCACATTTGTCTTGGCCTTGCTCTGCTTGTCGCCTGCACAGGCGTCAGCCGCCGACGAGCTCCGGCCGGTCCAAGCCGTGACGCCTAAAGGCCAAGCCAATGTCTACGAAGAATATGCCCTCCGTTTTGCCAACTCGGAGATGAAACGCTTTCCCGAAGCTTGGCAGCTTGACCACGGCAAACGCCTGTTTTTCGGTTATGCCCAAGGTGTCGGCTGCTGTGCGATGCTGGCCATGTGGAAAGAGACAGGCGAACAGCGTTACTTCGACTATGTGGAACAATGGGCAGACACGCTCATCAGCGAAAATGGCGAGATTCATCTCTATGATATGAGCACTTACAATCTCGACTTCATCAACTCAGGCAAAGTCTTGTTCCCGCTTTATCACAAGACAGGAAAGATGAAATATAAAAAAGCCATGGACTTGCTAATCAAACAGCTCTCGCGTCAGCCCCGTACATTGGAAGGAGGTTTTTGGCATAAGCTAATCTACCAACATCAAATGTGGCTCGATGGCATTTACATGGCTTCGCCTTTCATGGCAGAATATGGTGCCACGTTTGACCAGCCGAAGTGGCTTGACGAAGCTGTACGGCAAATACGCCTGTGCCACACATACACTTATGACGCAAAGACCGGGCTCTACTACCACGCCTGGGATGAAAGCAAGCACCAGCGCTGGGCAAATCCGGAAACTGGCCAATCGCCTAATTTCTGGGGACGAAGCATCGGATGGTGGTTTATGGCTATGGTCGACGTTCTCGACTTTCTGCCGGAGGACCACGAAGGGCGCGCAGACATACTCTCCTACATTCGCGATTTGGCCAAAGCGCTTCCAAAATACCAGGACAAAGACGGGCTATGGTATCAAGTGCTCGACCAACCTGAACGGGAGGGCAATTTTCCGGAAGCTTCGGTCACGTCCCAACTCATGTACGCTTATGCCAAAGCTGTGAACAAAGGATATATAGACAAGAAATATCGCACAGTTGCCGAAAAGGCATTCAACGGAATCAAAGAAAAGTTGCTCGTCGAAAATCCCGACGGGACGCTGACACTGACCCGTTGCTGCCAGGTAGGCGGTCTGGGGGGTCATCCTTACCGTGATGGCAGTTTTGAATATTACATAGGTGAAAAGATGCGAGATAACGATGCCAAAGCTACAGGCCCCTACATAATGGGATGCCTGGAGCTTGGCCAATTTAACAACTAGAAAAAAACAACAACCTCATAACTATGATACATAAAAAGATATTCCTTCTGACGTGCCTGGCCGGCCTGCTCGCCATCAGCAACATTTGGGCACAACCTCTCAAGCAAAAAGAAGTCTTGGGAACCATGACTAAAGTAAATGCCTATTTCATGAAAAAATATGCAGACTACCGCATGCCTTCATTTCAGAAAAAGGTGCGCCCCAGCAACATCTGGACACGCACCGTTTACTACGAAGGCTTATTAGCCATGTATTCCATCTATCCGCTTGAAGAATATTACGAATACGCCCTCGGATGGGCCAACTTCCATGAGTGGGGATTCCATCGCGGCACCACCACACGGCATGCCGACAATTACAGCCCCGGGCAAATCTACCTGGACCTTTACAACATCTGCCCCAACGACGCAGAAAAGATACGCAAGACACGGGCCAATATCGACATGCTCACCAATACACCTCAAGTGAACGAATGGTGGTGGATCGACGCCATCCAGATGGGAGGACCTATCTTTGCCAAGATGGGACATCTCACGGGCGAACAGAAATACTTCGACAAACTGTGGGCCATGTATGAATACACCCGCAACGAACATGGCGACAACGGTATGTTCAATCCCAAAGACGGCTTGTGGTGGCGCGACCAGGACTTCGACCCACCCTACAAAGAACCGAACGGAGCCAATTGTTATTGGAGCCGGGGCAACGGATGGGTATATGCCGCTTTGGCACGTATCATGGATGAAATCCCGGCTGACGAAAAACACCGTGCCGACTATCTGAACGATTTCCTTACCATGACCGAAGCCATAAAGAAATGCCAGCGCACAGACGGCTTCTGGAACGTAAGCCTCCACGACCCGAACCATTTCGGAGGGAAGGAGACGACCGGCACCTCACTTTTCGTCTACGGCCTGGCTTGGGGTATCAACCACGGCCTGCTGGACAAAGCGAAATACCTCCCCATCGTGGAAAAAGCATGGCATGCGATGGTGAAAGAAGCCGTACATGACAACGGCTTTCTGGGCTATGTGCAAGGCACAGGCAAAGAGCCGAAAGACGGACAGCCTGTGACTTATGACAGTGTCCCTGATTTTGAAGATTTCGGAATAGGTTGCTTCTTGCTGGCAGGTAGCGAAGTCTACAAGCTGGCAGAGGCTGAGTGATAGTTAGTTTTTCTCCGAGGATGTGTCGAAACATTACGATTATGAGACCGTAGATAGATTTTGGCACATCCTCACTTTTCTTATCCAAACCAGAAACAATCGAAACAAATACTTATGAAATCATTTCTTTATCCTTTGGTTGCCCTGACGCTGGCAGCCTGCTCCCCTTCCGGGCAAGAGCCTATCGACCGCGAAGCCTTAGTCACCCGGAACAATCCTCATGTAACAACCCCCGACACCTTGTCGTCCCTCTCCGTGGGCAACGGCGAATTTGCCTATACCGTCGACATCACCGGCCTGCAAACTTTCCCGGAAGACTATAAAAAAGGCGTTCCCCTCGGGACGCAGAGCCAATGGGGATGGCACAGTTTTCCGAACCCTGAACACTACAAGCCCGAAGAAGTGTTGAAGGAATACGACTTCGGACGTGGACATAAGGAACTGTATTCCTGTCAGTTCAAAGAAAAGGGACGGCAGAAGGACGCCTGTGACTGGCTGCGCAAGAATCCCCACCGGCTTCATCTGGGTATCGTAGGACTGGAGTTTGACCAGCCCGTGAAGCTGGCGGATGTGCATGACATCGACCAGAAATTGGACATGTGGAACGGCAAAATCACCAGTCACTTCACGGTCAACGGACGAAGCTACGATTTGGAAACAGCATGTCATCCGCAGCGCGACCTCATTGCTGCATCTGTCGTTGCCCCGGCAAAGACAGGCATCAAACTGCATTTTCCCTACCCTACAGGAGGACACTGCGACGATGCTTGCGACTGGAACTCCAATGACAAGCACACGACGCAAATCATCAGCCAGGATGCACAAAATGCTGTAATACGCCACTCGCTCGATTCAACGACCTACTACGTCAGGTTGACTTGGGAAGGACAAGCCAAGCTGACAGAGAAGAAAAAAAACTACTTCGTTCTGCTGCCTGCTGACAGCACCTTTTCCTTTTCATGCGAATTCCTCCCGCAAGAACCTGTACAGGACAACAAGCCGCTACCTCCCTTCGGCGAGACCGCCGCTGCAGCAAGCCAATCGTGGCAATCCTTCTGGACCAAAGGCGCGGCCGTGGATTTCAGCCATTGCACAGACCCTCGTGCCAAGGAACTGGAACGCCGTGTCGTCCTGAGCCAATACCTCTTAGCCATCCAATGCGCCGGAAGCACACCTCCGCAGGAGACAGGTCTGACCTACAACTCTTGGTTTGGAAAATTCCATTTGGAAATGATTTGGTGGCATCAGTCATGGCTTCCGCTTTGGGGACACCCGGAATTGCTCGAACGCACCTTAGCCTGGTATGACAAAGCCGAACCGAAAGCCCGTGAAATAGCAGCGCGCCAAGGATTCGACGGCGTACGCTGGATGAAGATGACCGATCCCAGCGGAGAGGAAGCTCCATCCAACGTCGGCTCGTTCCTCATCTGGCAACAACCGCACTACATTTACCTGAGCGAACTGGCCTATCGTGCCAACCCGAACGACAGCACCTTGGCACGCTATGCACGCTTGGTCGACGAAACAGCACGCTTCATGTATTCGTTTGCCACTTACGAACCGGAACGTGACCGCTATGTACTGAAAGGAGCCATCCCCGCACAAGAAACCCTGCGTGCCGCCGAGACTGTAAATCCACCCTTCGAACTTTCCTACTGGCACTTTGCCTTGCAGACAGCCCAACAGTGGCGCGAACGCCAAGGACTGGAGCGCAACGCACAATGGGACGAACTGTTGGCCAAACTTTCACCATTGGCCTATAATGAAGATAGCCTTTACTTGGCAGCCGAAACAGCGACTGACACCTACAAGGACATCCGCTTCACGTCTGACCACATGGCTGTGCTCGGTTCTGTGGGCATCCTGCCGATGAACGACCTGATTCGCCCTGACTACATGCGGAATACACTTGACTGGATTTGGGACAACTGGAATTGGAACAAGACATGGGGTTGGGACTATCCGATGACTGCCATGAACGCGGCTCGCCTGGGCGAACCAGAAAAAGCTGTAGGCGCTTTATTAATGGACAAACGCACCAACACATACCTGCCCAACGGACACAATTACCAGGACGGACGACTGCGCTGCTACCTGCCGGGCAATGGCGGACTGCTCACAGCTGTGGCCATGATGTGTGCCGGATGGGACGGATGTACGACCCACAATCCGGGATTCCCGCAAGACGGGACCTGGGATGTGCGCTGGGAAGGATTGCAGCCTATGCCCTGACAGTCAGAAAAAACACATACACGATAATCTTACATACGAGGAATTCTTATGAACATAAAAAGACACATCACTCTTGCATACGCCTTCTGCGCCGGCTTGTCTCTGGCTGCCCAACCGGCAAGCAAACAAGCCACGCTGGAAGGACGCGACTACACCGAATCGACCTCTTACAACGAGGCACAACGGGGTACGGCCCGTCGCCTGCAATATTATCCCGAAGGCGAAGACTTTGTCTGTGTAAACGGAAAAAACCGGTATACCCGCGCCCTCTATGGCAATCACACGGCCTATCGGTTGGAGACAAGCGACCGGCCGGTCTTTGCCATCTATAACAAACCCAAAAGCTGGAACATCGTTTTCCGGCTGACCCTTGGCGGACACACTCTGGCTTTAGACTCCACAGCCTATTGTCAAGCACGCTACACGCCCGGCAAACGCACCTATATAATGGCCGACCCTGTCTGGGGTGCGGACAGCATCCGCATGGTAGCCATCCCCCTGCCAGACTGCGAAGAGGCCATCTGGCAAATCAACGCACCGCGCGGTAGCCGACTTCAGGCCCTGATAGCCCCGATACGTGCCAAGAGACTGAGTCGAAACGGTGACATGGGAGCAGATCCCGCCGACAGCTTCGAAGCCTCAACGACCGTCGCTCCCGTAGTCACATCCATCGGCCTTGGCAAAGAGGAAGAAGCGTATATACTCTATCGCAACGGAAAACTGACAAAGCTCTCGCACTCCAAAGGAAAGGCTCTCTATCAGAAAGCCGAAGCAGCCCGTAAGAAATTGGTAGCCGGCTTCCGTATCGACACGCCCGACCCTTACATCAACACCCTTGGTGGCGCGTTGGCCGCCGCAGCCGACGGCATCTGGGACGGGAAAGTATGGCTCCACGGCGCATGCGGATGGCGTATGCCGCTCAACGGATGGCGTGCCGCCTATACGGGCGACTGCCTGGGATGGTTCGACCGCGCCCGCACGCATTTCGACAACTATGCCGCTTCGCAAGTGACTGACGTGCCTCCTGTCTATTCACATCCGACGCAAGACAGCACCATGAACCTGGCACGCGCTGCCAAGAAATGGGGGACGCAGATGTACAGCAACGGCTACATCTGCCGCAACCCGAACCGGAACAACCAAATGCACCACTATGACATGAACCTGTGCTACGTGGACGAGCTGCTCTGGCACCTGTGCTGGACAGGCGACACGGACTATGCCCGAAAGATGTGGCCCGTGCTCACCGCACACCTGGCTTGGGAAAAACGCAACTTTGACCCCGACGGCGACGGACTCTATGATGCCTACTGTTGCATCTGGGCCAGCGATGCGCTCTACTACAACAGCGGTGCTGTGACTCATTCCAGTGCTTATAACTACCGTGCCAACAAGCTGGCAGCCCTCATTGCCGAAAAAATCGGTGAAGACGGAAGTGCTTACGCCCACGAAGCGGAACGCATCAAGCAAGCGCTGAAAGAACGGCTTTGGATGAGAGACAAAGGTTGTTGGGCCGAGTTCCAGGACTTCATGGGCAAAAGACGCCTTCACACATCACCCGGCATCTGGACTGTCTACCATGCGATAGACTCCGACGTGAGTGACCTTTTCCAATATTACCAGGCAACGGACTATGTGTCACGCCACATCCCGCGTATCCCAATCACAGCAGCCGGACTGGCCGACGACGGTTACTACACCATCTCGACCACCAACTGGATGCCTTATTCCTGGAGCATCAACAACGTGGCTTTCGCCGAGGTGTGGCATATGTGCCTGGCCTACTGGCAGGCCGGACGGACTGACGAGGCATTCCACCTCTTCAAAAGCTCCGTGCTCGACGGAATGTATCTGGGCAACAGCCCCGGCAACTTCGGACAAATCAGCTTCTACGACGCGGCACGGGGAGAATGCTATCGCGACTTCGGCGACCCTGTCGGCGTGGCGTCGCGGGCACTGGTACAAGGCCTGTTCGGCATCACTCCTGACCTGCTCGACGGAGTGGTGACCATCCGTCCGGGATTCCCGCAGGCTTGGGGACATGCCGGCATACACACGTCGTACATAGACTTCACGTTCCGCCGCGAAGGAAACACCGACCGTTTCCACATCAAGCCCGGTTTCCCCCGAAAAGACGTAGCCATCCGCCTCGTCATCCCGGCCCGTAAAGAACGAGTGGAACGCATCACAGTCAATGGGCAACCTGTCAAATACGACCTGGAAGAAAGCATCGGCTGCCCCCGCATCCGCATTGACTGCCCCACGACCGACGAGCTCGACATCGAAGTATGCTGGGCCGGACACGACATAGACGCACACGACGCACGTTTCCTTAAGGAGAAGCTCCGCGGGCAGGAAGGCGACCGGATGCTGTTCGCCCGCATGGAGCAGGGCGACATGAGCTGGTGGACACCGCTTGTCACCAAGGATGCCGCACCGAAACGCACCGAATTCGGCACCACACTGCCGGTCTACCCCCATGCAGAGTATGTCCCCGTCGTGATGGACTCGCTTTGGAACGCCTCTGTAACAGACATTTTTCAAAACTCCTATGACAGCCCGCGTTCGCCCTACACCACGCTCCAAATCCCCCGACAGGGCATCGGCGAATGGTGCCATCCGAAAGAGACGGCCGACATCGACGACTCCGGCCTGCGCAGCCTGTCACGCGACGGCGTGTTCGTCATCCCTCAAGGAGTGCCTTTCCGCACCCCGGCCAAGGGAAAAAACATCGCCTACACTTCGCTCTGGGACAACTATCCCGACTCCCTCAGCCTCCCACTTACGGGCAAGGCGGCAGGAATCTACCTCATGCTGGCAGGAAGCACCAACTACATGCAATGCCGCATAGAAAACGGGCGCATCACGGTGACTTATGCAGACGGCAGCCACACCAGCCTGCCACTGATGAATCCTGAAAACTGGGCGCCTATCGAACAGGATTTCTACTTCGACGGACTGGCATTCCGCAACGACGTCCCGCGCCCCTACCGCGTGGCACTCGCGTCGGGCCTGGTGAGCAATCGGCTGGAAACCGACTTGAAACTCAAAGGATTCAACGACCGGCGCATCCCGGGCGGAGCCGCGACCTTGCTCTACCTGCCGCTCGACGGGCAAAAAGAACTCCGCAGCTTACAGCTGGAAACGATGTCAAACGATGTTGTCATCGGACTGATGGGCGTCACGCTCGTCAGACTGTAACCTCCGGCTTTCCCGTTCAGTCACGAACATATACCTGTTGTTTGCCGCTTGGCCATGCCCACCGGGGCTGTGCCAAGCGGCTTTTTCATTCCTTCCGGCAAGCCTCTGATTGTCAGCTATGAATAATTGCCGACCACGGAGTATAGGGTAACCGGGAGCGGAAAGGAGTCCGTGGTCGGGCGGAAAGGAGGGTAGCCGGGAGCGGAGTATATGCCGTGGTCGGACGCCCTTCATGCCAGCAGGACAAACTTCAGTCGGACACGCAGTGCTAACACAAATGAATGCAACATCCGTACACCATTTTAGCCTTATTCTTCCTCTTTTAACCCAAATCGGTCATTAGACCGCTCAAATGTTCTTTTTTCTAACTAAAGTAAAGCTCTTCGGTTATCTTGCCCACTTCTGCCAGCGTCTTGCTCCCCGCCTTGCCTCGACGTAGCCCGCTACGCCTTCTGCAAGTCGAAAAGCAATACGCAAGACATGAGTGGACAATCTACCCAAAGTCTAATGACCGATTTGGGTTTAAAAAGAGGAACCGATTAAACTTCCAAAAGAATTTATCAAAAAAGGCGACACAGAAACATGTGTTCCAATAAAAATGGGTAACTCTACAGAAATGGCAGCCATAGCATAATATATGCATTTCTGATAAATGCAAATACGGACTCTCCCACTCTTACATATTGGTGTTATATTAAGGCCCTATCCTTATAATGCTCTTTGATAATGATATAAAACAAATATAGTATTAAATTAACGTAAAAACAACATAAACTAATCAACAAATCGAATACAAACACAGAAAGCTTTAGATAAAAATAGAATACAAATCTTATAAAAACAAGCCCTATGAACAAACACAAGGCACTAACGGGCCAGACTTTCTTCCAAACGCTTTCCAAGCAGTTTCTCCCCAACCTCACGCCATGTCAGAAATAAAAAGAGACGCTTGAATACAAAAAAATCATTTCTGACAATAGAAAAGTCAAAAACGACAATTCCAATTATTCAATTATTCTCACCTTTGTTAACTTTATAACAACAACAGATGCGCACACAATAATGCACAATCCTATACGATGTTGAAAAGACAAACAGACGTTAGGAAAATTATTGAATCCGCGACTTCTGATGCTAAAGTTGACAAAACACAGTACAATGAACAGAACAACACAAATATCGAAGACAAACGGACGCTATTTCCTCCTGCTGGGAAATGCGCGAACCGCACTTGCAGCTTTTTCAGTATTTGCTCCGCTGATGGCTTGCCCAAGTACGGCATCCGCCCTTAGCTTATTTACCCCCCCCCATCATATTTCTGTAAATGAAGAGAAAACCTCTCACAAAGAGGCGCAAAAGCCCTCATTTCCCAAGATGGATTATGGTGCAGAAAGCACATACGCCTTCCCGGGATGCGTGGGACATGGCCGTCTGACACGAGGCGCTCGTGCAGGTAAAAACATCAAACTATACAAAGTCACCAATCTCAACAGCGACGGTCCCGGCTCTTTCAAGGATGCCATCAGTCTGCCCAATCGCATCATCGTGTTCGGCGTAGCAGGTGTGCTGGACCTGAACCGAGAGACCTACCGACTGAAAGACAATCAGACCATCCTGTTCGAAACAGCTCCCGGAGACGGCATTGAGCTCTACAATGGACGCGTAAGCTCGTCAAACGCCAGTGAAGTCATCGTGCGCTACATGCGTGTCCGTATGGGTCGCCAATACAACAAACGCGACGCGGGCGATGCAGGCGGCTTGTCATCAGGTTTCAACCAGGTGTATGACCACTGCTCGTTCACGTGGGCATGCGACGAGAACTTCTCCATCAGCAGTGACAATAAAGGTATACGCCCACACAACATCACACTGCAAAACTCCATCATCGGACAAGGCGTCATGAACCACTCGGCCGGAGGTCTGGTGCAGACGAATGACCAGGAAGGCATTACCGTCTATCGCAATCTGTTTATCGACAACGGCACGCGCAATCTGAAAGTCAAAGGCCTCAATCAATTCGTAAACAACGTCATATATAATTGGAACACCGGGGCATACATCATGGGAGGCGGTTCGAACGTCCACTCTTCGACCATCATCGAAAACAATTACTTCATCACGGGCCCGTGCTGGGTGTGGCGCAACACACCGGCTGCCAAAGTCGACCCGTCCATCAAAAACAACAGAAACGTATGTATCCCATCGGGAAATGAAGGATTGTATTACACGGTGCTCAAGAAAGAATCACCCTCGAAAGCCTTCACTCGCGGAAATGACAACTTCGACGCTTATTTCAAAGGCAACTATTACGATGACAACACGGACGGAACGCTCAACGGCGTGGAACTCACCGAAAGCAACTGGGGCAACTACCACGACTTCCGTATAAACTTCCTCGACACGCCGTCTCCCTTGCATCCGGACATCAAACCCATGAATGCAAGAGAAGCCTACAAGTGGATAGTGGCCCACGGCGGGGCCAGCCTGCCGGCCCGCGACCATGTCGACCAATTCATGATCGACGAACTGAAGTCATTAGGCAAGAAAGGCACCATCCTGCGCGACACACATGACTCCACGCAGTATCCCATCGCCAACACTTGGCAGCAAATCGACACGACAAACAATATCACGGACACCGACGGCGACGGGATGCCTGACGAATGGGAAGACAAGTGGGGACTGGACAAACATGACCCAAGTGACGCCCCTGATGTGGCAAACAACGGTTACACAAACATCGAGAACTACGCTTTCTCACTGGAGTATCCGGAAGAATACGAGGCTGCTTACCAAAAGATGTTGCAGCCGACATCGGCGGAATAAAACTCGCACAATAAAAAAACATACAATAAACAGACGTTTAACAAAAAAAACATTCAACTCCATGAAAACAGCTACTCTGCTACAAAAAATGCTGTGGGCTTTGTGTTTTCCATTATTGGTCACAGGATGTGAAGACAAAATGGACGAACACTACAAAATCCCCGATTGGGTGGCCGGCAGCGAATGGGAAGTACTTTCTTCCGGAGAGCATGGAAACTATTCCATCTTCCTTGAAGGAGCCGACATCGCAGGCTTCACAAACATGCTAAAAGGACGAAGCATCATGACCGTGATGGCTCCGGACGATGAAGCCTTTCAGACCTATCTGTCCGAAAAAGGCTATGCCTCCATCAAAGACATGCCTGTGGAAGAAGTCAAAAAACTGATTGGCTTCCACTTGATGGATTACTCCTACACCAAAGACATGCTGGTAAACTTCCGCCCCGAAGGAACGAGTTTAGGGGAGGACAACAGCCAAACGACGGACTTGGATGCAGGTCTTTATTACAAACACCGCACACGCAGCCAAGACGAACCCACATGGGAAACAAACCCTGCCACGAACGAGGATGTCCTGGTGTATCACCGCCAACGTTTCCTACCGGTGTTTTCCTACCAATACTTCCAAACGCGCAAAATCGATGCGCAGACAAACTACGAGTATTTCTATCCCAATTCCACATGGACAGGCGCAGACGGTTTCAACGTGTCGAACGCCTCTGTGAAGGAATATGGCATTATCGCCAACAACGGCTACATTTACACGCTCGACCGTGTGCTCGAACCGTTAGAGACCATCTACACGGAGTTGAAAGCCAATCCTGACTTTTCTACATACGTGAACCTTTACAACTCTTTCGGCTCTTACACGGTGAACAACGAACTCACGACAGATTATGCCGCGTCATACGGCGTGGATGAAATCTACCAACACACTTTTACCAACGTGCCCAACATTGCCAACGAATGGCCCACTGATTCGGAATATTCATTCTCATTACTGTGTTCTGCGGCATACACCATCTTCGCACCGACCAACGAGGCCATTGAGGACTTCTTCGAACGGTTCTGGAAGCCGGGCGGCTACAATTCGCTGGACGAAGTGGACAAGGTGGCCCTAAGCGAGTTTATCTACAATTACATCTATGCCGGCGACATGTTGTTCCCATCAGACTTACAGGCAACAGGCGATGACGCGCTCCTCTCAAGTGCTGGCACACCCCTCAACATCGACCCATACAGTGTGGCTGAAGACCGTCGCATCATGTGTGTGAACGGTGCTTTGTACGGACTTGACAACATCGACACACCGGCATCATTCAGCACTGTCGTAGGCCCGATTTTCAAAAACAAGACTTCGCTTTCTTTCCTCTATGCACTGTCCGGCTCAGGTCTTTTCAGCAACTACGTATCAGACATGGGCAACTATATCATGGTGATACCTACGACTGACCAATTCTCGGATGCCGGCATCTATACGGTGACCAGTACGCAAGAGCTGGAACAAGACACCGAAGACGGACGTGTGGCTCTGACTTCCTCACAAAAGCAAGACATCATGTACATGCACTCTGCCAGCTTGGCAACCGGCGAATCGAACGAACTTCCGGTCACCGGTTCTAAGGTCTATCCTCTGCAAAAGAGCTGGAACTATTGGTTTGTAAAAGACGGCAAAATGACGTGCAGCGCGCTCTTCAACCTCCAGCTGAATCCGCAAAACACCGTCAGCGACCCGTTTGCAGCCTTCCACAAGACAGAAACGACCGAAAACGGCACAGTCTACAGCTTCGACTATAACGGCATCTTCACTGCTGAAAGCGGTGACATCGTGCGCGACATCGCCATCTGTGCCGACAAGAACTACATCTATCACCACTTCACACAACTGCTGAAACAGGCGGGCCTGATTAGTGGAGAGGACCTTGTACCTTCTTATTACGGACGCTTCATCACGTTTATTCCCACCAACGAAGCCATCGAAAAAGCTGTGGCTGAAAACCGTATCCCCGGCTTTGAGAACGGATCGTTCGATGCCGACGGCAACCTGACCGGCACCGTGACCGATACACAGGCCCTGAGAGACTACATGTATTCCTATTTCATCACGCTGGGTGACAATGGTATCACGTCCTATCCCTACGTAGGTTCGGATATGAAAAGCGGTACCTACTATGGACATGCGGAAGATGTCAAAGGACTGATTTATACAGACGATGGCGAACGCCTCAGCGTACGCCTTGAAGGCTCAGACCACGAGTGCCATGTGGTGGACGACTATGACCAGTTCCCCTTCGCGTTTGAAGATTGCTGCTTCCACATGATTGACGACGTATTATGAAACTAACAGAAAAACGGCTTTATGAAAATCTATAAATACTTACTGATGAGCGCCCTCTTCGTCGGAGCTGCAACAACCGACGTCGATGCCCAGGTGAAGAATCTGTCAGGAAAAGTAACGGAAATCTTCGACGGGAAACCAGAAGTGATGGTGGGTGTAAACATCAACATTGTCAACTCCCAAAACCGTTCCATCGCGGGTGCCATCACCGACATGAACGGTAACTTCAACATTAGAATACCTGATGAAAAAAATCTGACTATCGAAATCTCCTATATCGGCAAAAAGACCATACGTATCAAATACACCGGCCAAGCCCGGCTCGATGTAAAGATGGACGACGCCAGCCAACAAATCAGCGACGTCGTGATTACCGCAGCACGCATGGACCGCAACTCGATGGGTATCAGCCCGCATGAACAAGTTTCGGCCACGCAGAAGGTCAACATGGAAGACCTCGTCGCCGTAGCACCCGTAACCACGCTTGAAGACGCCCTGCAAGGACAGCTGGGCGGTGTGGACATCGTGCTGGGCGGCGGTGACCCCGGTGCAAAGGCCAGCATCCAGATCCGTGGTACGAGTACGCTAAATGCCAGTTCCGACCCGTTGATTGTCATTGATGGCATCCCTTATCCATCAGACATCAGCGACGATACGGACTTCTCCAACTTGGACAACGACGACTTGGGTGCCCTGCTCAACATCTCCCCGCAAGACATCGCATCCGTCGAAGTACTCAAGGATGCTGCCGCCACAGCTATCTGGGGTACAAAGGGTGCCAACGGCGTGTTGATGATTACGACAAAGAAAGGTACAGTGGGAAAAACACGTTTCTCCTTCTCAACCAAATTTTCTGCCAAATTTGAACCGGAAAGCATCCCGATGCTCAATGGAGACCAATACACAGCCCTGCTTCAGGAGGCTATCTGGAACAGTGCAAACTATACAGGCTTCAACACGGACTATCTGGATTTGCTGAACAACACACCGGAAATCGGCGAAGACCCGAACTTTGAATATTACGATGAGTATCACCAGAACACAAACTGGTTGGACGAAATCAAACGCAACACTCAGACATGGGAAAACAACTTCTCCATGAGCGGTGGTGGTGAAAGAGCTACTTACCGTTTTTCTCTGGGCTATCTGACCGAAGGTGGAACCACCATCGGCACCGGATTCAACCGTTTAAACTCTTCGCTGGACATCACTTATAAGTTCTCCGACCGTTTGCGGTTCAATGCCTATTTTTCTTACACGCAGTCTGACCGCGACAACAACTATTTCAACATCCGCAAGGAGGCTTTCCGCAAGATGCCGAACAAATCTCCTTATTATATTGACCCAGTGACAGGCGAGCGTACCGACCAGTATTTCTCCCGCTACAACACGGAAAGCACGGTCATCGACCCGGCACCGACCAAGCTGGACAAGACGGACGACGCACGAAACTATAACCCCATCGCACTGGCCAACGACGGAGAATACAACACGCTGCAACGCGAAAGCAAGATGAACTTCAACGTGGAATACAAGATTCTGCCAGAACTGACCTACAAAGCGTACATCAGCCTCAACATCCGCAACCAGAAAGACCGCAAGTTCCTCCCGCAGACGGCTACCGGCCTTGCCTGGACAAACGAATATTCAAACTTGAGCACCGATGCAGCTTCAGACTTGCTCTCTATCAACTCAGAGAACCAGCTCATGTACATCAAGAACTGGGGTGAACGCCACAAGCTCATCGCCAATGCCATTTTCCGTACTTCCGACAGCCGCAAAGCTGCCTACAACAGCATGACTTATGGTAACTCGTCTTCAGATTTGTCCGACCCTATCATGGGTAGTACAGTCTCCAAGTTGACCTCCAGCGACACTGAAGAACGTACACTTTCGGCCATCGCTGCTGTAAACTATACATTCCTGAATCGCTATGTCTTCAATGCTACAGTAAACTATGAAGGAAACTCCTCTATGGGTAAATCGGAACGCTGGGGTCTCTTTCCTTCGGGAGGTTTCGCTTGGCATTTGGCTGAAGAACCTTTCATGAACAGCACACGCGACTGGCTGGACGAATTCAAACTGCGTTTCAGCATCGGCCAAAGCGGACGTTCGGCCAGCGGCACAGGAGTGTACATCGGTGCCTTTGAAGCCGGAGACAACTATATGGACATGAGTGGTATCGAACCGACCACCATGCAACTCAACCGCTTGAAATGGGAGACCACGACAGAATACAACACCGGTGTGGACATAGCCCTCTTCAAGAACCGCTTGCGCTTCACGGTGGATGTGTACCAACGCTTCACCCGCGACCTGCTCCAAAAAGACGTAAAAGTGCCCACCACGACGGGTTATGGCGAATATAAATTGAAGTATTACAACTCCGGCGAGATGACCAACAAAGGTTGGGAATTCCGCACAGACTTCGTGGCTTATGAAAATAAGGACTGGCGCGTAAGCGGCTACTTCAACATCAGCCGCAATGTGAATGAAATTACGGAGCTGCCCCTCAACAAGACGGATGAGGAATATACTTTTGACAATGGCAATTATGCCATCCGTAACGAAGTGGGCCGTCCACAAGGTTCTTTCTACGGATACCGCTACTTGGGCGTCTACCAGAACACAGAAGCAACTTATGCACGCGATGCTGAAGGCAATGTGATGAAAGACCTCGATGGCCAACCCATCGTGATGCGAAACGGTACGGCTATCGTCTGCCCAGGTGATGCTATTTATGAAGATATCAACCACGACGGTGTCATCAACCAATATGACATTGTCTATCTCGGCAATGCCCAACCTCGATTCTATGGTGGTGCCGGACTTACAGTGTCTTGGAAGCAATTAAAACTTACGGCCAACTTCTATGGCCGCTACGGAATGAAGGTCATCAACCAGGCCCGCATGGACAACGAAGCCATGTACAATGCTGACAACCAAAGCACGGCAGTCCTCCGCCGCTGGCGCAATGAAGGCGATCAGACTGACATTCCCCGCGCGCTCTACAATCAAGGTTACAACTACTTAGGTTCCGACCGCTTTGTGGAAGATGCCTCATACCTGCGTCTGAAGTCACTCTCCCTGACTTACCGCCTGCCAAAGACGATTACCCAACGCCTGCGTATGAACACAGTCGATGTGTATGTAACAGGATACAACCTCTTCACATGGACAAAATACACCGGACAAGACCCTGAAGTCAAACCTTCGTCCACGCTGACCAAAGACACAGCGATGACGCCGGCTTCTATCCAGTTCACGTGTGGTGTAAACTTAAACTTCTAATTAGACAATTACAAATATGAAGAAACTACTTACAACAATACTATTGTTCGGCAGCATGTTGACGATGACCGGTTGTAGTGACTATCTCGACATTTTACCGAAAGACAAACAAACGTCGGATATGTTCTGGAAATCCAGAGAAGACGTGGAAGCGGTCTTGGCACAAGCCTATCACTTGACGAGAGGCAGCGTAAAGGACATGCTCAATTGGGGCGAACTACGTGGAGGTTCAGTCAATACGTCCGACGTAGACGCAGCGAAGATTCAAGACTTCCAAATTTTACCCAACAACAAATATGTAAAATGGGCAAACTTCTACAACATCATCGGTCTGGCGAACGCTGTGCTCTACTATGCTCCCGGCGTCATGGATGAAGATGCAAGCTACAAAGAAGAACAAATGAAATCCAACCAGACAGAAGCCTACTTCCTCCGTGCGCTTTCCTATTTCTATTTGGTGCGCAACTTCCGCGATGTACCTTTAATAACCGAACCTTACATCGACGACCAGATGCCGACCAATGTACCCAAGTCGTCAGAAAGCGAAGTAATCGCCCAAATCAAGAAAGACATCACTGATGCCTTAGCCACCAATGCTGCCAAGGAAACTTATACTGAAACATGGGAAAACAAAGGCCGTGCCACCAAATGGGCGCTTTTGGCTCTGATGACTGACGTTTGCCTTTGGAGCGAAGACTACCAAGGCTGTGTGGATTATGCCGATCAGCTTATCAACGCCAGTGCGGCTATTCGCCCTGTGTTTATCACTTCCAGCTCACAGTGGTTCGAAATGTTCTATCCCGGAAACAGCAACGAATCCATCTTCGAAATCCAGTTTGAAGGCGACCTCGACCAAACAAGCGGAGGCCCCACAGATCTTACTTACTGGAACGATTCCCCGATGGGATTGTATTTCTCTGAGACTATGACAGAACGCCTCATGGAACCGGAAGTCGTAAATACAGTACGTGGTCTTTATGGCAATTTTGGCTATGACAACACTACAGAAACTGAAATCTTGCAACCTATTATCTGGAAATACAACGGGATGGGTGAAGATTGGGAAATGAAACGCGAAGGCGACAACCAGGATGCCAATTTCATAGTCTACCGCATGGCTGATGTGATGTTGATGAAAGCCGAAGCCCTGATCCGTCTGGAAGGGACAGCCAACTGGCAAGAAGCCATCGACCTCATAAATCAAACACGTACCCGCGGTGAAATGGCTTCACTCGACATCGACCCCGCTGAGACCAGCGAACTGGATTTGCTCACAGCCTTGCTGGAAGAACGCGACATCGAGTTTGCAGCTGAAGGTAAGCGCTGGTACGACTTGCTCCGTCTGGGACGCCAACAAAACTTCCAATACAGAAGCCAGTTTGTCGACCTGGTAATGAGCAATAATACCACAGCCAACCGCACATGGCTGAATTCAGTTTTAACGGATGACGATGCTTGGTTTCTGCCTATCCCGGAATGGGACATGAATACGAACAACCAACTTGTGCAGAATCCCTATTATGACGTAGTGCAATAACCTAAAAACAAACAAACATGAAAACGAAATATTCCCAAACACTCAAAGATGCTTTCAGGCAGATATGCGGCAAAACCGCATGGGCTTTGCTCGCCTTGTTCTGCCTCGTGTCCTGCGATGACCCCTATGAAGGGGATACGTTCACCATCTATGACATGCAACCGGCCTCGACCTACTTGTCGTCTCGCGAAGATTGTTCTGAATGGGTAAACATCATGAAATATGCCGACCTTTACAATGCCGTAAACCAAGCCACGCAATATTTCACGGTGTTTGTTCCCACCAACGATGCCGTACAACGCTTTTACCAGAAAGAAGGTGTCAGCTCCATTGAAGAACTGGGAGAAGAGTATGCCAACAACCTGGTGAAATTTCACTTGCTGGCCGATACACTCGACCAACAATCTTTCATCGAGATTGACGGTGCATTGCCCTACAAAACCGTATCCGAAGACGAACTGACTCTCTCTTATGGTGAAGACGGCACTGCAGGAGGTCTCCAGTCGCTCTATTTAAATGGCGAAGCCCACGTTTCTGAATTAGCCAACCGCGTGTCGAACGGCTTTGTTTATATCCTTGACGACGTGATGACTCCGCTCACAGAAAGCGTGTACGAACGCCTTTGCGACCCGGAACGTCCTTTCAGCCTTTTCCGTGAAGCTGTAGAAGCCACAAAGCTCAACGAGCGCATCAACGTAATTTATAAAGAAACTGTCGATGCAAACGGACTGCCCATCACACAAAAGCAAAATTTCACAGTCTTGGCTGTAAGCGACGAAGTTTACCAAAAGGACGGTATCAACAGCTTGCAAGACTTGATCGACAAACTGGAAGCCGGTTCCGACTATACGAACCCCACGAATGCACTCTATCAATATGTAGCCTACCATATCATGTCCGGTGCATACAACCTGAGCAAACTGCAAGCCTTCGACACAGAAGGTGCAACAGCAAAAAACTGGGAGACACTCAATCCTGAAGGCTTGGTGAAAATCACCGAAGTAGACGGAGTCTACTATATGAACTACAGCGTGGAAGAAAGTCGTGCCACCTTCCTGGAGGATGAGTCTAATATTCAAGCCAAGAACGGATATGTACACCAAATCGACAGTTGGATGCCCGTAGCTGAAGCACAACCGGAAACCGTGCTTTTCGACGTGACCAGCTATGATGCAGTCAAAGACTGGATTGAAGCCGGCAACGGAGATTTCGACGAGATGAAATACCAGACTGTCCACTCATCAACTGAAGGCAACGCAGACATTAGCAGCTTAGGATTGTATGACTATTACTTGAACAACCCAAGTTCTTGGCGTCCCGGCTCTAGCAAACCCGACTGGTTCATCATCTACTTCACAGCCAAGTCGACCAACGACTGGCAGAATGCCGAAAACCACGACTTCCTGATGCTCAACCTCGGAAACAATGGCTGGATTACCTTTACCACGCCAGTCATCGTAAAAGGAAAATATAAAGTCAGCATGCAGTTTGGCAATGCCAAGTCCATGGACTTCATCCACAATGCCGAAAGCGGAAGCAATGGTGGACAAATGGAATTTACCATCGACGACGCAAACACAAAGACAGTCTCTCCCTACATGTCGTCTGACGTGCATACAGGAGGCTCCTACATGTTTACTTCTACGATCTATGACGAAATCGAGTTTACCTCGACTTCAAGTCACCAATTCAAACTCGTCATGAAAGACCCGGCAGCCAGCACCAACTCCAACTACCGCATCATGATTGACTACATCTTATTTGAACCCATCACTGAAACCACAGAAGAATAAATGGAGAACATTATGAAAACAAGACACCTCATATTGAACGCCCTGTTTGCAGCCGGCATCAGTCTGACAATGGCCGGATGTTCAGACACATGGGACGAACACTACACACCAGACGGCAGTACGGTGAACAACAACGACGTGGAAATCGTGGACGCATCGCTCACTCAATACCTCTCTGAAGAAAGCAGCATCGCCAGCATGTACCAACTGCTAGAAGAAACCGGACTCATCGAACAGATGAACCAGCGCGAACAGCTCTACACGGTCTTGGCCGTAGAGGGCGACACCCGCGTTGAAGAAACGCAGACAGGAGAGGACGAAGCAGACAGTGACAAACTGTATACAGCCCAATCTCACGTCTCTGACGTGGCCATCTCTCCATCAAACATCAAAGACGGACAACGTATCTTGATGTGGAACGGCAAATACCTCTCCATCTCCAAGACCGAGGACGCAAGCGGCGAGTCCATCATAAAATTCAATAATGCGACAGTGACAAAAACCGTGAAAACCAACAACGGCTATGTCTATTACATCGACCAATTGGTGGAAGCGCCCCGCAGCATGTATGAAATGATCGAAAAACTAGGCGACGACTATTCTATCTTCCGTGAGATGGTAATGGCCCGCAACGTACGCACTTTCGACGAATTCAACAGCACCATCATCGGCGTGGACAACACGGGCAACAATGTCTACGACTCTGTGTTTGTGACCAAACTGCCTTACTTTGAAAATGAAGGCTTCGACATCACATCGGAAAACCTGACGGCCACCATGCTGATTCCTTCAAACGAGGTCATCAATGCAGCCATGGAAGAAGCCCGCCAAAAACTGGCCGATTGGGATTTGGAACGCGAAGACAGTGTACTACAAAACTGGATTCTGCAGACCATGTTCTATGACAAGACTTATACAAAAGCCGACATCGAAGGTTTTGCGTCAAGCGAGGACACACAGGATATGAGCTCCGTGTTCGGCACTCAATGGCGTACTACGGTGCAAGAAATCGACTTGGACAATCCGGTAGCCATGAGCAACGGCACGGCCTACTACGTGACAAAACTCAAGATTCCGACCAATGTGCTTATCTTCCGTCTGAAAGACTACTACCGCTACTACGAGTATCTGACAGACTCAGAAAAGAACACATACTTCCAGACAGTCAACCTGAGCTACGACCAAATCCGCAAGTCAGGAAACATGTCCGGCCTGGGATGGCCTCAAGGCGGTTTCCCGCTCATCACCAACTATTACGTGCTGTCCTTCGCGCTGACAGATGAGAATGTCAAGTCCTACGAACTGACATTCACTCCGTTCAAATACGAAGAAGACGCTTCATCTCCCTCTGGCCACGTGACTTCCGCTTACAACGTTCCTCCCGGTGAATACGATCTGTGCCTGGGATTCGAGCAAGCCAAAAACGGCCAATTGGGCGCCATTGATGTCTACTTCAATGGAGAACTGGTAAAGACCATTTCAGAAAGCGAGACAAAAGGAAGTAAATACCACTATGACCGTTCCGGACAAGGTTACCCGGAAGGTTTCGATGTGGACCAAGCCTCAAAAGATGGCAACAGCTCGGCCGGCAAATATGACCGAGACGGAACCAAAATCGGTACTGTCACCATCGAAGGCACGGAAGCTAAACCTATCACATTGCGTTTCGTTGGCTCCGGTAATGCCCTTACAAACCTCTGGCTTTACCACTGGTGTTTGAAACCGACAAAGAACTGTTATTAATCCAAAGAAACTAACGAATCATGAAAAAGATAAATCTTTTATTATTCTCTTTTCTCTTCACGGTCCCTGCAGCAGGTATTTATGCCCAAAGCTCAGCCGGCAAGATTAAGGGGCGTGTATTGTCCACTTTGAACAAGCCCATTGAAGGAGCTGTCGTGTCGGTCACCGACGGCATTGATGCCACGACAGACAAGAACGGCTATTTTCAAATCGAATGCAAAGATCCATCGAAAGCGACGTTGACCATCTGGGCCGACGGCTTCTACGGCATCAACCAGCAATTAAACAACCGTGAAAACGTGCGCATCGTGATGATTCCTACCAACGGATTCAAATACAATGAAGCCAAAGTGTTGCCTTTCCGCATTGAGGACAATGTGGAAAGCACTTCGGCTGAAAACTTGGCCAAGGAAGACTTCGTGCTGGGTCGCTCGAAAATCGACCGTGCGCTGTCCGGTCAAATTGCCGGCCTGCAAGTCACAGCCGGAAGCGGCATGCCTGGCGAAGGCAGCTACATGAACCTGCGCGGCATACGCTCATTCGTTGGCAACAACGCCCCACTGGTGGTCATCAACGGTGTACCTTACATCCCCGACACGAACGACTCACAGCTCATCGGAGGCCTGAGCCGTGACATCTTCCAGGCTTACAACATCGACGACATCCAAAACATCACGGTGTTAAAAGGAGCCGAAGCTGCTATCTACGGTTCGATGGGAGCCAACGGCGTCATCCTCATCGAGACAGACGGCGCCAAGTCGGACAACCTCGAGACACAAATCAGTTACTACGGTCAGTTTGGTGTGAACTGGAACAACAAACGCATGTCGCTGCTGAATGGCATTGACTACAAATCCTACCTGACGGACATCGGCATCGACTACTATGACACGATGGATGAGTTTTTCACAAACTTCCCTTTCATGCAGGATGCCAACAGCCGATACAACTATCTTTATAACAACAACACCGACTGGCAAGACCAAATCTACCAAAACGGCTTCACGACGGACAACCTCGTCCGTGTGGAAGGAGGCGATGCTATTGCCAAATACGACCTCTCACTGGGCTACTCCATGCAAGAAGGCATACTCAAGGGAACTAACCAAAACCGTTTCCACACACAACTGAATGGTAATGTGGCCGTGAGCAGCAACTTTGAGATTTACACCACCGTCGGACTGGCCTATCTGGACGGAGACTATCAAGAGCAAGGCATGGACACACGCACCAACCCGATCTTGGCTGCATACAGCCGCTCCCCCTTGCTTTCGCCTTACCAGAAGAATGATGACGGCAGCGTAACGCCCATCTATTCCAACTATTACTACGGCATCTGCGAAAATATGGACTTCGCCGTCAGCAATCCGCTGGCATTGGTCAACACCCTCGATGCCAATAGCCGCCAGTATGACGTGAATGTCAAAGTGGGCTTTAACTATCGTCCTATCCAAGACCTCACGGTAAACGGTGTGTTCGGACTCTACTATAATTATAATAAAGAACATGTCTTCATCCCAGGTAAGGACGAACAAGCCATCATCCCTGTGACAGACATTTATGGTGAAGAAATCAACACCGTACGCGACGGAGTGGGAGAAACCATCAACTACTTCTACAACCTCAACGCACGCTACAACAAGACCTTCGGCGGACGCCATGCCTTGAACGCGATGGTGGGATTCCAGGCCTTGACCACACAACACGAATACGACGGAGGCTTCGGACGCAACACAGCCAACGACTTCTACCAAGTGATGGATGCTACGGAAAGCATCGGACGCTACATCCAAGGCTATCTGGAAAAATGGAACTGGATGAACCTCTATGCTCATGCAGACTACACATGGAACAACATCCTGACAGGTTCTTTCAGCATGTCGGTCGATGGTTCGTCAGCCACGGGCAACGACACAAACCGTTTCCGTGTCTACCCGGCCGGAGGTGTCACCTGGATGGTGAAAAACATGCCAGCCCTGCAAGATAAAGACTGGCTCAGCCGCCTCGACGTGCGTGCCGAATACAGCCTGACAGGCAACAGCCGTTTCTCTTCGACCTACGGCAAGTCATTCTATGTCAGCTCACCCTACATGGACGTGTCCGGCATTATCCGCAACCAGATACCCAACACAAATTTACGTCCCGAGAAAACCCGCCAGATGAACCTAAGTCTGGATGCCGCCTTCCTGCGCAACCGTATCGAAGTCGGCGTGGACTACTACCTGGCCAATACGAACGATGTCATCATGCCTGTCACCAAGTCATCAGTCTATGGCACATCACCCTACTATGCCAACTGTGGACGTATCGACAACCAGGGCGTAGAACTGTCGCTACAAGCATCGCTCGTCCGCCTGCGCGATTTTGAATGGATTGTCGGTGGCAACATCGCCTTTACGGACAACAAAGTGAAGTCTTTGGGCGGCAACGAACAGATGCTGACCACCTTCAGCGACGGGTCGCAAGTGGTGAGCCGCGTGGGAGGCACTCCCTACGAATTCTATGGGCTGCAAGCCGAAGGCGTCTATTCCACTCAGACTGAAGCAGACCAAGCAGGACTCATCAACACCAACCGCCAGGCCTACCAGGCAGGCGACGTACGCTATGTGGACCAAAACGGTGACGGCATGATTAACTACAAGGACTATGTCTCCCTGGGCAACGCCACACCGGACTACTTCGGAGGATTCTACACCCACATCCGCTACAAAGGTTTCGCACTCACGGCCGAATTCTCTTATTCCCAAGGAAACAAGGCATACAATGCTGTGCGCCGCTCGCTGGAATCGGTATCCACCTTCTCCAACCAAAGCGCAGCCGTAGTCAATCGTTGGAGTCTGGAAGGACAGCAGACCGACATTCCCCGTGCCACTTACGGCGACCCCATCGGCAACAATGATTTCTCCTCGCGCTGGATTGAAGACGCTTCCTACCTGCGCATGAAGAACATCACGCTGAGCTACACCTTCGACAAGCCCGTATGGAATTTCTTCCGTTCAGGAACCATCTACGTGACGGGAGAAAATCTGTGGACCCTGACAGACTACTTGGGAATGGATCCGGAGTTTGCTTACTCCTCTTCCACTTGCGCCACGCAAGGATTCGACTGGGGCAAAGTCATGCAACCGAAATCTGTCAAACTAGGTATTAACTTGAAATTCTAACGCAAACATGAAAAAGATATTACTAAGCACTCTGATTCTTTGCGGTGCGGCAGTCATGAGCGGATGCTCCGACTTCTTTGACGTGCAGACCGACAATGTGCTGGACAATGACAAATACATCACGGAAGAAAACGAAGTCTATTCCGGATATATCGGCCTCATGACAAAGATGCAGGCCATCGGCGACAAGGTAATCTACCTCAACGAGGTGCGAGGCGAGATGGTGAAACCCACCACCTTCGCCCCGAGCGAACTGTATAACCTCTACAATTACGAAGACGACCTTACAGGTAACTCGTATGCCGACCCTGCCGGATACTACGAACTGGCAAACGCCTGCAACGACTATCTGGAAAAGCTCAAGGCTTATAAAGACACGCACACACTCAACGACAGCTACTATCGCTCGCTTGTCAGCAGTACCCTGCGCATCAAGGCCTGGACATTCATGACGCTGGCCAAAACCTACGGCGAAGTGGTGTGGGTGGACAAACCGATGGACTCGCTGGAAGACCTCTCCCAGTTCAAGACGCTTGACCTCGACGAGACGATGGCCGCCTGCAAGGAACTGCTCGACACAGGCTACGACGGCGTGGACGGCACCTACGACATCTCTTGGCAAGAATGGCTCGACCCCAGCACGGCCGGAACAGCTGACAGCCCCTACCGCGACTGGGACAACATCACCCCGCCATACTACGCCATCTACGGCGAAATCTGCCTCTGGCTGGGAGAGTACCAACGCTGCATCGACGTCATCCAGGAATTCATGAATGAGCAAGTCTACACCAACCGCAGCCAGGCCAAATTCCTGCGCGGCGCATGGCTGCTGGGCAAGTTCTCCGACTTCTGGAGTGACAACACGTACTACAATTACGAAGTGGCATCGGCCATCTCCTATGACAGCAACAACCGTCAGACCAACAACTTGCTGAAACATTTTGATTCCGAATCGCCCAACGAATATTGGCTCGCTCCGAGCCAGGCAGGCATGGACCGCTTCAGTGACGAAACATTCATCCCGCTGGGGACGAAGGAAGAAGACTGGCGTGCAGGCCATACCTTCGGCGAACAAAACGGCAATTACATCATCTGCAAGTTCCGCACCGACACCTCGAAGCCGGCCTACGAAGACGATGTGCGTGTCTTCACCTACCGCGGTGCCGACATGTATTTCATGATGGCCGAAGCTTTCAACCAACTGGGCGAGAACGAAGAAGTGTTGGATGCCCTTATCAATCATGGACTTTCAGCTTATTCGGACAAATTTGAAGTAGATGCCGACGGCGTGTATTCCGGCACTTGGAACGGATTCACGCCTTGCTGGACAGGAGTCAAGACCAACTACCTGGTCAACGGCGCCATCGAAATCACGACCCGTGGAACGAACTACACCGACCTCGGCATCCGCGGATGTGACAACTTCAGTGTCGGCGAACATCCGTTTACCAGCGACAAGCAGGCCAACGACGAGGAAATCCTGAAAGAGATGATGATGGAGATGTCATGTGAAGGCAAGGTCTACCCCGCCCTCATCCGCATGGCACGCCGCTACAACGACCCCAGCTTCATGGCCGAAATCATCGGTGAGAAATATGAGGAAACAGGCAACGCCGCAGAAATCCGCTCTAAAATCATGAACGGAGACTACTTCATCCATTGGGATTTGAAAACCAATAAGAAATAACCAACATACAACTGTGTGACAAGGGACAAACCGGCAAGTCGACGGGATGAAAAACATCTTTCACCGACTTGTCGGCTTGTCCCTCTTTTTTGGAAACAGACACGCCGTGCAGGAAGCCCGAAGGGATGTTTTGAGCGGAGTTAAGGGTAGCCGACCACGGAAAGGAGGGTAAGCACGGACGGAGTTAAGGGTAGCCGGGAGCGGAAAGGAGGCCGTGGTCGGGCACTATGTGGCTTAAGCACGCAAGTACTGATAGACAGTGACTTGTCTCAATCTTCAGACTCTATTGGAGCAGACGATGCGGATTTCTCATCCCCGGCAGCCAGAATCCATCAACCGTAGAGGCTGTCAAAATGAGATTTAAACACAGAGTCACAGATGTACAGAGATTCTATTTTGTTGACTTATACTATTTTCCCTCTGTGTCTCCGTGACTCTGTGTTTGATATTCTTCGTTTCGACACAGCCCCGATACACGGATGCCGATGACAGGCAGTCCCCGCCACATCGCAAGCCTCATACAAAAATCATTAAAAAAATCGGCTTCTTTCACAACATCGGTGTCTAACGAACAAAAACATGCGCCGCACCCTGCGGACGACTAACGAACCAAGAACATGAAAATAATACAAAACGTTTTTCTATGCCTGGCGCTTTGTAGCTTCACCCAGGCCAACATGGCACAACCAAACTATGATTTCAGCCGACTCCAACGTGAAAAGTTGGGACGAGGCGTAGTCGCCATACGTCAATCTCCGGACCAGGTGGCCGTGTCGTGGAGATACTTGTCAACCGACCCGATACACACTGCATTCAACCTCTACCGCGACGGGAAAAAAATAGCCGACATCCCGGCAGGAACAGGCACGTTCTACACCGACACCTACCGGGGTGAGGACGCGGCGACCTACACCGTCAAGCCTGTCGTCGACGGCAAGGAAAGCGAAGGCGGCACTTACACGCTGCCGCCCCATGCTCCGACCGGATATATCGACATCCCCCTCGACCGTCCGACCGACGGCGTGACTCCGGCAGGACAACCCTACACCTACAGTCCGAACGATGCTTCCGTGGGCGACGTGGACGGCGACGGCTCCTACGAAATCATCCTGAAGTGGGACCCATCGAACGCACATGACAACTCGCATGACGGCTACACCGGCAACGTCTATGTGGACTGCTACCGGCTGACGGGTGAAAAACTATGGCGCATCGACCTGGGACGGAACATACGGGCCGGAGCACACTACACGCAATTCATGGTCTATGACCTCGACGGCGACGGACGGGCCGAAGTCGTGATGCGGACATCTGACGGGACTGTGGACGGCGCAGGACACGTCATCGGCGACGCAAACGCAGACTATCGGGAAGAAGGCCGCCCCGGCAGAGCCCGCAGCGGACAGTTCATGCCCCACTACAACCAGGGACGCATCTTCACCGGCAATGAATACCTCACCGTGTTTGAAGGATTGACCGGACGTGCCCTGAAGACCATCGACTATGTGCCGCCACGCGGCGACCTGGCCGGCTGGGGCGACACACGCGCCAACCGAAGCGACCGCTTCCTGGCCTGCGTGGCCTATCTGGACGGCGTGCATCCCAGCGTGGTGATGTGCCGGGGATATTACACGCGCACGGTGCTGGCAGCCTTCGACTGGAATGGGAAGGAGCTGACGCAACGCTGGCTGTTCGACAGCAACACGCCGGAGTGGGCCGACTATGCCGGGCAGGGCAACCACAACCTGCGCGTGGCCGACGTGGATGGCGACGGACATGACGAAATCGTCTACGGCTCATGCACCATCGACCACGACGGCACCGGACTGTACACTACCGGCCTGGGTCACGGCGACGCACTCCACCTGACACAGTTCGACCCCGCCAATCCGCAGCTCCAGGTGTGGGCATGCCACGAACGTGACGGCCAGGGCTCCACCTTCCGCGACGCCGCCACGGGCGAAATCATCTTCCAGATACGGGCCGGCGACGACGTGGGCCGCTGCATGGCCGCCGACATCGACCCGACCAACCGTGGCGTGGAGATGTGGTCGTCCGGCTCGGGAGGCATCCGCAACATCAAAGGAGAAACCATCGGCCCCCGTGTACGGGGCTTGAGTTGCAACATGGCCGTATGGTGGGACGGCGACCTACTGAGAGAGCTCCTGGACAGAAACCGGATAAGCAAATATGACTGGACGGACAAACGTTGTGAGGTCATCGCCACCTTTGACGGCTGCGCCTCAAACAACGGTACGAAGGCCACGCCCTGCCTGCAAGGCGACATCGTGGGCGACTGGCGTGAAGAAGTGTTGCTCCGCACGACAGACAACCGCTCGCTGCGGCTCTACGTGACCACTATCCCCACGCCCTACCGCTTCCACACCTTCCTCGAAGACCCGGTCTACCGCCTCAGCATCGCGACCGAGAACGTAGCCTACAACCAGCCGACACAACCCGGTTTTTACATCGGGCCCGACCTGAAAGGATGCACCTTCCGCGGATTCGTGTTCGGTGATTAAGAAACTGTTTTGAATTTCTACAAAAAAGTTTTTCTCTGCTTGATGTATCCGTTTTTCGTGTGTGCTTTGGGCGATTTTTTTGTCCTTTTCGTTCCTGTTCTTCGTCAGATAGCCCGCTATCTTCCTCATCACAGAACCAAAAATGACTCAAAAACTCATCCCAAATCATCACACGATAAATTCAAAACAGCTTCTAAACGGGAGAAGCCCGGCGGCAGCTCCTCCCTTTACTTTGTATTTAGCCAATAAATGAATACCTTTGCCGCGATTATCGGATTATTAACAACATAAACTCAAGATAAATGGCACTACAATGTGGTATCGTGGGTCTGCCGAACGTCGGAAAATCGACCCTTTTCAACTGTTTATCCAACGCGAAGGCGCAAGCTGCCAACTTCCCCTTCTGCACCATTGAGCCCAACGTCGGCGTCATCACCGTCCCCGACGAGCGGCTGAACAAACTCGCCGAACTGGTCCACCCGGGACGAATCGTCCCCACGACGGTGGAAATCGTCGACATCGCCGGACTCGTCAAGGGAGCCAGCAAGGGTGAAGGACTGGGTAACAAGTTCCTCGCCAACATCCGCGAGACGGATGCCATCCTGCACGTGCTCCGCTGCTTCGACGACGACAACGTCACCCACGTGGACGGCACCGTCAACCCCGTGCGCGACAAGGAAATCATCGACACCGAACTCCAACTGAAAGACCTCGAGACCATCGAGGCACGCATCCAGAAAGTGCAGAAACAGGCACAGACGGGCGGAGACAAGCAGGCCAAAGTGCTCTACGACGTGCTCCTGCGCTACAAGGAAGCGCTCGAACAAGGCAAGTCGGCACGCACGGTCCAATTCGAAAGCAAGGACGAACAACGCGCCGCACACGACCTCTTCCTGCTCACGTCGAAGCCCGTGCTCTACGTGTGCAACGTCGACGAAGCCAGCGCCGTGACAGGCAACCAATACGTCGAGCAAGTGCGCGAGGCCATCCGCGAGGAAGGAGCCGACCTGCTTGTCGTCGCCGCCAAGATAGAGTCAGAAATCGCCGAACTGGAAACCTACGACGAACGACAGATGTTCCTCGAGGAAATCGGGCTGGAAGAGTCGGGCGTCAACCGCCTCATCAAAGCCGCCTATAAGTTACTCAATCTGGAAACGTTCATCACCGCCGGAGAAATGGAGGTCAAGGCCTGGACCTTCCACAAGGGATGGAAAGCGCCCCAGTGCGCCGGTGTCATCCACACCGACTTCGAGAAAGGATTCATCCGCGCCGAGGTCATCAAGTATGAAGACTTCCTCACATACGGCTCCGAAGCCGCCGTGCGCGAGGCCGGCAAACTCAATGTCGAAGGCAAGGACTACGTCGTGCAGGACGGCGACATCATGCACTTCCGTTTTAACGTCTGACGCCCTATGGACACACTCGCATTCATTACGTGGAACCCGCCCGTCGAGCTGTTCTCCGTCGGCAGCCTCCACATCCGTTTCTACTCCCTGTGCTGGATGATAGGCCTCGCACTGGCCTACTTCATCGTCCAGCACCTCTACCGCCGGCAGGGCCTGCGGCAGGAACTCTTCGAACCGCTGTTCCTCTACTGCTTCTTCGGCGTGCTCATCGGCGCACGCCTGGGGCACTGCCTCTTCTACCAGCCTGAATACTTCCTCGCCCACCCGCTGGAGATGATACTCCCCTTCCGCCACACGGCCTCCGGCTGGGTGTTCACCGGCTACGAGGGCCTCGCCAGCCACGGCGGCATCATCGGCGTGTTCATCGCCCTCTACTTCTACATCCGCCGCACGAAGGTCAACACGCTCTTCGTGCTCGACTGCCTGGCTGTCGGCGTCCCCCTGACAGGCTGCTTCATCCGCCTGGGCAACCTGATGAACTCCGAAATCGTCGGTTTCCCCACCGACATGCCCTGGGGCTTCATCTTCGTGCGCAACGGTGAGGACTTCGCCCGCCATCCGGCCCAGCTCTACGAAGCCCTCTTCTACTTCGCCGTCTTCGCCCTCCAGTGGGTATTGAGCCACCGCTACAGCCGGAAGATGGGTTCAGGCTTCTTCTTCGGCCTGACACTGACGCTGGCCTTCGCCTTCCGCTTCTTCATCGAGTTCCTCAAGGAGCGGCAAGTCGACTTCGAGGAGAGCATGGCCCTCGACATGGGCCAATGGCTCAGCGTCCCCTTCGTCATCGCGGGCATCGCCTTCATGATAGGCGGGCCATGGCTCAAGAAAGTGTTTAAATAATGAAGAATGAGGAATGAAGAGTGACCCGCACGGCCGATTCTTCATTCCTCATTCTACATTCTTCATTTCCTTCCACTTCCTGTACGATTCGACGGAAGCGAAGGCGACACCTTCGGCCGTCAGTCCGTCAAGCTCGAAGCGGAGCTGGCGCAACACATCGCCCGCAAACTCCTTCGAAGGCTGGAACACCACGCGCGGACGGCGTATGCACCGCGCCGTGAACTCCTCCGGCTCACGCACGCCCTCGCTGCCGAATTCCAGGCGCAACGTCCCCAGGCGGCCCAGCTGCACGCCGCTTCCCTGAGCCAGCAGTACGGGCAAATAATCTGCCAAAGCGTTCAAGCCTAATTCCAACTCGCCCTCCGAGAGCGTGAGGTTCTTCGTCGCCAGGCGGCACACCGTCCGCGTCCTCATCTGCCTCCCCGCCACCGGCTCGGCATACCACAGCCCATCCTTATCCGCATTCAGGCGGTTTTTCTTCTTGCATAATCTGTATTTCGCCATATATACTGATGCATTTAAAAATACGTCCTTGTCCGTCCCCTGATGTACATCGCAGCATGCTGGGATGTACATCCGAGCATCGTGAGATGTACATCTGAGCACGCTGCGATGTACATCTCATTGCATACAAAGATAGGGAGAAGCGGCCATCGATGCAAGTATCTATCGAGCTTGGAGTATGGGGAGACACAAAAAAGACAGGCCGCAGGGCCTGTCGCACATTAAATGGGAGGGAAGACCGGCATCACTTCGTCCGGTCGACCACATAGGTGGCGTAGGCTTCGAGGGCGGCGCGGACATCAGCGTCGCCGACCGTGCGGGCGAGGGCGAGAGCCTCTTCATAGTGACGCTGCATGGCCTGCTCGGCATACGTGATGCCACCGTGCTCCTTGGTGAAGGCGATGAGCTCGGAGACCTCGGCTGTCGACACGCGACCTTCCTTCACGCGTTGCACCAACGTGCGGGCACGGTCGTCGCCGTGCGTGTTGACGGCATGGATGGCGGGCAGGGTCAGCTTGCCTTCGAGCATGTCGTTGCCCGTCGGCTTACCCAGCTCGGGGCTGTCGAAGTAGTCGAAGATGTCGTCCTTGATTTGGAAACAAATGCCCACTTTCTCACCATAGAGGCGGAACGTCTCCACCTGTTCGGCCGAGGCTCCGGACGACATGGCTCCAAGCTGGGCACAAGTGGCGAAGAGGGCAGCCGTCTTCTTGCGGATAATCTCATAGTAGGTGGTTTCCGAAAGCTCGGCATTGCTGATGTTGGAGAGTTGGAGTATCTCGCCTTCGGACAATTCCTGCCCCAGACAGGAAACGGCGATGACGATGTCCGGATTGCGCGTGAGCGAAGCGTGATGGAGGGCAGTGGAGAGCAGGTAGTCGCCCACGAGGACGGAGATTTTGTTATTGAAAGCCGAGTTTACCGAAGGCTGGCCGCGGCGCTCGTCGCTCTCGTCGACCACGTCGTCATGCACGAGGCTGGCCGTATGGAGCATCTCCATCGTGGCCGCAGCGTGATACGCCCCTGAGGAAAGTTCGCCAAACGCCTTGGCCACAAGCATGGTAAGCATCGGGCGCATCATTTTCCCATTGCGCTGGCGTATGTAGGCCAAGACCTCTTTCAGCAAGGGATTGGATGTCTCCAATGAAGCGTCAAACACCTCCCGGAAGGTGGTCATCTCTTTTTCTATCGGACGTCTAATAACTGCAATCTTCTCCATAAAAGCACGATTATGGTCGCAAAAGTAATAATAAAACAGGGAAAGAGACGTGCTTTTTTCGTACTTTTACCCGGAATTTTTAAGATTGAAGATGGAAAGACTATTTTTACTCGACGCGTATGCGCTCATCTACCGCGCCTACTACGCTTTTATCAAAAACCCCCGCATCAATTCCAAAGGCCAGAACACATCGGCCATCCTGGGCTTTGTCAACACACTCGAAGACGTCCTGCGCCGCCAATCGCCCACCCACATCGGAGTGGCCTTCGACCCCGCTGGGCCCACATTCCGCCACGAGGCCTACGCCCAATACAAGGCGCAACGGGAAGAGACGCCCGAAGCCATCCGCCAGTCAGTCCCCCTCATCAAAGACATCATCCGCGCCTATCATATCCCCATCCTCGAAGTGCCCGGCTACGAAGCCGACGACGTCATCGGCACGCTGGCCACGCAGGCCGGCGCCCGCGGCATCGACACCTACATGATGACCCCCGACAAGGACTACGGCCAGCTCGTGGGCGAACACGTGTTCATGTACCGCCCGCGCTACGGCGACAAGGAGTTCGACACGCTGGGCGTCGAGGAAGTGAAGGAGAAGTTCGGCATCGACTCGCCCGCACAAATCATCGACCTGCTGGGACTCATGGGCGACAGTTCGGACAACATCCCCGGTTGTCCCGGTGTCGGCGAGAAGACCGCACAGAAGCTCATCGCCGAATTTGGCAGCATCGACAACCTCCTGGCCCACACCGACAGCCTGAAAGGCGCGTTGCGGAAGAAGGTGGAGGACAACGCCGAGCAGATACGCTTCTCGCAATTCCTCGCCACCATCAAGACCGACGTGCCCATCACGCTCGACCTCGAAGCCCTCGCCCGCACACAACCCGACGAAGACGCCCTGCGCACCCTCTTCGAGGAACTGGAGTTCAAGAACCTCATCGAACGCATTTTCAAGAAAGAAAAACCCGTCCCCGCAGCCGAACCGGGCACGTTCTTCGCCTTGTTCGACGCCGCGCCACAGGAAGAATCCTCCCCCACCCGCCTGTCGACACTCGACGACCAACCCTACCACTATCACCTCGTGGAGAGCGACACCGACCGCGACGCGCTCATCAGCCGCCTGCTCGAGGCCGACGCTTTCGCCATGGACACCGAAACGACCAACGCCGAACCCATGCTGGCCGAACTGGTGGGCATGAGCTTCAGCCTTGCAGAGGGCGAAGCCTACTACGTCCCCGTCCCGCCCGGACGCGAAGAAGCGCAACGCATCGTCGACCGGTTCAAACCCGTCTATGCCAACGAACAGAGCCTGAAAATCGGGCAGAACATCAAGTATGACATCCTCGTGCTGGGACACTACGGCGCGGAAGTGCGCGGCCCGCTGTTCGACACCATGATAGCCCACTACGTCCTCCAGCCCGAACTGCGCCACGGCATGGACTACCTGGCTGAAATCTACCTCAAATACCAGACCATCCACATCGAGGAACTCATCGGCCCGAAAGGGCGCAAGCAAAAAAACATGCGCGACCTCCCGCCCGCCGATGTCTACCGCTATGCCTGCGAAGACGCCGACGTCACGCTGAAACTGAAACACGTCCTGGAGAAGGAACTCGACAAGCACGACGCCCGCCGGCTGTTTGAGGAAATAGAAATGCCGCTCGTCCCCGTGCTGGCCTACATGGAGCGCAACGGCGTGCGCATCGACCCGGAAGCCCTGCGACAGACATCCGAACACTTCACGGCCCGCATGCGCCAGATCGAACAGGAAATCTACCAGCTGGCGGGCGAAGAATTCAACATCGCCTCGCCCAAACAAGTGGGCGAAGTGCTCTTCGACAAACTTAAAATCTCCGACAAGGCCAAGAAGACCAAGAGCAAGGGACAATACATCACCTCCGAGGAGGTCCTCGAAAGCCTCAAGGCGAAACACCCCATCGTCGAAAAGATACTCGACTACCGCGGCCTGCGCAAGCTGCTGAGCACCTACATCGACGCCCTGCCCGAACTGGTCAACCCGCACACGGGCCGCATCCACACTTCGTTCAACCAGACCGTGACCGCCACCGGACGCCTCAGCTCGAGCAACCCGAACCTGCAAAACATCCCCGTGCGCAACGAGGACGGCAAGGAGATACGCAAGGCCTTTATCCCTGACGACGGCTGCGAGTTCTTCTCGGCCGACTATTCGCAAATCGAGCTGCGCATCATGGCCCACCTGAGCCAAGACCCGCACATGATGGAAGCCTTCCGCGAAGGGCACGACATCCACGCCGCCACGGCAGCCAAAATCTACAAGAAGCCCATAAGCGAGGTGACGAAGGAAGAACGGCGCAAGGCCAAGACGGCCAACTTCGGCATCATCTACGGCATATCGGCCTTCGGGCTGGCCGAACGCATGGGCGTCGACCGCCGGGAAGCAAAGGAACTCATCGACGAATACTTCCGCACCTACCCGCACGTGAAGGCCTACATGGAACACAGCATCGAGGAAGCCCGCCAGCGGGGCTACGTCGAGACCATCTCCAAGCGCAAACGCTACCTGCCCGACATCCTCTCACACAACTCCGTCGTGCGCGGCTATGCCGAGCGAAACGCCATCAACGCCCCCATCCAGGGCAGCGCGGCCGACATCATCAAGGTCGCGATGGTGCGCATCTACCGCCGCTTCATGCAGGAGGGCATCCGCTCGAAAATGATTCTCCAGGTGCATGACGAACTCAACTTCAGTGTCCTGCCCGAAGAGAAGGAACGCGTACAGCAAATCGTCATCGAAGAAATGCAAAGTGCCTATCCGCTGCGCGTCCCCCTCGAAGCCGACTGCGGCTGGGGCACAAACTGGCTGGAGGCACATTAAGCTACACCCTGCCCCTCCATCCAAACAGAAGGCAATCCGACTGTATCGTGCAATCGGATTGCCTTCTCTTTTTTACAGAAATCCATGCAAAGCATGTTGCACAACATACCATTTCACGCCCCTTTTCTCTGATTTATACGTACCTTTATCCTCTGTGACATCATCATGCCACGATATATAAAACCGTCTACCCGATGAAACCGTTCCACTTCTACCTCTTCCTGTTTTTTGCCTGCTGGTTACAGCCTCAAGTGCTGCCGGCGCAAGACAACCGTTTGGCAGAAAGATTCATGGTACAGAGCCGACTCCATGAAATATTTCTATTTACATGCCCATAAGCTCAGGCCCATCCATCGGGGAGCCGGGGGGCATCTACGGCAACTTCGAAGAAAGGATGCTGTTCAAACTGATTTATTCCCTCAAATTCGGAGAATGGCAAGACTCCATCTATTGCAGAAAGTGCGACATCGAAATCGCCGATGTCGATTCGTCGTTCGTCCAAATGGAACTCTGCAACCTCGTCCTCAAGGAAACGCCTTGCACAGCAGTCTTAGTGGAGGAGTTTGGGGAAAAAGCGATGGCACTGCCCGAATGCTACATCCTCGGCGAGATTCATGGCAAACGCGTCATGCCCGACAGCACCGTCCTCGCAGGCAAGCTCTACGACTTCCGCCTCTACTACAAGCCACAAGCCAATAGCTTCGATTCCTGCTACATCAGGCCTTACCGTCCCCTTGAGAAAAAAGGCCAACAGACGGATTAACAACCGGCCATCCATATAGCACCGTCGCGCCGTATGTACGGTTTTTTCACACAAATCATACTCCCGCCCGCACACATACAGTCGACCCGAAAAGACGCATTTCCATCTTCCCACACCGCTTTGCCCTGCCGCACAAGCATTGCGTAAGCCACTAAAAACGAAGCTCTTCCATTCGCCTGCATAAAACTCCTTCCCGGCACGGGAGCGGAAAGGAGTCCGCCCGCGCCTACCCTCCTTTCGGTGCTCGGACGGAAAGGAAGGCGGACACGGGCGGAATGAAGGGTGTCCGCAGGCCGTGTGCATCCCCTGCGGGAAGGGCCTCCGGACGAAATCCATTTTGTCAGCAATATTCTAAAGAAATGCCTTACTCGAAGATTTCCTTCAGCTTGGCTTCAAGCTCGTCGCTCTCAAACTTGCCCACAATCTTGCCCTCACGGTCAATGAGGTACTTCGTGGGCAGGAAATGGATGGCATATTTCTCGCTGATGTCGTTCGTGTGGTCAAATTTGTAGCCGCCATTCGAACGGTCGACTTTCAGGCCACGGAGCACGTGATGAAACGCCTCAAGGCCGTCTTCTTTGATGGCCTTGCGCCAGTTGTCGGGATTCGAGTCGTTGTCGGCCACGTAGACGTATTCCAGGCCCTTGTCGTGCCACTTGGCATACATCTCCTTCATGTGCGGATTGCTCTTGCGGCAGGGCACGCACCACGAAGCCCAAAAGTCGATGACGACGTATTTTCCACGCAGGTCGGAAAGGCGGAACGGCTTGCCGTTGACATCCTCCTTTGCGAAGTCGGGCGCGGGCTGTCCGGGCTGTACGCGGGCGAGCGTCTCCAGCTCCTTGGCCACTTCCTTGCCGGCGAACGTGGCTTGCACCTCGGGCGTGAGGCCTTCGTAGAGGGTCTTGATTTCATCATAAGATATGGTATTCTTATAGAAAGCCAAGTAATCGGCCGACGCGTATGACGCGGGATGCGTGGAGATGAAGGCACCGTAGAGTTTATTGGCACGCTCGTTGTAAGGCTCCAGCCGGTCTTGCAGTTCGGCATGTTTCACGGGGTCGGTCTCTGCCTCCAGCGAGTCGCGGATGGCCTTCGCTTCAGAGAGGATGGCTTCACGCTGCACCTCCAGACTGTCCACTTGGGCCTGGGTGAGCGAGCCTTCCAGGCGGCTTTTGCTCAGGTCCTCAGGGTTGAGGGTGACGGTCATCGAAGCCGGTTCGATGTAGAAACTGTAGATTTTCTTCGGGTCGTAGGCCTGAGTCTCCAACTTGGGATGGAGCATAGCCTTCGTGGGTGCGAGGAGCTTGCCTTCGAAGCGGAAAGCACCGGCCTCGACGAGCGTGCTGTCGGTCACAGACAGGGTGTCGGCACCATACATGAGATAGACATACTGCCCGTCCATCCCCTCCACGCTGCCGCTGAGGGTAAAGCGGTCTTTGGGTTGTTGCGCACAAGCGGCGCAGAGTGCAGCCGCGAGGGCTGTACAGAGTAACTGTTTGTTCATAGATGTAAGATATTATTTTAAAATATTCATTCGATCAGCTCTTCGCATAGCCCGGATTCTGTTCCTGAAGCAAGTTGTTGTTGAGGAACTCATCAGCAGGTATGGGGAAGATGTTATACTGTTCGTTGATGGCATAGACGGGGTTGAAGTCGTAGACGGCTTCGCGCGGCATGCGCATCATGATTTCCAGCTCACGCCCGCTCTCGCAGAAGAGGTTGCGCAGCATTTCGTAGAAAATCTCGGTCAGGAGCGCGTCGTCGGTCGCCGCATTGTCCACACGGGTGAAGTCCGTCACGCCGGCATGCGAGAGCACCGTCTTCAGCAAGTTCTTGGCCTCATCCCGGTCGCCTCCCGAACGCACGAGCGCCTCGGCACGCAGGAGATACATCTCCGTGAGACGCATCTGGTATTGGCTTTCCTCCACAGTGCCGGATGCGAGATTGTCTTTCGGCATGTGCTTGCAAATGAGCGTGTAGTAAACCGGATTTTCTGGTGTGCTGTAGGAATACATCACTTCGGTGAAGAGTGCTTCCCGCCGCGGGTCGCCGGGGATAAGGCCAAAGATGGAATCGAGCTTGGCCGAAGGTTCATATTGGGGATTGCCCCTGTAATAATAGGTTTCATACACGTCGGTCTGCCCGTCCTTAGGCTGTATGCCGAACATCACTTCCGGGCTGTCGAGACCTTTCTCATAGAAGATGTCGAGCACGTTTTCCTCCAGCTCATACGGTCCGTTGTCGATGATGTCGCGCGTCAGTTCGGCCGCATCGGCATAGTCCGTCCCCTGCCCGCGCATCATGAGCACGCGCGCCTTCAGGCCCTTGGCCACCCACGTGTTGGCATAGTGGTTCGGATTTTCCTCCACCATGTTGTCGATGGCGAAGTCCAGGTCATCCATAATGCATTGGTAAGACTCGGCCACCGTGCTACGGTCTTTGGCAATGGTACTGGCCAGTACGGGCTCGGTGCGAAGCAACACGCCATAGGGACTGGAGTAATCCCAATGATAGGCAAACCAGCGCAGGAGATTGTAATGGATAAGGGCACGCATGAAGCGGGCTTCGGCGATGATTTCCGTCTTGCGGTTGCCGGAGAACCAGTCGTCGGGAGCGGCGTTCATCTGATGAAGCACACCGTTGGCAGCAGCCAGCTGGGAGTAGAAAGCCTGCCATAGGTTTAAAACCGTATAATTATCAGCGGCCCAATCATGATTCTCCAGCATATATGCACCCTGATAGTAAGTGACTGTACCAGCGAAGTTGGCTGGATAGATTTCTTGCGACAAGGTGCATCCGGTGGAGAGTACATCATAGTAATCCGTACCACACTGTGCATACATGTAATAGATGCCATTGAGCGCATATTCGGCACTTTTCTGGTCGACAATGAGGTTGTCGTCCACCTTCGACTGCGAAGGCAGGGCGCTCAGACGGTCTTCACACGCCGTGGTCAGCGCCATCGCGAGCAGGCATCCGCCCGCTGCTAAGTAAGTCTTTATCTTGTTCATGATGTCATTCGTTTAAGAGGTTAGAAGCCTACGCGCACACCGAAAGTATAGCTGCGCGTGGTGGGATAGGAACTGATGTCGCGTCCGCCGCCGATGATGCTGCGCGGGTCATCGCTCACCTCAGGGTCAGGACCGGGATACTTCGTGATGGTGAAGAGGTTCGTGGCCGTGCCGTAGATCGACGCACTGCTCATGTGAAGTTTCTTGAGCCACTTGGAAGGCAGCGTGTAGCTGAGCGAAAGGGTTTTCAACTTCAGATAGGAAGCGTCGTAGACGTTGAGATTGGTCAGGAAGTTGATGCTGCCGTTGTAAAGGCTCATCGGACGCTTGGGGTTGATTTCGTACAGTGTGGAGCCGTCGAACACGGACACGCCGCGGTTGGCCAGCGAATTCATGGCCATGTCAGTCACGTCTTTTTGGTAGATAAGGTCGTTGCCGTAAGAGAAGGTAAACTGTGCCAGTCGCGCCAGGTCATCCTCCTGGCCCTCGACGGCAAGAACAACCAGGAGACGGCCACCCTGCTGGGCGTCTCCGTCAACACGGTCAAGACCCTCAAAAAAGGCGCCTACGCCAAGCTGCGCACCCTCCTCGCCCCGCTCTCGGACGAAGAAATCTTCATGCTGCTCGCGCTGCTGGCGGCCTCTTGCCTCAACCCGTCGTGAGCTGCGCGTCCGTCGGTCGCATAAAACATGTTATACAACACATCTTCTCCTTATTGTATATCCGGGAAATAATATTACATTGCAAAACGTTTGATAAGTGGCACTTTACGGGCGTGTCTGACATAAAAATTCCTTATTATGAGAACTCCTCTTATCCTACTCTCCCTGCTCATCCTGTCGCTTCTTCCCGGCTACGGGATGCGCGAACGGACGATGTCAAGCCAGACAGGCAACGACACGGTCGTTTTCTTTGACCGGTACGGAACTACAGAACCAAGAAAAATAAACGGCGAAATTCACGGCAACATCACCTCGCTCAGAGACCCGAATACCCCGACAGACTCCATCCGAATGGACAACTACCAGTGGGCCATCAGCACGAAGCATCTGACCTATCCGGAATATCGCAGGATGATATACCCGCTGAAAGCTGTCCTCGATGCCGCCTATGAGCCGGGATATGACACCATCTACATCGAGCCAGCGGACAGCAGGCTGAAGGTGCATCACGCTGAACTTACGGTCGATTACTCCAAAGAGACGAAGCCGACTCCTCTTTTGAAGGACTTGCGATGCGCAGGCTCTATGTCGGGGATTTTGGGAGATTGCAAAATAGGCGAAGCCGTTGCTTTCCAGCTCAGCTATTCCATTGATTATGTGCAACTAAAAGAAAAGAATGACATTCTCTTCACCGGACAAACGATTTCCATTGAAAACTACGACACCGCCGTGGTCAACGTCGATTTCGAACTGCAAAAGCCCCGTTTCAGCACGTCCGATTCTTTGTTTGCAGACAGGGACATCAAGCATCGCGCCACCAACCTGCAAGGCCTCATCCGCGTCGAGCGGCAGACAGAAAGCCATGCGTCCGACACAGCCACTTACCGCTACAATTACGACTTCTATAAAGACCTGCACAGAGGCGGCATCGTGCGTTGCGATGCAGACTAAAGCCTCCCTTCGGGGGAGGTTTGGAGGGGCTTCTCCGGCGAGGTTTGGAGGGGCTTCCCCTTCAGATATTCATACCCGAAGCGGCAGCGAAGACACTTCTTCGCATCGCAATACTCCCGCTTGAGCTGGATGAGCGCCTGACTGTCGGCCGCGCTCTCCACCGTCAGTCCGCATGCCTGCCATTGGCGGATGATGGCGTTCGCTTCCGGCTTCAATCGCTCCAGAAAATCGAGGGCGCGGCGCGTGAGGCGTTCGTCGGCCTTGTATGCGCCGTATGCGAAGAGGAAAGGGCAGAGGGTGTTGATGATGAGCAAGTCTTGCGTAGAGCGGGAGAGGGTCTTCCGTCTGCGGGGCGAGGCGGACGTGAAGGTGTAGTGCGTGTCCCAATACTCCGAAGTCTGTGCCGTGAAGATGCGGCGCACGGCGTCGAAGTCGTCAGCTTCGAGCAAGCGGGAGAGGAGAGAATGCTCGCGGTAAAAGAGCCAGGCCATCTGTGCGATGCGTACATGCGGGAAATTGCCCGGACGGGTGCGCAGCAGCCGCCACGAAGCGGCTTCCATGCGCCGGAGGTCGAACTTATGGGCCAGATAAAGGTATTCTTTTTGCAGACGCTCGTAGTAGGGGTCGCAGAGGTCTTCCTCCAGCAGTCCGGCCTGGCCGAAGAAGAGGGCTTCTATCTGGAAGAGGTCGTCGCGGTGCTTGTCAAGCGCACGCAGGGGGATGCTGTGTCCCCAGCGTTCGAATACGTCACTGTTGAGCCCGAAGCCGAAGTTGCGGGCAAGGGTGACGAAGAAAGCGTCTTCCCAGTTGTGTTCGCAGCGCTCCACACATTCCATCACGCGCAGGCGTTTCTGTTCCAACCGCTCGTATTGGAGCGCGGCCATCCAGCCATGCACCGTGAGGCGGGGCAGGGTGGGGATGACGATATGGCAAGGAGGATAATGGTCAGCCCGGAGCAACTCGTCGTAACGTTCGGCCAAGCGGGCAGGATAGGGGAGAAGGAGTTGCGGAATGCGCCGCCCGCGGCAGTCGAAGACGTCCGCATCCAGCTCGGCCGCAGCGTGAAGGATGACGGAATCGTAAGCAGGGTCCGTGTCATGCCCGTGGCGCACCCAGTCGGACGAACGGCGGTGAATCTCCACGTTGCCCACCCAAAGCGTCTCGCCGATACGCAGTTTGGCATTGAAAAAGTCCGGGCCTGCATCAGTGTTCTTCAGTCCCGGGTCAATAATCTCGACAGGCTCTCCCTCGGGAGTGCGCAACTCGTGCAGCGGGAAAATCTTATGCTTCCACGCGTAATGCAGCAACTCTTCCATGTTAATTGAGGTTATATAATCGGACAAATCTACAAAGTATCGTTGATAAAACGCTTATCTTTGCGAGGAAATCTTTATATTGCCAATCATTTAAGCATGAATCATATGAAAATAGCACTGATAGGATATGGGAAAATGGGCAAGGAAATCGAACGCATCGCCCTCCAACGCGGCCACACCATCGTGTCCGTCATCGACAAGGACAACCGCCAGGACTTCGACTCGGAGGCTTTCCGCAACGCCGACGTGGCCATCGAGTTCACAGCTCCGACGGCTGCATACGACAACTGCATGAAAGCCTTTGCCGCAGGCGTAAAGGTCGTGTCAGGCAGCACGGGCTGGATGAGCGAACACGGCGAAGAGATGAAGCGGCTCTGTCGTGAAGAGGGAAGAACCCTGTTCTGGGCATCCAATTTCAGCATCGGTGTCGCCATCTTCTCCGCAGTCAACAACTATTTGGCCCGTATCATGGACAATTTCCCCGGCTACGACGTAAGCATGAGCGAGACACACCATATCCACAAACTCGACGCACCGAGCGGGACAGCCATCACGCTGGCTGAGGGTATCCTGGAAAACCTGAAACGCAAGACCGCGTGGGTGAAAGGTACACTGACAGCGCCCGATGGAAGCGTGAGCGGCACGACTGACTGCCGGCCGGATGAACTGCCCATCAGCTCCATCCGCGAAGGCGAAGTGCCGGGCATACACTCCATCCGCTATGAGTCGGAAGCCGACACCATCACCATCACCCATGATGCCAAGAACCGCAAGGGCTTTGCCCTGGGAGCTGTACTCGCCGCAGAATTCACAGCCACGCACGAAGGATTTCTCGGCATGAACGACCTCTTCAAATTCTAAAAGCCTATGAAAAAGAAACAATGGATTAAATTCGCTGTGGTGACCGTGCTCTACCTGCTCTTCCTCCTATGGGTGAAAAGCTGGTGGGGACTCATCGTCGTGCCGTTTATCTACGACGCTTATATCAGCAAGAAAATCAAATGGACGTGGTGGAAGAAGTCGAAGAATGCCACTGTACGTACCGTAATGAGCTGGGTGGACGCCATCGTGTTTGCCCTCATTGCGGTCTACTTCGTCAACATCTACGCTTTCCAGAACTACGCCATCCCGTCATCGTCGCTGGAGAAATCACTCTTGGTAGGTGACTACCTCTTCGTAAGTAAACTGAGCTACGGGCCTCGTGTGCCGCAGACTCCGCTCTCCATGCCGCTGACGCAACATACGCTTCCTGTGCTGAACTGCAAGTCTTACCTGGAGTGGCCGCATTGGGACTACCGCCGCGTGAAAGGCTTCGGACACGTACAGCTGAACGACATCGTGGTGTTCAACTATCCGTCGGGTGATACCGTGGCCCTGAACATGCAGAACACCGACTTCTACAGCCTCTGCTACCAAATAGGAGAACTCACCTGCCAACAAGGCAACGTGGCCCTGCCTGACATGGACAGCATCAGCCACCATCAACAACAAGAAGTCTACAGCTTCCTCTACAACCTGGGACGCGAGGCCATCGCCAACGACCCGGACTACTATGGAAAAATTGTCTCCCGCCCTGTCGACCGCCGCGAGAATTACGTGAAGCGCTGTGTCGGCCTGCCCGGACAAACGCTGCAGATCAAAGACCACATCATCTACCTGGACGGACAGCCCAACAAAGAACCGGACGAGGTGCAGTACGTCTACCACGTGGAGACGACGCAACCCATCCCGATGGAAGTGCGCCGCGAACTGGGCATCAGCGAGGAAGACGCTGCCGACCCGTTCATGAACAACACTTCCTATACGCTCCCCCTCACTCAAAAGGCATACGAAGCACTCAAGGCCAACACGCGCCTGGTGAAAAGCATCAACTATGTCCAGCCGGGACAGGGCGACTGGCTCTATCCGCTCAACATGCACAAGGACTGGACTGCCGACAACTACGGCCCGGTGTGGATACCCAAGAAAGGGGAGAGCATCCATCTGACCGAAGACAACTACCTCATCTACGAACGCCCCATCCGTGTCTATGAAGGCAACAACTTCGAAGTACGCGACGGGAAGTTCTACATCAACGGACAACAGACCGATACCTACACGTTCAAGATGGACTACTACTGGATGATGGGCGACAACCGCCACAACTCAGCCGACTCACGCTACTGGGGCTTTGTGCCCGAAGACCACATCGTGGGCAAACCCATCGTCGTCTGGCTGTCGCTCGACAAAGACCGCGACTGGTTCGACGGACGTGTCCGCTGGAACCGGTTGTTCAAGATGGTCGACAACATTAAATGAAACAATCCCACGCCCTGCCGATGAAGCAACTCCTGAAAGCCCTTCTCTTAGCAGTCATCTTGGTCCTGCTGGTCAAGGTGTTTGCTTTTACGTCCTGCACGATTCCATCGACAGGCATGGAGAACACGCTCTACCGGGGCGAACGGGTCATCGTCAACAAATGGAGCTACGGCTTGCGCCTGCCCCTCATGGGCTGGGCCGGCTATCACAGGCTGGCTGCACGCCCGGTGAGCCGGGGAGACATCGTGTTGTTCAACAATCCGGCAGGGCAGGGGAGCATCGACCGACGCGACGTCTTCATCAACCGCTGCATAGGATTGCCGGGAGACACCCTGATGCTCAACAACGAACTCATCCAGACACGCGACCAGGTGCTCAGCCCCGACAGCAAATTGCTCTATGCCTACCCGGGTGACCAGGAGGAAGCTGTGGAAGCTGCCATCCGGCAAGCCGGCATCCGCGACAACAAACTCATGGGCTACAACGAGGGCGACTACCTGCGCAGCTTCAGCCACTACGAAATCTACCTCCTCCGTCAGGAACTGCGCGGACGGGTGAAGCTCCATTCCTTGCAGACAGAGACGGACGACGGCGTACACCCGTTTGTCGTCCCCGGAAAGGGGATGACCCTGAAAGTATATCCGTGGAACGCCAAACTGCTGTGCAACACTATCATGCAACATGAAGGACGGAAAGCCAGCCTCAAGGGAGACACGCTTTGGGTCGACGGCAAACGCGCCACACAATACACCTTCACGAAGGACTACCACTGGGTGGCCTCGAACAACTCCGTGAGCATGTGCGACTCGCGCCTGTTCGGCTTCGTGCCCGACGACCACCTCATCGGACGCGCCTCACTCATCTGGTTCTCCAAGGACAATGAGAAGCCCTTCTGGGAAGGATTCCGCTGGAAGCGTTTCTTCCGCTCCGTGCGCTAATTTAAACGAGATTGATGATGAAAGATACGGTTTATCTCAGTTCGGCCTATCTGGCCCCGGTGCAATACTACACGAAACTCTACGCCGCGCGGACAGCCTACGTCGAACAACACGACAACTACATGAAGCAGACCTACCGCAACCGTTGCCACATCGCCACGGCCGACGGACTGCTGGCCCTCTCCATCCCGACCGAAAAACCTGCCACGCCGAAGTGCCCGATGAAGGACATACGCATCTCCGACCACGGCAACTGGCGACACCTGCACTGGAACGCGCTCTGCGCGGCCTATCGTCACAGCCCGTTCTTCGAATACTACGAAGACGACTTCCGTCCGTTCTACGAACAGAAATATCCCTTCCTCTACGACTTCAACGAGGCACTCTGCGCACTGGTGTGCAGCCTCATCGACCTGCACCCGCGCATCCTGCGCACCGACAGCTACCGGCAGACGTTCGCATCCGACGAGACCGACGCCCGCGAACTCATCCATCCGAAACACCCCTACACCGACGATCCGGACTTCTGCCCGAAACCCTACTACCAGGTGTTTGGCGAGAAACACGGTTTCCTGCCCAACTTGAGCATCGCCGACCTGCTGTTCAACATGGGGCCGGAGAGCCTGCTGGTGTTGCGGGACTCCATCGTTCCCAACCCACAATCTACCTAAGAACTCTAAAACTCATAAACCCAAAATACTATGAACGAATTATTCAGTGTAAAAGACAAAGTGGTTGCCATCACCGGCGGGACCGGTGTACTCGGCAGCGAAATCGGAACGTACCTGGCCGGCCAGGGAGCGAAAGTGGTCATCATGGGCCGGCGGACTGAAGCCGGAGAAGCCATCGTCGCACGCATCAAGGAGCAGGGCGGGGAAGCCATGTTCCTGAAAACCGACGTGATGGACGCAACAGTCGTGGAACAAAACCTGAAAGACATCCTCGCCGCCTACGGACGGGTGGATGCCCTGCTCAACGCTGCCGGAGGCAACATGCCGGGAGCGACCGTCGGACCTGACGGCACTTTCTTCGACCTGAAACCTGAGGAATTCGAACGCGTCCTCAGCCTCAACCTCACCGGCACGGTCATCCCCACGCAAGTGTTCCTCAAGGCGATGGTCGAGCAGAAAGAAGGCTGCATCGTCAACTTCTCCTCCATGTCTGCCTTCCGCCCCCTGAGCCGCATCTGCGGTTACTCGGCAGCCAAGGCCGGCATCAGCAACTTCACCCAGTTCATGGCCAACGAAGTGGCCACCAAGTTCGGTGAAGGCATCCGCGTGAACGCCATCGCCCCGGGATTCTTCCTCACCGAACAAAACCGCGCGCTGCTCACCAACCCTGACGGCTCCTACACCGGACGCGGACAAGACGTCATCCGCCAGACTCCGTTCAAACGCTTCGGCAAGCCCGAGGAACTGAACGGCACCATCCAATACCTCATCAGCGACGCCTCACGCTTCGTGACGGGCACTGTGGCCGTGGTCGACGGAGGATTCAACACATTTGCGATATAAGAAGTCCCACCCGACCTCCCCGGAAGGGGAAGAGGAAAGTGTGACAACAAAGAACGGACATTATTACAAACCTTGTCCCCCTCGTAAAAAAGCTCCCCCTTGGGGGAATGAAGGGGGCTTTACCTGTACGACTATGATTTTATGTGAACAAACTTGGCGCTGGTACGGGCCAAACGACCCCGTAACCCTGCAAGACATCCGCCAGACGGGCGCGACGGGCATCGTCAACGCCCTGCACCACATCCCCAACGGCGAAGTGTGGACGGTGGAAGAAATTATGAAACGCAAGAAACTAATCGAAGACGCCGGGCTGACCTGGAGTGTCGTCGAGAGCGTGCCCGTGCACGAGCACATCAAGACGCAGACAGGCGACTTCATGCGCTACATCGAAAACTATAAAGAAAGCCTGCGCAATCTGGCCGCCTGTGGCATCTACATCGTGACCTACAACTTCATGCCCGTGCTCGACTGGACACGCACCGACCTGGCCTACGAGATGAAGGACGGCTCGCGCGGACTACGCTTCGAACGCGCCGCATTCGTAGCCTTCGACCTCTTCATCCTGCGCCGTCCGGGCGCGGAGAAGGACTACACGCCTGAAGAAATCGAGAAGGCCAAGGCACGCTATGCCCAGATGAGCGAAGAGGACAAGCACCGCCTGACGCGCAACATGATTGCCGGCCTGCCCGGCTCGGAGGAAAGCTTCACGCTGGAACAGTTCCAGCAGGAACTCGACCGCTACCGCGACATCGACGCCGAACGCCTGCGCCAGAACCTCATCTTCTTCCTCCGCCAAATCTGCCCCGTGGCCGACGAAGTGGGCGTGAAGCTCGTCATCCACCCCGACGACCCGCCCCAGCCCATCCTGGGCCTGCCACGCATCATGAGCACGGAGGAAGACTTCAACCGCCTGGTGGAAGCCGTCCCCAACCCCTCCAACGGACTATGCCTCTGCACCGGCTCACTCGGCGTATCGGCCAAGAATGACCTGGCGGGCATGATGGAGCGCCTGGGCGACCGCATCAACTTCGTCCACCTGCGCAGCACGCAGCGCGACGCCGAGGGTGACTTCTTCGAAGCCAACCACCTCGAAGGCGACGTCGACATGTATCACGTGATGAAAAACTTCCTCAAGCTCCAGCAACGCCGCGGCGTGTCCATCCCGATGCGCCCTGACCACGGCCACCAGATGATCGACGACCTGCACAAAAAGACCAATCCCGGCTATTCCTGCCTGGGCCGCATGCGCGGACTGGCTGAACTGCGCGGACTGGAAATGGGCATAGCCAAGAGCATGGAGGAAGAATAACCCCGCTGCTCACTTCCGGACAATCGTCTTCGCAAGACACTGACGACGCGGAGACACGGACCGACTTACAGGCTCCGTGTCCTCCGCGTCTTTTTTAACCCAAATCGGTCATTAGACTTTGGATAGATTGTCCGCTTATGTCTTGCGGATTGCTTTTCGGCTTGCAGAAGGCATAGCGGGCTACGTCAAGGCAAGCCGGGAGGCAAGACGCCGACAGAAGCGGGCAAAATGCCAAAAGAGCTTTCCTTCAGAAAGAAAAAAAGAAATTGAATGTCCGCAAACGTCCCTACAAATCTATTGGATAGGATAGATGTATTGAAACGCATGTAGGACGATTGAGCATATTCGTAAAAAAGGACCTTTGAGCGGTCTAATGATTTGGATTTAACTGCATATCCTGAAAGACGGACAAGAATCATTACAATACGTGTTTCCTCCAAGCATTTGGCCCGCACGCCGTGGATGCTTTTCCGCGACAGCCTAAAGGGTAGCCGCGTCCGCCTTCCTTTCCGTCCTCAAGCGCCCTCCTTTCCGTGGTCGGACGGACTCCTTTCCGTCTCCGGCCCGAATCCAAGCTGTGTCAGCCTATCTTTAACTTCCTGACAAACAAATATTTGTACCACACAATCCGAATAGCCTTCATCGTCTGCCGGACGTCGCTATCCGGCCTGTGGGATAGGGAAGGAGCAATGCGAAAAAAGCAGACATACGCAAGCCTGCCACACACGGTTGAGAATGCAGTCCTCCGTCGTTTGCGGCGGTCCGACAAAAGGCCTCCGGCAGCCGTCAGGAGGGGCTTATCTGCAAATTTTCATGCCAAAAGTTCCCCGCGCAACATTCATACACCATTTTGATTCAATTTTACCCCCTCCCAGCACTTTTTAACATACCTTTGCCACCGTTCAGAACGACCTAAAGCAACGTGAAATTGACTCCCGGATACGGTCTGCCCAATGCAAAAAACAACTAGTAACCATCCTGCGGGGAGCAAACGCTCACCTTGTAACAGACTGTGAAGAACCTAGAATGACAAGAGAAATATAGCTTTTTTTATCTAACCTTTTTATTTTGTTTAACCTTAATAGTTAATGTATGAAGAGTTGCTATTTATTGGCCCTGCCTAAACGAATGCAGGCCGCAGTCCTAGCCATAGGAACACTCTTACTTGCCTCATGCGCCATCGGATATGATGGCAGCGGGACATTTTCATCCGGCGTGTCGGACTCGCAACTGGCCTCGCCCAGCGCGGACGACATCACGTTCACCCCAAATGTCAGCGGCACGGAAGTGACCATCACCTGGCCCGTCGTGATGGGAGCCGGCGGCTACGAGGTCTCCTTCTATAACATGAACGACCCGGACAATCCGGTCGCTGTCGGTGACGAAAACGAAGTCATCGACGGATGCTCCACGACACGTGCCATCGCAGAGGACACGCAGTATGAATTCCGTATCCGCGCGCTGGAAAACACTGAGTACGGCAACATCGGGGCAGAATCGCCCACCATCGCCGAGTATGACACCTACGTGCCTTCCGTGGGCACCATCCCTTCGGGCACTGACCTGGCTACCTATTTCGCCGACTTCTCCTCTACGGAAGTATCGCCCACCGAAGTGGCCTACGAACTGGAAGCTGGCGGCAACTACACCATGACAGGCAATGTGGACTTCGACCGCCACTGGCTCACGCTGCGTGGCGACCGCAACGACCCGCCCACTGTGACCATCATCGGCGACGCAAAATTCACCACCACGGCCGGACTGAAAATCAAGTTCATCCACTTCGACTGCAACCAGTCGACGGCTGACGCGTTCCTGGCCATGAGCAGCACGCCCGACCCCGCATTGACCAACGGCAGCAACTATTACCTGACCAACCCCGTCGCCATCCAGTCATGCGACATCCGTGGCCTTCAGGGCTATCTCGTGGGCGACGGAAGCCGGAGCTACTACCTGTCGTCACTGACCATTTCCGACTGCCGTGTCGAACTGAACACGCAGTCCAGCAACCGTGTCTTCCGTTTCTACAGCGGATTCATCATCACATTTACCATCGAGAACTCCACCATGTGGGAGCTGGGCAACAGCCGCCAGTACTTCGTGCGCTACAGCGGCGGACGTCCGACGAACATCAACGCATCGCTCCGCAGCACCATCGCCTACAGGAACAATACCTTCTATAACGTATGTTACAGCGGACAGTGGGGCAACTACAACGGACTCGGCAACCGCGACTTCTGCATCTGGATATTGACAGACAACATCTTTGTCGACTGCGGAAGCGAACAAGTCGTACGCCGCATGTTCAACGGTCAACGCTCTGACATGAACAATGCCACTGTCACCATCAACCATAACACTTACTGGTATGACGGCGAACTGGCTGAAAGCGAAGTCGGGGAAAACAACTACGACCGCAGCGGCACGCACCTGCTGACCGACCCATCCTTCGTCAACGCTCCTTCCGACTTCACCCCGCAAGGTGCAGACCAACTGCAATACCGCACGGGCGACCCGCATTGGCTTCCGGGAGAATAAACCTAACGTCTAACACAAACAGAACGCGATATGCAAAAGAAATACATACTATATAGCATCTGCCTGGCTTCGGTGTTCGCCCTGAGCGAACCGTTGTCGGCACAACAGCAAACCACCGCCACGCAGCAAGCCTCGCAGCAGCAACAAGGACGCACCGTGAAAGGCACAGTGGTCGACGAAACCGGCCTTGCCATCATCGGCGCTTCCGTCAAAGTGCAAGGCACAAGCACAGGCACCATCACCGACCTCGACGGTAACTTCACCATCCAAGTGCCTGCAGGAGGCAAACTGGAAGTGTCGTACATCGGCTACATCACACAGACCATCAGCAACCTGGACAACCCCCGTATCGTCATGGCTGAAGACATGATGAAGCTCGACGAAGTGGTCGTCGTGGGTTACGGTTCGCAGAAGATGAAAAACGTGACCGGAGCCATCGAGACCCTCACACCCAAGGACATCGAAGACCTCTCCGTCGGCAGTCTGGGCGACGCCCTGCGGGGCATGATGAACGGCGTAAGCGTCAACTCCGCCCTGACCGGACGTCCCAGCGAAGCTCCGAGCCTGAACATCCGCCAAAGCTCCGTCAACACGGCTGCCACGCCGGGAGCTTCACAAGGTGGTGACGCCAACTCCAGCCCGCTCTATGTCATCGACGACTTCATCTCGACGGAAGAGGCGTTCAACAACCTCGACGTAAGCGAAGTCGAGAGCATCACCGTGCTGAAGGATGCCTCGGCAGCCGTCTACGGTGCGCGTGCGGCCTACGGCGTCGTCCTCGTCAAGACGAAACGAGGCGAAGTGGGTGCGCCCAAGATTTCCTACAATGGGCAGTTCGGCTTCACCGACGCCCTGGCCACCCCGAAGATGCTCAGCGCCTATGACTACGGCCGGCTCTATAACGCGGCACGCATGGCCAACACCTCCACCACCGAAAACATCAACAACCGCACAGACATCTTCCAGGCCGACGAACTGGAGGCTATGCGCAACCTCAATTATGATTTGTTGGACAAAGAATGGAGTGCTGCCTTCACCCAACGCCACAGCCTCAACATCAACGGCGGTACGGAGAAGGCCACCTACTTCGCAGGCGTGTCCTACTACCAGCAGGACGGTAACATCGGCCGCCTGGACTACGACCGCTGGAACTTCCGTGCCGGCGTGAACGCCAACATCAGCCAATGGCTGAAAGCCTCCTTCCAGGTGTCAGGCGACTACGGCGAACGCAATGAAGCCAAGAACGGCGTAAGCGGTGCCGGGACAGACGGCGACTACGAATCACTCATGCGCCACCTGCGCTTCGTGCCTGACTACATCGACGGCTATCCCGTCATCTACACAGGTATGGAAAACGTCAACCCCAGCTCGCTCAGCGGCACGAACCTCTATCACTTCGGTGCTGTGCAGAACTCCTCGGACAACATCGAAGAGCAGACCAACAACACGAACATCAACGGTTCGGTGGAATATGACTTCGGCTGGTGCGACTTCCTGCAAGGATTGAAAATCAAAGCTTCCTATTCTAAAACCATCAGTGACAGCAAGAGCAACGACTTGGGAACGACCATGTCAGTCTACGGCTTGGGTACACGCGGCGGTAGCGGCGGACACCTCTACACCGGCGACGGAGCGGACTACACAACCCTGAACGAGGTGGAACTGAACAACGGCAACCTGTTGCGCCGCACGATGAGCCGCTACGACAGCTATCAGATGAACTTGACTGTCAGCTATGCCCGCACGTTTGGCAAACATAACGTCAGCGCACTGTTCTCCATTGAAAAATCGGAAGCCGAGACAGAGACCCTCCAAGGCAGCATTACCAATCCCTATCCGTTCACGGACGGCACATCGAACATGGTGAGCGATGACAACATCCAGACTACAGTCATCAACCGCAGCGAGTCGGGCATGCTCTCCTACATCGGACGTCTGAACTACTCCTACGCGGATAAATACCTGCTCGAATTCCTCGTTCGTTCGGATGCTTCCACGAAGTTCGCCCCGGAAAACTATTGGGGTACCTTCCCCTCCGTATCGGTCGGTTGGGTGATGTCAGAAGAGCCGTGGTTTGACCAGGAGAAGACGGGCATCGACTTCCTGAAGATACGTGCATCGTTCGGTCTGCTAGGACGTGACAACATCCAGCCTTTCATCTGGCGCGAGACCTACGGTGCACACACCAACGACGGCGGCCCCATCTTCGGCACAAGCTCAAGCACGACTGCCGGAACTACCGTCAACGGCGGACAGACCGGTGTGAACCGCGACGTGCATTGGGACAAGAACTACAAGAGCAACCTCGGTATCGACCTCCGCATGCTCAACAGTCGCCTCTCCGTCACGCTCAACGGCTACTTAGACTTAGGCCGTGACCTCTTCGGTGTCTACAGCGGCACATCCTACTATCCCGGCACCGTCGGCGTGCGTCCCGCACCGGAGAACTTCGCCTCCATCGACACCTACGGCGTGGAACTCAGCCTCGGATGGCGCGATAAAATCGGCGAAGACTTCAACTATTGGGTGAAGATGAACACCGGATGGAGCGACAACAAGCTGCGCGAATACAGCTGGCCGGCCGACCTGCTGTGGGACAGCCCGCGCCCGGACGAACGCAACGACCGCGGCCGCTGGGGATACGACTGCATGGGCATGTTCCGAAGCTACCAGGAAATCTATGAGTACTTCCAGAAGTATAACATCACGACTTACCTGGGACGCACCATCGACGACGTACACCCTGGTATGCTCATCTACCGCGATGTGTCCGGTGAATGGACTGACGGCAAGCGCACAGCCCCCGATGGCCGTATCGACGATAACGACATGGTGGAACTCTCGCACCGCAGTGACAACCCCTACGGCATGACGTTCAACTTCGGAGCAAGCTGGAAGGACCTCTCCTTCAGCGCACAGCTCAGTGCAAGCTGGGGCGGCTATACCACCGTCAGCTCCACCATCTACCAGGAGAGCTTCGACGACATGGAATACAGCAACCTCTCGGCCATCTGGAAAGACATGTTCGTCTACAACGACGTGCTGGACGCCAACGGCAACATCGTGGCCGCCGAGAACCGCGACGCCAAGTATCCGAACCTGCGCTACAGCGACGTCAACGGACAGGCTTCCACCTTCTGGAGGATGAATGCGGCCAGCGTCACGCTCAACAACCTGACCGTGGCTTACAGCCTGCCCAAGAAGTGGCTCGAACCCGTGGGTATCGCCTCCTGCCGCCTGAACCTCACCTGTCAGAACGTGTTCAGCTTCTACAATCCCTATGAAGACCACGTGTGGAACAACTGGGCCGGCACCTACGGACGCTATCCGCGCCTGCGCAAGTTCACACTCGGCGTTAACGTATCATTCTAACCACAAAGCAAAGACCACAATGAGAAAAATCAAATACATTTCATTCGCGCTGCTCCTGGCAGCCAACCTGACCGGATGCAGCGACCAGTTCCTCGAAGACGAACGGGAATACGGCACCTACGATGAATCACTGGTGTATGAGAACTTCGAAACGGCCGAACAGCGAGTCAACTACCTCTACCAACTCCTGCTCCCGCGCGCCACAGGCAGCACCGATGAGGGCACCGACTTCCTCACCAGCTCCGGCGTCGAAGACGACTGGTCAGCCTGCACCGAAGAGTTCGGCGGTTCGTCCATCTTCAACGACCCCACACAAATCCTGACCTCCGTGGGCAACAGCCTGCCCGACTTCTTCCACGTGCAGCCGCACCTCGGCCCGTGGAACCGTATCCGCGAGTGCAACGACATCATCCAGGGCGTGACCAACAGCCAGTCGCTCACCGAAGAACAGAAAAACGAACTGTTGGGCCAGGCCTACTTCTTCCGTGCCTGGCGCTACTACCTACTCGTGCGCATCTATGGCGGTGTGCCCATCATCACCGAGAAGCAGAATCCCGTGGTCGGCGACAGCGAAGGACTGGACAAGGTCGTGCCCCGCTCGTCAACCGGAGCGTGCATCGAGTTCATCTGCCAGGACCTGGAAAACGCCTACAACATGTTGCCCAGCACTTGGGATACCGGTAAATATGGCCGTGTGACCAAAGGAGCGGCACTCGCCCTTGAAGGACGCGTACGTCTCTGGTGGGCCAGCCCGCTCTTCAACCGCACCAACGACCGCGCACGCTGGCAAGCAGCCTACGACGTGAACACACGCGCCGTGAACGAATTGCAAGCCGCAGGCATCAACGGTTCTGTGGCAGGCGGAGAGAATGCCAAGGCATGGGCACATCTCTTCAACACCTACACCGGAGGCAACGAAGCTGTCTTCGTCACCCTGTACAACAACTTGTCAGAAGTCGAAGGCCTGGAAGTACACAAGTGGAACAACTGGGAACACTCCATACGCCCGGGCAACACCAACGGCGGAGGCGGCATGACCCCGACAGCCGAAATCGTCGACCTCTTCCCGATGGCCGACGGAAAGCCTGCGGCAGAGTCGAGCTTGCCCTATGACGAACTGTGCTTCTTCCTCAACCGCGACCCGCGCTTCTACCGCACCTTCGCCTTCCCTGGCGTAGAGTGGTTGTTCAACGACCAAAACATCGACATGCACAGCAGCACGACCTCGTTCTTCCCCGATGCCTATGAGGGCGGCGAAGACTACGTGTTATGGAACTATTGCTGGTTTGAAAACGAAGAAGACAAGACCGACGAATCAGAAGGCGGCGTACGCGGAGCCGACAAGCTCACCAGCGACCGGGGCGTGTATGTGCGCAAACGCTCGGACGACTACGGTCTGGCCAATGCCAACCTGTTTACTTACAACACAATGGCCGGCAACGGCTCTGGCTTCAAGACCTCAGCCAACCCTTACATGGAAATACGCTATGCCGAAGTGCTCCTCAACCTGGCCGAATCAGCCTGCGGCATCGGCGAGACGGGCGAAGCCTGGAACTTGCTGAAAGACATCCGCGCACGCGTCTATCCGGCCGACATGGAAGCTGACAACTATGGCCTCGCCATGAGCGGCAGCCAGGCCGAAACCTTTGCTGCCATCCTCTACGAACGCCAGATCGAACTGCCCTACGAAGGCAAACGCTTCGACGACATGCGCCGCTGGATGCTCTTCGACGGAGGAGCAGGGCAGGAGAGCCTCAACCCGAGCTGGGCGCTGAGCGGATGGGGCGGCAACACGTGTACTTATCTGGGTGTGACCTCTGCCAACGACCGGGCACGCGCCAACGGTTCCAAGCACCGCATCATCCTCTACGTGACAGATGGCACGGGAGGCAACAGCGACGATGCAGACCCGCTGCTTGACGTGGCACGTCCTGCCGGACTGACACTGGACGAGGACTTCCACTACAGCCTCGAACATGGCGAATATGCTGACGCGAACGTCCGCGCCGTGGCCGAATTCTACCACACGTATCTCACCCGCAAGGACCTGCCGACGGACGAGTATGACAACGGACAGTATTCGACCTTCCGCCCTGAATACTACTTCATCGGCCTGCGCCAGAGTGCACAGTCAAACAACTCCACCCTGCTGCAAAACATCGGTTGGCATGACAATATCACGGGCGGAGACGGCACGTTCGACCCCGTGGCTGAATAAGAAGAGACACACAAGAGTATTCTTTTGCTTATTTTAAGTTAAACAAAAGTTCTCGAAAGCCTTGTCTGTGAAGATGGGGCTTTCTTTTTAAATGAAGAATGAAGAATGTAGAATGAAGAATCGCCTTGCGCCGTGTGAGCTATATGCACTCTTCATTCTTCATTCTTCATTCTTCATTCTTCACTCTTCATTCTTCATTTTCTTGTATCTCTCCGCAAACTCCGGGGAAACGGAGTTCCCCAAGTTGCGGCACGCCTCGGCAGAGAAATCCAGGCCGCAACGGACGATGGCGTCCCAATCCGCCTCCGTAAGTCCGGGGAGGTCGTCGCGGCGGACGTCATATTTCAACAGGCCGTAGACGATGCCGGCATTGAAATTGTCACCCGCGCCCACGGTGCTCACCGTCTCGACAGGCTCCACGGGGTAGCTCTTCACCACCCGTTCGCTGTGGAGGCTGACCGCACCGGCTCCGGCCGTGCAGAGCAGGCGGGGACAGTAGAACTTCACCTTGTCAGCGTAGACGCGGGCCGGGTCGGAGAGGCCGAACATATTGCGGAAGTCCTCAGTCGAGCCGCGCACGATGTCAGCCGTCTCGAAGTTTTCGAGGATGGTAGGAGTCAACTTGATGGCATCGGTGGCATGCGTGCTGCGGAAATTGACGTCATAGTAGATGAGCGCACCGCGTCCGCGGGCATAGTCAAGAAACTCGGCCACCTTCGGACGCAACACGGGATTGAGCGCGAAATAAGAACCGAACATCACCACGTCATCGGCCGCGATGTCGGGAAACACGACGTCGAGCCGCTGCGAAGGATAGTCCTTGTAGAAGAGGTAGTCCGGCTCGTTGTGCTCGTCGAGGAAAGCCAAGGACACGGGAGACTTGCCCTCGGGAAACACATTGACATGACCCGTCTCCACGCCGTTCCGGCGCATGAAGTCGAGGATGGTGCGCCCGACACGGTCGTTGCCCGTCTCGCTGATGAAGTCCACCGTCACGCCCATGCGCCCCAGGGAAATGATGCCATTGAACACTGAGCCTCCCGGCACGGCTGCCGTGGGCTGTCCGTCGCGGAAGAGAATATCCAGAATCGTCTCGCCGATTCCTATCACTTTTCTTTTCATCGTATCGTTATTTAGTCATAAACAAGCATTTATGCCCGGTCAGACGAGACAGGACGAAACTGCTGCGCAAGAGCCTTTTCCCGGCCTTCCTTACGCGCCGGGCACGGCCTCCTTTCGGTGGTCGGCTACCCTCCTTTCCGTCCTCGGACGGAAAGGAGGGCGTGGTCGGGCCGAGTCTATGGCCTGCAAAAACCGGAAAATGTCCTGAACGCCCGAGTCTTCTCCGGACGAACGGCAAAATTGCAAAAGAAAACTCTATTTTTGCTTTAGGTTTTGATTATTTAAAAGTACGTTACCATTTATTATTACTATATTTAACAGAAAGAAACTACTTTTGCCCATTCAAATACACAAAGAGAAGTCTATGAACAAATTCATACTGAGCACTTGTCTACTGTTCTGCTATTTTCTTCCTACTTTTGCACAAGCAGCAAGAACGGAAGCAGCAGACACTGTGACCACCGAGACGCCAGACACGAAGGAAGCGCGTCGTCAACGGGTCGCACAGCGCAACCTGCACTACAACATCCTGGGTGGCCCCGGCTATACGCCCGACTTCGGCGTCGTGCTGGGTGCGACGGCCCTGATGACATTTCGTACAGCTCCGGAAGACACTCTGCTCCAGCGCTCTGTCGTCCCGCTCACACTGGCCTACATGTTCAAGGGTAGCGGTGTGAACCTCATGGTGCGCCCGCAGTTTTTCTTCCGTGACGACCGTTTCCGCATCTTCGGCACATTCAGTTGGAAAAACACGGTGGAGAACTACTACGGTGTCGGCTACTCGACCAACCGGCACACGGAACGGGGAGAAAACAATACGGAATACAGCTACAGCGGCTTCCAAATCAACCCGCAGTTCATGTTTCGCGTGGGCGAAACCGATTTCTTCATCGGACCTCAGCTCGATGTCAACTACGACGACATCAGCAGTCCGGCAGCAGGCATAGCGGCCGACCCCTCCTACATCGCCGACGGCGGCAGGCCGGGAGGCTACCACAAGCTGAGTTCGGGTCTGGGCTTTGTCGTGTCGTATGACACGCGCGACGTGCCTTCAAACGCCTACAGCGGACTCTACCTCGATGTGCGGGGCATGGCCTATGCGAAAATGTTCGGCAGCGACAACAACTTCTACCAGGCCGAGCTGGACTACCGCCAGTACTGGTCGCCGGGCCGGCGGCGCGTGCTCGCATGGACGGTGCAGTCGACCAACATGTTCGGCGATGTGCCGCTCATGAAATACGCCCTCACGGGCACTCCGTTCGACCTGCGTGGCTACTACATGGGACAGTTCCGCGACAAGAGTTCGCACGTGGTGCTGGCCGAGTGGCGCCAGATGTTCAACACCGACCGTTCGACGTGGGTCAAGCGCATGCTCGACCACGTGGGTTATGTCGTGTGGGGCGGTGCAGGCTTCATGGGGCCTACCCCGGCCAAAATCGAAGGCGTGTTGCCCAATCTCGGTGTCGGCCTGCGCGTGGAGATACAGCCGCGCATGAACCTGCGCCTGGATTTCGGGCGTGATATGGTCAACCGGCAAAACTTGTTTTACCTGAACATGACAGAAGCGTTTTAAACAATGGATAATTGAAAATTGATAATCGACAAGCAGCCTCACGGCATTGTCATCATCAATCGCACCAACTCTATACTAAAAGAATGAACAACGAAATAACACCAGAAAAAGACCCCAACGGTCAATTACTGAAGACGGCCATCGAGGCTGCCCTGAAAGCAGGGAAAGAAATCCTCGCCATCTATGAAGACCCGAAGGCCGACTTCCAAGTGGAGCGGAAAGCCGACAATTCACCATTGACGATTGCCGACCGGCGGTCAAACGACATCATCACCCACCTGCTCGGCTCGACGCCCTATCCCATCCTGAGCGAGGAAGGACGCGACATCGCCTACGACGAACGCCGGACGTGGCGCACGCTCTGGATAGTCGACCCGCTCGACGGGACGAAAGAATTCATCAAGCGCAATGGAGAGTTCACGGTCAACATCGCCCTCGTGACCGACGGCGTGCCCGTGGCGGGGGTCATCTATGTCCCTGTCCGCCATGAGCTTTACTTCGCCGACATGGAACACGGAGCCTACAAAATGCCCGGCATAGCCTCCCTCGAAGGCCTGCACGACCTCGACACCCTGCGCAGCCGCGCGCTCCGCCTGCCTTACTCCGAACTCCATCCGCACTATGTCGTCGTCGCCTCCTCGTCACACGCCACACCGGAGACGACGGCCTTCATCGACGACCTGCGCCGCGACCACAAGGACCTCGAACTCGTGTCCATCGGCAGCTCGCTCAAGCTCTGCCTCGTGGCCGAGGGGAAAGCGGACATCTACCCGCGTTTCGCCCCCACGATGGAGTGGGACACGGCTGCCGGACATGCCATCGTGCGTGCCGCTGGCGGTGAAGTCTACCACACAGGCGAACAGGCCGACATCCCCCTGCGCTATAACAAAGAAAACCTGTTGAACCCTTGGTTCATCGTGAGACGAATCCATAACTGACAAAGAAAAACACGCTATGAACTTTGAAATCATCTTCGTATTGCTGGGGCTGGCGGGTATGCTCGTCGCACTCATCATGGACAAGATGCGGCCGGGCATCGTGTTGCTGAGCCTGGTCGTGGTCTTCATGGCTGCGGGCATCATCACTCCCAAACAAATGGTGGCAGGATTCAGCAACCGCGGCATGATTACCGTCGCCCTGCTCTTCCTCGTGAGCGAAGGCATCCGGCAAAGCGGGGCGCTGGGCTCCGTGGTCAAGAAACTCCTGCCGGGCAAGGGCGCCTCAGTGACGAAGGCGCAATGCCGCATCCTGCCCATCGTCAGCGCCTTTTCGGCCTTCCTCAACAACACGCCCGTCGTGGTCATCTTCGCACCCATTTTGAAAAACTGGTCGAAAAAAGTCGGTCTCTCATGCACGAAGTTTCTCATCCCGCTGTCCTACGCCACCATCCTCGGCGGACTCTGTACGCTCATCGGGACATCGACCAACCTCGTCGTGCATGGCATGATGATCGACCGCGGCTATGAAGGGCTGAAAATGTTTGACCTGGCCTATATCGGCATCCCCATCACCGTGGTCGGACTGGTGTTCATCATTCTCACGTCGAAGAAGCTGCTCCCTGCCGACCGGCCGGACAACTTCGAGGACGAGGAAGCCGAAATAGCCGAAGACTCGGGCAGCCACGTGGTGGAGGTCGTCCTGGGCTCACGCTTCCCGGGACTGAAACGCAAACTGAAAAACTTCGACTTCAAACGCCGCTACGGAGCGGAAGTCAAGGAGATACGCCAGAACGGACAAGTCATCACGAAAAACCTGGGCGAAGTGCGGCTCCAGGAGGGCGACACGCTCGTCCTGCTGACTGACGGGGCTTTCACGCAGACGTGGAGCGACTCGTCGGTGTTCCTGATGATGACCAACGGGCAGGAAATCCCCACGCGCCCCGTGCCGACATGGAAGAAGTGGACGGCCCTTATCCTGCTCATCCTCATGATAGTCGGGGCCACAGTGGGCGAGCTTCCCTACACGCAGGAACACTTCCCGGGCGTGAAGCTCGACATGTTTTTCTTCGCTTCCGTCACAGCCGTCATGATGGCCTGGCTCAAGCTGTTCCCGCCCAAGAAGTACACGAAATACATCAGTTGGGACATCCTCATCACCATCGCCTGTGCCTTCGCCATCAGCTCGGCCATGGAAGAGTCCGGACTGGCTGCACTCATCGCATCCTTCATCCAGGACGTGTCCGGCTCGCTGGGCGCATGGGGCGCATTGGCCTTGCTCTACATCGTCACGCTCGTCATCACGGAGCTTATCACAAACAACGCCGCAGCGGCACTGGCCTTCCCGCTGGCGCTGGAGACAGCCGCCAAGTTTGGCGTCGACCCCATGCCGTTCTTCATCGCCATCTGCATAGCCGCCTCCGCCGGATTTGCCACTCCCATCGGCTACCAGACGAACCTCATCGTGCAGGGCGCGGGCAACTACAAGTTCACCGACTTCCTGAAGATAGGTCTTCCGATGGACTTCATCGTCATGGTCATCTCCATCGGGCTTATCCCGCTGATATGGCCTTTCACACCCCTTAATTAACACATCATTTTGACATGGAACATATCTATCCCATCTTCGACCGCATGCTCTCACGGACCGACAAGGAAACACTGCTCGGACAGCGGGGCATGATGATATGGTTCACCGGACTGAGCGGCTCGGGCAAAAGCACCATCGCCATCGCCCTGGAACGCGAACTGCACCGGCGCGGCCTGCTCTGCCGCATCCTCGACGGGGACAACATCCGTTCGGGCATCAACAACAACCTGGGCTTCTCTCCTGAAGACCGCATCGAAAACATACGCCGCATCGCCGAAGTAGGCCGGCTGTTTGTCGACACGGGCATCATCACGCTGGCCGCCTTCATCAGCCCGACCAATGAACTGCGCCGCATGGCCGCCCGCATCATCGGGGAGGACGATTTCTTCGAAGTCTATGTCAGCACGCCCCTCGAAGAATGCGAACGGCGCGACGTGAAAGGCCTGTATGCCAAGGCACGCCGTGGAGAAATCAAGGAATTTACGGGCATCTCAGCCCCCTTCGAAAGGCCCGAACATCCGGCACTGACACTCGACACCTCGCGGCTGAGCCTGGAGGAATCGGTGAAGCAACTGTTGGACCTGATAGAAAAGAAGCAACAAAAAGCCGCAAAAGAATGACCCGCAGGGAAGGCCTTAACCGAAGGCAAGAGCGGAAAGGAGTCCGCCCGACGACGGAACAGACTCCGTGGAAGCACGGAAAGGAATCCGCTCCCGCCTGCACTTCATGACCGTTCAAAGGCTTCACTGCCAGGCATTTCCCGGAAGGGGAAGAGGCTGAAGCACAAGATAAGAAAACTGATTACAAAAGTCGGTAGAATGACAGGCAGACACACTGCCCGCCGACGCAAACAAACCTATAAGCATGGAAAAAGAAACCTATAAACTCAGCCACTTGAAAGAACTCGAGGCAGAGTCCATCCACATCATCCGTGAAGTGGCATCCGAATTTGAGAATCCCGTGATGCTCTACAGCATCGGCAAAGACTCGTCCGTCATGGTGCGTCTGGCCGAGAAGGCATTTGCCCCGGGCAAACCGCCCTTCCCGCTGATGCACATCGACTCGAAATGGAAATTTAAGGAAATGATACAATTCCGCGATGAGTATGCGAAGGCACACGGCTGGAAGCTCATCGTGGAAAGCAACATGGAGGCCTTCCGCGCCGGCGTAGGCCCGTTCACCCACGGGAGCAAGGTGCACACCGACCTGATGAAGACGCAAGCCCTGCTCCATGCGCTGGACAAGTACAAGTTTGACGCAGCCTTCGGCGGCGCACGCCGCGACGAGGAGAAGTCACGGGCGAAGGAACGCATCTTCTCCTTCCGCAACCAGTTCCACCAGTGGGACCCGAAAAACCAGCGTCCGGAGCTGTGGGACATCTACAACACCCGCATCCGCAAGGGTGAGAGCATCCGCGTGTTCCCCCTGAGCAACTGGACGGAGCTGGACATCTGGCAATACATCCGCCTGGAGCAGATACCCATCGTGCCGCTCTATTTCGCCAAGGTGCGCCCCGTGGTCAACATCGACGGACAGCTCATCATGCCCGACGACGACCGTCTGCCGGAGAAATACCGCGACCAGATAGAGTACAAGAAGATACGCTTCCGCACACTGGGCTGCTGGCCGCTGACGGGCGCCATCGAGAGCGAGGCCGACACCATCGAAAAGATTGTCGAAGAAATGATGACCACGACCAAGAGCGAACGCACTACGCGCGTCATCGACTTCGACCAGGAAGCTTCGATGGAGGAGAAGAAACGGGAGGGTTATTTCTAACGTAATTGACGAGCGAAAACGAATACGATTCAATCATAACTGATTGCCGGGAATTGTTGAAGCTCTTGATTTCAATTATAAAAACCACAAAAGGACAATGAACCAACATAACGATAACAACAAAGAAAAATTGTCAATTGTCAATTCTCAATTGTCAATTGAAGAGTTTCTCCGAAACGACGAGCAGAAAGACTTGCTTCGTTTCCTGACCGCCGGTTCGGTGGACGACGGCAAATCGACCCTCATCGGGCGGTTGCTGTTTGACAGCAAGAAAATCTATGAAGACCAGCTCGACGCCCTCGAACGCGACAGCAAGCGCATGGGCAACGCCGGCGACCACATCGACTACGCACTGCTGCTCGACGGACTGAAGGCCGAACGCGAACAGGGCATCACCATCGACGTGGCCTACCGCTATTTCTCGACAAACAAACGCAAGTTCATCATCGCCGACACGCCGGGACACGAACAGTACACCCGCAATATGATTACCGGCGGCTCGACGGCCAACCTCGCCGTCATCCTCGTCGATGCCCGCACGGGTGTCATCACGCAGACACGCCGCCACTCGTTCCTCGTCTCGCTGCTGGGCATCAAACACGTCGTCCTGGCCGTAAACAAGATGGACCTCGTGGACTTCTCGAAGGACGTGTTCGACCACATCACAGCCGACTACCACGCATTCATCGACCCGCTGGGCATCCCCGACGTGCAGTGCATTCCCCTCTCAGCGCTCGACGGCGACAATGTCGTCACCCACTCCGACCGCACGCCGTGGTATGAAGGGCCCTCGCTGCTCGAGTTTCTCGAAACGGTGCACATCGCCAACGACCATAACCTCACGGACTTCCGCTACCCCGTACAATACGTCTTGCGTCCGAACCTCGACTTCCGCGGCTTCTGTGCCAAGGTGGCTTCGGGCGTGGTGCGCCGGGGCGACCCCGTCGTGGCCCTGCCCTCGGGCAAGACGTCGCGCGTGAAGAGCATCGTGACCTACGACGGCGAACTGGATTACGCCTTCCCGCCACAGTGTGTCACACTGACGCTGGAGGACGAAATCGACGTGTCGCGCGGCGAAATGCTCGTCCACCCGGACAACCTGCCCTACGTCGGCCGCAGCTTCGAGGCCATGCTCGTGTGGATGGACGAGGAACGGATGGACATGGACAAGTCGTTCTTCCTCAAGCAGACCACGAACACCAGCCGCTGCCGCCTGGAGCGCATCGACTACAAGGTGGATGTCAACACGATGGAGCATCTTTCTATTGACAATGGACTATTGACAACGGAGAATCTGCCTTTGGAGCTGAACCAGATAGCCCGGGTGGTTATCACCACTTCGAAGGAGCTGTTCTTCGACCCCTACCTGAAGAACAAGGCCACCGGCTCGTTCATCCTCATCGACCCCATCACGAACAACACGAGCGCCGTCGGCATGATTATCGCTCCTGTGGAGGATAAAGACCTGCATTCTGCGGAAGAACCGCTCACGCTCGACCTCCCGCGCCTGGGCATCGGGCCGGAACACTACGAAGCCATCGACCGTGCTGTCCGCGAACTCGAACGCCAAGGGATAAACATTAAAATAATGAAGAATTAAGGATGATGAATGCAGAATGAAGAGCCACGCATAAAGAATCACGCACGAACACCTTGCATAGGGCTATGCGCGACTCCATGAAGACGACATCCCGATGCCTCCACTCTTCATCCTTCGTTCTACATTCTTCATTTAAAAACATTTGCTTATGGGACTACTTGAATTCAACAAACTACCGATTAACACGCTCGTGGGAGCCGACTGGAAGACGTTCCAGGCCATCACCCGCGGACGCACCATCGACCCTGCCTACCGGGGCAAATACCGGTTGACGAAAGCCGTATGCCGGTTACTGTCGCCACTGGCTTCCATCCAAGACAGCCGCTACGCGAAGCTCCTGGCCGACAAGCCGCTGGAACACGACCCCGTGTTCATCCTCGGACACTGGCGCAGCGGGACGACATTCATGCACAATGTCTTCTCCTGTGACCGCCACTTCGGCTACAATACAACCTATCAGACCGTCTTCCCGCACCTGATGATGTGGGGACAACCCTTCTTCAAGAAAAACATGAGCTGGCTCATGCCCGACAAACGTCCGACAGACAACATGGAACTGGCTGTCGACTTGCCGCAGGAGGAGGAGTTCGCCTTGGCCAACATGATGCCCTACACGTACTACAACTTCTGGTTCCTCCCGCGCCACATGCAGGAGTATGCCGACAAGTATCTGCTCTTCGACGACATCACGCCCGAGGAGCTTCGCGTGTTCGAAGAAACGTTTGTGAAGCTTATCAAGATTTCGCTGTGGAACACGGGCGGCTCGCAGTTCCTCAGTAAGAATCCGCCCCACACGGGCCGTGTGCGCGAACTGGTGAAGATGTTCCCCAATGCGAAGTTCATCTATCTCATCCGCAACCCTTACACCGTGTTCGAGTCCACCCGCAGCTTCTTCACCAACACCATCCAGCCGCTCAAGCTCCAGGACATCACGCCTGCGGAGATGGAAGCCAACATCCTCTCCGTCTACACCAAGCTCTACCACAAGTATGAAGCCGACAAGGCCTGCATCCCGGAAGGAAACCTCGTCGAAGTGAAGTTCGAGGACTACGAAACCGATGCCTATGGCATGACCGAAGACATCTACCGCCGCCTCTCGCTCCCCGGATGGGAAGAAGCCCGCGAAGCCATCGAGAAGTATGTAGGCAAGAAGAAAGGCTATAAAAAGAACAAATACAACTATGACGAACGCACCGTGCGCCTCGTGCAAGACCATTGGGGCTTCGCCTTGAAAGACTGGAACTACGAGTTATAAAGACCTTATACTACCGACAATGAAACGAATCAACCATCTGCTCGCGCTGGCAGCCCTCCTCGGCTGCGCATCCCTGCATGCTCAGGAACGAGAAGAACTGCTCCCCTTCGGCGACATGAACCAGTGGATCAAGCGCGAAATCAAGGAATCGAGCATCATCGGCGGCGCACAGAAAGAGATTTACGCTGTCGGCCCCACACAGACCATCAAAGGCGAAATCCCCTACAAACCGACGGGCGGCTCGCCCTGGGCCACGTCGAACGTCATGGCCAAGGTCGTGGGCATCGTCAAGACCAACTCCTCCGTCTTCCCTGAACGACGCGACGGCGGCTATTGCGCCCGCCTGGACACACACCTGGAAGGCGTGAAAGTGTTTGGCGTGGTCGACATCACCGTGCTTGCCGCAGGTTCGCTCTTTCTGGGCGAAGTGCATGAACCCATCAAAAGCACCAAGAATCCCAACGGACTGCTCCTCATGGGCGTGCCCTTCACCAAGCATCCTAAAGCCCTGCGCTTCGACTACAAAGTGCGCATAGCTGACCGTGAGAAGCGCATCCGTGCCACAGGATTTGGCCGCGAGACCGATGTCGACGGCAAAGACCATGCCGCAGTCGTCTGCCTGCTCCAGAAGCGTTGGGAGGACAAGGAAGGCAATGTCTACGCCAGTCGTGTGGGCACGTTTGCCATCCAGTATGACAAGAGTTGCGACTGGCAGAATGCCGCCACCTACACCATCCTCTACGGCGACATCACCCACAATCCCGCCTACCGGGCCGACCTGATGAAACTCAACGCCTATGAGTACAACACCGTGAACAGCCGCGGCAAGAGTGTCCCCATCAAAGAAGTGAGCTGGGCCGCGCCTGACGAGGCCCCCACGCACATCATCCTCCAGTTTGCATCCAGCCACGGAGGCGCCTATATCGGCACACCGGGCAACTCGCTTTGGGTGGACAATGTGAAGCTGGTGTATTAACACTCCGCCGCTCTGCCGTACCCGAAAGGATGTATCGAAATGAAAACTCTACATTTCATTCCGATATATCCTCTTTTTATGCCCATACTTCGATATTCTGCACAAAGACAAATTCAAGGTTTCAGGATGCAAATCACCTCAAGAAGCCGATAAGTAAGCCCTTCAAACGAGACAAAAAGCTAATCCTTAATGGATTAAGAGAAGAGGAGTAATAGATTTAAGCCAAAAGTCAAGAACAAAAGGAAGGCATCATCTCGACAAACAAAAACACACAAAAGAGGGGAGTATTGCTTTCCTTATTCATCTTTTAACGTTCGATACGTAACATTTTTCTTCTCCAGATTTCGTTTTCTAATGATTTTAGCTTTCCTTTGTACAAAGAGACGACTGAAGGAAAGCTCAGGCTCTAAAGAAAAGAACCATCAGACAGCTGACAAATACTATAACAACAACCCATCCTAAATACAACAAGCTATGTCTGGTCTTCAGACCGGCACAGCATTTTCCTAAACTTTAATTTATTCTATCTTATGAAAGTACTACCACTCATTATTATCCTTTTATACTTGTCGCCTTTCCACGCAAAGGCCGACACCGGCAACCGCACTCTGAGCGGCAGTGTGACCGACGCAAACGGAGAAGCCCTCCCGGGAGTCAACCTCATCTGGCTGGGCACAACGACAGGCACGACCACAGACCTCTCAGGAGCCTTCGAACTGAAACGTACCGACCGCGACCAACAACTGGTCGTGAGCTGCATCGGCTTCACGACTGACACCCTGGCCATCGCTCCCGAACAGGAATACATCGACATCATACTCCAGGAAGGCATGGAACTACAGGAAGTCAACGTCGTGGCACGCAAAATCACCCTGCAGAAACTACGCAACAGCGTGATGAATACGGACATGATTTCGAAAGACGAACTGTTTCGCGCTGCCTGCTGCAATCTGGGCGAAAGCTTTGTCACCAATCCTTCCGTCGACGTCAACTACTCGGATGCCGCCACCGGTGCCAAGCAAATCCGCCTGCTGGGGCTGTCAGGCACCTACGTGCAACTACTGACGGAAAACATCCCCAACTTCCGTGGTGCTTCGGCTGCCTACGGACTGGGCTATGTGCCAGGCCCTTGGATGCAAAGCATACAAGTGAGCAAAGGCACGTCGTCAGTCAAAAACGGCTATGAAGCACTCACGGGACAAATCAACATCGAGTTCAAGAAACCGCAAAGCCCGGAAGCCGACTGGGTGTCAGCCAACTTGTTCGCCAGCACAACCAGCCGCTACGAGGCCAACGCAGACGCTTCCGTGAAGCTCTCAGACAAATGGAGCACCATGCTGCTGGCACACTACGAAAACGAGACCAAGACCCATGACGCCAACGACGACGGCTTCGCCGACATCCCGCAAGTCAAGCAATACAACCTCTTTAACCGCTGGGCCTACATGGGCGACAACTACATCTTCCAGGCCGGCATCAAGGCTCTGGACGAGAAACGCACCAGCGGGCAAGTGGCACACGGCGGACACACCCTCAGCAATCCATACCTGATACACATGAATACGGACCGCTATGAGGCGTTCGTGAAGCAGGCATACGTGTTCGACAAAGAGCATAACACCAACCTGGCCCTCATCACCGCGGCCACTATCCACGAAATGGACGCGTCGTACGGACACAAACGCTACAACGTAGACCAGCAAAACGCCTACGCCTCGTTGATATTCGAAACAGACTTCACGGAGCAACACACCCTCTCGACAGGACTGAGCTTCAACTATGACCGCTACGACCAGGACTACCGCCTGAGCAACGATGCAGCCGAAGCATTGACCCGCCAGGTGGACAAAGAAGCCGTCACGGGAGGCTATGCCCAATACACCTACAAGCCGACCGACAAACTCACCCTGATGATGGGCTTGCGCGGCGACTACAGCAATGTGTACGGCTTCTTCGTGACGCCACGGGCCAACGTCCGCTATGCGCCAAGCGACCTCATCACCCTCCGCGCATCGGCCGGAAAAGGCTACCGCACCAACCACGTCCTGGCCGAAAACAACTTCCTGCTGGCCAGCAGCCGCACCGTCCGCATTGCCGACGACCTGAAACAAGAGGAAGCGTGGAACTACGGAGCCAGCATCGCCACCTACATCCCCATAGCCGGCAAGACATTGAACCTCAATGCCGAATACTACTACACGGACTTCGTCCACCAAGTGGTAGTCGACATGGACAGCAATCCCCATGAAGTCGCCTTCACCAACCTGGACGGGCGGTCCTTCTCGCATGTGTTCCAAGTGGAAGCGACCTATCCGTTCTTCGACGGCTTCAGCCTGATGGCCGCCTGGCGCATGACCAAGGTAAAAAACGAAATCAACGGCATTCTCTACGAAAAGTCCCTGACCGGAAAATACAAAGGATTGATAACCGCCTCCTACAAGACACCGCTGAACAAGTGGCAGTTTGACGTCACGTGGCAGCAAAACGGCGGGGGACGCATGCCGACCCCTTATCAGCTGGCCGACGGGGCTTTGTCCTGGTCGGAGCGCTACGGCTCTTTCGCCCAGCTCAGCATGCAGGTGACACGCAACTTCCGCCATTGGTCCGTCTACGTCGGAGGGGAGAACCTGACCAATTTCAAGCAGGAAAACCCCATTGTCGGTGCAGACAATCCGTGGGGCGACACCTTCGATGCCACGATGGTCTGGGGCCCCATGCACGGGGCAAAAGGATACATCGGCATCCGCTTCAACTGGCCGAGAAACGAATGATACATGACCCAATATCCATTTTTATCTAACCTCAAAAACAAAAAGTAGTATGAAACGAATCATCGTATTATCCCTCATGGCTGTCATGTTAGGCGGCCTGAACGTGTCAGCCAAAGAGCTGCGTAAAGTGATGTTCAAAGTGCAGCAGATGGTCTGCGAGAACTGCGAGAAGAAGGTCCAGAAAAACATTTCCTTCGAAAAGGGACTGAAGAAGCTGGAGACCAACGTGAAAGACCACACCGTCACCATCGTCTACGATGCAAAAAAGACCTCCATCGACAAGCTGAAAGAAGGCTTCGCCAAATTCGGCTATGAGGCAAAAGTCATCAAGGACGAGGCTGTCAAGAAATAACAGCCCACACAAAGCTCATGCCGTGACATACGGCATTCTTCAGACACAAAAATGGCGCGGAATACGCGGGCTACAATCAAAGCCTGCGCGTTCCGCGCCTTCCTTATCCGGACACCAGCCTCAAAGGCTTCCTGGCACGCCTATGCCCGTCAGAAGCCCCTCTTATGCGGCTGCCGGTAGTAGCTCCGCACACGCTGCTTGACGTTCCGGTTCAAACAATCCTGATAGAACGTGAGTTCCTGCAAGTGGTAGTTGCCCTCCTTGAACATCGCGCCCAGCGAAGGCAGGTAATATTGCTTCTCGTCGAAACCGTCCACGAGCAAGACATGATGCTTCGTGTCGATGCGCACCGTCACAGAGTCGTTGAGGTAAGCTGGACTGCCGTCCGTCTTCCAGTTGACAGGATTGATGCACAGATAGCTGTCCGAGAGAACAGGGCAGATGGCATCCACGCTGTCGACGGAGTTATAACACACCGTCACACCCGTGTCCACAGAGTCCCGTGCAGCCTCGATAGTCTTGAAATACTCCGCCTCACGTTCGCTCACATTATAGCCGATGACGTATGCCGCCACCAACCGCTCGTACACGCCCGAAGGCATGTCCTTCAACAGCTCGACCACAGCCTTCGCCCCCTGGCTGAACCCGGCAAGGATGAAAGGACGCCCGCCGTTCTCATGCTCCAGATAGTAGTCGAAAGCACGCTTCACGTCGGCCATCGCATAGGGGAAACGCTTCTCCACGGTGTCCTCCCCCTCCATCCACGACTCCAGCGTAATCTGGCGGTAGTATGGCGCATAGAAGTTATACGAGTCAGCAAAAATATCAGCAGCCAGCTCCAGCGAAGGACGCAAAGCGCGACGCTGGTCTTCATTGTAGACATCCTCGAAGTGCATCACACGGCCCTGCGCGTCCTGCCAGTCCCACACGCACGTAGGAGCGACATAGAACACATCGGCCTGCAAACCACCGTCCACGGCGTTTGCTTCCTTGTACCACGCACTTTCCTGTGCATAGTCAGGCTCTGTCGGCAACACATAGCGTGCCGGGCCGTCGGAACACCCCACACACACGGCGCACAGCCAATAGAGCAGGGCAAAATAGACCTTATTCATAAGCACAAATTCTAGTTTTCCATGCAAAGATAAGTATATCCATTTATAAACGCAAACAAAAGTTATCAAATCATAACAATTTAATGCGAATTTATTTCCCTACATTTTTCTGCCACTCACAATCGCGCTTCCGGACGTTCGCCGGCAGCCCCCATCAGGAGCAACGAACCACAGCTGCAAAATGCGCCCCAATGCACCCCCGACCACGCCCTAAAGGGTAGCCGGGAGCGGAAAGGAGGGTAGGCGAGGACGGACTCCTTTGCGTGGTCGGGCGGAAAGGAGGGGGTGGAAACGGGGGATTTAAAGGGAACAGATGACTGGATAGAACTTGGCATTCCATGTACGGACGAACCAGTGGCTGTACGTTCTCTTAAAAAAACACTACCTTTGCAGGAACAAACCAAAGAACAAGGAAATGACTTTCAACCAACATACGCTGCCCAACGGACTGCGCGTCATCCAGGCACCCTCGGCCACGTCGGTGGCTTACGCCGGATTTGCCATCGACGCGGGCACACGCGACGAGGCGGAACGCGAACAGGGCATGGCGCACTTCGTCGAACACCTCATCTTCAAGGGCACACAGAAACGGCGTGCCTGGCACATCCTGAACCGCATGGAGCGCGTGGGCGGCGACTTGAACGCTTTCACCAACAAGGAAGAGACCATCATCTACACGGCTTTCATGGCCGAGCATTTTGCCCGCGCGGCGGAATTGCTGACCGACATCGTGTTTCACAGCACGTTTCCGCAGCAGGAGATAGGGAAGGAGGTGGAAGTCATCCTCGACGAAATACAGAGCTACGAGGACAGCCCTTCGGAGCTTATCTTCGACGACTTCGAAAACCTGCTGTTCCAGGGACACCCGCTCGGACGCAACATCCTGGGCGACCCCGGACGGCTGAAGGAGTTCCGCTCGGACGACGCACTGCGCTGGACGGAGCGTTTCTACACGCCGGCAAACATGGTGTTCTTCCTGCGCGGCAACGTGGACTTCCGCCACATGGTGCACCTGCTGGAACGGCTCACAGCCGACGTCGCACCGGGCAAAGCGAACGCTCGCGGTGCTGACTTGCCGCCCTACCAGCCCGTCTCCCGCGCACAACGACGCGACACGCACCAGGCACACGTGATGCTGGGCCGACGCAGCTACGATGCCCACAGCGACCGACGCACGGCGCTCTACCTGCTGAACAACATCCTGGGCGGACCGGGCATGAACAGCCGCTTGAATGTGTCGCTGCGCGAACGCCGCGGGTTGGTGTACAACGTGGAGAGCAACCTGACGTCATACACCGACACAGGCGTGTTCAGCATCTACTTCGGTTGCGACCCTGCCGACATCGACCTCTGCCTGGGATTGGTGAACAAGGAACTGCGCCACCTGCGCGACGTGTGCCTGACCGACACGCAACTCGCCGCAGCCAAGAAGCAAATCATCGGCCAAATCACTGTCGCAGGCGACAACTTCGAAAACCTGGCACTCGACATGGGGAAGACATTTCTCCACTATGACCGCTACGAGAGTCAAGAGGAGCTTTTCGCCCGCATCGACGCGCTCACCTCGTCGCAACTGCTGGAAGTGGCCAACGAGATGTTCGACGAAGCGGGACTGACTACGCTTATCTACCGCTGAGCCGGCTTCGTGCGCTAGTTTGCGACACAGGAGGCATAGACAGATTTCTATCTTTAGGTCACCATAAAACCTTACACACTTTCAAAAAGCTCAATAAAAAGCAGATATTTCTATCATATTATTTGCAATACAGAAACAAATGGTATCCTTTTGAATTCCTCTAATGGGAAAATACGGCCATTTTTACGCCCCGACGATGAGATATACGTGAAAAAACGATTTTCAGAGGCATTCATTTTCCCAAGAAGACAAAAAATAAACGGACGACACAGGCGAGGGTAGGAGTCTTCGCCTGTATCGTCCGTTTTCTCTTGCCGCGGACAGCGTCGTGTCAGAAGCAGTGCATATCTTCCCCCACGATGTCACTGACCAACGCATTGGCCAACGAGCTGGCCCCGATGCGGAAATAGCGGGGTGTGAGCCATTCCGTGCCGAGCAGTTCCTTCACGATGGAATAGTAGACCAAAGCGTCGTGCACGCTGCGGATGCCTCCGGCGGCCTTAAAGCCCACCATACGTCCGGTCTGCTCGTGATACTCCTTGATGGCCTGACACATCACGTAGGCCGCCTCAGGGGTAGCGGCAGAACCGTCCTTGCCAGTGGAGGTCTTGATGAAGTCAGCTCCTGAATACATGGCCAGGATGGAGGCCCGCTTCACATTCGCTGCCGAACGGAGCAACCCAGTCTCCAGGATGACCTTCAGCAGCTTCTCCCCGCAGAGGCTCTTTAACTCGTCGATTTCGTCGCACAGGTCTTCATAGTTCCCGTCGAGGAATTTGCCCACGGCCATCACGATGTCAATCTCCGTCGCTCCTTCATGGAGGGCCATCGCCGTCTCGGCCACCTTCACCTCGGTGAAGGTCTGTGAGGAGGGAAATCCGCCGGACACAGCCGCGACTTCCACCTTGTCGGCTTCCAGCGACTGGCTGACCAGGTGGCTGAAATTAGGATAGGTGCACACGGCTGCCACGCAGGGCAGATCAGGGTGAGCATCGTCAAAGCGGTTGACACGCTCGACCATGTGGAGGATGTCTTCCTCCGTGTCAGTCGTGCGGAGCGATGTCAAGTCGAGGCAGGAGAGGATGCGCTTCTTCACCTCTTCCGTATTGTTTTCTGCCACACGTGCCTCGATGATGGCATCGACGGCCTGTGTGACGGCCGCATCGTCCAGATTGGTTTCATACTTGGCCAGAGCGGCATCATACTTGCTGGGCTGATGCAGGTGTTCCTTGTCTTCATCCTCCCCTTCGCAGTCGCAGCCGGGGTCGCCACATCCGCAGTCGTCGTGGCTACAATCGTGCGCATGGTCATGTCCGCAGTGACAGTCCTTGTCGTGGTGCTCATGCCCACATTCGCACTCGTGTTCCTGATTATGTTTCATAACGCTTAAAGTTTTGGATTGTTCTTATGCCGGTCTTTGTCGCGGCTTGTTTTCTTTTCCAGGTTTCTTCGGAAAGCCTCGGTGAGGTCAGTCCCTGTCTGGTTGGCCAGACAGAGGAGCACCCAAAGCACGTCAGCCATCTCATCGGCCAGATTGTCCTTCTCTCCGGGTTTGAACGACTGGTCACCATATTTGCGGGCCATCACCCGGGCCAGTTCGCCCACCTCTTCCATGAGCACGGTCATGTTGGTCAGTTCGCTGAAATAACGCACGCCGTAGGTGCGTATCCAGTCATCAACGGTTCGTTGAGCTTCTTCGATAGTCATTATTCCTTGTTTTTAGAGTCTATGATGATTGTCACCGGTCCGTCGTTGAGCAACTCCACCTTCATGTCAGCCCCGAACACACCCGTCTGCACAGGTTTGCCCAAGTCTTGGGAGAGCGTCCGGCAGAAGTCTTCGTAGAGTGGTATGGAGATGTCCGGCTTGGCGGCGCGGATATAGGAAGGACGGTTGCCCTTCTTCGTGGAAGCATGAAGTGTGAATTGGCTGACGACAAGGATGTCGCCTCCGGCCTCGAGAATACTGCGGTTCATCACGCCATTCTCATCATCGAAGATGCGCAGGTTGACCGTCTTCTTGCAGAGCCAGTCGATGTCTTCCCGGCTGTCGGCCTCTTCAATGCCCACGAGGATAAGCATCCCGCTCCCGATGGCAGACTTCTGCACGCCGTCGATGGTGACTGATGCGTGACGCACGCGTTGGATAACGATTCGCATAGATTTGTATGATTTTAATGTTCTAACTGTGGACTTCCGGCATGGACAGCCGTCCGGTCCACCCTTGCAAATATAGTAATATGTCTGAAAACAGAGAAACCACACCTGCCTGCAATCTACCGGCTCACCACGGCTTTTTCATTTAAACCGTAGATAAACAACTTACAGCCTGCGTTTTTCTTCCTCGTCCGCATCCGGATGCTTGATGACAGGTCTTGCCCCTTTACAGCTTGTGTCCGGAGGCCTATTAACTCCGCCCGACCACGGAAAGGAGGGTAGCCGGGGGCGGATAGTACTCCGTGGTCGGACGGAAAGGAAGGTTAGCTCGGCTATACTTTAAAGCTTGTTTTGCCCTCTTTATTTTTAAAAATGAAAGATCCGGGCCGGCTCACGAATTCAGGTAGTCATGCACCAGCTTGGCTTTGGAGGGACCGACGACAGCCGCCAGTTCGTCGAGCGAAGCCTCACGGATGCGCTTCACGCTCTTGAACTCTTTCAGCAGGGCTGTCTTCGTCTTCTCGCCGACGCCCTTCACCGTGTCGAGCACAGAAGCCACTTGTCGCTTGCTACGCTTGTCACGATGGAACGTGATGGCGAAGCGGTGCACTTCGTCCTGTATACGCTCAAGGAGGTGAAAGAGGGGCGTGCTTTGCTTCACGCCGATGACGACAGGCGGAAACCCGTAGAGCAATTCGGAAGTTCGGTGGCGATTGTCCTTAGCCAGGCCGGCGATGGGAATGCTGAGATGCAATTCATCTTCGACCACCTCGCGCACCACTTCCATCTGTCCCTTGCCGCCATCGGTGATGATGAGGTCGGGCAGAGGGGTGCCTTCGGCCAATGCACGGCTGTAACGACGCCGCACGACTTCCTGCATGGAAGCGTAATCATCCGGTCCGACGACAGTCTTGATGTTGTATTTCCGGTAGTCCTGCTTCGAAGGTTTGGCCTTCTTGAAGACCACACAGGCCGCCACGGCATCCGAACCGCTGATATTGGAGTTGTCGAAACATTCGATTTGCATGGGCAGTTTGGGCAAATGGAGCTGCTCCTGAATCTCACGCATGAGGCGCACGCTCTTCTGTTCAGGATTGAGCTTCTCGGCCTGTTTCAGGCGGTCGACCTTATATTGCTTCACATTGAGCAACGAAAGGTCGAGCAACGTCTTCTTATCGCCTCGCTGAGGGATGGTAAACGTCACGCCGGCCAGCTCCAAATCAAGCTCGAATGGAACGATAATCTCCCGCGAACGGCTCTTGTAACGCTCGCGCATCTCGACGATACCCATGGCGAGAAGTTCTTCCTTCGTCTCCTCCAGACGCTTCTTATATTCGAAGGTGAATGCCTGGTTCACGCAGCCGTTCGTGATGTGGAGGTAGTTGATATAGGCCGAACCTTCGTCCTCGGCGATGGAAAAGACATCAATGTTATGCAACACGGAACTGACGACCTCGCTGCGCGAACGGTAGGCTTCGATAAGCTCGTATTTCTCCTTCACGCGCTGCGCTTCCTCAAAACGCATCTCCGCAGCCAGGGCCTGCATCTCACGCATCAGGGCCGCACTGATTTCCCGTGTGTTTCCCTTGAGGATTTCTTTCACCTGGGCGATGTTTTCCATATACTCCTCATGTGACTGCTGTCCGGCACACGGGCCCTTGCAGTTCTTGATGTGGTACTCCAGGCACACCTGAAACTTGCCGGCCTGTATGTTTTCCGGCGTCAGAGCAAGGTGGCAGGTGCGTATCGGGTAGAGGCGCTTGATAAGCTCCAGAACGGCATTCATCGACGGTATATGGCTATAAGGGCCGAAATAGGTCGAACCGTTGCGGATAATCTTTCGGGTGCGAAAGACACGCGGAAAGTATTCATTCGTCACACAGATGGACGGATAGGTCTTGTCGTCCTTCAGCAAGACGTTGTAACGAGGCTTGTATTTCTTGATAAGGTTGTTTTCGAGCAGCAGGGCGTCTTCCTCCGTCTTCACCACGATGTAACGGATGTCGGCAATCTTGCTCACCAGCACGCGCGTCTTCCCCGGAGCATGCTCCTTGCTGAAATAGGAGTAAACGCGTCGCTTCAGGTTCTTGGCCTTGCCAACATAGATGATGGTTCCTTCCTTATTTAGGTACTGGTAGATGCCAGGGCTGTCGGGCAAGTTCTGCACGATGTTGCGCAGGTATTCGTTCGTGTCGAGTACTTCCACGGCTTCAGACTTGCAAGACAGTTTCCAGGCACACCTCCTCGGGGAAATTGGCCCGGCCATTCAGATGCTCCAGTTCGATGATGAAGTTCACATAGGCCTGCTTCGGGTGGAATCGCTGCACGAGGCGATAGGCCGCACACATCGTGCCGCCTGTGGCCAGAAGGTCGTCGTGGAGCAGGACGACGTCGTCCTCCGTGATAGCATCTTTATGGATTTGGATAGTGTCGCGTCCGTACTCCTTGTCATAGCTTTCTTCCAGCACGTCGGCTGGGAGCTTGCCCGGCTTGCGAGCCATGACGAAGCCAGCTCCCAAGCGGACAGCCAAAGCCGCGCCCATGATGAAGCCGCGCGACTCTATGCCTACCACCTTTGTGATGCCCCGGTCCTTATACATTTCATAAAGCACCTCCTCCAGTTCATGGAGGCAGACAGCATCTTTAAACAAGGTCGTCACGTCCCAGAAGAGAATGCCCTTCACGGGGAAATCACTTATAGTTCTCAGACTATTTTTCAATGTTTCTTTGCTCATAATAAGCTCATTATTCTATTTAGTTCTATCTTTTGTTTCACGTGGAACACTTCGCCGGTTCATCGTCCAAGCAGCACCAGCAGGACGTTGACATCGCTTGGGGAGATGCCGGGTATGCGGCTGGCTTGGGCCAGAGTCTCCGGGTCTATCTTCAAGAGCTTCTGGCGGGCCTCGGTCGAGAGCGACTGGAGAGAAGCGTAGTCAAACTTACCTTTAATCTTGATATTCTCCAAGCGCTGCATCTTCTCGGCAATCATCCGCTCACGGTCGATATAGCCCTGATACTTGACACGTACCTCTGCGGCTTCGATTGTTTCGTCGCGACGTTCCGTAACGGAGTTGAGGCAACGGCGGAAGGCAGAAATGTGTTCGGCAATGTTTGTCAGTGTCACTTGCGGGCGGTTGACCAAATCGATGAGCTTGCAGCCTTGACGGAGGGGCGTCGTGCCGAGCGATTCCAAAGCCGGATTTATCAAGTCGGCCTTGATGGAATAAGTTTCCGTGAAGCGCACGATGCGTTCGATGTCGTCACGCTTGCGGCAGAGACGGTCATAGCGTTCGCGGCTGGCAAGCCCCAGACGGTAGGCACGCTCCGTCAGACGCATGTCGGCATCGTCCTGCCGGAGCAGGATGCGGTATTCCGCACGCGAAGTAAACATGCGATAGGGTTCGTCGACACCTTTAGTCACCAAGTCATCAATGAGCACACCGATGTAAGCCTCGTCGCGATGGAGCACGAAGGGTTCGCCGCCCTGGCAGTTGATGGCTGCATTCACTCCGGCCACCAAGCCCTGGCCTCCGGCTTCCTCATAGCCAGTCGTGCCGTTGACCTGTCCCGCAAGGAAAAGGTTTCTCACGACCTTCGACTCCAGCGTATGTTTCAACTGTGTCGGGTCGAAGTAGTCATACTCGATGGCGTAGCCCGGGCGATAGATGACCAGGTCGCGGAAGGCCGGAATCTTCTTCAGGGCTTCCACCTGGATGTCGATGGGCAGGGACGACGAAAAGCCGTTCAGATACAGCTCCTGCGTATTTTCACCTTCGGGTTCGAGGAAAAGCTGGTGTTGCTCCTTGTCGGGGAAGGTCACGATTTTAGTCTCGATGCTGGGGCAATAGCGAGGGCCTATGCTCTGGATTTGTCCATTATATAAAGGAGAGTCGGGGAGGCCGGCACGCAAGACGGCATGCACTTCAGGATTGGTGAAACACGTCCAGCACTGCAACTGCTTCAGCTTCCGAGGCTCGCTCAGGAAAGAAAAGCTATGAAAATCACACTCTCCGTCCTGTGTCTCCATGAGGCTATAATCCACGCTGCGGCCGTCAATGCGCACGGGCGTACCGGTCTTCATGCGGCCGTATGTGATGCCATGGCGGGCGATGGACTCCGTGAGCAGGAGCGAGGCCGGTTCGGAGACACGGCCTCCGGGCAGCTTCACACGGCCGAAGTGCATCAGTCCGTTGAGGAATGTCCCGGCTGTGAGTACGACGGCCTTTGCATGGAAAGTGACGTCCAACTGCGTCTTCACGCCCGTGGCCTCACCGTCCTTCACCAGCAGTTCGGTCACCGTGTCCTGCCAGATGTGCAGATTGGGGATGCCGTCGAGAACCTCGCGCCACGCCCAAATGAATTTCCCACGGTCGCACTGCGCACGAGGACTCCACATGGCAGGCCCTTTCGAACGGTTCAGCATGCGAAACTGGATGGCCGTGCGGTCGGTCACCACCCCCATGTATCCGCCCAATGCATCTATCTCACGAACGATTTGTCCCTTTGCAATGCCGCCCACGGCAGGATTGCAACTCATCTGGGCGACTTTATTCATATCCATCGTAATCAGGCACACCTTCGCGCCAAGGTTGGCCGCAGCGGCCGCAGCTTCGCAACCGGCATGTCCTGCACCGATGACAACAACGTCATAGCTAAATTCCATTTTCTGTCTATTTATTTCTCTTAATCAACCGATTGCAAAGGTAGACATTTTTTCGTTTACGCGCTTTCCCGCAGAAAAGGTTTTGAGCGAGGGGCAAAGACACCACGCGAGGACGCCCTAAAGGGTAGCCGACCACGGAAAGGAGGGTAGCCGACCACGGACTCCTTTGCCAGGTCGGCTACCCTTTATAGGGCATTCCGCAAGGACGGAGAGGAGACGGGAGCCATCCTCGCGCCTCATTCCTCCTGGAACACTCCCAGAGGAAGAAGCACCCTCAAGTGACAAAATGTGCACTCCTCAGACGCAAACCACCGCATTTCTTTTACATTTATCCAACCAAACATCCCGAAAGAAACAAAAAGAAAGGCTCTAAGGCTTACTTCTTGCATTTCGCTAAGCCGTCTATTTTCGTTTTTTTGCAGCCCTACGGGCGAAAGGGCGGAAATTTTCAATTCTCAGCGGCTACAGAAAAAAGAAATTCGCCCCGGACGCTCAAAGACACCCGAGGCGAAACACCTATCAAAACCTACTATTCTGGAAAAAACTTATTTCAACGCTTCACTGACCGGCGTTCCGACACATCCGCTCGGCATCTGCATATGGAGCAGGGCAGAGACGGTGGCAGCAATGTCAGTCATGCGGACGGCACGTGTAGTCTCGCCCTGACGCACGCCCCAGCCCATAAAGATCAAGGGGATGTGAGCATCGTAGGGACACCACACACCGTGGGTCGTTCCTTGGGCACCACGGTCTTCGGCGTCATACCATCCGGGATTGAGCACCACCTGGATGTCGCCGCTGCGCTTGTTGTTATAACCATTGATGACGCGCTCGCGCACGGGGGCGGGCAAGGGAGCCGTGCCGGCCTCTTCCAGGTCGACGGCATACATCACCTCGTCATGCGAACGCAGATGACGGATGACAGCTTGCTTCACTTCGTGAAAGTCAGCTCCGGCAGCCTGGAGCTTCGCACGGTTGAGAAACACCTGATAGTTCATCACGGCCTGCACGCCGTCTTCGACGTGGAAGTCGGCAGCCACCAGCGAATCGAGGGCCGCTTCTTCAGCCGCAGCGTCCCAAGCTCCGGCAGGCACCTTGCGGTCAGCCAGGAAACGGACGTTGTGCGCCGCAGCGTGGTCAGCCGTGAGGAAGACAGTGTAGTTGCCTGCACCCACTTTCTCGTCGAGGAGGTTGAGGAAGGCAGCGAGGTCCTTGTCCAAGCGCAGGTATGTATCCTCCGTCTCGACGGCATTCGGGCCGAAACGGTGGCCGACATAGTCCGTAGAAGAGAGGCTGACAGCAAGCAAGTCAGTGATGTCGTCCTGCCCCAGCTCTTCATTCGTGAGTGCTTCGGAAGCCACCTGGAGAGTCATCGTGTTGCCGTAGGGCGTCTCACGGATGACGCCATAGCCGTCTGTCTTCAACAGCTTGGAAGTGCGCACGGGGAACGTGGCCTTTCCGCCCTTCTCGAAGGGGGTCTCATAGGGCGTGTCATCAGCTGTGCTCTGCACGTAGGTGTCGAGCGGATAGAGCGTGTTCCAGTCCTGCTCCATGAGGCGGCGTGCCGGGTCAGTGGCATTGAACTTCACGAGCCAGGCAGGAAGTTCATTGCGGTAGTATGTGCTCGTAATCCAGCGTCCGGTCTTGCTGTCAAACCAGTAAGCCCCGTCAGCCGTGTGTCCTCCCGGAAGGATGGAAGCACGGTCTTTGAGCGAGACACTGATGACTTTCGCACGGAAATTGGTGGCCAGATGAAGTTCGTCGCCCACCGTGGTGACGAGCAGGTTGCGAGGAGACATCTTGCCCGCGGCATTGTCACAGCCCACGCTGCTGACCGTCTCGTCGTCGGTGCAATATGTTTTCTTGCCCGTATGGCGGAAGATGAAATCATTGCCGGCAATGCCGTGGATGGAAGGCACAGAACCGGTGTAGATACACGTGTGTCCGATGGCCGTCACCGTGGGCACATAGTCGAGCTGCGTGTTCTCGCAGTTGAAACCCTCGTTCAGCAAGCGTTTGAATCCGCCCTCGCCGTAGCGGTCATAATAACGATACAGATAGTCCCAACGCATTTGGTCGACTACGATGCCAACGACCAGCTTGGGACGTGCCACACCGGCCGTTTGAGGTGCAGCCTTGGCCGGGAACAGGCCCAACGCAAACGCGGCACACAGTGTCATGAATACTTTCTTCATAATGTTTGTACTGAGAATTGATTTTTGATGCGCAAAAGAACGGCTTCGGGGTGACATACTTGTTACAAACGCGTAAAATCACTGTGGCAAAAGACAAAGGCAGAAAAAAGAATCAATTTTGTCACCGGATGGTAATATGCTTGAAACAAGGTTCGTATTACCTTTGCATCGGAAATGAAGAATGCCGAATGAAGAGTGGCAATTCTTCATCTTATATCATTATTGCTTATCTATGAAGAAACGATTGATTGCAGCCATGCTGGCTGTGGGAAGCTGCGGCATCCTGTTTGCCCAGACCCGGGTAATCGCCCACCGTGGCTATTGGGACTGTGAGGGGTCGGCACAAAACTCCATCACGGCACTTGTAAAATCGGCCGAAGCCGGTGTTTATGGGTCAGAATTCGACGTGTCCATCACAGCCGACGGCGTGCCCGTGGTGAATCATGACGACGACATACAGGGACATGTCATCGAGACAAGCCGCTATGCGGACATCAAGGACCTGAAATTGCCCAACGGAGAGACGTTGCCCACGCTGGAGCAATATCTCGTGAAGGGCAAAGAGCTGGGAGGCGTGCAGCTCATCCTGGAAATCAAGCCTCACAAGGAGGAAGCCAACGAAGACCGTGCCGTGAAAGCCATCGTCGCACTGGTGCGCAAGCACGGACTGGAAAAACGCGTCGACTACATCTCCTTCAGCATGAACATCTGCAAGGAACTGGTGAAGGAAGCTCCCGGCGCACCGGTCTATTACCTGAACGGAGATGTCGCCCCGGAGGAACTCAAAAAGCTGGGCATGGCCGGCGCAGACTACCACTACAAGGTGTTCAAGAAACACCCCGAATGGATTAAGGAGGCCCGCGAGCTGGGCTTGAAGACCAATTCCTGGACGGTCGACGACACGGACATGATGCAGTGGCTCATCGACCAAAAGGTGGACTTCATCACGACCGACAAACCTGTCGAACTGAAGCAACTCTTAGAAAAGAAATAACACTGGGGATTATTGATTGTTTTTTAGAAACTTTGGTTCCGCGTCCGGACAAGGCCTCGCGACGAGGCTGACACCCGGGCGCGGTTTTCTCTGCCTGGGAAAAAAGGCAGCCACAGGCTGAAATCCTCATCCGCAAGCACATTTACTCCTCAATTTTTACCCCCCCCCCACTGGATTTTCCGTATCTTTGTCGCGGCAGCTTCAAGTCAATGACAACCGACAATGATACAAAAGGATAAACTCATCGCACAAATCAACGCCAAAGACATCAAGGGCTTCCGCACCTTGTATGAACAGGTCTACCCGATGCTCGTGAGTTATGTGAGCGAAATCATACTCTCCGACGAGGCGGCTGAAGACATCGTGCAGGACCTTTTTGTCTACATTTGGGAGTCGATGTCACCTTTCCCACCTTCACCGCTTTCCGCAGTTACCTCTACACCTACGTCCGAAACACGGCGCTCGACTACCTGAAACACCAGCACATCGAACAGGACTATGCGAACAAGATGGCCGAAATGCCTGAAATGCCCGAAGAGGACGAGCTGAACCGCGAAGAGGAATACCAGAAACTGTTCAGCCTCATCGACGAACTGCCGGAACAGTGTCGCAAGGTGTTCCTCATGGCACTCGACGGCAAGAAGAACAAGGAAATCGCCGACGCACTGCAAATCTCCGTCGTCACGGTGAAAACTCAAAAGATGCGTGCGATGCAGAAAATAAAAAAACACCTCCCGATGCTCTTTTTTTCTTCTCTTTTCGGCATGAAGAGTGGCCCTCCGTCTGCTTTGTCCACAGTTCCTGAAGAAAAACCTCACGCTCATGTGTGATTTTTTCACACCGGTCTATCTTCACCGCCCTGGCACTCCGTCCGCCCTGTCGCCCCGCCCGAAGACAGGGAGGAAGCCCCTTGCTCCGCCACCGGCATTCGCCGGCCCGGAGAGGATGCCGAAACGGCATGTTCAGGGACGCAGTGTCTGCCTGCCCGATTGGGTAAACCATGATACACAGCGCGTTGGCATTCGGGCGCACGAGCCGTGAGTCCCGACCAGTTTCCACCGAATTTTCCTCCTGCCCAAGACCGGACAGAACGTCCCGGCCCTGCCCCTTTTTAACGCCTTTCAGCGGAAAGGAATCCGGCCGACCACGGAAAGGAGGGCAGGCGACGACGGACTCCTATCCGTGGTCGGGCCGAAAGGAAGGCGTGGCCGGCCGCAGTGGTATCCCCTGCGGGAAAGGCTTCTCCGGCCGTAATTTTGTAATGATTGATTTCATATCCGGGTACTTTATGAATAATCAACAAATAATCACACCAGGCAACGTGCAATTCCTCCTTTCCCTTTCTTTTTTTGCTATAAATGAAAATTTTCCTAAGAAAACTTGTCATCCTTTTCAAGGCAAAAATCGTTCTGTAATAAAACGCAGAAAAAAATGGCTATCGACAACAGACAACTCCGGGAACTGATGGAGCGGCTGAAAACGGACGAACGCTTCCTGCCACGCTATCAGGCCTATCGACAAGTGAATCGGGAAAAAGCATGGCAGACCTTCTGCCGACGGACAGGCATCCCCCTCCGCCGACGGCTCGTCATGAGGCGCGTCCTGCAATATGCAGCCGTCGTCCTCATCGCGCTGGGGACAGGCCTGTATTTCCTGAACAGACCCGCTGAAGAACAACCGACGCTGGCCATTTCGGCCCCGCCCGAAGGCAAAGCTGTCCTGACGCTGGCCGACGGTCGCACGGTGTCGCTCGACGAGGCTTCCGACAGCCTGTCGCTGCCCCAGGTGGCCAATGCCACCGTGGGACAGGCACAAATCGTCTACCGGCAATCGGACGACCGGGAAGCCGCGCAGCAATACAACACGCTGGCGACGGACAAGGACGGAGAGTTTCGCATCGAGCTGCCCGACGGCACACGGGTACACCTGAACGCATCCTCGCGCCTGACCTATCCGCTGGCTTTCGAGGATGACCGCCGCGTGGTGAGACTGGAGGGCGAAGCCTATTTCGAAATAGCCAAGGACGCCGCGCGCCCCTTCTTCGTGCAGACGGGCGAAGTGCAGGTGCAGCAGTTCGGCACCTCGTTCAACCTGCGGGCCTACACGGGCCGGGAAGTGGAAGTGGTGCTCGTGGAAGGCTCCGTACAGGTGCAGGCGCCCGGACAGACCTACACCATGCAGCCCGGCGAACTCACCGCCTACAACCCGGCGGACGGGACACTGACCTCACAACTTGTGAACCCCAGCTTCTACACGGCCTGGCACACGGGAAAGCTGCAATTCGAGGACGCTCCGCTGGGCGACATCATGACGGTGCTCTCGCGCTGGTATGACGTGCAGGTGCGCTATGGCGACGAGGCCATCAAGGCGTTGCAGTTCAGCGGACGCATCACGCGCCACGACAACCTGCTGAACATCCTGGAGCTGATGGAATACACCCAGGACATGACTTTCACCATCGAAGACGAACACACCATACTCATCCAATCCAAACGACATTAACCCACTTATTAATAACACAATTCATTTAAACTATTCAAAGAAATCTACATTTACCATGAGAAAGAACTCCTTTTTATGGTCGAGACGCTTCACGACCGGACCGAGCGTCCATCTCTCAGGCAAAGTGCTCATCGCAGCCGCCCTGCTATGCCTGGGCACCGCCACCGAGCTGGACGCGCAGAAACGCACGAAAGTCACCATCCGCACGGAGAGGACCAACTTCAAGAAAGTAATACGCGAAATCGAGAAGCAGACCGACTACGACGTGTTCTACAACAGCAAAATGCTTCCGACGGAAGACTTCTCCTTCCAGGCTGACCAGCAGGATGTGAAAAATGTGCTGAGCACGCTCTGTGCCAAGTATGGCCTAGAATACACCATCAAGAACAACACCATCACCCTGCGCCCCAAGCAAGAAGGCAAAAGCGGCCAGCAACGGAGAGAAATCAAAGGCCACGTGATTGACGAAGCCGGCCTGCCCCTTCCCGGCGTTTCCGTCACGGTGAAAGGAGAAGGGAAAAGAGGCACTTCGACCGACATGGACGGAAACTTCAAGCTGACATTTGACGCTGCAGAGAAACCCACCCTTCAATTCTCCATGGTGGGTATGGAAGGCCAGTCTATCGCAGTCAAAAAGAACGAAGAACTCACCGTCGTCATGCGCGAATCGACCAACACGCTCAACGAAGTGGTGAAAATCGGTTACGCCACGTCGTCACGCAAAGACTTGACCGGCTCCATTTCCTCGCTCGACACACGCATCATCGAGTCGTCAGCAGCCTCGACCATCACCCAAATGATACAGGGACAGCTCCCGGGCGTGAGCGTCACGCTGGGCGACGGTTCTCCCGGCGCGACGTCAAAAATCGAAATCCGCGGTGCATCGACATTGGACGGCAATTCGTCCCCGCTGATTGTGGTGGACGACGTGCCCATGAGCGAAGACTATGACATCAACATGCTCAACCCCTACGACGTGCAACAACTCGACGTGCTTAAAGGCGCATCGGCCACGGCCATCTACGGTTCGCGTGCAGCCGGAGGTGTCATCATGATTACGACAAAAAGCGGAGGCCGGAACAAAAAACCCGTCATCAACTATGGATACAGCTTCAAGAAACAACAGCTGGTGTCGGAAATCCGCACGCTGTCGACCGACGAGTTCAAAATGTTGCTGCTCGAAGCTGCCCGCAACGAAGCACTGGCCTATGGCTACGACGACATCACCCAATCGACGGAATACAACACATATACCACGCCCGGCTTCTTTGGCGAAGCAAATACCAACTAGATGAACGAGCTGATGCAGGATGCCAACTCCCAACAGCACAACGTGTCCATACAAGGAGCAAGCACGAACTCATCCTACAACGGCTCGTTCAGCTATGCCGACGACCAAGGCATGATAAAGAGCCTCTACAACAAACGCTACACCTTCAGCGCGGGATTCAACACGGACATCAACAAGAAGCTGCGTGCCATTGTCGGCGTAAACGGCAGTTTTGCCCGCAAGAACGAAAACCAACGGGGCATGGATGTAGCCATAGAAGGACGCCCTGACTCGAAGGTCTACAACGAAGACGGTACATACTACCACCAGACCTACAATTATGGAGGTACGACCAACATGGCCAGAAACCCGCTGGCAGAAATCCTGGGGACGAAGAACCTGCAAAACAGCAACAACCTGACCCTGAGCACCAGCCTGGAATGGCGCCCCATCAACGGGCTGACCCTCACCGGCCGATATTCCTACCAGACGTACAACTACGACACAGACTATTATGCTTCAAGCGACACGTATGAGGGTTCGGACAACTTCAGATATACGTTCCAGGGCTATGGCCGACGGACACATTATAAGAGTAACGAACAGGAGGTAGAAGCACGAGCCAACTATTCCACCGTCATCAAGCGCGACCACTCCCTCACAGCCATGCTGGCAGCCACCTTCAATGATGCCAGCTCGGAAAACTACTGGATAGCGATGGACAACTTCGGCGACGACAACGTGCAAAACGGCATCTGGCAGGGCACAGAGCTATACGAACGCAATCCCACCTACGGTAGTTCGTTGGGCAGTGTCATGCTTTCATTCCTGGGCCGCATGGAATACAAATTCCGCAACCGCTACATCCTCACAGCAAACATCCGTACAGATGGTTCGTCGAAATTCTCCCCCCAAACACCGTTGGGGCACTTTCCCGGCTTTTGCCGCTGCATGGATTATCAGCGACGAAAAGTTCGTCAAAGAAAACCTTCCTTGGCTCAGTTTCTTCAAGCTGAAAGGCGGCTGGGGAAAAGTGGGCAACGGCTGGGTGACGGAATACGGCTGGCGCACGATGTTTGAAAATACCGACTACCAAGGCGAACCGGGATTCGTTCCCTCACAGATAGGCAACGACGAACTGAAATGGGAAAGCACCAAGTCGTGGGACGTGGGCTTCGAATTCGGCCTGCTGGAAAACCAGCGCATCCGCGGTTCGCTGGGCTACTACGTGAAGAAGACCGACGGCTTGCTCTACGACCTGAACATGGCTCCCAGCACCGGTATGGACCGTACAAAGGTGAACTATGCCAGTATCGAGAACCGCGGTATCGAGTTTGACGTGACGGCCAATATCATCAGCACGCGCGACTGGGCCTAGTCGATGACTTTCAACATCTATAAAAACAAAAACAAGGTGACCAACATCGATGCAGACTATGTGTCAGTCCCCGGCATGTCCGTGCTGACCAGCACTGTCATCAAGGAAGGCGAATCACTGGGCTTGATTTACGGCTTCGAGACGGATGGCGTGTTCCGCACGCAGCAGGAAATCGACTACTACGAGTCGCTCAACCCCGACCACTCCTATCAGGAAGGCACTACCGGGAAAAACACCATCCCCGGCGACCTGAAATACGTCGACCAAAACGGCGACGGCTGGGTGAACATAGCTACCAATGCCAAAGATGACCGCGTGGTCTTGGGCTGCTCACGCCCCGATTTTGAGGGCGGACTCAGCACACGCCTCTCCTGGAAAGGACTGACCCTGAGTATCCAGTCGTCCTTTGCTTTCGGTCACGAGAAGTATTGGCAAGCCGGCACGCGGCAGTTCCAGTTCAATGCGTCCGAACCACTCAACGTGCTCGACATCGCCTTGAAACGCTGGACGCCGGAAAACCCGGATTCCAATTACCCGGCCATGCGTCTGAACAACTATGCAAACGAAGTGACCGACTTCGGCGTGTACGACGCCTCCTATTGGAAGATACAAAACATCAACCTGGACTACCGCCTGCCACAATCCGTGTTGGACAAACTTAAGGTGTTCAACAATGTCATCCTGTCCATCTCTGCCAACAATGTCTACACCTTCACAGACTATCCCGGGCCGTCGCCCGAGAGCTTCAGCAGCGACATGATTGAAGGCGGCTCCATCGATTATAGCACTTATCCTCAAACGCGAAGCTTCAACTTCGGCATTAAAGTAACTCTCTAACACCGTAATCATGAAACACATCATACACTATCTCCTGGCAAGCATCGCCCTCTTGGGATTCCAAGCCTGCGACAGCCTCTTTGACAACGAACTCCCTAAGCATGACTTGGTGGGCGACAATGCCATTGTCGACCAAAAGTCGGCCGAAACCGCCCTCAACGGGGTCTATTCCTACTTGGACGACTCTTCATATCTCGGCGGCGATCTTACCACAAACCTTATCACATATAATAACATCCGGCTCAATTTCATGGTAAGTCGAAATCCAAGTTCGTTCGAACGCGACCAAGTGTACCGCATGACTTATGATGAAACCGACACGAACTTTGAAGGCGGTTGGGAAATGGCCTACCAAATCATCAATGCTGCCAACAACGTGATATACTACGTCGAGCAGCTTTCAGACGACAAATTCGCAGCCGGGCACAAGAATGAGATTCTGGCCGAAGCCCGCTTCATGCGTGCCTTTGTCAACATGTATCTCATGGAGAACTATGCACAGTTCTGGGACACGAGCAGCCCTTACGGACTGGTGCTACGCCTGGAGCCCAGTGCGCTGTCAAACAACACGCTGGCCCGCTCCACAGTCGACTCCAGCTACAACGCCATCTTCGCCGACCTCGACTTCGCCATCCAGCATGCACCGGACTTCTACTCCGTCTATCGCGCCTGCAAGACCACAGCCAAGGCATTCAAGGCCAACTGGCTGATGGTGCGCGGCACGCAAGCCGACCGTGAAGAGGCCATCCGCCTAGCCGACGAAGTGCTGGGCAGCGAGGAGTTTGCCATGGAGGAAAACTATGCGGACATCTTCCGGAACAAATACACCTCCACGGAACTGCTCTTCACCCAATACACCGACCGGGCACAGGGCATCATGGGAAACGTGCAAGGACTGTTCCAAAAGCTGGGTAGCGGCCAGTACCGCCCGAAGGAATATACGGCCGACGACGACCTCTCACGCTTCTTCGAAATCATGGACGACCCCGAGGAAGAACGCTACAAAGCCACGCTCGACAGCATCTTCCTGGAAGAAGGAAGCCCGCAGGAACGCATCGCCTGGGTGAAACATTACGACTCGGCCGAGACAGCCACCATGCCGATGTATTACCTCCGCCTGGCGCAAATGTACCTCATCAAGGCCGAAGCCATGTGCTACTTGGACGGATATACCACCGAAGACGTGGCTACCCAGCTGAACGTGCTCCGCGACCGCGCACACAGCACCCATGTGGAAGCCTCCGACTACACCAGCAAAGACCAGATGCTGGAAGAAATCTTCCGGGAATATGTGCGTGAACTCAGCTCGGAAAACGGCGATGTCTTCTTCTACGCTGCACGCACCTTTGTCAACGGCGAACGCCTGCTGAAATCCTACAACAGCTACTTCACCAATGACAACCAGCTTTGCTTCCCCATCCCCGCACGGGAACTGGAGATAAACTTCCTTGCCACACAAAACCCCTACTAACTGAACTTCTATGAAAAAGATATTATCACTGCTAATGCTGACAGCCTGCATCCTGGCTGCCTGTACCTCCGTGGACGACACGCTCAAGCCCTCGGATGACATTTATGTGAGCGTGCTTGAAACACAAGACACTGTACGGGTCATCCCGGGCGACACAGTGCACTTCCACTTCATGGTGTCGACCAACAACGGCGCCATCACCCGCATCGAATTTGTCAGCGATGAATCCATCATCGAAGGACATCCGGAGAAGATGACATTCAGCCTCATCGACACCACCATGGTGCTCACAGCCGACACCGAAGGTTACCTGTCGCGCGAAGTCAGCTCGCTCATCGTGGACTATCCTTGCTATGTCAAGTCCAACCCAGCCATATTGGGCAACACGCAGCAAATCACCTTCCGTGCTACCAACAAGCAGGGCAACAGGGGAGAGAACTACATCCGCTTCCGGGGATACAACACGAAAAAATACTCCACCCGCGTGACGCTCATCAACAACTACTCCGCCTCGGGCAAATCGCGCTTCTTCAGCTTGCCCAACTATCGGGCCTACACGGAAAACTCCTTCCTGCGCGAAGACACTGTCATCGACGGCGCCGAGGAAATCAAGCAAAACATCTCCCTCGTGTTCCGCTACAACAGCAGCGGAGACTACCACATGTACTCCCCTGCCAATCCGGAACTGCAAACCTATCTGGAAAGTATCGGTATCACAGGCTACAACGCCGAGGAAATGAATCCCAGCTCGTTCTACCGCATTGAGGGCGTGGGCGGCCACCAACTGAACGACTCCATCGCCAACGAGACCGACACGACGAAGAAGCTCGCGCTCATCAACCGCCGCAAGACGCTCGACACGGAGTGGTTCGACACCGTTGACGACGCCTACCTGGAACAGCTCGACTTCAGCCAAGCCGCAGACTACATCGAAGTGACAGGCGGATTCTACGCCATACGCACCGACGACGGACGCCACGGCATCATCTGGGTGAGCTACCCGAACGTGTTCGACAACCCCATCCCCATCACCATCGAGCGAGGCATCTACCAGGCTGTCTCCACCGAATAAGATGCCATACTCACGCGAACAACATTCATTCTAAACCATAACAACTCCGGAAGGATGCCCGCCATCACCCGGCAAGCATCCTTCCATTAAACCTAACTTAAACCTGCAATGAAACAAATCATACTGCTGCTGGCGCTTGCCTGGAACTGCCATGCGACTGTCCTGGCACAAGACTATGACACGTTTATCAAAAAGATGAAACTCCTGGAAACGGAAGAACGTGCCTACATGGACACCATATTCAAAATCTATAAAAATGACGAAGTGCGTAACAAACCCTACATGCCCAAGCTGGAAGACGTGAGGGCACGGAAGCTCCAATTTGCCCGAGAAGCCATCAACACCAACCGCAACGACCCGCGCTTCGTCGACGTGCTGAACTTCTATGTGTTCAACTTCCTCAGCATCGACGAACTCGCCCGCGAGCTGGAACTGTTCGGCCCGGAGGCACGCACCAACCCAGCATGGAAAAGCATGAAAAGCTACGTGACCTACAAGCCGCTCAACGCCGTGGGGAAGAAATGTGCAGACTTCACCGTGAAGGGACACGACGGACAGGACATCAGGCTGGCCGACGTGCTGAAGCAACACAAGCTCGTGTTGCTCGACTTCTGGGCTTCCTGGTGCGGGCCTTGCCGCCGCTCCATGCCTCACCTGAAGGAAGTCTATGCCGCCTACAAGGACCGGGGACTGGAAGTCTTCTCCGTCTCGCTCGACGACAAGGCCGCAGCCTGGGAAGACGCCTACAAGAAGGAAGCCCTGCCCTGGACCGACGGCAGCAACCTGCTGGGCTGGAAAGACCCCATCGCCGAACAGTATGCCATACGGGGCATCCCGCACAAAGTGCTCGTCGACAGCGAAGGAACCATCCTCGGCATCGGCTTCTACAAGGAGCATGAACTGGAAGACACCATCGAACAATATTTAAAAAAACATCAATAACCAGACACCATGAAAAGAATCACCCTACTCGGACTGTTCATCTGCTTTGCAACCGCAGTCATCTCCTGCTCGAAGACTGAGCTTGCCGCACCCGAACCGCCTGCCGGAGGCAACGGCGACGACACCCAGACGGAAGACACCACCACGACACCCCTGCCGCCGGAAGAGAAACCGGCATACACCGTCATCAACCAGGCTACCGAGGGACGGGGTATCGACGTCGTGTTCGTCGGCGACGGTTTCACGCAGGCTGACATCGAAAGCGGCAAATGGGAAGCCGCGCAAGACACCGTGCGGAAATACTTCTTCCGTTGGGAACCCATCAAATCGTACAAGCACCTGTTCAACGTCTATGCTGTGCCCGCGCCTTACGACGGGCCGAGCCTGCACGGCGGCGTGGCCAAAGGCGACACCATCCGCAGCCGGATGTGCACCTACACTTCCTCGTTCACCCCGCAGTCGGTCAACAAGGAAGCGACCTTCGCCTATGCCTACGAGCAGACGCCTGTGAAGGAACAGAAGGGCACGCCGAAAGACATGTTCGTGGCCCTCATCATCAACACCGACCAGGGGTGGGGCGGATGGTGCACGTCCGACCCCTTCGTCGACCGTCCCGGATGGGGGCGTGCGCTCGTGCCCTTCGGCATCTTCTACCGCTTCCTCTACGGCATGTTCACCCACGAGCTTATCGGGCACGGCATCGGGGAGTTCTCAGACGAATACGTGCAGTATGGCAAGGACGACGAGGTGTTCCCCGACGGCGAGATGGGCAAGCAGTTCTACCTGAAACACCAGAAGGAGAAGAAGCTCTACCAGAACGTGACGTTCACCACCGACCCGAACGACACGGAGCAGTTTCTCAACCCCGCCTGGGCCGAAATGATTCGCCGCGGTTACCGCGGCGTGGGTACAGTCGAGGGGGCGGTGTATTACGGCAAGGGCGTGTGGCGCGCCACGGAACACTCGGTCATGGTGGGAAATGGACTGTTCGAGAACTACAACTACTTCAACCCCGTGCAGCGCGAAATCCTCCTGCGTCACATCTACGAGCTGGCCGGCAAGGGCGATGAATACAGCCTCGACCTCTTCTTCGAGTATGACAAGCGCAACGAGGCCTACGACCAGCACCCAAATGAAACCAACCTGCCTTAAAGACTGTTCATGCATTTGCCTATTTAAATACCTATCTCTCGCCGGGGTGGTTGCCAAGGTTTTTTCCAAAGCGGCCACCCCGGTTTTTCATTTTGACACAATCCCTGCATTTATATGCATGAGTAGCCCTACTACGGGGCTCCGACACGCTGTTAAGGGTAGGCGGGGACGGAAAGAAGGGTAGCCGACCACGCATTCCTTTCCGTGGTCGGCTACCCTTTATAGCCAGTTCGAACCGTGTGTATACGGCTCTTATTTCAGTTTCAGTTCCTTGATGAGACGGTCGGCATGGCCGTAACGTTCGATGACGAAGAGGACGTAGCGGATGTCCACGCCGATGCAACGCTGGAGCTTCGGCGAGAAGACGAGGTCACCGCTCATCGCTTCCCAGTTGCCGTCGAAGGCCAGGCCGATAAGCTCGCCGCGACCGTTGAACATGCCGCTGCCGGAGTTGCCGCCCGTGATGTCGTTCGTCGAGAGGAAACACGTGTTCATGTCACCGCGTCCGTTGCCGTAGCGTCCGTAGTCGCCGTTGAAGAGCTTCAACACCTCCGGCTGGATGTAGTAATCACTGTTCTCCGCGCCTTTCTTGGCCTTTTCGAGCACGCCGCGCGTGGTGGTGAAGTAATTATAGTGTACGGCGTCGAGCGGGTCATAGCTCTTGATGACACCATAGCTCATGCGCAGGGTGGAGTTGGCATCCGGATAGAAGTCACGGTCAATCTGCATTTCGCGCAGCGCGTCGCAGAGCTTGCTTTCATTGAGCGCGATGATCTCGTCATCCTTCTGCGACTCGTCGAGGATGGCGTTGTAGGTGCTGATGAGCGAAAGTCCCACTCTGGTCATCGGGTCTTCCACCATGTGCAGGGTCGTGTCGTTTTGCAGGAAACGTTTGAGGCCGTCCAGGGTGGTGAAGGCCGTGTGTGCATACACGCTGTCGACGAAGGCGCGGAAGTCGCCGTTGTAACGCTTCTGGATGGTGCTGTAGAACGACGGATGGTATTTCTCCTGGGGGACAATCTCGGCATAGCTCTTGAGCATGGTGGTCATGACTTCCTTGTCGATGGCGAGATCCATGTCGGCATACTTGCCTTCATATTGTTCCAACACGCGGGCCTTCATCTCCGGAGTCATCTTCTTCACGTTCATCTGCAAGAAGTTGACCAGGAAGCGCGGAAGCTCTGCCGCGCCGAGCAGGCTCTCGTAGTAGAAGCTACGTGCACGTGCGGCATTGAAGCGCGAGGCGTAGGCCTGCTTCAGCGCCGGGAGCATGGTGCCATATTTCTTCTGCATGTCGGGATGCTGGCCGATCCAAGTCTGGAGGCGTCGTTCGAGGTCCTGCTTCTGACCGATGACACCGAGGTCGTTGATGCTCTGGTTCATGCCGATGCTGTTCTTCCAGTAGTTCGAGCTTTGGGCAAACTTGGAGGCATACTTGATGCGCGTGGCGTCGTCAGCGTCCATATACTTCGACCAGATGTCCTGCTTGATACCTCGGATTTCTATCATCGCCGCGTTGGAGGTCTTCATGCGCTCGTCGACGCCGAATGAAGAGAGGTAGCGTTCCGTCGAGCCGGGATAGCCCATCGTCATGCAGAAGTCGCCTTCCTTGTAGCCTTTCAGCGACACGGGGGCATAAGCGCTGGCCTTGTAGGGGCGGTTTTCGGGAGAATACTCAGCCGGTTCGTTGTCTGCGTTCGCATAGATGCGGAAGACGGAAAAGTCGCACGTGTGGCGCGGCCACATCCAGTTGTCCGTGTCGCCTCCGAGCTTGCCGAGCGACGAGGGTGGCGCATAGACGAGGCGCACGTCCTTGTAGTCCTTGTAGACGGAGAGGTAGAACTCATTGCCCTGGTAGTAAGAAGCCACTTCGGCGCGGAGCAGCTTGTTGTCGGCGACAGCTTCTTCCTCGATGACATGGCTGATGGAGTCGACCACGTGCTGGCGGCGTGCCAGTCCCATGTCGTCCGAAAGCTCGGCCTTGATGCGCTTCGTGACGTCTTCCGTGCGCACGAGGAAGCTCACGTAGAGGTCAGGATTCGGCAGTTCTTCCTCGAAGCTGCGGGCGACAAAGCCGTCGCGCAGGTAGTCGTGTTCCGGCGAACTGTGTTCCTGGACGGAGCCATAGCCGCAATGGTGGTTGGTGAACACCAGTCCGTCAGGCGAGACGACCACGCCCGAACAGAATCCGCCGAAGCAGACGATAGCGTCCTTGAACGAAGGCCCATTGGGATTGTAAAGCTCCTTGGCCGAGAGTTTCAGACCGAGTTCTTTCATTTGCTTTTGGGATTGTTTGCTGAGCATGCTCAGCACCCACATGCCCTCGTCGGCAAACGACAAGGAAGGCACGAAGGCCAGTGAGCAGAATGCTCCGGCAATCAGTTTGGTGACTGTCTTTTTCATTGTCTTTGGTTTTAAGTTATAGATTATGAAATGATGCGTATTCTTTTCTTTATTTGAAGAAACGGCCCACGTATGGCAACTGCTTCAGCGGGAGGTCTTTCTTCACGAGATAGGCCACAAACAGCAGTAACAGCACCGTATTGAGCAAGAGGCGGACGGCGACAGGCAATCCTGCCTGCCCGATGCCCACGGATGCGGCATAGAGCACGCCCGCCAGCAGGAGATAAACGGCCATGCCGCGCACGTCGTAGCGTATGGGATACTTGCGCTGCCCGATGAAGTAGGAGAGGAGCGTGATGACGCCATAGCCCGCCACGGATGCCCATGCTGAGGCCAGGTAGCCGTAGCGCGGCACAAGCCAGACGTTCAGCGCGACGATGACCACGCAGCCGATGATGGAGAAATAAGCTCCCCAACGTGTCTCGTCGATGAGCTTGTACCAGAAGGAAAGGTTCATGTAGATGCCTTTCAAGATTTCGGCCAGCATGACGATGGCCACCACCGAAAGCCCTTCCCAGTAGTCACGGGCGACGAGGTAGCGCAGGATGTCCATGTAGAACATCACGGTCAGGAAAGCCAGCAGGGCGAAGATGAAGAAGTATTTCATGGCCTGTGCATAGGTCTGCCGGCTGTCCTTGTCGCGGCTCTTGCCGAAGACAAAGGGTTCGTAGGCATAGCGGAAAGCCTGGGTGAACATAGCCATGACCATCGCCACCTTGCTCGTCGCGCTGTAGATGCCCAGTTGTTCCATGCCCTCGCGGCGGTCCTCATAGAGGAAGGGGAATATCATCTTGTCGACCGTCATGTTGAGTATGCCCACCACGCCCAGCACAAGCAACGGGAAACTGTAGGACACCATACGGCGGATGAGGCCCCAATCCACACGGTAGGAGAAGCCACGCAGCTCGGGAATGAAGAAAAACATCTGCACGGCCGAGCAGATAAGATTGCTCAGGAAGATGTAGCCCACCACGTAGTCCGGGTCGTAGAACCAGTCGACCGTCCCGGGTGCCACCCGCATCAGCCAGGGGCAGAGGAGAAGGAAAAACAGATTGAGCGCGATGTTGCCCACGATGGAAAAGAGCTTGATGGCGGCAAACTTGATGGGCCGTTTCTTATAGCGCAAATAAGCAAACGGGATGCATTGGAACGAATCAAGCGCGACGACAAGCACCATCATGCCCACAAAGTCGGAATGTCCGGCATAACCAAGCACGCCGGCCAACGGGTGCAGGCATGAGAGACAGACAAGTACGAAGAGGAGCGACAATCCTCCCACGAAGAGGAGCGAATTGGCATACACGCGGCGCGGGTCCTCATCCTGCTTGTTGGCGAAGCGGAAGAAGCCCGTCTCCATGCCGAAGGTGAGAAACACGAGCATCAGTGCCGTGAAGGCATAGACGTTCGACACGATGCCATATCCGCCGGTCGAGGCAGGGATGACATTCGTATAAAGAGGCACGAGCAGATAGTTCAGAAAACGACCGACAATGCTGCTTAGCCCGTAGATGGCCGTATCCTTGGCCAGTGATTTGAGTTCCATAGCAGAAGCCCCACCCAATCCCTCCCTCAAAGGGAGGGATTCATACGGAGCAAATTAAAATTAGATTATACTTTGTTTATTCAAGTTATTCAAGCCTTCAGCCCTCCCTTCGGGGGAGGGTTTGGGAGGGGCTCGCATCTTAGTCGAACAACGTCCGTCCCGCCTGGTAACGGTTACGCCCCAGATGCTTGTAAGCGAGGTCGGTCACTTCGCGACCACGGGGCGTGCGCTTGATAAAGCCTTCCTTGATGAGAAACGGTTCGTAGACCTCCTCCAGCGTGCCGGGGTCTTCACCCAGCGCAGTGGCGATGGTGGTCAGTCCGACAGGACCTCCGCCAAACTTGTCGATAATGGTGCCCAGAATCTTGTTGTCTATCTCATCCAGCCCGTAACGGTCGATATTAAGTGCCTCAAGGGCGAAGCGGGCTATCTCCGTGTCGATGCGCCCCGAGCCTTTCACTTGCGCGAAGTCGCGCACGCGGCGCAGCAAGGCGTTGGCGATACGCGGCGTACCCCGGCTGCGCGAAGCAATCTCAGCAGCTGCCTCCTCGTCGCAAGGCACGTGCAAGATACGCGCCGAACGCAGGATGATGCGGCGGATGATGTCGTCGTCGTAATACTCCAGGTGGAGGTTGATGCCGAAGCGGGCGCGGAGAGGAGCTGTGAGCAGTCCGCTGCGCGTGGTGGCGCCCACGAGGGTAAACGGATTCAGTTCGAGCTGGATGCTGCGGGCCGACGGGCCTTTGTCTATCATGATGTCGATGCGGTAGTCCTCCATCGCCGAATAGAGATATTCCTCCACTAGCGGCGAGAGGCGGTGTATCTCGTCGATGAACAGGACATCGTTCGGCTCAAGCGAAGTGAGCAACCCGGCCAGGTCGCCCGGTTTGTCGAGCACAGGGCCGGAGGTGACCTTGAAGCCCACGCCCAACTCATTGGCAATGATGTTGCTCAACGTGGTCTTTCCCAGTCCGGGAGGGCCGTGGAGCAATGTGTGGTCGAGCGGTTCGCCGCGCAGGCGTGCCGCCTTGACGAACACCTGCAGGTTGTCGACCACCTTGTCCTGCCCGCTGAAGTCACTGAACTGCAAGGGGCGGAGCGCATTTTCAAAGTCGCGCTCCCGCTTGTCATACTGCTGACTGCGTATGTCGAAGTTTTCTTCCATAATGTTTTCCAAATAAAAGCCAACACTAAAACGACTCACTATTCCCGGGATACAACAACTGTGCCCATTCCGGTAAGTCCAGAGTATACTGCTTGACCAAACGGCCTTCTGTCAAACGAAACAATAAACGTGCTTCGGCTTCATCCGTGGAATTATCGTAAACGTATGTCCTGTCTACAAATCCACTGACTATGCTTCCATTGACCAAGGACTTGTCATAGCGTGAAACAATCTTAGAAATAGGGACATCATGACCTCCCTTCATTACCCGGCGTGCCACACGAGAAGCATTGATGGCCGGACTTTCCGTACACACAAAAAAGAAACGAATAAAAAAACCCGCTTCATGAGCCCGCAAAATGTAATCCACCTTGTCACCCGCCGACAACACAGTCTCAAATATAAGGCTTCTCCTTTCCCGAAGACATGTTTCTCTCAATTCTTCGCAATATTTCACAGCCTTCATCACTGCGTCACGTGAATTCCAATCACCAAACTGTTCCTGTGCCACCATGTCCGGATTGATATATAAAGCATCCTCCATCCATTCATGATGAAGGACTTTGGATGTGACGGTCGTTTTCCCCGAACCATTCGGTCCGGCAATCACAATCAGCACAGGACGATGAGTCGCATCTTTTTTCATATCTGGTGCACACGATTTATCCGTTCTTGCCACATGCGGCGGCTTTCTGCCATAAGCAGCTTCAGGTGTTCCCTGCGGCGTTCGTCCGCTTCACGGTTTGTCCGCTTCGCTTCCTCACAGGCCTCCTTCATGATGGCCTCCAGCATCTCGTCAGTCGGCTCTTCCAAACTCGTCAGACGATAACCATTCAGTTCTTCCGTAGTCATATATACTTTAATCCTCTTCTGTTTCAAGTTTCATTTCTGCAAAGGTACGATTACTTTTGTAATGGCGTGAACTCCTGAAAGGGCAATTCTGACGGCCGCAGCCAAAAAATACGCGCACGGGCTGACGGCTGCCTGCGGAAGAAGCCCGGCGGATGATGCCCCTTCGAGGGAGAATGTGTGAATCGGAGAAGAGGAAATTCTTACAGCCAATGTGTCGTGACTGTCTGCTTCTGTTTTTTAACAAAACTAAATTCTTAATGTCATTATGGGAATAACTATAGAAAAAAAGAAAAGGGAAAACGGGCGCTTCGCGCTCTACTTGAGTTTTTGTTTCGAGCACAAACGTTGGCGCGAATCGCTGCACATCATGCTCGAACCGCCCGTCGACGCTGCCACCCGGCGCATGAACCGGGAAAAGATGAAAATGGCGATGGCCATACGCAACAAACGCGAGCTGGACTTCCTCGCCAACCGCAACAACGTCAAATCATCCCAACGAAGCGCCGGCGTCAACTGGCTCGACATCTTCCAGGAATTCATCGAACAATATCAGGGAAAGGACATCAAGATGGTGAAGGCTTCAAGCAACTACCTGCGGCTGTTTGTCGAAGGCCGTCCCCTCTACAGCTGGCAGCTCAACCGCCCTTTCTGCTCCCAGTTCTACGAATTCCTGAAGAGACGGCTCTCGGGACATACGCCGGCCGGATATTTCAACAAGTTCAAGCAATGCCTGGACTACGGCGTCGAACGCCACCTGTTGCCGGCCAACCCGGCACGAAACGTCCGCGTGGTGACGCAAAACGAATTTACCAAAGCCATCCTCAACGCCGACGAAATCGCACGCCTGGCCGCCACGCTCTGCCCCGACCACGAAGTGAAACGGGCCTTCCTCTTCGCCTGCAACACGGGCCTGCGCTGGTGTGACGTCACCTCGCTCCACGTCGACGCCGTCGACCTGCCCAACCGCATGCTCCACATCGTGCAGCGGAAAGTCGAGCAACACTCCAGCAAGGCTGTGCTCCACCTGGCACTCAACGACTCGGCCCTGACACTTCTCCACGCCTTCTCACCCACGCCCGACGGCCATGTGTTTGCCCTCCCCTCATACTCCTACTCCCGGCGCATGCTCATGGCATGGGTCGACCGGGCAGGCATCGGCAAACACATCACGTTCCACTGCGCACGCCATTCGTTCGTCACCAACCTGCTGCTCGGCGGCGCCAACATCAAGACTGCGTCAGAACTTGCCGGACACTCCACCATCCGACACACGGAAAAGTATGTCCACATCGTCGACGAACTCAAGCGCAAGGCCGTCGACAGCCTGCCTCCCTTGCCTGTCGAGTTCGACCGGCAAGCCGTCCTCAGGCAAGAACGGACTGCCTCCGGAAACTACTTTTCAGACACAGATTCCTGGAGCAGCGCAGACAACTAATCAGGGACTCCGCACGCCACGCGCCATCTGCTTCAAACAGAAGAACACCCTGCCTATGCTGTCACGGCACGCCCGCAGGCGGAAGACCGCCATGAACGCACCCGTGGCCATGTCACGGGCGCGGCTGCCTCCTCCAGCAAGGACGAAGGCTCGCACACATCACCAGCAGCCCCGGGCGGATTCATGCCACACCGGCCGGCATGCCTCTACACTGTAACCGGCAAGAGTCATTCCTCATCGCTTTTCTGTTGAACTTTTTCTTAACGAAATAAAGATGCCGGAACACGCCTCAGGAAGCCCCCTTCAAGCCCTATTAAGGGTAGCCGACCACGCCTTCCTTTCCGTGGTCGGCTACCCTCCTTTCCGTCCCCGGCTACCCTCTATCCCGTGGTCGGACCGGCAAGAACCCGTCTGCCCTTTCACTCCCGAAGCGGCAACTCCGCACTTCGTACCGGAGACCCGCTTTCTCGCCCCAAAAAAGTCCCAGATTTACAAAACTCGACCAACTCTCGTCACCTCATGGTCACCTGCCATTCTTTCAAAATCCAGCTATCGCACTGTCAACAAGCGCATTACAAAAAAGTCCAAAATAGTGGGCACGAATACTACCTACTTATCTAATGCCGTGAACGACTACTTCGGATGCAATTTGAAATCGCTAATCAACTGGTATCGAGTGCAGTATGCTAAAATGATGCTCGACAAACGCATCTATCGGCTAAAAGACATCCCCTACATCTGCGGCTTCTCCTCCAAGAGCACATTCTACGTCGCATTCAAGCGGTGTGAAGGGATGACCCCGAACCAATACTTGTCCACTCGGAAGGAGGACTCGGAGAGAATCAACAGCAATGACAATAATAACATTTTAAAATCTTTAAATTTAAAGTTTTAGCTATTATGAACAACAAAAAGTTTATGAACGCACTCCTGTTTAGTGCAGCGCTGCTATCAACAGGAATGATGTCGTCTTGCAAGGACTATGATGATGACATCAACACTCTTAGAGACAGAGTCTCTGCAGTGGAAACATCCATCGCAGAACTCCAAAAACAGATTAAAGAGGGCAAATGGGTGACGAGTTTTCAGAGAAACACGGCCGGCAACGGTTACGTGCTTACTCTCTCTGACGGAAGCACCCTCGAAATCAAGGACGGCGAGAAGGGTGCTACGGGCGACACTGGCGCAGCCGGACAGAACGGTACGTCTTGGGAAATCGACGAAGTGTCCAAGAACTGGATTAAGGTAAATCCCGACGGTTCGAAAGAAGACACCGGCATCTGCGCTGAAGGCACTCAAGGCCAAAGAGGTCCTGCCGGAGAAGACGGCAAGTCTCCCTATATCGAAAACGGCACATGGATGGTCTGGGATGCTGAAAACGAGAAATACGTGGAAGCAGGCTCAGCCGTAGGTACAGCTTCTTACGTCGTGGAATATGAAGCTTATTGGGAACTGAACATCGTCGTTGCCGATGCTGAAGGCAATGCCACGACGGAATTCCACAAAGTCATCCTGCCGAAGACAGCAGACATCACTTCACTGGAAGTGTATGCTTACGACGCTAAAAATGGCATACTGAGCGAACCCTCTGTAAATGTAACCTTGGGCAAGAATGAACAAGGCAAGAAGGTGACTTTCAATGGAAAGACTTACGAAGACGGTGAAATCCTGGTGTCAAACAAAGCTCAACTCGTAGCTCAAGTCAACCCGCTGAATTCCGACGCCAGCCTCTATAAATTCTCCTTAGTCAACAGCAAGGGAGAAACCAAGTTTGAAGTGTCTGAGGCTACTCAAAACATGAGCACCAAACCGCTTACACGTGCTACAGAAGCTGATAAAGAGACACCTAACAAAGGCTTGTGGAACCTCTCTCTCACCATTCCCGAAGGTGTAACGGTGGATAACAAAGCCGCTTACTCACTGCAAACAAACTCCATCAACGATGAAAGCACAGTGATCGCCTCACGCTATGACGTTAATATCGGCGTAATCACAGGCACTACGGCCACTCCTTTCTTACAAGAAGCCAACCTCGAAGTGGGCAAGACTTACACTTGGGATGAGTTCCTCAAGCTGGCTCTTCGCAACTACGACACTTGGGAAGCAGCCGACTACTATTTGGCCATCGCGAAAGCCTCTACCGCACAAGCTGCAAAAGACGGCGTAAGCATCAATGCCGCCAACAAGACCATCACCGTCAGCAAGAGCTTCTCGACTGCCGTCACCTATGTACGCCTGAACTACATGGCACTGAATGGCGAAGTGTTTGAAGACGTTGAAGGTTCGCAAAATGCAGTCGCAATGGAAATCACGGCTACTGCCGGAAGTGAAATCACACTCGACGACTTCAACTGGAATTGGGATTTGAAGAAGAAGACCGTAGAAGTAGCCATCGACGGCAAAGACGTTCTGAATGGCTTTGTAAACAACGGCCAAGCCGTTACTCCGGAATATTCATTTGTTAATTCTGAAGTTTACGTAGACGGAATGCCTGTAGTCGTACCTGACCTTGAAAATGTTTTGGGTAAAGTAACCTTCGTATCTAAACCGGATGGATATGGTTATAATGACTGGTTTGCTCAGATGACATTCAATGAGACCAAGGTATTTGCAGAATCTTACAAGGCCGTCATCAAGTTGACGAATGCAGATGGCTCTGAAGAAAAGACTTTAGAGTTTAATATAAATATCAGCAAACCAACCGCTTACACCTTCGTTCGCGAAAGTGCCTATTTCGACGGCAATGCAGCCAAGGTATATCCGACTATCGCCACCAACGGCTACTCCGATTACGACATGGATGTGCTCTACAAGTTTGCAGCAACTGACCTGCCATACGTGATGTTCTCTGATGGACACACCACAGGAAGCTGGTTCTCCAACGAGGGTGCTAGCGAAGCAAAGATTTCCAATGCCGATGTCAACAAGGCACACAAAGTGACCGTCACCTACCGTCCGTTCGGCAACCCGAACTTGGATGCGACTACCGACGAAATCACCGTGGAAGTCCGTTCGCAAATCTATGACGGAACTATCGCTTATGAAGGCAAAGCCTTGTCCGTATCCAACGGTATTGACGCGACCTTGAAGCTGAGCGACATCTTGTTCAAAGACCAGGCCGGCAAGGAATATGCCATCACAGGCAATAAGAAAGACGCCCGTGTGGTATCTTACACAGTGGCTTTGGACGGAGAAAACGCCAAGAAGTATCTCTCGCTGAGCGGAAATACATTCGGCGCAGACGGCAACTTGACCATTTCGAGAAAAGATGATACCGTCATCGTCAACGCGCAAGACTGCAAAGTGAAAGTATCCGTAGTGGATGTATGGGGACAGACAAAGACCTACGACATCACTGTCAAGGCTGAATAATCAACCCTGTCTATAAGAACAGAACTACAAACAAATAAGGGCTATTTCCCGCAAAGGAAATAGCCCTATTTTTATACCCTCATCGTGCAATAGTCGTGCCCACTATTGAACTAAATTTCGCTAAAGAAAGATTTCGGTCCAGATAGACGCGCTTTTGGTTCAAGCATTGAAGTATCTTGAGGCATACTTCGCAGCCTCTTCCCTTCGGCAAATCATCCGGGATGGATGCACACTCCACACCCTCAGGACCTACAGTTCTTACATTCATCTTTAGCCGTGACATGAAACTTCATATTTTGGCGACAAATGTAGGGTATCTATTCCCATCCGACAACATTTTTCCTAAAAAACAAGACCAGCCAAGTGAAAGTTTTTAAGAAGCTGGAAAACGGGCATGAAGAGTCACGAAAGCCGGGCAGGTTTCCATCCTTCAGCTGCAAACAGGTACGACAGTCAATAAAGTCGGCCAAATCTCGCCAAAGATGTCTTTTTAAGATGATTTTTCACTATTCTTCAGAATTACTACAGAAAGTGGTATTAAATTTGCGGCGCAATTTATTCTCGACTATTTATAACCGAACTTAACATGAACAAGACTGCCGCTTATCGGTTTACCATCGTGGTGCCTGTATATAACGAAGAGGACAACATGGGGGCTTTGGAAAAGACCCTGAACGAATTCCTCCCCCATTCACTCTATCCGGCCTGCGTGCTCTTCGTGGACGATGGCTCCACCGACCGAAGCAAACAACTCATGACCGACATCTGCCGACGCAACAAAGACTTCTACTTCATCTCCCTCCAAAAAAACGGCGGCCTCAGCGGTGCCATGAAGGCAGGCATTGATGCTGCCGAGTCAGACTATGTAGGCTACATGGACGCCGACTTGCAGACCACTCCTGAAGACTTCAACCTCCTGCTGGCCGACATCGACCGCTATGAGCTGGTGATGGGCATCCGCGCACACCGCAAGGACACGTTCTTCAAACGCCTGCAATCGAAGATAGCCAACGGCTTCCGGCGCATGATGACGAACGACGGCGTGCAGGACACAGGCTGCCCGCTCAAAGTCATGCACACCGACTATGCCAAGCGCATCCCCTTCTTCAACGGAATGCACCGCTTCCTGCCTGCCCTGATGCTCCTGCAGGACGGACGCATCAAGCAAATCCCCGTCCGCCACTTCCCGCGCACGGCCGGACAGTCGAAATACCACTTATGGAACCGGCTCGTGTCGCCCTTCATGGACTGCTTTGCCTACCGATGGATGAAGAAACGCTATATCAACTATCGCGTGGCGGAAACCAATCTGACGGAGCAATGACGACACAGTCTCTTCTGGTCCTCTCGATAGGCTTCCTGGCCCAGGCCTTCTTCTCGGCACGTATGCTGGTGCAGTGGATACTCTCCGAGCGTGCACGTCAGGTGCTTTCTCCCTCGCTCTTCTGGATATTCAGCGTGGCGGGTGCCTACTTGTTGTGCATCTACGGCTGGATGCGCGACGACTTCTCCATCATCCTGGGACAATTCATTTCCTATTACATCTATTTGTGGAACCTGAAAGAGAAAGGCATCTGGCGGCGGCTTTACGCCGTGTTGCGTGCCGTGCTGCTGCTCACGCCTGTCGTAGCCGTGTTGTGGGTCGTGACGCACAATGAGACGTTCATTGACGACCTCTTCCGCAACGAGAACATCCCGCTGTGGCTCATCTGTTTCGGCTCAGCCGGGCAAATCCTGTTCACGCTGCGTTTCGTCTACCAGCTGTTCTATTCCCGCCACAAGGGACAGTCCGTGTTGCCGACCGGCTTCTGGGTCATCAGCATGGCCGGCTCGCTGCTCATCGTATCCTATGGCATCATCCGCACCGACATCGTGCTCATCCTCGGGCAGGCCGGCGGCCTCATCGCTTATGCCCGCAACCTCTGGATAGGCACCCATCCCAAACCTTCCTCCCGATCATGAAACGACTCCACACCTACCTCTGGATGTTGCTGGCCATGCTGCCCTTCATCCTGCTGCGCGACTTCATGCCCAACCACGAGTTACGCTACCTGAGCATCGTCGACGAAGCCCTGCGCGACGGCACATTCTTCACCTTCACCCTCGACGGGCAACCGTATGCCGACAAGCCTCCTTTCTATTTCTGGCTGCTGATGCTGTCCAAGTGGCTGACGGGCGGATACCCGATGTGGCTGCTGTCGCTCTTCTCCCTCCTGCCGGGACTCGTGACCGTCTATGTCATGGACCGCTGGGCCGGACTCGAAGCCGACGAACGCCTGCGCTCCACCGGACGATGGATGATGCTCACCTGCGGCCTGTTCCTGGGCCTGATGCTCTACCTGCGCATGGACATGCTCATGTGCATGTTCATCGTGCTGTCGCTCCACACCTTCTATCGCCTCTGGAGCGGACACAGCGTCCATCCCGGAAGAGACCGGTGGCTGTTTCCCTTCTACGTGTTCATGGCGCTTTTCAGCAAAGGACCGGTGGGCATCCTCGTGCCGCTGCTCGGCACGACCGTGTTCCTCATCGCGAAACGTGACCTGCGCTCTTTCGGGCGTTATTGGGGATGGCGCACATGGAGCGTATTGTTGGGAGGCTGTGTGCTTTGGTTTGGCTCGGTCTTCCTCGAAGGAGACACAGCCTATCTGGACAACCTGCTTTTCCACCAGACCGTGGACCGCGCGGTCAGCTCGTTCCACCATCAACACCCGTTCTACTACTATTTCGGCACCGTGTGGTACTCCCTTGCGCCGTGGTCGCTCCTTGTCGTGGGCGTTTTCCTCACGGCCCTGTGCCGACGCTGGGTGAAGACCGACCTGCAACAGTTCTTCTTCATCATCGCCGGGACGACCTTCGTCATGCTCTCCTGCATCAGTTCGAAAATCCAAATCTATCTGCTCCCGGCATTCCCCTTCTTCGTCTACGGCGCACTGCTCTTCCTGCCGCGCTGCGAACGGAGCCGCTGGACAAAGGTTGCTGTAGTCCTGCCAGCCGTGGTCTTCGTGGCAGCCCTTCCGGTGCTGCTCGTGTTGGCACAACGTGAGAAGACGGCTTTCCTCGGGTCAGCCTGGCTGCTGGCCTGTGCAGGCATATTGGCAGCCACAGGCCTGATTTCACTCTACCTGCAGGCACGCCGCAACAGTGTACAACCCAGCATCCGCACACTGGCCATCGGACTCCTGCTGGGCCTCTTCATCGGAGGATGGGACATGCCCGAACTGAACAAACAGATAGGCTACGGGCATGTGTGTGAAAAAGGAATGGAGCTGGCCCGGGAATGCGGCTCCGGAGAACTCTACACATGGAAGCTTGGCCGCACCGAAGGCATTGAGAAATACTTGGGACACAAACCTCCTGAAATGTCGCCCGACGAGGCAAAGGCCACAGGCAAACATGGATTCGTCTACCTGACACGCACCAAACTTGCCGACGAACTGGCGGCAGCTTTCCCCGGCGCAACAATCTACGAAGTGGGGAAATACGCTGCCATAGTGGTCAAATAAGTTCATACTTCTACCAAACCCCATCAAAACAAACAGTTGCCATGAATATATTAGTGACAGGAGCCGCAGGCTTCATCGGCTCTAACCTCGTGAAAGCATTGCTCACCCGCGGACACCGTGTCGTGGGGCTGGACAATATCAACTCCTACTACGACACCCGCCTGAAATATGCACGGCTGGCCTATGCAGGCATCGAACAGGGCGACATACGCGACGGCCGGATGACGACAAGCAGCCTGAGCCCGGACTACCGCTTCATCAAGCTCGACCTGACCGACCGCATCGGGATGGAACGGCTCTTTGCCGACGAAGCCTTCGACGTGGTAATCAACATGGCCGCACAAGCCGGCGTGCGCTACTCCATCGAAAACCCGCAGGCCTATATCGACTCCAACGTCGTGGGCTTCCTGAACGTACTGGAGTGTTGCCGCCACCACACCGTAAAGACCCTCCTCTATGCCAGCTCGAGCAGCGTCTACGGCACAGACTGCGACGTGCCCTTCCGTGAAGACGCCCCGACAGATTCCCCCGTGAGCCTCTATGCCGCTACGAAAAAGACCGACGAACTGATGGCCCACGTCTATCACAAGCTCTACGGGCTGACCACCATCGGACTGCGCTTCTTCACCGTCTACGGCCCGGCAGGACGGCCCGACATGGCTCCCTTCCTCTTCCTGAAATCCATCCTCGAGGGCAAAACCATCCGCGTATTCAACCACGGCCACCTGGACCGCGACTTCACCTACATCGACGACATCACGGAAGGCGTGATGCAAATCTTCGACCGCATGCCGACGGCAGAGCCGCTCTGCCGCGTCTACAACATCGGCCGTTCGGAACCTGTGCAGCTGATGAAGTTCATCCACGTGCTGGAAGACACCTGTGGCAAGAAAGCCGTCATGGAGATGACCGACATGCAGCCAGGCGACGTTCTTCGCACCTACGCCGACACGACGCGCCTCTATGAGGACTTCGGCTACCGCCCGTCCGTGTCCGTCGAGGAAGGCATCCGCCGCTTCTACGAGTGGTATGTGGACTACACCAACAGCCACCATAACGGATAATGTTATAAACAGCAATTTGTCCACATCCTCCCATACAGGGAAAATGCATGCGTTCAGAAACGCCTGATTTCTTCCTGCCCGGCTCCTTTGCCTTTGTATTTGTTCTTGGCAGCATTGAACTTGTAGCGTAGTGTAAGGACACACTCACGGCTGTTGATGGTGTTACGCTGGTCTACATGCCGGTCTACCTGGACGATGTTCCCGTCCTTCCGGCTGTGGAACAAATCGTTGCCACGCAACTCCACACTCAGCGCATCGTCCAGCCATAATTTCTTCACCGACACATTGCAAGTGAACATGTCGCGCGACATATAAACGTTTTGATAGTAGCCCTTGCCTTGGTACGACATGTCCAAGCTCACCCGCCATTTGCGGGGAAGGGAAAATGTGTTTCCCCACTCGGCTGTCCACATCGGCTTATCCATCACTTTTTCACCCACGGCAGTCTCCAGCGTGAGCCATTGCCTGCTGACTCCGACGCCCACATTCGGCGACCAGCACCCGACAGCAGGCGTAGCGCCAATGTAGGCTGTCAACATCGGTATACAACCTATGTTCTTATTGCCGACCAAAGTCACAGCTTGATTGTCTGCCATCTGTTCGCCCCAATAGATGATGTCATCCGTACGGCGCTGATAGCTCACCATGCCCACCAGAAACTTCCAAGCGGCATTGAGCGACACATCATGGACGACTGTCGGCTTCAATGCAGGATTGCCGGTCTGAAGCGTGAAGCGATTGACATAGCTCACGTTGTTGCTCAGGTATTGATAGGAAGGGCGTTCAATCTTCGCCGTATAGGAGGCCTGCAACTGAAGGTCGCCCAGCCACGTAGCATACGATACGTTGGGGAACACATCATCGTAGCGGCGGCTTTGGCTATCGCTGCGTTGTCCATTCTCATAATAATCAAAAGAGACGTGTTCGTAACGCAATCCTGCCGTAAGCGCGCCAAAGCCGAACGTGCGGCTGTATTCCGCGTAGGCCGCCACGTTCTGTTCCCTGATTTTACTGCGCGAAGTAGGAAGGAGGATATTCTCGCTCAGGTAGTCATCCCGGCGATGCGTCCAGGAATATTCTCCACCAAAGGCCAGCGTGCCGCCTCCCAACGGATGAGAAAGGGCCAGCTTCGTGGCAAACAAGCGATTGTTGATGTGATTGGCGGAGTTCACGTTACGGCTCTCCTGCTCCTGACTGTCTTCGTGGGTGAAATTGCGTGTATTGCTCTTCCCACCATAGTAGTCGGCATCCCAGTCAATGGACAACCGGCCCGCTTTGCCGCTATAATAGACATTCAGTTGATGAGTGGGACGGTGGTCACCCTCGTTCCGGCTGTGCGATGTCCAGTTGTCGTAAAACGCACAGTCTTGCCACACCCGGCTGGTGATTCCCGACAATACACGGTCTTTGGGCATGGCCCGCAGACTGTAGCGCATACCGAGTGAATGCTCCCGGCCGAAGGCGTAGTTCCATCCCGTCACGGCTTCCACCCGCTCACTCAGCGACTCATTGTTCATCGTGTTCTCTTGCTGCCAGAGGGCATCGGCCTGCGTCTCCTGGCTGATATGGGAATCTTGCAGACGGACGTTCCGGCGATAGGTCAGCGAACCGAAGATGTCCAGGTCATCGTGACGGTAGTTCAGATTAGCCTGCTCGTGCCACTGGCTTTTCTCCGCATAACTATAAGTGGAACGCACGTCAAAACCGAAACCGTCGCCCTTGCGTTTCACCGTGCGTATGCGGATAACGGACTTCACCGAAGCGTCATAACGTGCGCCGGGATTGATCACCACCTCCACCTGACGGATGTCAGAAGAATTGAGTTGCTCCAGTTCGTCCATGCTGCGCACCTTACGGCCGTTGATGTAGATGAGCGGAGCGCCTTTTCCAAAGACTTCAAAAGCGTCGTCCCGCCGGATTACAGCAGGAATACGTGCCAGCACATCACCGGCCGAACCAGCCTCTGCCAGTACACTCCCCTGCACGGTGGTCACCAGCGCATCGCCCGAAATACGGGTCACAGGCAGACGACTCCTTACCACAACTTCCTGCAACATGTGCGCATCGGGTTGCATAATGATGACACCTATATCTGCACGTGTTTCCTTATAGACTGTGACATAACCCACCGATGAGATGCGAACAAGCCCGGACGGCACAACATCTTTCAGCATAAAATGTCCTTGTTCGTCAGTGATAGAGCCTGCGACAAACGCAGAGTCGGGTAGGGTGAGCAATGCCACGTTGGCATAAGGCAAAGGCTGTCCTTGTTCGTCTGCGACTTGTCCGACAACAGTTTGAGCATCCAGCCGGAGAACAGACAAGAGAAGACCGGCCAAGATGAGCCATTTAAGGTTTGTCATCATAGATTAGATTTCCATTGTTACTTTTTTTCTTAAGCAAAGAAAAAGACTATTTCAATGCCAACCAAGGAACAATCTATCTTTTTTCCTGATGCATAGTAGCCTTATAATACAAAAATTGCAAGTTTACAATATATAAATATTTGACTATCGAAAGCTTATCACAGACAATAACACTACAAAGAACACAATAAGATAAAAGTCACCATACAGCCCGTAGAAGCGGACCGTCTGATGACTACCGGCAACATGCCACGCCACAAACAGATAGATAGAGTAAACCTCCTATAACTGCTCTATCTCTTCAGCTGACAACTGTGTGCTTTGCACAATCGTATCCATGGGAACACCCATAGATTTCAATGTTTTAGCAATCTCTTTGGCTTTCTGGATTTCTCCTTCAGCTAATCCTTCGGCTCTTCCTTCAGCTCTTCCTTCAGCCAATCCTTCCGTGTGTCCTTCATCCCAACCGGTCTTGATGACACTACGTTGATAACGCAGGGCTTCCATGTCGCGGATGTAGGCCCGCTTTTCTGCATCGGGAAGGGAGTCTATGCGGAGGCGTTCACGGGCCTCAGGCAGGCCTTTGGCCGTGGCAGAGCTGTCTATCTCACCCGTCTTGAGGAACTTTATCCACTCGTCAAGCGGAGTCTTCGCCACACGGTCAAAGTCGTTCACGCGCAGGACGTAGTATTCGGGGAAAATGTCGCCTGCATCCTTGCCAATGAATATCTCCTGCTGACGCGCGGACAGGCGCAACACGTCGTTCGGGTCGTGCAGGCCGCGGAAGACGGTCTTACCGTGGTAAACGTAATCCTTCCCCTGTCCGAGGCCGAAATAGACGATGTTGATGGAGTAGACCTTACGGACCTTGTCATAGGCATCTCCCAGGTTGATGTACTCGGAGATGGTCTTCGACACGCCGTAGAGCATTCGGTGGAAATAGTCAAGTTCCCGGTTGTTCTGCACCTCGACGATGAGAAGCCGCCCCCGCGTGTCCTCCACGAGGATGTCGGCACGGTTGAACTTGTCGGTCGCGTCTTCCTGGTTCGACTCGCTTTCCAGGAAGCGACAGATGCGAAGGTCTTCGCCCAGCAGGGTGGAAAGGAAGCCTTCAAGCACCACGTAGTTGCTCTTGTCGCGAAGCAGACGTTTCATGGCCCAATCGAAGCGGATAAGGTTGTCTTTCATAAGCGTGCAGTTTTTTTGTTCTTGCTGCAAATGTAACAAATATGAGTATGAAAAACAACAATGCACACTTGAATCCCCGTCCTTAAAACAGACTCTTCGGAATGAGGCATCCATATGGGCGGAAGGACACCATAAAGGGCAGCCGTCCACGCCTTCCTTTCCGTGGTCGGCTACCCTCCTTTCCGCTCCCGCTTACCCTCCTTTCCGTCCGAGGCCATTTTTATAGCCTCCGAAAAGGACTTACAAAGAGCAAGATGGCGGAATGGAAGCAAAAAGACGGTCACGGCTTTGAGCGATTTTTCGTATCTTTGCACCACTTATTTAAAAATATTCCTGCATAAATTCTCATCATATAAACAATGGCAAACGATGTGGCTCTCACGCCCATGATGAAACAGTATTTCGAGTTCAAGGCACAGCATCCCGATGCCGTCTTGCTGTTTCGCTGTGGCGACTTCTATGAAACCTACTCTGAGGATGCGGTCGTCGCGTCTGACATCCTGGGCATCACCCTCACCAAACGATCCAACAGCGGACAAGGCAAAGTGGTGGAGATGGCCGGATTTCCCCACCACGCACTCGACACCTACCTGCCCAAACTCATCCGTGCGGGCAAGCGGGTGGCCATCTGCGACCAACTGGAAGACCCGAAACTGACCAAGAAACTGGTGAAACGTGGCATCACGGAGCTGGTTACCCCCGGTGTGTCCATCAACGACAATGTGCTCAACTATAAAGAGAACAATTTCCTTGCAGCCGTGCATTTCGGCAAGACGGCTTGCGGTGTGGCTTTCCTCGACATCTCCACCGGCGAGTTCCTCACAGCCGAAGGCACGACCGACTATGTGGACAAGCTCCTGAGTAACTTCGCCCCGAAAGAAGTGCTCTTCGAGCGCGGGCGGAGAGCTATGTTCGAAGGCAACTTTGGCTCAAAATTCGTCGTCTTCGAGATGGACGACTGGGTGTTTACCGAACAGACAGCCATGCAGAAACTCCTGAAACATTTCGAGACGAAAAACCTCAAGGGCTTCGGGGTCGACCACCTGAAGATGGGTATCATCGCCTCAGGCGCCATCCTGGAATACCTGGAGATGACACAACACACGCAGCTCGGACACATCACTTCGCTGGCGCGTATCGAAGAAGACCGCTACGTGCGCCTCGACAAATTCACCGTGCGCAGCCTGGAACTGGTCAGCAGCATGAACGAGGGAGGCACGAGCCTGCTCGACGTCATCGACCACACCATCTCACCAATGGGCGCACGCCTGCTCAAACGCTGGATGGTGTTCCCGCTCACAAGTGAAGCACAAATCAACGAACGACTCGACATGGTGGAATACTTCTTCCGCGAACCGGAATTCAAGCAACTCATCGAGGAACAACTCCACCTCATCGGCGACCTGGAACGCATCATCTCGAAAGTGGCCGTCGGACGGGTCAACCCGCGCGAACTGGTGCAACTGAAGACCGCCCTGCAAGCCATCGAACCCATCAAACGTGCCTGTGAAAAGGCGCGAAGCGACAGCATGCGGCGCATCGGGGAGCAACTCAATGTCTGCGAAGGAATGCGAGACCGCATCGCACGGGAAATCAAGGCCGACCCGCCCGTCTTGCTCAACAAAGGAGGCGTCATCGCCGACGGCGTGAACACGGAGCTCGACGAACTGCGCCACATCGCGTTCTCAGGCAAAGACTATCTGCTGCAAATCCAGCAGCGCGAAAGCGAACTGACAGGCATCCCCAGCCTGAAAATCGGCTACAACAACGTGTTCGGCTACTACATCGAGGTGCGCAATGCCCACAAGGACAAAGTGCCGCCCGAATGGATACGCAAACAGACACTAGCCAATGCCGAACGCTACATCACACAGGAGCTGAAGGAATATGAAGAAAAAATCCTGGGCGCGGAGGACAAAATCCTTACGCTCGAAAACAAGCTCTACGCCGAACTTGTCGCCGCACTGGCCGAATACATCCCGACCATACAGGTCGATGCCAACCAAATCGCCCGGCTCGACTGTCTGCTGTCGTTCGCCAACGCCGCCGCAGCCTTCCGCTACGTGCGCCCAATCATCGACGACAGCGACGTGCTCGACATCCGGCAGGGACGCCATCCTGTCATCGAGCGGCAAATGCCCGTCGGCGAAAACTACATCGCCAACGACGTCTTGCTCGACTCGCACTCCCAGCAAATCATCATCATCACCGGCCCGAACATGGCAGGTAAGTCGGCCCTGCTGCGACAGACCGCGCTCATCACGCTCATGGCCCAGATAGGCAGCTTCGTCCCTGCTGACAGCGCACGCATCGGCCTGGTGGATAAAATCTTCACCCGTGTGGGGGCAAGCGACAACATCTCGGTTGGCGAATCAACTTTCATGGTGGAGATGAACGAGGCTTCCAACATCCTGAACAACCTCTCGCCCCGCAGCCTCGTGCTCTTCGACGAGTTGGGACGAGGCACGTCGACCTACGACGGCATCTCTATCGCCTGGGCTATCGTCGAGTATATCCACGAGCATCCGAAGGCCAAGGCACGCACGCTCTTTGCCACACACTACCACGAGCTGAACGAAATGGAGAAATCGTTCGCCCGTATCAAAAACTACAACGTATCCGTGAAGGAAGTGGGAAACAAGGTCATCTTCCTGCGCAAGCTGGAACCCGGCGGTAGCGAACACTCCTTTGGTATCCACGTGGCGCAGATGGCGGGTATGCCCAAAAGCATCGTACGCCGGGCCGGCGAAATCCTCAAGCAACTGGAGCGCGACAATCGCCAGCAAGGCATCGCTCACAGCACCCCCACCGCGGAATCCCATACAGGCGGCATGCAGCTCAGCTTCTTCCAGCTTGACGACCCCGTGCTTTGCCAAATACGTGACGAGCTGCTCCATCTTGACGTGAACAACCTCACGCCCCTTGAAGCACTCAACAAGCTGAACGACATCAAGAAAATCCTGCGCGGGAAGTAAAGCATCTATCCAAGACTAGATAATGACCTTATCTAGACTTGGATAAGACACATCTTTACATAAGCCTTACAGCAGCTGCCGCGTCTTTATCTCAATGTACTTGTTAATCACATCCACCGTCAGGCGGGCGGGAGAGGTGAGAAGGGCCATGATGCCGTGCTGCTTGAGCAGGGCAACGATTTGCCGCTTCTCGTAGATGAATTTCTCGGCGATGACATGGCGGTAATAGTCCTCCGTCGTCCCGGCCGGGGAGGCAGCGTATGCCCGCACGTCGTCATCCTCAAAGAAAACCACAAGCAGACAATGGCGGCGCGAAAGGTTTTGCAGATAAGGAAGTTGGCGACGTGCCTCCACGAGCGTGGTGAAGTTCGTGTAGAGCACGGCGAGACTGCGCTTCGTCACGCGCTTCTCCAGATACACACATAAGGCAGAGAAATCCGTCTCGCCGAAAGCGGTCCGTTCCTTGTAGAGCGACTCGGACAAGAGAGTCATCTGCCCTTCCTGACGTGAGGCGGGGACGAAAGTCTCAAAACGGTCAGCGAAGGTGGCCAGCCCCGCCTTGTCCTCCCTGCGGATGGCCACATAGGAAAACACCAGCGAAGCGTTGATGGCATAGTCAAGAAGCGTCATCCCTCCAAACGTCTGCTGCATCACACGCCCCTTGTCAATGAGATTGTACACCTGCTGCGAACGCTCGTCTTGGTAGACATTGACCATGAGCTGGTGGCGGCGTGCCGTAGCTTTCCAGTTGATGGTGCGATAGTCGTCGCCCTGCACATAGTCGCGGATATGTTCGAAGTCCGTCTGATGGCCCACACGGCGGATACGCTTGATGCCCAAGTCGGAGAAATGATTGTGAATGGCCATCAACTCGTAATGGCGGAGCATGAGGTAGGAGGGATAGACCTTGACAGAAGAAGGCTCGCCCACCGTGAACCTACGTTCCACCAGCCCCAGCCGCGTGGAGGCAAAAAGGCGCACGTGGCCAAAACGGTATTCCCCTCGCTTTACGGGCCGCAGCGTATAGGCAAGCGTTTCTCGTCCCCCGGGTGCAAGCATCAGGGAGAAGGAAAGGTCGCGCCGCTGGAACTCCACGGGAACCTCATCCACAGCCGTCACGTGCAATGGCAAGCGGTATGTGTTTGTCACTTCCAGCCGGACCGGATTGTCGTCCCCATTGGACAGACGGTCGGCACAGCAGCGCACACCTTCCAGCCTACCGTTACCGGCATAAAGCAGGACGATGTCAAGCGCCAGAGTCAGCACCCAAAGACACAAAGCCACTTTTCCTACCACAAACAGCAGTCCCCACCACTGACCGCCACCCAACAACAGAATGACGCACAGTGCCACGACATAGAACCTACGGGTGAGAAACATTGTCAGCACACATTATTGAGGAACTTCCACTTTATCAACGAGCCTGTGCACGGCTTTCACTGCCGACCAACCCTCCATCTCGGCCTCAGCCGTGAGGATGACACGGTGCTGGAGCACATAGGGAGCTACAAACTTCACATCATCCGGCGTGACGAAGTCGCGTCCTTGCAGCAGGGCATAAGCCTTCGAGGCACGAAGCAACCCCACCGTCGCACGGGGCGAAGCACCCAGGAAGACAGCTTTGCTCTGCCGCGTCTGTTGCACGATTTGTACCATGTAGCGCAGCAGGGAAGGGTCGACGAAAGTCTCGGACGCCATCCGCTGCAATTCTATCACCTCCGTGCATGAGAGCACAGGCTTGACAGCCTCGAGCTTCAGAAAGTCGTGCCGTTGCTGATGGCGGGTGAGGATTTCCAGTTCCTCCTCGGCCGAGGGATAATCGATGGTTATCTTCATGAGGAAGCGGTCGAGCTGCGCTTCGGGCAGTTTGTAGGTACCTTCCTGCTCCACGGGATTCTGCGTGGCCAGCACGATGTAGGGCATGCCCATCGGATAGGTAGTGCCGTCCACGGTGGCCTGCCGTTCTTCCATGACCTCGAAGAGGGCCGACTGCGTCTTGGCCGGAGCACGGTTGATTTCGTCCACCAGCACGATGTTGGCAAACACCGGCCCGCGGTGGAACTCGAACTTGCCGCCCTGCATGTCAAACACCGACGTGCCCAGCACATCACTCGGCATGAGGTCAGGGGTGAACTGGATACGGCTGAAGTCCGCATCGACGAGACGCGCCGTCAGTTTGGCAAGCAACGTCTTGGCCACGCCCGGCACACCTTCAAGCAACACATGTCCGTCAGCCAGGATAGCCGTAAGCAGTAAGTCGACGGTTCGCTGTTGGCCGACGATGACGGAGGCAATCTGTTTCTCCAGCAAATCGATACGCTCTCTCAGGTATTCCAGACGTGTCAGTTCCGCAGCCGGAGCATTGTTTTCTTCCATGATATAAGTTTTTTAGTTATTCCAAGGCAAATATAAACAAAACAAAGATGAAAGGACAACAGAGCAAGGCACTTTTCGTGTTTCCCGCGTTCACGACATTGCTTGAAAATAAAATCCGAGGCTGCTCGTAATTGGTATCTTACATCACAGCCCCGGATTGTCGATTCTTGATTTATAGGAAACTTTATAAGTAAACTGCCTTATCCTGCCTACGGGTTAAACGGAAGGTCTTGACTGACATCAAAATCCTTGAGCCCGTATCTGGTCTCAGAGATCGTAGTCCGTTCATTAGCCGCATCATAGAGGAGCGAAGCATTCATATATGTATATCCTTGCCGTTCCACACCCTGGTTCAAAAACAAGGACATACGCATGTCGGGTGCAACCAGCCGGCCCAAATTCGTTTTGAACGTCTTCTTGCCGACTCCGTCGTAGTAGAAGAACACTTCAAACTGGCTCGAAGTGCTGCCCAGCGTGCAGAACCTGCACGTCAGGACATCCTTCTCCTTGTCATAGGACATCGTGTTGGGCCTTGCCTCCGTATAACCGGAAGTCGTCGCCGTGAAGTCGCTGTACAGATAGACCGCCTGCATGCTCAAGCGGATTACCATCTTGGTGTAGTCGAAGGCATCCTTGTTGTCCTTGAAGCCGAAGAGCTCCGAAGCCTTGGCCACGTCGATATACCATTCGGCCGAGGCACGTTTGAGCCTCATCGTCTCGTTGTTGCTGCCGTTGTTCATCTCAAAGGAGAACTGTGCCATGTAAGTCTCATGCGGCACCGGCTTCAAAATCCATTTCCTGGGATTGACGGGTTCCCATTCCGGATTGCAGTAACGGATGTTTTGAGGCTTGTCCTCGCCATCCTTGAGTTGCAGATCAAGCGAATCCGAATTAAAGACCGCTCCGACACCCTTGAACATCTTCTCCACATCTTTCTCATTCTTGTTGAATACCAACGACGGGTATTGATGCAGGACAGACTCCAACGGGTCTTGGCCTCTCGCCACGTTTCCGGCATCGAACGCGCCGTAAAGCTGTAAGTCCTTGCCCTCCAAGGAGTACAAGCGGAGGTGCAGACGCTCACGGTCGGAAAAACCGATACTGTTCAAGGGTGAGGTCGGACGGTTGGTCTCCACGGTGTTCAGCGGATTGTAGAAGAAGTTGATATACATGTACTTCTTCAACTTCAGTTTGATAAATTGCGTTACGGACGCTCCCTTCTGGTCGAAGGCAATGAATGTGGCTCCGCCTTCAAACTGCGACCGGTCCAGATCCATCAGTTGAGGCGCTGTGAGGTGGATGATGCGCTTGGTGGAGTCAGTGGGACTGATGTCCGCCCGCATGCTCCAACCGGCAGGCAACATGGCCTCGATGCGTTCCACATTGGGCGAACAGATGTAAGGCACATCCATGGTCTGCCCCTCGCGGTTGAACAGCAGCAGCGAGTCGAGCCCGTTGCGGTCCTTCAGTGACAGATTGCCGGGATTGAGCTTGAAGTTAATGCCCAGCAGAGGTATTTCATACGACGTGCCGTCGTGCAGGATGTTGAAATCGTGCGGTCCTTCAGGCGAGGCATATCCATCGATGGAGATGGAGGAAATGGAGATGTCTTCATCGTCGGCCAACTCACGGAAAGCGGTGGTTATCTTGCCCAGCTCTTCCAAGTTGTCGCCCAATTCGGGACGGATGTCCCAACGCGAGACGACGAAGTAGAGATGTGCCTGACGGCTGATGGAGCGTTCTTTGCGGACACTCAAATCGGGCGTCAGGTAGCTGAACGCAAAATCTCCGTCACTAAAGGGGAGCACCTCTGTCTCTCCGGCCAGACCGGACAACATATCCGGCATGGGAGTCATGCGACAGGGTCTGCTGGCATTCCGGCGGAATTTCCAAATGAGCGACACGCCGTTTTGCCAAATGAAATCATCGTGGCTGCGACGCGCGGTCCGTATGCCGTCAAACTCACGTTTGCTCACCCAGACCAGCCCGCTGTTCAGCTCCAAAGCAAGTTCTTGCGTCAGGGCAAAATGAAGCGCCAGGTCACCTCCCAGTCCGATGGACAAAGGACGCTGCTGGGGCGCGACTTCGTCATGCCCGTCCAGCGAGCAGGCCTGTGCGTGGAACTTCTGCAAGTAAATGCCGGGCTTCACCAGCAGCGAGACAGGCTGTTCACGCCCTTCGGGAATGCGCGTAAACAGGCGGTTGAAGTTGAACACGGCTTGCAGCGATGTTTCCCAATAACAGGATTCACTGTAAATCTGTGAGTAAGGAATAGACTTGATGTAAATGTTGTTCCCTTGATTTTCCCACACACCGGCGTTGTCGGGTGCCGGTTGGTAATTATCCTTTCCTCCTAAAATCGTATAAGGGTAATAAGTCATGGCATTTTCCGTTCCCAATCGGAATTTTTCGGACGAACGGGGAGAAAAACCGCGCATGCGGCCTGCTGACACGCCCATCTCCAGGCCGAAAAGGGAGGAAAACCTGTAACCACCCTTCAGTGAGAGTTTATTTCCCCAAAAATCACGTTTAACTGTTAGTGAACTCATGTCGCCAAACATGAACGGGACAGAATATCCTGCACCGACATACCAATAGTTAGGACGTTTTTCCTTGCCCTTGCATACGTGGATAGCCGGGAGGGTATCAGCAGGAGCCGTCGCCGCAAACATTCCGGAAGCGATTAGAGCTGTCAAAAGACATACCAGTATTTTTTTCATAATTGCTAATATATTGTTTGTGCTAATTTATTTTTAAGCAAAGCTAACTAAACACTGCCAGGGACACATCTTCCCGCAATAGACATCCATTTTAAATAACACACTAAAATGCAGCGATTTATCTAAAGAAATCATGTACATTTATCAGCCCGGCCTTCCCGGACAGCGGACATCCAGCCCGGAAGACACCCACACTGCATACCTACGGACCGAGAGGGCGCATGGCAGGAAAACCAACAAACAGGCTCCTATCCGGTCGTGCCGACTGGTGCATCAGCTTCTGAAAGATGGATGCCAACATGCCACGGACAGGACCACCATAAAAAAGAAAAATGAAAGCCCGCATCTTGCCAATCAAGGGTTTGCTTTCATTTTTTAGACGCGGATGACACGGAGAACGCGGATTTTTAATTATTTATCCGCGTCATCCTTTAAATCCGCGTCTAAAAATATTGACTCGACCACTTTCTTGGCGTAGTTGGCACTTGCGGAATTTACTAAAAGAATGTTTTACAAAAGCAGTCCCTCCCGATGGGGCATGGACAGCAGGCACGGGCGGAAAGGAGGGTAGGCGACGACGCTCTCCTTTCCGCCCGTGCTTACCCTTTACTCGGCTCTCGCCTTCTGTCAAGGGTGCTTAGGAAAATGCTCAATGCGCTGAGCTTGATAGCATTAGGGAAGATGGCCGCAGACACTGCATTCGCCTTGCGGCATTTAGAAAAGGAATGACAAAAGCAAGTACCTCCGCTGTCGGTCTTTCCAAGACTCACAACCGGCGCAAGACATCGTTCATACGGTCGACCAGCCGCTTCATCTCTTCATTGTCAGGACGGCGGGCACTCTCTCCCAGCACTTCGTCCAGACGCGTCAGCAGCGGGAGCAAGTCCTCCTGCGCCATGCCGGTCTTCTCCGACAAGCGGGACGCGCGTTCCTGCGCTGTGGCCTGGTCACGAAGATCAATGCCGGTGTGGCGTTGCACTTCGTCAGCAAAGTAAAGCCATTTCTTGCGCACCAGTTCCGTGGGCGTCTCGCGCTGGAAATAGAGCGTGCCGATGAGCTTGACGAATTCCAGGCTCTTGTTGGCAGGAGAGGGCAGGAGAGGGACAGGACGCTGGCGGCGGCGCGCCGTGAAGCAGAAGAAAAAGGCAAGGGTGACAAGCACGACATAGAATGCCCAGCGCAAGGGAGGCTGCGAAAGCACATAGTCGAACGGTCCATGACTGTCATATGTGGCAATGAATTCCTCGTAAGAATCGCCATAGACTTCCGTACGCACCACGGGGGCATCCTTCAGCAGATTGAGCAGGCGGAAGACATAGGCGCGATGGTCGTCGTCGAGGATGCCGTAGTTGGTAAAGAGCCGGGGAGTCTGCACCCAGAACAGCTCACCCTTCCCGACGGGAAAGCTCACCGCCACGGGACGCACACGCGACGTGTCGCCCGGCATCCAGTCGTGTTGCCAGGCCCAGACCCGGCGCGTGAAGTGACCCGGCTTCGTCCAATACTCTTCCCAGCCGTCAGGCATGCAGACATCCGTCATATAGACTCCGTCATCCATGAAATCGGAACGCACGGTGAACCGACGCTCCGGATAGCCTCCCGCTCCACCGGCCCAGCACAAGGTGTCGCAGGGCGGAAGCAGTTCCGTCCCCTCGGACACGACGTCAGAAAACTCCTGCATGGCAAAGTGAACGCCAAGCGTGTCCTCCAAATCCGAGTCAATCCATGTCGCCACGAGCATCACCTTCGCGCCGCGCTCCAGCATGCGGAAGAGCGTGTCGCGCTCATTCTTGCCCAGCTCCACGCCATTGCTCACCACGAGGACGTTGCGCACACGGGCCGTGTCTTCACGCCCCAGCACAAAGAGAGGCTTGTTGATGACCTCATAGCCCTGAGGCAGGGAAAAAGAAAGCACCGAGTCGAACACAGCGCAACCGAAAGGCTGCGTGTCGTAGTGTGAATAAGTGGGCATCCATACGAAGCGACGCGGACGCGACACCTGCGACCACAGGGCGATGCCCAGCAGCAGGACGATGAAAAGCACGTAGGCCGTCGAATTCTTCATGATTCGCCTCCTTCCTTCACTGTCAGGCCGGACAGGCTGTCGGCCAGCCGCGCCGTGTCTTCATAGAAAGCCCGGTCGGGATGATGGTTGCCGTAGCGCACGCGCAGGAAGGCGTTCGTCAGTCGGCGGAAATCAGGCTGCGCCTCCGGGAAGCGCAGTTCGTAGACATAGTCCGTGGGAGTCTTGTAGGGTTGCCAGTTGATGCGACCGGCGTCGTGATATTGCTTGAGCACATGCAGGTAGGTGTAGCGCACGGCTGTGTAATAATCATCCTTCTCCACAGCACGGCGTATTTCGTTTCCGAAGTTGATGCCGTAGATGGTATCCTCGACGTCGTTTGCCGGACGGCTGACCGCTCCCACCCGGCGGAACAGTCCGGGATGCTTCCTCCAGACAAACCACACGACCAGCAGCACACACACCAAGACGACGGCCACGAACAGCCAGTTCATCTGCGAGTCGTTGAGCGTCCAGTCGAACCAGTCATACAGCTTGTCCATCAGCCAGCGGCGCAGGCGGTCCACAGGGCCTTCGGTGGCCTCCATCAGTCCGCGGGCATAGTCGTAGTCTGGGTCGTTGCGCCACTGGAGCAGGCGGGAGGTGTCGCAGGTCAGTGTGTCGGTCGGCAAAGTCTGCATGGAGGAAGAGGTCAGAGTTGGTCGAAGTTATTAATATCCTTGTCCACGGTCACGGCATCCACCTTCTCGCGGATGTGCCCATATTGGTAGGTCATACCCAGCATGACGACGATGGATGAGACGTATGTCCCGCAGAGCATGATGACGCCCAAAAGGAATTGCAACACGTTCAGGAGCACACTATTGTCGAGTATAGCCCCGCCGCCGGCCGAGACTCCCACGATGAGACGCGCGATGTAAATCCCGTACCAAGGCACGGCGCATACGCCGCTCACGATGCTGGTAAGCAGATAACACACCAACATCACCAGGAAGGTGCTCCCCCAGAAGCGGAAGCCCTGGCGCATACTCCAGGTGAACGTGTCCCACAAGCTGCGCCCGGAGTCGTCCAATAAGTAGGCCGGATAGACGACAACCAGCGGCACGCAGCATGCCAGCATGAATACCAAAGCCGGTATCCAAAAGAAAGACACGATGAAAGTCAGCATGGCCGTGACGACACAATAGCCGATGAGGATGACACACAGGAACAGCATCAGCACGAATCCGCGCCGCAGGAAGCGGAAGAAGTCGGGTGAAAGCTCCTTCCACGTGATGCCCCGCAGCCGCTCTTCACGCCGGTCGTAAGCCGCGAGCATGGCATAGAACAAGGAATAGGCCACCAATGCACCCACCATCGAACAGATCAGGGTAAGACCATAGTAGACGCCGGTAGCCATCAACGTGCCGGTCGAAGTATCGACCGTTTCGAGAGCATCGAACACACTGGACTGCATATACATGTTCATGCAGAACGACTGCACGATGGACACAGGCAGCGTGAAAGCCACGATATACTTCAACAGGGGCTTCCAGTTCTCACGGATGAACTCAAATACGGCTGTTATCTTCGCGCCGAAATCGCGCTGCTGATAGATGTTAATCTTGGGAGAAACGTTTTCCATGAATTCTCTTTTTAGGTAAATATATGTAATAATACAAGATAAAAGCCAGCGAAAGCAGGATAAGCCCCAGGCGCAAGGCATCGGGCGCATCGGTGTGGCGCGTGAGGAAACTCTCGATGAAGCCCGCCACGACAAAGACGGGGACTGTCCCCATGACAATCTTCATCCCCCGGCGTGCAGCCAGGCGAAACGAGGTCAGGCGCGGATACGTGCCGGGAAAGAGCCAGCCGTTGCCCATCGCTATGCCGGCTGCGCCGGCGATGATGACAGCCGAGATTTCGAGTGTGCCGTGCAGCCAGATGGCCAGCATGGATTCGCCCAGAAGACCCTGCTGGGCAAAGAAGGTCTGAAAAGCACCTATCATCACGCCGTTCCCGAAGAGCAGCCATCCCGTCCCGATGCTGGTGAACAACCCTGCGGCAAAGCAGAGAAACGAGACACGGATGTTGTTGACGGTGATTCCCCAGAACATCAGTCCCTCATCCATCCCCTTGTAGACAGCCATCGGGTCGCCCCGTTCGATGTTGTCAATCGTCATCTCCACATAGTAGTCACCGAGGATGAAGCGGGCGAAATCCGGCTCGCCCAACTGGGAAACGACGCCCACAAGCGCACTGATCAGGAAAACGAGGAAGGAGCAGAGCAACTCGCGCCGCGCCCCGTAGACGGCCAACGGGACTTCCGTGTGCCAGAAGGTGAGGATACGGCTCCACTTCTCGCGCTTATTGCGATACAGCTCATTGTGGAGCGAGGAAGCAAGGTTGTTCAAGTAGAGGGTGATGCGCGAACGAGGATAGTGTGTCTGCGCGAAAGCGAGGTCGGAAGTGATGTCGACATAGACATCGGCCAGACGGTCAGGCGACTGGGTGGAGGCGGTCTCGACGATACGCTCGGTCTGCCTCCATTTCTCTATGTTCTGGCGAATAAACACCACTTCTTTCATGGCTTACTAAATCTTTCTTTCTCAACAATGAAACAAAAGTAGAGGTTTTATTATACATTTGCAATGCCTCTATTGCTTTTTTCACATGGACAATACCATCATCACCGGACAATATGTGCGCATCGACCAGACACCGGCCAGCGCAGGCGAACGGCTACTGGCGCTCGCCATCGACGACATACTGCTGCTGCTCACCGTCATCGGGCTCTTCAAGCTCCATGACATCTTACACTTCACATCCGAATTGTTCGTCATCCTTCTCTGTGCCTTCATCGTGGGGTTCTACTCCCTGCTCTGTGAAATCTTCAACAACGGGCAGAGTGTGGGCAAGCGGCTGATGCACTTGCGCGTGACCCATGTGGACGGCAGCGAACCCACCATCGGCTCTTACCTGCTGCGCTGGCTGCTCTATCCCGTCGACCTGGCTTTCGGCGGCGGCCTGGGGCTGGTGTTCGTGCTCGTGACAAAGAACCACCAGCGGCTGGGCGATCTGGCGGGAGGCACGATGGTCATCAAAGAGAAGGACTATCGCCGCCTGCACGTCAGCCTCGACGAATTCGACTACCTGACGAAGGATTACAGCCCCGTCTACCCACAGGCCGCAGACCTCTCACTCGAACAGGTGAACGTCATCACCCGTACCCTCCAGACCTATAATAAGGAGCGCGAAGCACGTATCGCCCAACTTTCACGCAAGGTCATCGACACCCTCCGCCTGCCGGCCGGCACCCGTCCGGACGAAATGCTTCTCCAAACACTCGTGCGCGACTACCAGTATTATGCGCTGGAGGAAATCTGAATTTCCAATCTTATATCAACACATCAAATGGCAAAGATTACTGTAAAAGACACGACCGTCACAATCATATCAGTCAACGAAAATGACTACATCAGCCTGACAGACATAGCAAGATACAAAAGTGACGACCCGACTGCGGTCATCGGAAACTGGCTACGCAACCGAAATACGATTGAATATCTCGGTGTCTGGGAAAGTCTATACAACCCGAATTTTAAACTCCTCGAATTCGAGGGGTTTAAAAAAGAAGCCGGACTGAATGCCTTTACTTTGTCCCCGACAAAGTGGATAAACACAACAAGTGCCATTGGCATCTTATCCAAAGCAGGTCGTTATGGCGGAACGTATGCACATAAAGACATCGCTTTCAAATTTGCGAGCTGGATTTCCGTCGAATTTGAATTGTATGTTATAAAAGAGTTTCAACGCCTGAAAGCCGAAGAACAACGGCAACTCGGCTGGTCGGCAAAACGCGAACTGTCGAAAATCAACTACCGCATACACACTGACGCCATCAAGCACAACCTTATCCCGGAGGAAGTCACGCCGGCACAAGCCAACAGCATCTATGCCAACGAAGCCGACGTGCTCAATGTGGCCATGTTCGGCATGACAGCCAAGCAATGGAGGGAAGCTCATCCGGAACTGAAAGGCAACATACGGGACTACGCCTCCATCAACGAGCTTATCTGCCTGTCGAACATGGAAAACCTGAATGCTCTGTTCATCGAACAAGGCCTGCCCCAGGGAGAACGCCTTGTCAAGCTCAATCAAATCGCGATACACCAGATGCAGATACTGGAAAATGACAACGAACGGAAACTTCTGAAGTGAAACCGCGGGCCTGCATACGCCACAGACCTTTGCTTCCAGGCAGAAATATACTAACAATAAAACCGACAAATTCAGAATTTATACAGATTTAATCTTTATCTTCGCCGCGGCTTGCGACAAGCACGGCCAATCCACAGCCCCAGACTATTCAACAAACACTATAACTTTATTCACCGGACTATGGAATTTATCATCGACTTTATCCTCCACATCGATCAACACATGGTCGAAATGGTGCGCGACTACCACGGGTGGACCTACGCCATCCTTTTCCTCATCATCTTCTGCGAGACGGGCCTCGTCGTCACGCCCTTCCTGCCGGGCGACTCGCTCCTGTTCGTGGGAGGAGCCATCGCCGCACAGCCCAACATGCCGCTCAATGTGCACATCCTGGCCCTCATCCTCTTCGCCGCAGCCGTCCTGGGCGACTCGTCAAACTATGCCATCGGGCATTTCTTCGGAAAGAAGCTTTTCAGCAATCCCAATTCGAAGATATTCAAGCAGAGCTACTTGGACAAGACGCATGAATTCTACCGCAAATATGGCGGGAAGACCATCATCCTGGCACGTTTCGTCCCCGTCGTGCGCACGTTTGCCCCGTTCGTGGCCGGCATGGGACGGATGCACTACACCTACTTCATGCTCTACAACGTCACGGGCGGCCTGCTCTGGGTGGCCTCGTTCATCTATGCAGGCTATCTCTTCGGCAACCAGCCCTTCATCCAGAACAACCTGAAGCTGGTCATCGTCGCCATCATCGTCATCTCGGTCATCCCGGGCGTCGTCGAGTTCATCCGCGCCAAGCGAAAAGGTTAACCACCGTTAAAAAATACCCCCTTAACACCGCCCGCGGACCGAAAGGAAGGCGCCCGACCACGGAAAGGAGTCGGCCCGCGCCCGGAATCCTATCCGTGGTCGGGCGGCCTCTATGGGCGAAAAATGAGGCATTTATACAAACAAAGATAAACATTTGTGTACAAATCATAAAATAAAAAGACGGCATAAAACCTTTATCGCGACTGTGAGTCTTAAAAGACGTAACGCAGCAAACGAACAATCAGATTGAAACACATAAAAACAGTATTATGAAAAAAACACTTGCACTGGGATTCATGGTAGCAGGTATGCTCGGAGCAGCGTCTTCCGCATACGCCCAATATCCCTCAATCACTCCTGAGGCGCAAGCCAAGTACAAGGAAATGATTACGAAGGCATACGCTTATGCCGATTCAGCTTGGGCCAAGGCTCTCCCCATCGTGATGAAAGAAGCCAAGGAAGGCCGTCCCTACGTGCCCTGGGCTTCCCGTCCGTGTGACCTCCCGCAGGCCAAGATTCCCGCATTCCCGGGTGCTGAAGGCGGCGGTATGTACAGCTTCGGCGGACGCGGCGGACGCGTCATCACCGTGACCAACCTCAACGACAGCGGACCCGGCTCGCTCCGCGACGCTTGCAGCCAGGGCGGCGCACGCATCGTCGTGTTCAACGTGTCAGGTATCATCAAGCTCGAAACCCCCATCATCGTACGCGCTCCCTATATCACCATCGCCGGACAGACAGCTCCGGGTGACGGCGTAGTCGTCAGCGGACAGTCATTCTGGGTCGACACGCACGATGTGGTCATCCGCCACATGCGTTTCCGCCGCGGCGAAACGAAAGTATGGCACCGCGACGACTCCTTCGGCGGCAACCCGGTGGGCAACATCATGATCGACCACTGTTCGTGCTCCTGGGGCTTGGATGAAAACATCTCGTTCTACCGCCACATGTATGACCCCAGTGAGGGACAATACGAGGCCAAGGAGCTGAAACTCCCGACTGTGAACGTGACCATCCAGAACACCATCTCGGCCAAGGCGCTCGACACCTACAACCACTCATTCGGCAGCACGCTGGGCGGCGAGAACTGTGCCTTCATGCGCAACCTCTGGGCCAGCAACACAGGACGTAACCCGTCAGTGGGCTGGAACGGCGTCTTCAACTTCGTGAACAATGTCGTGTTCAACTGGGTACACCGCTCCTCCGACGGCGGCGACTACACAGCCATGTACAACTTCATCAACAACTACTACAAGCCCGGTCCTGCCACTCCGAAGGAAGGCGCCATCGCATTCCGTATCCTGAAGCCTGAATCAGGCCGCAGCAAGCTCGACCACAAGGTCTATGGCCGCGTGTTTGCCGAAGGCAACATCATGGAAGGCAACGAGCGCGTGACCCGCGACAACTGGGACGGCGGCATCCAAATCGAAGACCAGGAGAACACCGACGGCTACACGGAACTGATGCGTGCCAAGGCTCCGTTTGAAATGCCCCACATCACCATCATGAACACCCGCGATGCTTACGACTACGTGCTGAAGAACGTGGGCGCGACCATCCCCTGCCGCGACGCCATCGACCAGCATATCATCGAGGAAGTGCGCACCGGCAAACCGTACTACGTCGAGAAACTGCCGAAGGAAAACACCTATGGCGACGTGTGGGGCCTGGCTGAAAAGTCACAGAACAAAGACGGCTACTTCAAATACCGCCGCATGGGTAACGACTCCTACAAGCTCGGCATCATCACCTCGCCGGCACAGATGGGCGGCTTCCCCGAATATCACGGTACTCCGTATGTCGACACTGACGGCGACGGCATGCCTGACGAATGGGAAAAAGCCAACGGCCTGAATCCGAATGACCCGAGCGATGCCAACGGCGACTGCAACGGTGACGGATACACCAACATCGAGAAATACATCAACGGAATCAGTACCAAGAACAAAATTGACTGGACTGACCTGAAAAATAACTATGATACTTTGGCAGAAAAAGGAAAATTGATGTAATTTTGCGGCAATGAAAACGAAGATTCATTTCATACTGCTTTTCCTCCTGCTCGTCGGCATGTCCGCTTCGGCACAGACCGTACAGCTCAACGAGGAAAACCGTGATGCGGACTATGTGAAGACCATCTGCGACCGCTCACAGAAGATTGTCGACGGGCTGGGCCTGACAGACCAAGAGACGGCACTCAACGTGCGCAACGTCATCGCCAACCGTTACTTCCTGCTCAACGACATCTACGAAAAGCGCGACGCAGCCGTCAAGGAGGCCAAAGAAAAGCTTACCGGCGACGCCAAGAACGCGGCTGTGCAAGCAGCCGAAAACGCCAAGGACAGCGAGCTCTTCCGCCACCACTTCGAGCTGGAGTCAAACCTCTCGCTCTATCTGGACGATGCACAAATCGAAGCCGTCAAAGACGGCATGACCTACGGAGTGGTCAAAAAGACCTACGATGCCCATTGCGACATGATTCCCACTCTGAAGGACTTCGAGAAGAAGCTGATCCTGGCCTGGCTGAAAGAGGCACGCGAATATGCGATGGATGCTGAGAACTCCAACAAGAAGCACGCAGCCTTCGGCAAATACAAAGGCCGCATCAACAACTACCTGTCAAAGCAGGGATACGATCTGACCAAAGAGCGCAAGGCGTGGTATGAACGCATGAAAGCTCAAGGAAAGAAGTTTTAAATACAGGCTATTCAACCTACATACATATAGGAAATAAGCACAGATCTTTAAATGTTATAATTGATTAGTTAGACTTACTAAGCCGTCCCGGTTGTGAAACTAGGACGGCTTTTCTTTTGCCCGCACGGGACGCACAGAAGCCAGAAAGAAGACGGGAGCATTGACGGACATAAAAAAGACTCCCGGACTTATCGCAAGCCCGGGAGTCTAACTCAAATCATTTCAAATCTCTCAAATTCTTAAATTCTTAAATTCGCTACGTGAAATTGACAAGTCTATAAAAATGTTGCCATGAATAGATTCATCCAACATCTACTTACTTGGAAAATCAAAATCTTTTTACCTTTCTATTACCTATTGGGCATATCGTCTCATTCATGCCTTCAAACTGATTGTTATCCTTTTCGCTTCACAACACGATGCAAAGATAGAGTCAGACTCAACAGGATACAAATCATCGAAAAACTTTCGATGAAAAAAAGCCTTTTTATTGACCTATGTCAAGGCAATGAAAGCAAAAGACCGTTTTCGAACACGGCGGGAAGGCTCATTGCTTAAATATGATTACAAAACAGACGCTTCGGGCACCCGTGTGCCGGAAGCGTCTGCCGCGTTGTCTCCCTGACTTGCAGGAAAGAGAAGCAGAACAAGTCACTTCTTCTTCCGCCAAGCCCATCCTTCCTCACTGAAGTCAGGCTCGTCGTCGTGGAAAGGTTGGTCTTTCTGGAAGAACTGGCGCCAGTCGTCCTTCTTCCTCGAAGAACGCGGCTCGGCATAGGCTTTGTCCTTGGCTTTCGAAGCCTTGCCTTTGGCAGGAGCCGGCTTGGCGTCACGCTCCGCACGGCGTCCTTTCGGCGCGGGACGACGCGGAGCGTTCTCCTCCGGCGCATCGTCTGCCACCTCGACCACCACTTTACGGCCGTCCACCTTCACCTTGCTGAGAGCCTGGACGACGGTCTGCGCCTGCCTTTCGTCCACTTCGAAGAAGGAGAAATTCTTCATCAGGTCGATGCGGCCGACATTTATCTTCTTGCCACGCGTGTTGCGGTTGATGAGGTCGATGATTTGGGATGCATAGAAATTGTCCGTCTTGCCCAGGTTGAGGAAGAGACGCGTATAGCCCGGCTCGGCGCGGTGATTGCCCTTGCGGTCGCCCTTGACCGCCTTCGGCTCGCGTGTGCGACGGTCAGCGACAGTCTCTATCTCGGGCGCATTGCGGTAGTACTCCAGAAAACGGTTGAACTCAAGCGACACCATGCGCTTAATGATGTCCTCCTTGTCCAGCCAGTCGAGCTTGCGGTAGACATCAGGCAGGAAGTCGGCGATTTCTTCTTCGTTGACCTTCACCTTCTCGATGTCGTCGATGACCTTGATGAGCTGCTTCTCGCATATCTGTTTGCCCGTGGGCATCTCGCCGGGGACAAACTTCTTGCCGATGATTTTCTCTATCTCGCGCAGGCGTCCTTTCTCGCGCAGGTTGACGATGGCGATGGACGTACCCGTCTTCCCGGCACGGCCCGTACGTCCGCTGCGGTGGGTGTAGCTCTCCACGTCATCAGGCAGGCCGTAGTGGATGACGTGCGTCAGGTCGTCCACGTCGAGCCCGCGGGCGGCCACGTCCGTGGCCACGAGCAGTTGCAGGTGGCGCTGGCGGAACTTCTGCATGACGATGTCACGCTGCTGCTGCGAGAGTTCGCCGTGAAGGGAGTCGGCGTTATAGCCATCCTGGATGAGCTTGTCGGCGATTTCCTGCGTCTCCTTGCGCGTGCGGCAGAAGATGATGCCATAGATCTGAGGATAAAAGTCCACGATGCGTTTCAGGGCGAGATATTTATCCTTGGCGTGGACCATGTAGTACACGTGGTTCACGTTCTTGTTTCCTTCATTCTTCACGCCGATGGTGATTTCCTTCGGGTCATGCAGGTAGTTTTTGGCAATGCGGGCTATCTCCGGGCTCATCGTGGCCGAGAAGAGAAGCGTGTTGCGGTCTTTAGGCACATCGGCCAGGATGGCGTTGATGCTGTCGGTAAATCCCATGTTGAGCATCTCGTCGGCCTCGTCCATGACCACATCGCGTATGGTGGCAAGGGAGACCACGCCACGCTCCATGAGGTCAATCAGGCGGCCCGGCGTGGCGACGATGATGTGCACGCCGTTTTTCAGGCCACGTATCTGGCTTGCGATGGACGAACCTCCATAGACGGGCTGCACACGCAGGCCGTCGACATATTTAGAATAATCAGTGAGGTCGCCTGCTATCTGGAGGCAGAGCTCACGGGTGGGACACAGGACAAGTGCCTGGGGCACTCTGTCTTTCACTACAATCTTCTGGATAAGCGGCAAACCAAATGCGGCTGTTTTACCAGTTCCGGTCTGGGCTAGGGCTACGACGTCGTTCCCGTTTCCGAGCAGATAGGGAATCACTTCCTCTTGTACGGGCATGGGGCTCTCATACCCCAGCTCAGTGATGGCTTTCAGTATTTCCTCGGAAACACCTAACTCTTGAAATGTCTTCATTTAAAATCCTTTGTTTACGGCCGCAAAGATACGATGATTTCCCGCAGCAGACGGCATGAAGCGAGGTGTATTTCAGCCGGCAAGGAGCAGAATGGTGAAAATTGCTCTCTCAGAGAGCAAAAAACGGCAAAAATTGCTCTCTCGGAGAGCAAATACTTCCTATCTTTGCTTCCGGACAATTATTCAACTCATTTACAGCATGGAAAAGCTACAACAACACTTCGCCAAACTGCTGCGGGAGACAGACACCCGCTTCCACCGCTACCTGTACGGACAAATCAACTGGGCGAACCGCATGGTGGGCCTCACCGGCCCGCGCGGCGTGGGCAAGACGACCCTCGTCCTGCAACACATCAAGGAAAATCTTCCCCGGGACACATCGCTCTATGTCACGGCCGAGGACTTCTACTTCTCCACCCACCGTCTCGCCGACTTGGCCGACGACTTCGAAAAGATGGGCGGCACGCACCTGTTCATCGACGAAATCCACAAATACCCCGACTGGTCCAAAGAGTTGAAACTCATCTACGACTACCACCCCGGGCTGCACGTGACGTTCACCGGCTCGTCGGTGCTCGACATCAACAAGGGAGCCGCCGACCTGAGCCGACGGGCGGTAATGTACCGGATGCAGGGACTTTCCTTCCGTGAATACCTGGAGCTGTTCCGCGGCATCCGCATCGGCGTGCATGCCTTAGGCGACATCCTGTCGCATCGGGTGGAGTGCCCCGACGACTTCCACCCGCTACCCCACTTTGCCGACTATCTGCGCCAAGGCTACTACCCCTTCGCCCTGGACGGCGACTTCGACTTGCGCCTGCAACAAATCATCAACCAGACGCTCGAAGCCGACATCCCGCAGTATGCAGGCATCAACGTGTCCACGGCACGCAAGCTCAAGCAGCTGCTGGCCATCATCGCGCGGAGCGTGCCTTTCAAACCAAACATCAGCAGCATCGCCCAGATGCTGGGAGCCAGCCGCAACAGCATAGCCGACTACTGCCTCTACATCGAAGAAGCCGGCTTCATCGCCCAACTGCGCGACGCCACGGGCGGCATCCGCGGATTGGGCAAAGTGGACAAAATCTATTTGGACAACACCAACCTGGTCCAAGCCCTCGGACGAGAAAACGCCGACAAGGGAAACCTGCGCGAAACGTTCTTCTTCAACCAGATGCGCGTGACACACGACGTCATCGCCTCGCCCGTATCGGATTTCCGCATCGGAGACCTCACCTTCGAAGTGGGAGGACGGAACAAGAAACAAAAGCAACTGCAAGGCATCGACAAGGGCTACGTGGTGAAAGACGACATCGAAACAGGCTACGCCAACGTCGTCCCCCTCTGGCAGTTCGGCCTGACCTACTGAACCCTTCGCGGACAAATCGTACGCATTTTTCAAAACCCGAGTCCTCGCTCCGGACAGTGGGGACACAGCCGCTGCCCGCAAGCGAAGCCTGTCGGCACACTTTCCGCAAACAGCTGTAAACAAAGCGGTTGACAACAGGAATCCATCCCTTCCTTTCCGCTCTCGGGCGGAAAGGAAGGGAAGCGAGCACCGAAAGGAGTCCGCCCGTGTCCGCCCTCCTTTCGGCTCACAAGCGGAATAAAGGCCTGGCGCGGACAGCCTCTAGGAAATCCCCGCACGGAGGCTTTTATATAAAATGAATTTACTACTAAAAACATCGAGGCTATCCGCAACACAAATGCAATCACGCAAATGCCCCCAACAAGCCAAACTGCCGCCACAAACAACTGAGCTGATACAGAGAAAACAGCCACCTAAACACATTTTCAGAGAGTAAAGAGTTAAAATCACACCAGTGCAACATCAGTCCTCTCTTTTGATACTATTTTACTCCCCCCCCCCAACGTTTTTTAACATACCTTCGCAGCGGTTTATTTCATTAAAAACCAGCCAATGCGAAAAGCACATTGACAAAGCACAAGCCCGAAAAAACACAACCTTTTGACAACCTCTCGGGAAAGAGCGACACCCATTGTACTTGCGCACGGACTAAACTGAACAAACTTTAGATAGAATTATACTTTTGTTTAACTTAAATTTTTTTGTATGAAAAGTTATCATTTCTTTTCCCTGAGAAGTGTGCACTGCATGGCGTTTGCAGCCACAACACTCCTTCTCAGTGCGTGTATCAACGGATACGACGAAGATTGGACCTTTTCTTCCGGTGTGACGGGAATCACGCTCGAATCTCCCAAAGCGGAAGAAATAACATTCACTCAAAACCCAGAAGGTACAAGAGTGACCATTGAATGGCCCGTAGTACTAGGTGCAGGCGGCTATGAATTTATTGCATACAATGTGGACGATGCCAACGCCCCCGTTCAATTGGGAGAGGCGCAAACCATTGACGGATGTTCGGTAGATTACGACATTACAGAAGATACCAGCTACAAATTCTGCATCCGCTCGCTGGGCAATGCGGAAGCAGGCAACAAAGAAGCTGAAACAGCTACGGAAATTGCATATTCCACGTTATTGGCCACCTATGCAGAAATCCCCGATAACACTGACCTGACCACCTATTTCGAAACAAATCCTATCCCAACCAGTAACGAAGAGCTGGCTTATGATTTAGTTGCCGGAGGACACTATACCATGAGTGGAGAAATTGACTTCGGTGGACATAAAATTACATTACGTGGCAATAAAATCAGCCATCCTACAGTAACTTTTGGCGAAAAAGCTTCGATTGCAACCTTTGCCGGACTTAAAATCAAATTCATCGACTTTGACTGTAAGGCCAACACAAGTGGCACATTCCTTGGACTAAGCAAAACTCCTCACGACTCTATTAAAGTGGCCAGTGGAGAATTTGTCATCAAAGACCCAATTGCCATCCAATCATGTAACATCTACGACGTGAATAAATATCTCATCTACGACAATAACAAAGAGAAATATGCCGTAGAGAACCTAAATGTCAACGATTGCTACATCCGCATTAATCAATCCGACGTACTTCTACTGTTTAAAAAGAGCAGTACTATTAACTTTACTCTCAAAGAGAGCACACTCTATAGCACCAAACAGTCTGGCAAATATTTTGCTCAAATCAGCGGTCAGCGTCCCAGCAAGATTACCGGCTACACAAACGCATCATTTAACATCAATAACTGTACGCTCTACAACATTGCCTACAACAAAGACTTTGTCAACTGGAACAATTATAGAGGACAAAGCATCGTCACACTGAATATCCAGAAAAGTATCATTGTTGATTGTGGAAACATTGGTAACAAAGACTTTACCAACAAAATCATGGGCAATACAAACATGGTTCACAATTTCAGATCTAACACTTATTGGTGGAATGGTGCTGTAGGTGCAGACAAAAACGACACAAGCACTTTGCAAACGGAACCATTCTCCTACACCGGTGACGGGACATTCACCGTAACAGGTGCTGAACAGCTCGCCAATCGCACAGGAGACCCGCGCTGGCTTCCTGAAACATCAGAAGGCGACACCACAGAATAAGCTATCCAAGCGCATATACTGTATATTAATACTCTAAGAACCCAAAATTTATGCAAACAAGATATATCCTTTATAGCTTGTGCCTAGCTTCTATGTTCGCAATGGCCGAACCCACACAGGCACAGCAAACTAGCCAACAGGCCACCCAACAACAGGCCACAAAGACTGTCAAAGGTACAGTGGTCGACGAAATAGGTATGCCCATTATCGGCGCTTCCGTCAAAATAGACGGGACCTCCACGGGTACGATTACCGATCTCGACGGAAACTTCACTCTGCAAGTACCAGAAAACGCCAAACTCAACATTTCGTACATCGGTTATACATCTCAGGTCGTAATAGCAAAAGACGGCATGAATGTTGTGATGCGTGAGGACATGATGAAGCTCGACGAAGTAGTCGTAGTCGGCTATGGTACGCAGAAAATGAAAAACGTAACCGGTGCCATCGAAGTCATCAGCCCCGATGAGATACAAGACCTCAATGTCGGTAGCTTGAGCGCGGCTCTTGGAGGTTTGGTCAATGGTTTGAGCTCTAGCGGTGGCTTCGGACGTCCGGGCGAAGCTGCGACTCTGCAAATCCGCCAAGCCAATATCGCTTCAGGCTATGCAGGAAAAGGAGGTGAGACTAGTGCCAGCCCTCTTTATGTCATCGATGATTTCGTGACCGATGAAGAAGCATTCAACAACTTGGATGCAAGCGAAGTGGAAAGCATCACTATTTTGAAAGACGCATCAGCCGCTGTTTATGGTGCACGTGCAGCACAAGGTGTTGTTCTAGTAAAAACAAAGCGTGGACAAGTGGGCGCACCAAAGATTTCATACAGTGGCCAGTTTGGTGTCACGGACGAGCTTTATCGCACAAAAATGATGAGTGCTTACGAACAAGGTATGGCATGGAACGCCGTACGCGCCGCACGCACTTCGACCGACGAAGAAGCTTCCGAAATACAGAAAGATCTGTTCCAAGCCGACGAGTTAGCCGCCATGCGCAACCTGAACTATGACTTGTTGGAAAAAGAATGGAAAGCAGCCTTCACCCAACGCCACAGCCTCAACATCAACGGTGGTACTGAAAAAGCTACTTACTTTGCAGGAATATCCTACTACGACCAAGACGGAAACATCGGCCGACTAAACTATGACCGTTGGAACTTCCGTGCTGGAGTAAATGCCAACATCAGCAAATGGTTCAAGGCTTCGCTCCAAGTGTCCGGTGACTACGGAGAAATGAATAAGGCAAAGAACGGACTTTCTGGCGGAGGCAGTGATTTGGACTATAACACGCTGCTTACCCACTCACGCTGGGTGCCCGACTATATCAACGGACTCCCCATCGTGCAATCGGGACAGCAGAACGAAACGCCTACCGACCTGAATCTGTATAACTTCAGTGCCGTGCAGAACTCACCGGACAACATCGAGAATCAGACAACCAACATGACCATCAACGGTTCTGTAGAATATGACTTCGGCTGGAGCGAAATTTTGAAAGGACTGAAGATTAAGGCTACTTACTCCAAAAACATCAGTACGTCGAAGAGCAACGAAATAGGTACGACGCTCACTGTCTATCAGATGATAAACCGTACGGGAAGCGGCGGACACCTCTATACCGGCGAAGGAGCAGACTACTCGGAAGGCAACTTCCAGCCCATCGAGGTGAACAACGGCAACAATATCAGCCGCATGATGACCCGTAGTGACAGCTATCAGATGAACTTAAACATCAGCTACGCCCGCCAATTCGGACTTCACAACGTGAGTGCCCTCTTCTCCATCGAAAAAAGCGAAGCCGAAAGCGAAGACTTATTAGGACGAGTTTCCGACCCCTATGAATTCACTGACGGACAATCAAAATCAGCCAACGGCGAACACTATACGTCGTTTGGACGCAGCGAATCGGGTATGCTTTCCTACGTAGGACGTTTCAACTACTCCTATGCCGACCGCTACTTGTTTGAGTTCTTGATTCGTTCCGATGCTTCGACCAAGTTTGCTCCGAAGAATTACTGGGGCACATTCCCGTCGTTCTCGGCAGGTTGGGTCATGTCGGAGGAAAACTGGTTCAAGGACAACATCAAGTTCATGGACTTCCTGAAAATCCGTGCTTCATTCGGTATCCTTGGTAAAGACAACATCCAACCGTGGCGTTGGACACAACTCTACAATGTCGACCTGGGCAAAGGAGCTATTTTCGGTGAAAACAGTCTGAACAGTCCCAAATCACCGGGTGCACAGACAAGCGATGCGCCAAACCCCGACGCACACTGGGACAAGAGCTACAAAACCAACATCGGTCTCGACATGCGCTTCCTGAACAGCCGTCTGTCGGTCAACTTCGATGCATACTATGACATGAACCGCGACATGTTCATGAACCGTACAGGAGCAAGCAATTTCCCCTCCACGGTAGGTACACAGCCGACAGCCGAAAACTTCGGTTCTATCGACACTTGGGGTACAGAACTTTCTGTGGGATGGCGTGACAACATTGGTAAAGACTTTAAATATCATGTAAAAGTCAACGCCGGATATAGCGACAACAAAATTAATAAGATGGCTTGGCCCGACCGAATCGAACTCGACGGTGAACGTCCGGGCGAACGCTCTGACCGCGGTGTATGGGGATATGAATGCATCGGCATGTTCCGCAGCTACCAGGAAATCCAAGAATACTTCCATATGTACGGCATTACGAACTATCTTGGAAAAACCATCGACGACGTGCATCCGGGTATGCTGATTTACCGCGATATACGTGGCGAACAGAACGAGGATGGTACTTATAAACCGGCCGATGGTGTCATCAATCAAAATGACCGAATCAAAATATCCAACCGCTCAAGTAATATCTACGGGTTTACCATAAACTTCGGTTGTGAATGGAAATCGCTTTCACTGAGCGCACAGTTCAACGCCAATTGGGGCGGATACAACATCATCAACAAGGGCGCTTATTATTTGGAAGACGGATACAAAGACCTGCTCTACACAAATATGCCTTCGTTCTGGAGAGACATGTTTGTCTATGAAGACATCAAGGACGCCAATGGCAATGTGACCGTTCCGGCCAATCTTGATGCCAAATATCCAAATTTACAGTATCAAGACGTAAACAGTCAGGCTTCCACCTTCTGGAAAGTCAAGTCCACCAGCATCAGCCTGCGCAACATCACACTGGCTTATACCTTGCCTAAAAAATGGGTGAACGCCGTGGGTGTGGCAAGTTGCCGACTGAACCTAACTTGTCAAAACGCTATCAACTTCTGCAATCCTTATCCTGACAATTTCATGAATTCCTGGGCTGGGAGCTATGGCAAGTATCCCAACTTGCGTAAATACACGATTGGTATTAACATTTCATTCTAAAACGACAACAACATGAAGAATATAAAACTTTTCGGTTCGGTCGCTCTCATATGTGCAGCAGCATGTTTCAGCGGTTGCAGCGACCAATTCTTACAAGACAAAAAATCATACGGCAGCTTTGGAGCCGCCACCATCTATGAAGACTATGACGGTGCTCTGACTCGCATAGACTACTTATATAACCTCCTGCTCCCCGTGTCGGCCAGCAAAATCGACTACGACACGCCAAGCACGGGTGTAAAAGACATCTATTCACAAAGCACGGAAGAATATGGCGGACTGTCCGACTATGTAGACCCTGCAAAGATTATCGACTACACAAACGTGCAAGACCTCATCTTCCGAGAAACGAAGAAGAACAGCCCCTATGGCCGCATCCGCGACTGCAACGACGTGATTGAAGGCATCACCAACAGCAAATCGCTCACTCAGGAAGAAAAGGAAGAGCTGCTTGGACAGGCTTACTTCTTCCGCGCGTGGTGCTACTATCGCCTGGTGAAAGTTTATGGCGGCGTGCCCATCATTGACCACGTACAAAACCCCATCATCGGCGACGGTGGAGGAGAAGACCTTGTCGTACCCCGCTCCAGCACAAAGAAGTGTATCGAATTCATTTGCGAAGACTTGAAAAAGGCAGCCGAATATCTGCCTGCCGTATGGGACTTCCCAGGCGAAAACTTTGGTCGTGTTACTTCAGGTACGGCACTCGCGCTGAAAGGACGCGTCTTGTTGTTATGGGCCAGTCCGCTCTTCAACCGTGCTGACGACCCGCAACGCTGGTCTGACGCATATGATGCCAACAAAGCTGCACTCGACGCATTGGATAACAGCGGACGTTTCGGACTGGCTTATGAAGGCAACCCTGGAAAGAATGCCACAAATTGGGCCAAGATGTTTGTCAACTACACCGGTTCAGACGATAACGGCAAATCGGAGGCTGTGTTCGTGACACTCTACAACAAAATAAACTGGGTAGATGGCTCAGACTTCCATAAATATAACAACTGGGAGCATACCGTCCGTCCGAAAAACGCAATGGGTACAGGCCAGAATCCTACGTCGGAAATGGTAGACCTCTTCCCGATGGCCGATGGTAAAAAACCAGGCGAATCGGTAACGTATTCATACGACAAGACCTGCTTCTACCTGAATCGTGACCCGCGCTTCTACCGCACGTTTGCATTCCCTGGCATCTACTGGAAGTTCAACGGCGACCCCACACCGCAAGGCATCGAGAAATATCCCTACAATGGCGAGAACTACGAACTGTGGAACTACTGTTGGTACAAGGAAGAGTCGGAACAAGACGATCCCACCAAGAGCGGTTTTGCAACAGACGGCTTTGAAAGCTCTAACGGAGGTGTATACATCAACAAACGAAGTGATGACTTGGACGTCAACTCATCGCCTCTCTATACATTCAACGTCACAGCATCCAGCAACGGCGCACCTTCAGGATTCAAACAATCAGGTGCACCTTACATGGAAATCCGTTATGCAGAAGTACTACTCAACATGGCCGAAGCTGCCTGTGGTACAGGTGACGCAGCCAAAATGTCTGAAGCTTTTGAAGCACTGATGCGCATCCGTTCTCGTGTGTATCCATCAGACAAGGCAGATGAAAACTACGGACTTGACGCCAGCATCAAGAACGACCGTGCACGCCTCTTCTCGGCCATCCTCTACGAACGTCAAATAGAATTGGCTTACGAAGGAAAACGCTTTGACGACATGCGCCGTTGGCTGCTTTGGGATGGTGGACAGGGACAAGAAAGTCTGAACGCTTCGTGGAAAGTGACCGGATTTGGCGGTAACACTTGCCAATATCTGGGTGTAAAGCCTCTGAATGGTACACGTCGCCATAGCATCGAACTCTATACCAAATATGCCACAGCCGATAAATCAAACGGCAATGACCCCATCGATGAGTTTAGACCGGAAGCCTTAAACCTGACAAGTGTGAATTTTGGAACTAGTGATGGCGAACCCACTGATAACAAGGTGAAATCGTTGACAAGCTTCTATCGTCAATACTTAAACCGTAAAGACCGCTATGCCGACGGTAACTCGGTAGACAATATAATCACCTTCAAGCCGCAATATTACTTTATTGGTTTCAAACAGAACATGATGCAGAACAATACGAAGATTGAACAAACCATCGGTTGGACTGATATAAATAAAGGTGGCGCCAACGGAACTTTCGACCCGCTGGCTGAATAAAAAGACTGTATTCAATACACACGATAAACACAAGAAGAAGAATCTTGTGCTTTGTTAAAACAAAAGTTTATATAGCGAAAGCCCCGTCTGTGAAGATAGGGCTTTCTTTTTGTATGTGTAGAAACACAGCTTTTTGACTTCTGGGACTATTTAGCACCTCATTGTGACTAATTGTCACTCATTCGAACGATAAAGCCGACTGTCAGAACTATTCAACGACTACCTTTGCATGGTAATTCTATTATAATTCAATCACATGATGACAAATGTAACTAAAAGAAAATACTCGAAACCGAGTGCAAAAGTAGTGGAATGGGACTTCAACGAGTCTGTGTGCAGTTCCGTAGTGACATACAGCAGTGGACGATGCCTGGACGTGCAAAGAGGCAGCCAGCAAAACTCCGTCGAAAACAGAACGGACATGACCGGAACGTGGACCCGCATCGGCTCCAGATAATTAACCTGTAACAAATGCTTATGGACATGAAACGACTTTTTCCTTTGTTCATCATCGACCTATTGTTTAGTGTCGTGATGCTTTCATCTTGTACGAATGATGACAATGCCGTGACACCGGCAGAACCGGGCGTCTACACCATCGACATGGCCGTGGATGCCCAAAGAGAGACCTCCAAGTCAACGAGAGGCATTGAAAACAACAGCAACTTCGACGTGAACTACGACCCTGACACCATCTACCTCCACCAAAAAGATGGCAACGGCGTGCTTGCGTTTCCCCTATACTCCTACACAAACAGCGAGGGACAACAGTGCAACAAAGGATTCCGCTACCGCATCGAGGTGAAAGAAGACGGCAGTGCGACCATAACCCCGATAGACTCGACTTACAACTACCTGGAGACATCACTGGAACTATCCTCTGGAGCCGAGGTCTATTTTTCCTCACTGGAGTCTGACGACTGGACGTTGCCGGACGAGCAAATAACCGACAGCGGCGACTACACGCTCTACCTCCGCAAAAACGACATCAACAAAGAAATCTACCGCAGCGCCGCGGACTTTTCCATCACAGACCTGACCACCAGCGGTCCGGTAGTCATACACCGCGCTTGCGCTGCCTTCAACCTGGTGGGACTGTTCTATGACGGAGAAGAATTGGGGTCGTTGGACGAAGAAGAGGGCGGATACGCCAGCCTGACAGACGATAAATTTACAGAGATCATGGGATCGGATCCTTCCACGTGGTACATCAAGATTATCACCGGCGGCCCGGCATTTACCAACCAATATGACCTGAGCAGCCAGCAGTCCACAGGCGACCGGGAAGGCGGTTACTACTCCTCCGGTGACTCCGACCTTTTCGAACAAGGGAGTGAGGATGCAAACAAATACCTGCCACTCACCAACCGGAACTACAATTACAGCCCTGACATCATGCTCCAAGGCTTTGGCTACTACACACGAACCGGCAACCAGCTCTTCACCCCCGTCACCGGCGGAGAAGCCCACGTCTACATCCGGATAAAACACTGGACGGGCAGCGGAGAGCCTACGGACGAATGGCTGCTGGACGACACGGGCGCATTGCAGACGGAAGTGGACATGGGAGGCACTACCGTTCCGGCAAACAACAGCTTCCACATCTACGGCTTGCTGATGGACATCCGGCAATTCCAAAGCGCATGGGAGAGCGCAGGCGGAGACGCCGCAGCCAATGCGACCAGAAGCACAGGCGGCGTGCGCACGTTCACGCTGAAAGACGCGAAAGTCGTCTGCGAGACCTTTTGATGACGAAAGATTGCATACATTTTTTTGAATTATAATCGAAAGAAAGAGGTTATGTCGAAAGGGGAAAATCCAACAAAGACACGGAGAAGCAGAGGGCATGTCGCATAAATCAGAAAAAAATAAAAACTCTGAGCTCATGCGTCTCCAGTGTGTTGGAAATCCATCGTGACACAGCCTCTTCTTGCCAATGACACGACAATGAAAGCGCATATAAAAAGTGATTTCCTTATACGGACCATTGCCAACGAAAAAGTGCTGATAGGCAACGGAGAACAAATCAACTTCTCCAAAATGCTGATGCTGAACGACACGGCAGCCTTCGTCATCGAAGAACTGCAAAAGCAGGCTGTTCCCGTCGATGTGGAGACATTGGCACAATGCCTGGCCGACAGCTACGAAGTGTCCCTCCCCGAAGCGCTGGCCGACGTGAAAACGTTGATGACTCAACTGGAGAGCCAAGGCGTGGTCGTGCTGGAGTGACAACCATCCTCTACTTTCCACATTATCCCAGCACAAAAACCAAGAAGCTGCCTGGGACTTATCGCCCAAAGAACACACAAAAGCCGGATACACAGCCGGACATCCGGACAGCTTTCGAACATTCAACATTTTTCCAAACACTCCACGACGAAGGCCGACAGCGAGCCGTCTTCCGACAAATGCCTTATTGTCAACAAGAAAGCACCGCCGTGGAAGCACCTTAACAGAAGCTGAGAGCCGGAACTAAGGAAGCCGGGAACGGAAAGGAGGGTAAGGCCGGACGGTCTCCTTTCCGCTCCCGGCTTCCATTAAGTCCCTGTCCGGGAGAGACAGACATGTTGCTTCTTTTCGCTAATCCGACACGCCAATCCGAATGATTTGCCCACATCTTGCCGACACGGCCGCATGATGGGTGATGAAGATGAAAGTATATTCAATTTACTGTTCACCAGATGTGCTGCATTTTTATATTGCCGCCAATCATCTTTCCCGACATTCCTGATGATGGGCAAGAGATAGGGAGAGCCGGAAGTGTCATACTTGTCGCCAATCTCCTGCATGGGCTTTTCCCACTTTATGAACAATAGCTGGTGGGTCTTCTGCCTACGATAGGTCAACACGCCATTTTGCAAATCTTTCTTTTTCAAATAGGCCATGTCCACAAACGACATCCCGCGGGTGTAGAAGCTGAACATGAACATGTCCCTGGCATAGTCCATGGAAGGCATCAAGTCCAAATCACGAATCTGCCGAATCACCTTGGCCGACACAGCCCGCTTGACTGTCTTGTCAATGCCGGTATAGACGTGCTTGAACGGATGCCTTTGCATGGTGAGTTCTTGCTCGACCGCACGGTTATACATGGCACGAAGATTCCTCATGTAGAAAGAAGAACTGTTCGGACAAATGCCATTGGACTTCAAGTAGCTCTCATATTCCATCATCAGGTTGACATCCAGTTCGTCAAGCGGGATGTCCCCGTGGATGTTCCTGAATCGGATGAAACTGTTGAGCGCGGTGGTATAGGTTTCTGCCGTGCGCTGTTTTCCCACCTGCCTCATCTGTGCAATCAGCCTTTTGCAAAACGAAAAAAAACCGTCCTTGCCGAAAGAGGTAAGAAAAAGCGCCACGACATCATCGGAGGTGAATGGACTCCCGGCATACGCAAGCCTCGACAAAATGTCGTTCAAGCGTGCAACATCGGATTTAAGACGGGCATCCAAAGATTGCAAATAGCAGAACCGCCCTTTGTCACATGCAGCCTGAAAGAGTATCCTTCCCTCGACGACGTCCCATTCCATCGGATAAATCTTATACCCGATGCTTATCTGACGCACCACTCGATTATGAATCACTTGATAATACAATGTACCTTCCTTTCTATCGACAGAAGAGGTACGAAATTTCACTTTAACTGTAGCCATATATCTTATTGTATCAGGAGCAAACTAATGAATAGTCTCCAATCTATTCCATAAATGTCATAAAGATTACATAAAGAAAAAGGCACATTCATAAAGAGTTGGCATGCAATACACAAGAAAATACATACCCCACACATCTCCGCATTTTTCAATCATGTCTCCTCCGAAGAGCTGATATGGTAAAGAAAAGAACCTGCTGGAAAAATCTTCCTGCTTCATGCTGCATTCTTCATTAAAATGCTTTTCTTTGCCCGACTAACCAAAAGAACGCCAAAAAGCATGTCTACGATTATCTATCCTTCTCCCATTTTCGGTCCCGTACATAGCCGTCGACTGGGAGTGTCCCTGGGCATCAATCTGATGCCGGGAGACGGTAAAGTGTGTACGTTTGATTGCGTCTATTGTGAATGCGGTTTCAATGCGGACCACCGTGCACACCTGCGCCGCCCGACCCGCGAAGAGGTGCGCGAAGCACTGGAAGTCCGCCTGCAAGACATGAAAGCCAACGGCCCTGCTCCTGACGTGCTGACTTTTGCCGGCAACGGCGAACCGACCGCCCACCCGCATTTTCCTGAAATCATGGATGACACGCTGGCCCTGCGCGACCGCTATTTCCCGGCGGCCAAGGTGAGCGTGCTGAGCAATTCGACCATGCTCCACCGTCCGGAGGTGGTGGCTGCCCTGAAGCGCATTGACAACAACATCCTGAAACTCGACACCGTGGATGCCGATTATATCCGTCGGGTCGACCGTCCGACGGGTGCATACGACGTGAAGCAAGTCATCGAACAGCTGAAAGCCTTCCACGGCCATCTCATCATCCAGACCATGTTCATGAAAGGAACGCACGACGGAATTTCCGTGGACAACACCGGTGACCGCTACGTCCTGCCTTGGATAGAGACCGTCAAACAAATCGCGCCAAGCCAGGTAATGATATACACCATCGACCGCGAAACGCCTGACACGCATCTCGAAAAAGCCTCACACGAAGAACTCGACCGCATCGCGACACTCCTGCGCGAGTCCGGCCTGAATGTGTCAGTGTCTTATTGACCCCCAATCGGTCATTTGCACATTTGTTCAGACTTTTTAGGCTAAAGACAAAAAGCCGACCTATCGACGGATAGAAAAATTCATGTATCCGTCGATAGGCCGGCTTCAAATTTTTTATCAAAACCTTACTCTCAGTTGCAGTTGGAGGTCCTGCTTGTGGCGTCCTTCGATTTCCTGCGTTCCCGAACCGATACGGTCCCGGTCGAAATATCCGGTATAAACATACTTGACAATCACTGTGAACAGCTTGTTGACAGACCAACTTCCCCACAGGTAGGCATGTACTCCATGTCCGTAGGAAGAAGGAAATGAAAACGTGTAGAGCAGGCCGCGCTCGTAAGAATAAACTCTTGTATCATAACTGTCTGTATGAAAATAGCTGCCTCCGGCCTCACACTGCACGGGCTTCGCAGACGGTCTCCAGGCGACGGAGTGGGACAACTGGAAACCCTGTTCATTGCCCTCGGAAATGAAAGACTTATGCACATAGTCAAGCGTAGTTTTCAACATCCATTCGGGCATTGCCTGCCAGCGGAGCTGTGTCTTGAACGTATGGCGGTCGTCCGGAGCAGTTCCCTTGCGGCCATCGTCTTCCATCGTAAAATCTTTTCCCTTATTCTTGAAGCGGTAACGCAACAACCAGTCGACACGCTCTCCCATACGCCCCGTGAACTGCGTGAAAACTTCCACTCCCTTCGAACCGGGGACGGAGACTCTGTATTTCGGAGCGGGAAAACGAAAGCAGTCTACGTAGGCCGTCGCCTTCAGCTTATCGCCCAACGCGGCTTCCATTCCCACATAAAGCCCGTTTTCATTGCGCACACGTCCGCCTTCCTCGAAAGCACGGGCATGAATGCCTTCGAAGTCCTTCGCATAGTAACGGTGGAGGACAAGCACACTCCAGGAAGGAGAAAAACGATAGACCAGGGCATTGAGCGTAGCCAAAGCTCCGTTGCCTCCTAAAGCTGTCTCGCCGACGAAGGAAAAGCGATGGCCGTCCCAACGATAGTCCACTCCCAACGCACCAAACTCACGTCCGCGCGGGTCATACTGCTGGTAAGAGCGTTGCGGTTTGAACGCCCTGTTGAAAACAGTATAAACACCTGTCAAACCAATGTTGAAAGTCGGAGTTTCATAGGATAAATGCAATCCAGCCAAGTGGTTATGAACGTTGTGCTTCTTCGACATATCCAGCGGCGTGCGGTGATAACCGTCAGTTTTCAACGAAGTTATGAACTCCTCCTTCAGTGTGGCGTCGCGTTCGCGAAACGAATAAAACCCGGTCAGTCCCACCCGGCCAAACTGCCAGGCTGCGGCCATGCCTCGCAAATAGTCGTCTTCACTCGTCGAGGAATGTTTCTTAATGCCTTTGTTGCGACTGTATATGCCGGTCAGCACCGACTGTTTGCCCAAGACAAACTGATTGTTCATCACCAGCCCTTGGCCGAAGTTCAGTCGGTAATTGCCCAATGCCAACGTACGCATCCGACCCACATCATGCAAAAGAAAATAGTAGGAATAGAAATCATAGCCCTTATTGCCGCGCCCAAAGAAAGGTTCTCCTGCGTCGTTCTCGGCCACAAAGCCGGCTGAAAGCCGTGTCCCGTAATCATACTGGTAGCGGATGGAGTGATAGAAACGTGTCCCCAGATAACGGCGATTGGGATACTGTTCCAGCACATCAGGCGGATACCGGTAGTATCCTTTGCGGTAGTAGAACGGGATGTCCACACGTGCGATAAACTCATGTTCTCCATACTTGCCCAGGTTCTTCCACCGTAAAGGAGCTGTCTGCTTCCCGACTTCCCCTGCATAAACAAACAGGGAAAGCATGGCTCGTGTGTCATAATCCAACCTTTCAACCAACTGAAGTTCGGAAAGAGTCAACACAGGCTTGTGTACATAGACGTAAGCCAACAACTCTTCGATTTGCTCCGAAGTGAGGAAGGGCAGTGTCTCGAGTTGCTCGCGCGTCAATTCATTCAGGTTGAACGGATGAGCGTGACGCTCGGCAAGCTCCTCGTAGAGATGCTGCCAGGAAGTCTGTTCGCGCTCCTCTTCGGTCGTCATGCGTTCGACAAACTCTTCCCACGTGAGCGATTGGGCCGCAGATTTATGAACAACCATAAACAGCAGCAGGCAACTTATCAACCAGATTTGAACAGGTGTCACAAGCAGAGTTCTATTTTCCCTCTCCATCAGTCAGCAGATTAAATTATAAGTTCAAAAGTAATTGAAAGACGGAGAGAAAACAAATAAAAAGAAAAGCTTTTTTTATTAAAACACCTAACTTTGCGCGTATGAAAGCCATACAGATTTTCATCATCCTGTTCATAACTTGCCTCGCCAGTATGAACACCATGTCACATGCACAAACGAAGAACACGCCACCGCCTGCCAGGCTCACTGTGAGCCGCACCGTGTATGAAGGCGACAGCATCACGCGCGTCGACTTCTATCCGCTGCGTGTCTACCCGAAACTGACTTTTAAGAACCGACGACGCGAACGGGCTTACTACAAGCTCATCCGCGACGTGAAACGCACGCTCCCCCTGGCGCGTATGATACGCGGACTGCTCATAGAGACCTACGAAGAAATGATGAAACTGCCTGAAAACAAACGCGACGACTACATCAAACAGCGTGAAAAGGACCTGAAGAAGCGCTACACGCCCATGATGAAGAAGCTCACCTACGCCCAGGGAAGACTGCTCATCAAGCTGGTCGACCGCGAGTGCAACCAGACGAGCTATGACATCGTGAAAGCCTTCTTCGGCCCGTTCAAAGCCGGGTTCTACCAGACATTTGCTTCCTTGTTTGGCGCCAGCCTGAAGAAGGAATATGACCCGGAAGACAACGATGCACTCACCGAACGGGTCATACTCATGGTGGAAAGCGGACAATTATAGACTAATACGGAGCCCCTCCAAACCTCCCCCGAAGGGGAGGCTTTCAGCCTTTATCAGTCTCCCTTCGGGGGAGGTTTGGAGGGGCTGGGATTGAACTTAGAGAGGTTGCTTTTTAAACAGTTCCCAGATGACAATCCCCGTCGTGACGGAGACATTGAGCGAATGTTTCGTCCCATATTGGGGGATTTCCAAGCAACCGTCACAGAGGTCAACGACATCCTGACGCACTCCCTTCACTTCATTGCCCATTACCACGGCACAACGTTGCCCTGCTTCCCAGCGGAAGTCCTGAAGCATCGTGCTGCCCTCAGCCTGCTCCACGGCATACACCTTGTAACCGTCAACTTGCAACGCACGCACGGCATCAGCCGTATCCTTATAATAAGTCCAATCCACACTGTCCTCCGCCCCAAGGGCTGTCTTGTGTATTTCCGGCTGGGGAGGGACAGCCGTGATGCCACAGAGGAAGATACGCTCGACACGGAATGCATCCGACGTGCGAAACACAGCTCCGACATTGTGCAGGCTGCGCACATCATCAAGCACCACGACCAACGGCATCTTTTCGGCTTGTTTGAATTCGTCCACCGTCAGGCGGTTCATCTCCGTTATCTTCAGTTTTCTCATTGCTTATTCATTTAATAAAAAGAGATTGCAAAGATACGACAAAACTGTTCATAAACTGTCAATAGCCAGTCAAACCACAGTCAATATCCTGTCGACAACATGTGAAAAGATGGACGAGGTGAAAAGTTGGAGATACAAAATAAAATGATATACCGCACTTCATCCGATACGGCCAAGTTTTTTCATGGAAAGTTTCAAAGCTCGTTTCAACAGCTTATTCACAGCCCGTCGGACTGTCGGAGGACGAAAAGTTATCGACATGCCGGGTTATCAACAAGACTTCATCTGACGAAGTAAGACCATTGAAAGGCAATAAATTAGACAGTCTAAAACCTGTTTATTCCATCGGCATAACTATTTCTTTCGTGATGATAAGTTACTGTGCAAGAAAAACACCCTTTTTCTTCCGACACAATCAACAGCTTATCATAATCATCATTTTCTTTAGAATTAAAAAGAAAGAAATAATATATATATGATATGTGTCGATAAGTGGGAGAGGGTGAAAAGTGTGGATTCGGATGGCTCTTTCACCCTGTTAAGGGTAGCCGACCACGGCCTTAACTCCGCCCGACCACGGAAAGGAGGGTAGGCGGGAGCGGAGTTAAGGGGCGGTTTGAATGAAGTATATAGAATGAACAATGAAGAGTTGATATAACTTTCACAGCAAGAAAATTCTTCATTCTTCACTCTTCATTTTAAAGCCCGAGTTTGCGGGAGATGTCCAGCATGCGCTCGATGGGTTTGACGGCCCGTGCGGCGATGTCGGGGTCGACCTCGATGGCCGGCGATTCGTCACGCAGGCAGGCGTAGAGCTTTTCCATCGTGTTCAGGCGCATGAAGTTGCATTCGTTGCAGGCACAGATGCCCGCATTGGGCGGAGCCGGGATGAATTCCTTGTCGGGACATTGCTTGCGCATCTCGTGCAGGATGCCCGCTTCCGTGGCGACGATGAAGCGGCGGCAGGGACTCTTCACAGCGTGTTTCAGCAGGGCAGCTGTCGAGCCGACAACGTCAGCCAGCTTCAGCACGGCACCCTTGCATTCCGGATGGGCCAGCACTTCGGCATCGGGATGTGCAGCTTTCAGTTCCACGATTTTCTCCACGGAGAACTGCTCATGCACGTGGCAGGCACCGTCCCAGAGCAGCATTTGGCGGCCTGTGACAGCATTGATGTAGCTTCCCAGGTTGCGGTCCGGTCCGAAGATGATGGGCGTCTCCTGCGGGAAACTTTCCACGATTTGGCGGGCATTGGTGGAAGTCACCACTACATCGGTCAGGGCCTTGACGGCAGCGGACGTGTTGACATACGAGATGACCGTGTGTCCCGGATGGGCCTTCACGAAGTCGGCGAAGCGGTCGGCCGGGCAACTGTCGGCCAGCGAACAGCCGGCTGTCAGGTCAGGGACGAGTACTTTCTTGTCCGGGCAGAGGATTTTAGCGGTTTCGCCCATGAAATGCACGCCGCACATCACCAGGATGTCAGCCGTGCAGCGTGAGGCCCATTGAGCCAGTGCCAGGCTGTCGCCCACGAAGTCGGCCAGGTCTTGTATGTCGCCTTCCTGGTAATAATGGGCCAGGATGACGGCGTTTTTTTCCTTGCGCAAGCGGTTGATTTCTTCTTTCAGATTCATAGTGTATCGGAGTTAGTTGTTAGTCATTCGGCATGAAGAAAAAATAAACACCTGTCAATAGAGTTATTGACAGGTGCAAAATTACGTATTTCGGGCATTTAAGGATGCGTTCGATAAGGTTTTTGACATCGATTGGCCCACTTTTCAACACTTAGAAGCTATTTTGAATTTCTACAAAAAGTTTTTCCCTGCTTGATGCGTCCGCTTTTCGTGTATGCTTTGGGCGATTTTTTGGTCCTTTTCGTTCCTGTTCTTCGTCAGATAGCCCGCTATCTTCCTCATCACAGAACCAAAAATGATTCAAAAACTCATCCCCAATCAACACACGATAAATTCAAAACAGCTTCTTACAGTCCGCTTTTCAGGAAGTCGACCAGTTTCTGGACGGCGCGTGCGCGGTGGCTGATGTGGTTTTTCACGTCACCCAGTTCGGCAAACGTGCGGTCGTAGCCCTCGGGGACGAAGACGGGGTCGTAGCCGAATCCGCCGTCACCGTGCGGCTCTGTCGTGATGTGTCCTTCGACGATGCCTTCAAATTCGTATGTCTGCCCGCCGCGTATGAGGGCGATGACCGTGCGGAAGCGTGCCCTTCGGTTTTCGACCCCTTTCAGGCGTGCGAGCAGTTTGTTCATGTTGGCCACAGAGTCATGTCCTTCGCCTCCGGCATAGCGTGCCGAATACACCCCCGGTTCGCCGCCGAGAGCCTCTACTTCCAGCCCCGTGTCGTCGGCAAAGCAGTCCGTGTTGAAATGTTCGTTGACATAGCGTGCCTTGAGCAGGGCGTTTTCCTCCAGTGTCGTTCCCGTCTCAGGGATGTCGGCATGGCAACCGATGTCGCGCAGGCTCAGCAGCTCGATACGTTCGCCGAGCATGGCAGACACCTCTTCCAGTTTGTGTGCATTGTTGGTCGCAAAAACGAGTTTTTCTTTCATAAGCGTTGTTTCTTGATGAGTTAGTAGAAAAAAGCCGCAGCGTCCCCACGTGTTGCGGGAAGGCTGCGGCCGTCGAAATCAGGTTTAGTATGTACAGTATGAAGTTTTCAGTATTATTTTACTTTTATCTTGTCGAAGCCTTCTCCGAATACGCCGATGACAGCGCTTTGCGAGACGAAGGCATTGGGGTCGATGGCTTTCACAAGCCTGAAGATGTTGGTCGACTCACGCTTTTTGGCCAGGATGACGATGACTTTCACATCACGCTTGCTATACCACCCTACGCCGTCGAGCAGGGTTACGCCCCGGTGGAGTTGGTGTGTCACGGCATCGGAGATTTTCTCATACTCTTTCGAGAAGATGAGGAATTGGACCGACTGTCGGGCATTGTTGACCACATAGTCGATACACAGTCCGATGACGATGAGCGTGCTGTAGCCGAAAATCACCTTTTCGATGGTGTATCCCGGGATGAATGACGAGGACGAGATGATGCAGAGGTCACAGAGCATGGTCATACGTCCGAACGTGATGTCGCGATACTTGTTGACGATGGCGGCGATGATGTCCGTACCTCCCGTACTGCCATTGTGCGTGAAGGCGATGCCAAGCCCCATACCGCAAAGTGCAGCTCCCACGATGACGGCCATAAACGGTTCGTCACCCACGAGTGAGAGTGCGTTGCCCTGTTCGTCCACGATGATTCGCTGGAGGAACCATAGCAGGAAATAGAGCACTCCGATGCCGTAAATGGTTTTCAGGCAGAACTTCCAGCCTAAAATCTTCAAGGCAAAGACCAGCAGGACGATGTTGATGAGCACGTAGGTGTTTTGGATGGGTATTCCCGTACCATAGTAGACGATGGCCGATATACCCGTCACGCCGCCGGTGGTGATTTTATTCGGGATAAGAAATCCTGCCCATCCGAAGGCGTACAGGAGTAGTCCGAATGTGATGAACAGATAGTCTTTGGCTTCTGTCCATACGCTAGTGAAAACGATAGGTTTAAATTTGTTCATACTATACTTTTATAATGTTTAATTGGATTATCCGATGACCATGTTGACAATCTTCTTCGGCACGATGATGACTTTCTTCACCGTCTTTCCTTCCAGATATTTCTGTGAGGCCTCATGCGTGCGTACGGTCTGTTCGATGGTCGCATTGTCGGCGTCGGCCGGGAAGTCGAGCGTGAAGCGTGCCTTTCCGTTGAACGACACGGTGTATTTCACGATGTCTTCCTTCAGGTAATCTTCGTTGCAGACAGGCCATTGTGCGTCACATACGGAAGTCGTGTGTCCCAGCTTTTCCCAAAGCTCCTCGCTCAAGTGGGGGGCAAAGGGCGCGAGCAGCACGATGAGGTCGCTCAGGACGGTTGCTTTGTTGCATTTCAGTTGGCTCAGTTCGTTTACGCAAATCATGAAAGCACTCACAGAAGTGTTATAGGAGAAGTTTTCGATGTCTACGGTTACTTTCTTGATGAGCTTATGGATGGACTTGAGTTCGTCGCGTGTCGGTTCGCCTTCTTGGGTGGGAAGGAATTCTCCCTTGCGGCTGTAGAAGAGCGACCAGAGCTTCTTCAGAAAGCGGTGTACGCCGTCTATGCCGTTCGTGTCCCAAGGTTTCGACATTTCGACAGGACCGAGGAACATCTCGTACATGCGCAATGTGTCGGCGCCATACTTTTCAACAATCATGTCGGGGTTGACTACGTTGTGTTTGGATTTGCTCATTTTCTCGACAGCCCACCCACAAACGTATTTGCCGTCCTCAAGGATGAACTCTGCGTTGGCAAATTCCGGACGCCAGGCCTTGAAGGCTTCAAGGTCGAGCACGTCGTTCGAAACGATGTTGACATCGACATTCAGTGGGGTGACATCGTATTGGTCTTTCAGGCCGAGGGAAACGAAGGTGTTGGTGTCTTTGATGCGATAGACGAAGTTGCTCCGTCCTTGGATCATGCCTTGGTTGACTAACTTTTGGAATGGTTCTTCCTTCACGCTCACACCCAGGTCGAAGAGGAACTTATTCCAGAAACGGGAGTAGATGAGGTGGCCTGTGGCATGTTCCGTGCCACCTACATAGAGGTCGACGTTCTGCCAGTATTCGACAGCGCGGTGTGACACGAGTGCTTGGTCGTCGTGCGGGTCCATATAGCGGAGATAGTATGCAGACGAGCCGGCGAAACCAGGCATGGTGTTCAGTTCAAGAGGGAACACGGTACAGTGGTCTATACGGGAGTTTTCAGTCACGCAGTTATGAGCTGTGTCCCAAGCCCAGCGTGTGGCATGTCCGAGGGGCGGTTCACCAGTCTCGGTGGGTAGGAATTTGTCCACTTCGGGGAGTTCGAGCGGCAAGCATGCCTCCGGAATCATGTGAGGCATGCCGTCCTTGTAGTAGACGGGGAATGGTTCGCCCCAGTAACGTTGGCGGCTGAAGATAGCATCGCGCAGACGGTAGTTGACCTTGACGCGGCCCAAATGGTGTTCCTTGACATATTCTTTCGTGCGGGCGATGGCCTCCTTCACGGTGAGTCCGTTGAGTACAAGGGTATCTTCTCCTGCCTGTATGGATGAGGCTGGCGAATTGATGATGATGCCTTCCTTAGCATCAAAGCTCTCTTCGCTCACGTCGCACCCTTCGATGAGCGGACGTATTTCCAGACCGAAGTGTTTGGCAAAGGCGTAGTCGCGGCTGTCGTGGGCAGGGACGGCCATGATGGCTCCTGTTCCGTAGCCGGCCAGGACATAGTCGCTTATCCAGACGGGGATGGCTTCGCCTGTCATGGGATTGATGGCGTAAGAGCCTGTGAACACACCCGTCACGCGACGGTCGGCGATGCGTTCACGTTCGGTACGTTTCTTTGTGGCTTCCAGGTAGGCTTCCACTTCAGCACGTTGGGAGTCGGTCGTCACTTGCGGGACGAGTTCGCTTTCAGGAGCCAACACCATGAACGTGACGCCGAAGATGGTGTCGGCGCGGGTTGTAAAGATGGTGAATTCCACATCACTGTCTTTGATGCGGAAACGCATTTCCGTACCTTCCGAACGGCCTATCCAGTTGCGTTGGGTTTCTTTCAAAGAGTCGGTCCATTCCAGTGTATCCAGTCCGTCGAGCAGACGTTGGGCGTAGGCTGACACGCGCAGGCACCATTGGCGCATCTTCTTTTGAACGACGGGGTATCCACCTCGTTCCGACACACCATCGACCACTTCGTCGTTTGCCAACACGGTGCCGAGCTTCGGACACCAGTTGACCATCGTCTCGCCCAGGTAGGCGATGCGATAGTTCATTAATGTCTCTTGCTGTTCTTTTTCGCTCATGGCTTTCCATTCATCTGCTGTGAAGCAGCGTTCTTCGCTGCATGCTGCATTCACGCCTTCTGTGCCGTTGGTTTCGAATGCTTTCACCAGTTCGTCGATGGGGCGTGCCTGTTGTTTGGTGTTATCATAGTAGCTTTGGAACATGCGGATGAAGGCCCACTGTGTCCAGTGGTAATATTGCGGGTCGCAGGTACGTACCTCACGGTCCCAGTCAAATGAAAAACCGATTTTGTCCAGCTGTTCACGATAGCGGTTGATATTGTTCACCGTCGTGATGGCCGGATGTTGTCCGGTCTGGATGGCATATTGCTCGGCCGGCAGACCATAGGCGTCATATCCCATCGGGTTGAGCACGTTGTATCCCTGGAGACGTTTGTATCGGGCGTAAATGTCCGATGCGATGTATCCCAGCGGATGTCCCACATGCAACCCGGCTCCCGACGGATAAGGGAACATATTGAGCACATAGAATTTCTTCTTCGATTCGTCTTCTGTCACCCGGTAGGTCTGTTGGTCGACCCAGCGTTGGTGCCATTTCTTCTCAATCTCTCTGAAATTGTATTCCATTTGCGATGTATTTGTTTATTTAGTGTTTATTATAATAATGTGCAAAGATAGAGGTTTCCAGCGAAGTAGAAAGAATGGAAAATGAAGAATGAATGCTTTGTAACCTTGATTTAACAAGAAGACCGGCTACGGATGCCCTTCCGGAGGCATACTGACATGAGAAATATTTGTATAAGATATTAATAGATGCTAATTTTGCGCCCTCATTTTCATTAGTAAGAAGTTTAATTTTCAAGAAAGGAGAAATGAAAGCATTTGAATTCAAACCGAAGTTATTTTATACGTTGAAAAACTATTCGAGAGCTTCGTTTACGGCCGACTTGATGTCCGGACTCATCGTCGGCATTGTCGCCCTGCCGCTGGCCATCGCGTTTGGCATCGCTTCCGGCGTATCGCCTGAAAAAGGCATCATCACGGCCATTGTTGCCGGTTTCTTTGTGTCGTTGTTTGGCGGAAGCCGTGTACAGATAGGCGGCCCGACGGGGGCCTTCATCGTCATTGTCTATGGCATCATTCAGCAGTATGGCGAGAGTGGACTGATGATTGCTACCATCATGGCGGGTGTGTTCCTGATTCTACTGGGACTGTTCCACCTGGGAACCATCATCAAATACATCCCTTACCCTATCGTCGTAGGATTCACCAGCGGTATTGCCCTGACCATCTTTTCCACGCAGTTGAAAGACTTTTTCGGCCTTACGGTCGACAATGTTCCGGGTGATTTCATCGAGAAATGGATTGTCTATGTCCGCCATTTCCATACGATAGACCTCTGGTCAACACTGGTCGGTGTGCTGAGTGTCGTCATCATCGCCTTGACGCCCCGGTTTTCCAAGAAAGTTCCTGGCTCGCTCGTGGCCATCGTCGTGATGACAGTGGGTGTGTGGCTGTTAAAGACTTATGCCGGTGTCACTTCTGTGGCAACCATTGGCGACCGTTTCAGCATCAGTGCCGCCTTGCCCGACGCCAGCGTGCCCAGCATGACTTGGGACACGATTAAAGGACTTATCTCGCCGGCTGTCACCATTGCCATCCTGGGGGCTATCGAATCACTGCTCTCTGCGACTGTGGCCGACGGCGTGACGGGTGACAAACACAATTCCAACCAGGAACTCATCGGGCAGGGCATTGCGAATGTCTTCTCACCCATCTTCGGAGGTATTCCCGCCACGGGAGCCATCGCCCGCACGATGACCAACATCAACAACGGTGGGCGCACGCCTGTGGCCGGCATCGTGCATGCTGTCGTCCTGTTGCTCATCTTCCTTTTCCTCATGCCCTTGGCGCAATACATTCCCATGGCCTGCCTGGCCGGCGTGCTGGTGGTAGTTTCCTACAATATGAGCGGTTGGCGCACGTTCAAGGAGTTGCTACGCAATCCGAAATCGGATGTGGGCGTCCTGCTTGTCACGTTCTTTCTCACGGTCATCTTCGACCTTACCATTGCCATCGAGGTGGGATTGCTTTTGGCCTGCCTGATGTTTATGAAGCGTATGGCCGAAAGCACACAGATTTCGGTCATTACTGATGACCTCGACCCGAACAAGGAGTCGGACATTGAACTGCACGAGGAACATCTCACCATCCCGGACCGTGTGGAGGTGTATGAAATCAACGGCCCGTATTTCTTCGGCATTGCCAACAAATTTGAAGAGGAAATGATACGCATCGGCGACCGTCCGAAAGTGCGCATCATCCGCATGCGCAAGGTGCCTTTCGTCGATTCCACGGGCATACACAACCTGACCAATCTCTGCCGTATGAGCCAGCGCGAAGGCATCATCATCGTGCTTTCCGGTGTCAATCCGCGTGTGCATGAGACGCTCGAGAAGGCCGGTTTCTATGAGTTGCTGGGCAAGGACAACATTTGCAGCAACATCAACGAAGCTCTGGCCAAGGCTCGGGAAATCGTCAAGGCGTAAGAGGGGGAGCTTGTAAGTCTGTAAGTTTTTTATTTGCTTTGCGGAAGCATATGTAGAATTAAAAAAAGAATGAAATGAAACTGACAAACATCAAGACAAACCATCCTCACTATCCCTTTGTCGAGAAGTTGTTTTTGGACGCTTTTCCTGAGAGCGAACGCCGTCCCGTGGACGCCCAGCGACGCAATGTCGACGAAAACGAAGCCTTCAGTTGCTATCTGCTGACTGAAGACGACCGTCCCATCGGCTTCATCACTGTGTGGCAGCTCGACGGGTTCTATTACGGCGAGCATTTTGCCGTAGATCCTTCCTTACGCAACGGCGGATATGGTTCGCGCGTGATGAAGCACCTGCTCCACGAACTTCCTCTGCCTTTTGTATTGGAAGCCGAAGTGCCCACTGACGATTTGAGTCGTCGCCGCGTAGGTTTCTACGAGCGTCAAGGTTTCCGTGTGTGGGACAAGGACTACGTGCAGCCTCCCTATCGTCCGGGCGACGCTTCCCTGCCTCTTTATCTGATGGTGGCCAATGAGTCTGAGGCGATGCCTCCCGTCGACGCAGTGCGCCGCGCCATCTATCGCGAGGTTTATGGCGTGGAGTAAATTAAAAACAATTTAAGTAGAAATTCCTATTTAGTTTATATACTATTTAGACGCGGGTGTCGCAGGTGATGTGGAAGCCCTCCTTTCCGCTTCTGCGTGCCTTCCTTTCCGTCCGACCACGGATTCCTTTCCGCTCTTGCACCGAAAGGAGGCCGTGGTCGGACGTGTTTTAGAGGGTTCATTCTTGGGCTTTGGACAAAGGACGTTTATGGATGATGAGGCTGTCGCGGAGATAGCCGGGGATAGCTGACATACTTTTGTAGGCAACAAATGCCTTGCAGGCCTTCAGCATCTCGGCACATTGGCGATATATAGGCTTTTATGGAGTAAAAAATGGGTATTTGGATGTGGGCTGATGTAATAATATTTTAATAAGTTTTTGCTTGATTATTTCGACCTTATTTCATAGCTTTGTTGCATTACTCGTAAAAAGAACACCTTAAAACAACGTAGCGATGAATACACAAATCAAAATAACGGAAAACTTATCTATACTGTCGGATGCAGAACTGGTGAAACGCTATGTATCGCACAGCGACCTTCAAGCCTTACATATATTAATACGGCAACGCTACAAGCAGCAGTTGAAAAGAGTGATGGGGAAATATTACTCCGGTGGTTATGACGATTATGACCTTGAAGCCTGGCTGGACGATTTCTATTATGATCTTACTTTGCCACGCAAAAGTGACGACGGAAATAAGTTGGATCACTATGACGAAAGCATGCCTTTTGATAAATATATCAGTATGGCTGCCCGTAATTGGGCCATAGATAAAAACAGGCAAGAAGCGAAGAAACGAGAACAGGATGTCCCGTTTTCAGAGAATACGGACGGGGTGTCGGACGACGACGTAACGGACAGGTTTATTGACGAACAGGAAGAACCGGGCAAGGATTGGAACACTTTACTCGTGCTGACGTTGGAACTGCTGCAAGACTATCCGCCGGAGAAACGTTACATTGTCCTCACTTATATACTCTGTAACTGTTACAAGGAGAAGGGCATTCCCGTGGGGCTTTCAGCACGCTTGGCCGAACAGCTGGGCATGAACGAAACAAATGTAAGGCAGGAGAAAAGCCGCACATTCAAGAAATTGCAGGAATCTTTGAAAAAATATAAGGAAGAAGATGTCACATTCGAGGAAAACGACGTATAAGTGATAGAATAGATTATTAACAATAAAAAACGACGACCATGATCACATTTCTAATCCTTATCGCGACTTATGTGGCTTCGGCACTTGTCTTGGAAACAGTGGGCTGGCTGTTCCAGATGTGGAGGCTGCACGGTGTGAAGAAGCGGACAGAGGAGTGGTGTAAAACCCTTCCACTTACGGAAGAAGACAAACAGCTCATTGAGGATAACCGGGAACTGATGCGCGAGCTTTTCCCTGACGGCATTGAAAATAAGTTTCGCGACATGCCGCTTGCCGACCGCGTGGAAAAGATGAAAGAACTCATCGAACGTGCCAACCAAATTTACGGTGTAGGCATCAGTACGGTGAAGTTCGCTCCGGGAAGTGAGATAGGTGACTGCACGTTGGGCTATTTTGACAAGGATACCAACTGCGTGGCCATTAACGTGGACATCCTGGCATCAGACGATGCTGACGTGATGCGTGCCATTGTCGGCACAGTGTTTCATGAGTTGCGCCACGCATTGCAGTACAAAGCCATCACTGACTCCGATTTCCATTACGGCACGGAAGAGCAACGGCGGCTGTGGGCACTCAATTTCATGGAAGGCAACTACATTCCGCCTGAGGTGGATTTTGTGCTTTACCAGAGACAGGCTGTGGAAGCCGATGCCAGACAGATAGCAGAACATATTATCGAGAACTTTTAAAAGACATGACAAGCTATGATTACCCAGACAACAATCGTATTGAAATACATCCTCTTGCGCAAGCGCATGATGAATGAACCTTATAAGTATACTGAACGTCAAGTGATGCACACCGTGTGGCGGCTCATCCATGTGGACCCTGAGATACAACGTGCCTTCATCGAGTGGTTTACCGATGGCAAGGAACCGAAGTTGAAATACGCCGGCATCAGTTTCTCCGAACTGCGGAAGTATAGGAAGATGAACGAGTTCAATGCCTTCCTCTTCATGGACGAGTTGAAGAACAATCCTGACGCCGCCCTGAACATGCTGGTGGCAAACGATGCCCGGCTTTCCACTGTAGGACTGGAAGAACTGCGTCCTGAACTGCGTGAGTACGTGGCGCAAAAGCTTAAAGAGCGGGATGCCGACGACGAGAAGAAGAAAGAAGATTTCCAGCTGCATGACAACGGCTCCATCACCTTTAAACTGAAATGATATGGCACTGATAGATTTTAAACGTTTTGGCATTCGTGAAGAAGATATTCTGGAGAAACGTTTCAGTTATGTGATAGGCTTCGACTTGGGTCACGGTGAGATAGAAGCATCCTATTGGAATTTAAGTGAGACTAGTGTGCAACCTGTGGATTTAGCTTTGACAAAAGGAGGAGCCACGAAGATTATCAGTGCGCTGTTCCGTAAAAAGAATGGCTGTTACATTACCGGGCGTGCGGAAGAAATAGCGCTTCCCAGCGTGGTGGGTAGCTTGTTCACATGCTTTAAGGTGAAGCCACAGCGGCTGGACATTCCGGAACTCTATGAGGGGACGAATGTCACCAAGCGTGAACTGATGCAGGAGATGTTGCGCAATGCATTGTCGGGCATCAAGGACTCCAATACGAGTAAAGACTTTAACGGCAAAGGCATATTGGCCGTGGGCTGTCCTTCCAGTCCGGAATGGACGAGTCGTAAACGTATCGTGCGCTATGCGCAGATATTGTCCGAAGGTGCGAAGAAGTGCGGGTTGGATTTGGTGGTGATTGTTATTCCCGAATCTCGTGCTTCGCTGCTTAAGGTCTACAAGGAGACCCAGAATACCGATGATTTTCAAGCTTTCATTGCTCAGTTCCACAAAGGAGTCATCGTGGTGGACAACGGGTCGAGCACGTCCGATGTCACAGCGATTGACTTTGACACCAACACGATGCATGAGAGGAGCATTCCGTTAGGAGGTGCCATGGTGGAGGAAGCTATACTCCGGTTGGCATGCCGTCGGAGCGGGTATAAGAAAGAAGACATCATGGAGTATGAGCAGGAGAAAGTCATGCTGCGGCTTAGCAAGGAAAAGTTTTATGATAGTTACAAGAATGTGCGCGATATTGTCGAAGGCACTATGGCATTAGGTTTCCATAGAGTGCGCTTCAAGGACGGCAAAGACGAAAGTTTGGAACTGACGCCTGATTTCATGCTGGAAGTGACACACCGGAACCGTGTGTCATACAGCACTGATGAATGTCCGTTGGTGCAAGGCACATGGGCGGAACTTTATAGGAATTTTCTTGCATCTTGCAGGGGAGAATGGCTTGAAATGACAAACAATCAGGATTTCGAAGGCATCGTATTGCTCACCGGAGGTGCTTCGAATATGTTTTTCATACAGGACATAGCCCGGGAAGTGTTTCCGCATGCACGGGTGATTCTCGATTGTGAGCCTTCCTATTGTGTTTCGCGTGGATTGGCTTATGCAGTGCGCACCGATTTGGAAGCTTTCCGCCTGATTCACGAAGCGAAAGAGAAGATAGCGAAGGCCGTGAAGGATGACATGCCGACCTTGAAAGGGATGATAGGCGAGGCGTTGACTCCTGTTGTCTACAGTTACATGAAGCGTAAACTTCAAGCTTGGAAAAACGATGGTGAGAACCTTTCGTTGGAAGCCGTCATGAAGAAGATTAATAAGGAGTTCTTGGATGATTGCGGACAGGACGTAAGCCGGATTACACGACAGACATTCCTTGACTATTTAAATAGGGAAGGGGACAAGGGCGTCAAAGCCCTCATCGTAAAGACGGTGAATGAGTTGTTCGAAAGCCTGTTTCCCGGTCGGTTGAATGAGCGTTCCATCAACAAATTCTCCATCAGCGAAGACGAATGGAAAACCATCGTGGAAATGTTGTCTACCCAAGATGCATGGAATGTTACTGACGCACTGATAGACCAACTCGATATAGAGAGTACCATAATACGTGCCTTGAAGAACAATATACTTATAATTTTGGCCATAGGCATTCCCATTATAATTATAGCTGGTCTTTTCGACTGGATATTTAATACGAAGTGGGTAGACAAGATAGACCAGGCATTCACAGAGAACCGCAGCAAAGTATGTTCAAAAGAAGAGCGGGAGAAGATTTACAACAACCTGGTTAATAAGGAGGAGCAAAACAAGAAGTTGATTACTGCTTCGCTGAGTGCTTCGTGCATTCTTCCTGAAAACGAACAGAAGATTGCCGACAATATCGTGGCTTGTCTCGAACCTGCTATCGACCGTGCCGTGGACAATGTATCGTTGTACTTTTAATGTATACCGTTATGAAGCAGCTTGATTATGTAATAGAACGTTGTGCCGCAGCGATGAATGCGGGCATTCCCATCTTGTATTTGGAGACCGATGACATGTCATTGCTCGACGCACTTCTTCGCTCCGAACGGCTGTTGCCGTATTGGTGTAACGACTGTGATGAGGGTTGGAAGCAGTTGGGAGAGGTTGACAAGGCAGCTCGTGTGAGACCGGAAAATGTGGCTATCTTCAATGGCTCGCTTACCTCTTATTTCAAGGACGTGAACAACACTACCGAGGCAACCACCTATACGCGCACTTCGTTTGTGCCCGGTTACACCGGTTTTCAATATCTTCGGACAGGGGTACGGGGTGGCGTACCCCAAGTGATAGCCGTGCGTAATTATCGGTCGGACGACAGTACAGCAAAGACATTGGAGCGTCTGGTCAGTGAACATCTGTCCGCCATGCCGGGTGACTCCATTTTGCGTAGTTTTATCATCTTGCAATCGCCTGTCGTGAGTTTGCCTGCCGGCATAGAGCCTTATGTGGAGGTGATAACAGTGCCACATCTGGACGATAAAGAGATAGCGGAAATCATTTGTGATTTTGCTGAGCGCGAACATGAGGAACGTCCTTATCCGCGTTTGTTAGACTCGATGACGCTCAATTTCCGAGGTTTCATGCGAAGTAAGATAGAGCAGATGTTGAGGAAGATACTGCTGGAGTGCGGCACTCTGTCTGACACTAGCGTAGAGGAAGTGTCCTTGCATATTATCAGTGAGGAGAAGAAGCAGATGCTCCAGAAGTCCGGTCTGTTGCGCAATAGGGAGTTGGGTGACAAGGAGGCATCGGGCTTGGAACAAATCAAAGATTGGATTACCAAACGGAAAGAGAACTTTGAAAATGCCATCGAGGGCAAGCGTGATTGGGACTTGAACGCACCGAAGGGCGTGCTTGTGTCCGGAGTGCCGGGCACAGGTAAGTCATTGCTCGCCGAGGAGACTGCCCGCATTTTGGGCATCCCGCTCATACAGATGGATATGGGTAGTCTGCAAAGCAAGTTTCATGGTGAAAGTGAGCAGAACATGCGTCGGCTCATCAGTCTTGCCGAAGCCTTGTCGCCCTGTGTATTGTGGATTGACGAGATAGAGAAAGCCTTTGCCGGTGTGAAAGGTTCTGGCGAGGCCGACGGAGGAACCACCATGCGCAGCTTCGGGACATTCCTCACTTGGATGCAGGACAAGAAAGCTCCTTGTTTCATCTTTGCTACTGCCAACGATGTATCGTCGCTTCCGTCGGAATTCTTGCGTCGTGGACGTTTCGACCAGAAGTTTTTCACCTTCATGCCCACGAAAGAGGAGTGCCGTAGTATTTTCCGTAGCATTATAGGTGGAAAGGATGGACGGACTGTCCATCTCTTTGACCCGGAAGTATTCAAGGACGAGTATCTTGATGAACTCCTTTCCTTCTGTGGCCAAAAAGGGAAGTTCATGACCGGTGCAGACATAGAAGGCATTGTGAGCGACGCGAAGTTCCTTGTCTACTTGGACACTAGAAGCCATGCCAACCATGTGCAGACATCTTACGCCTACATGGCGCAACCGTTTAAGAAGGCATTGAAGGCTGCCGTGCTCGATGCGCGTACATACGGCGAGACAGACATGGACAAAGTAGTGGAATGCCTGCTGCTCCTTGGCAAAGAACAGTTCGTTCCCTCATCGGCTACCAACGTAGTGGACATCAGCAAAGTCAATGCCCGGCGGATGGAGATACCTCCCTTTGAAGGCACGCCTAACGGGTACGATGAATTGTTATACAAAAAAATAAAGGAAACATTGGAGGAGCTCAAAAGTGAGCGGTATCCGCAATATCGGAATATATGATAAAGATAGGAAACACGATAGTGACGTATGATGCGCAATTTCGTCAGCATTTCGAATGGGAAGCCGTGTGGAAGCAGGCAAACAAGGTGGCGCATGACGAGACTTTGTTCACGGACAGTCATGACGTGGCTGTGCAGCAGATGCTGGCGCATGTGCTCAGTGATGGACTTGAAGCGCTCGCCGTAAGTTGTGAGAATGGCTGTCTGACACTGACTGACGAAATTACAGGTGAGACGGTAGTGTTTGCACATCAGCAGACACAGGATTTGAAGCAGGTGAAGGCATGGTCTCCTCAGGCATGGAGTGCACTCTTGCTCCATGAGTTGGCACATCGCATGATGCCCGTTCGTTTGTTGGATACTCCGTCTGCTGATGTGTTGGTTGCCGCACCTCTGCGCGATGAAATATCGCTCCATGCCGACCAGCAGTTGGAGCTTGTCCTGTTCACTCCGTCGTCACAACTGAGCGGTCAGCTTCGCACGGTGAAGATAGCCAATAATTCGAGTCTGCCCGGTTATGCCACTGTGGTGGTGAAAACGCCTGACGGACGGTTGCTCGACATGGTGCGCGTGCACAGCAGGGAGTGCCTGTTTGCCAACTTCGTTGGCGACAGCGTGGTGGAGTTGCTGCCCCGCCTCATGGTCTCGTCCAGTCATTGCAACTATCTCGCTTACGAAGGTGAACGTGTCACGTTGGGACGTTATATGCTTGGCACGGGCAATACGTTCACTTACAATCCTGCCAACTGCAAAGGGCTTACACAGTTCTGTCCCGACAGCGAAGGCGGATTCGTAGGAATAGCCGACGGACGGTTGTTGCCTTTCTCCACGCTGTTGCGTCCTGAGGATGACTGCGATTTTCCGTTGGCGGATGACGAACGTTTCATGAAGGTGGTAATGAATGGGCGCATGCTGTTGGCATTGACAAGCCGGGGGCACACCTATTCCAATTATGGGTATTCACCCTTGGCCGGACTGGACAATGTGGTTTCCGTGGGACTTGGCAAGGACGGTGCCTTTTATGCGCTGACATCCGAAGCCCGCTTGCTTCATGGTGCGGCTGACTGGCAAATGCCTTCGGACAATATCTATGCCGTCTGTACAGCAGGCACGAACGCATGTAGTGTTCGCACTCGTGACGGTCTCACGCACTTCGCGTCAGGACAAACGGCTACCGGCATAGGTAAACAAGCTGTATCCGCATCGGGCGTGGAATTGCGGATGGGCACTGATGGAAGTTTGATGTGCAAGGGTAGCACCCTTTCGCTGGAGCACGACATCGATGACTTCGTGTGGGTGGACGATGCATGGAATTACGATAAGGAACAGGTGGTAGTTTACTACGGTTCGCATGTGGAATGTTTAAAACTTGGATAGTTATGGTAGAAGATAAAGGTTTATCGGCTGGATGGATTGTCTTTCTTATCATTGTCGTTATAATAGGGGTGGCTTATTGGTCTTATAGTCAGCATAAAAAGAAATGTGAGATGGAAGCGGAGGTCAGACGACTGAAGGAGGAAGAAGATGTGCGTCGGAGACAGTTGCAAGAGCAGCATGCCGTATTGCTTCGCACAGCTGATCAATGTTGGGAGCAGTATGTCCATTTTAGCAAACTTGAGTGGGCATGCAGGCTCTCGCGCAAGACGCTGTGTGATGAGGGAATATTGTACTACTACCAGCAACTGTGGGGATTCCTTGCGGCAGGCTGGGACGAAGCCTTGCTGGCCTCGCGCCTGCGCGGTGTGATAGTCAACGGCTTGCACAATGTGTTGTCCCTGCGTATGGAGCCTGACGGTGAGGGGCATTACACGTTTCCGTCCGCTCCTGCGCCTGTCATGGAGAAGGACAACTACCTGTATCGCCTGGGAGTGGATTTGAAGATGGAGCGGATGGAGGAGCAGACAGCCCGCCTGCAAGCCGGGATGCGGCACACGGCCCGCGAACAGGACGGGCTGGATAAAGACCCAAACGGACTTTATTATCGCCGTTTGCTCGAAAGGATTCTGCCCACGGTGACAGTGTTTTGTGAGGACGGGGAATTCGCATCGCTCCCCGACAGGGAAATCATAGCCCGTGCCACTCGTTTCCGTGACGATATGCAGGCAACGCTTGCCGAGCGGGGTATCGTGTGTGTGGCTTATGCTGACGCCACGTCCGGACAGCAGGAGGACTGGTTTATTCAGACCCCGGCCACAGGCATGGGCAACATGCCTGCCATCGTACGACGTAGCGATGAGGCTCTATATTATAAAGGTGTGGTTTATTGTTGAACATTTAATGAAGAAAGTTATGATAATAGATAGCTATGGAAAGGATGAAGTAAAGAATATGGTCATTTCATTAACCAACATGATTAAGGGTGTATATAATGAACTAAAGGCGTGTACCGCCAAAGTGAAGGCACAAGGCGACAAGCTTGAAGACTTGCATGAGTGCGAACGCCAGCGCATCATCGGAGAGTTCAAAGCTGCTTTCCGTGAGCGTTATGCTATGGAAGAGACCGATTACTACAGGCATTTCTTCTGTGATGAAGGTTTGTTTTACCATTTTTCCCGTGCCTATGGCTATGTGGAGCACTATTTGCGTGAACCTGCCGCAGGCGGGGAGAATCAGGGACGCTATTTCGTGGGACAATACATTTTCCCTATTCAGAATTGGATTATCTTGTTGCGCACGCAGCTGCGGAAGCATACGGAAGACTTGTTGCCGGCTATGAAGCAGGAAATGAACGTCAATGAGCTAGAAACTTCGCCCAGCTTGTCCACTTTGCAGGCACGTCTGAACTATTTGCACGAACAGGTCAGAGAAAAGCGCGTCGATGCCAATCGATTGTTTTATGAACAACTGTGGACACTTATGGAGCCTTTCGTGAAGCAGCTGGAAAGCGGTTGCTTCCAATCGCTGGAAAGCGGACACGCGCCTGCGTCGTTTGACGGCGTACACCGTTTCCTGTACAGCGTGAAAGCTGCCTTGGAGCAGGGCGGGCTTGAAGTGGTGGAAGTGCCGGAGTCCTATCATGGACCGCTGGATGAGGAAGACTGCTTCGTGCGCAGCCGCGACGTGGACTTTGCCACGCCCGCCATTGTCCGTCGCTCAGACCACTATGTGTTCGTGAAAGGCATGCTGCCTGTCGGCTAACCGTAATTTGTTTTTATAATCAAATGCAGACTTATATAGATTCACCCATGATGACAGAAGAACTATTGAAGAAATATGCGTGCGGCAAGGCGGATAAAGCCGAGAAACTGGCTGTGCGCCGCTATCTGGCGGAAAACTTTGACTTGATGTTTGAAGTGTTGGAGGAAATGCGTCGGATGACCAAGCAGCAATTGATAGAAGAAGCACGCGAGGAATTGGCGCAGGGGCAGGACGCCGAGGTGGAAAAGCGGCTGAAGGCATTGACCGGCTCCGACCCTGTGGACGAACTGCGGAAACTGATGGAGCAGCGGCATGCGGCAAGTATGAGCCATTACGAAGCATGGACGGAAAATGCCACCGCATTCGTGCATGAATCCCGCTTGCCTGTGTCGGAAACTCCAGAGCATTTGTTGCGTAGCGTGTTGCTCCGCTTGTTGCAGGAACAGGAGTGACTGCGCGGCTTGTACATTCGTCTTATCCACAATCTTACGTCGGTAGCCCCTTAAGGCCGTCCGACCACGGCCTCCTTTCGGTGCAAGAGCGGAAAGGAATCCGTGGTCGGACGGAAAGGAAGGCTAGGTTGCCGCTCTTCTAAGAAATTTTACTCCTTTCTAAATGAATGAATTGGATAGCAACAGAAAAAAATTTTTGCCGAATGTGTCACAAACCGTTTTCTCATCGTATTAGTGGTGAAGAAAACAATGTAGAACAAACATAAAACGTATGACTATGAATGCTAATTTCAATTTTACTGCTGAAGAGATGAACATCATCACTTCGTTGACGCAAGAACTGGTACAGAACACCGACGCTACGAAATCGACCAAAGACAACCTTGTGGCCATGTTGCAGGAACGTGTGCCGTCGTGTACGGAAGGCACGGCTGCAAACATTGTTGCCGAGCTGCTGAAAGGGGCGACTGACTTCACCGACCGCTTCGAGGAACTTTGCAAGGGACAGGATACGGAGAACAATCTCTACGAACGTTGCTTGGAAATGATTAAGGACCGCACGCCGCAGGAGCAGGCTGCTTGTATCCTCAACTTCGTCGCTTTGCTGAAGACACTTGACACCACCGTGTTGGGCAGCTTGCTAGAAGATGCTAATGCTGACGTGTTGGCTCGTTTCGAAACGTTCAAGTCGCTCAATCCGCAAGTGGCGGAAGACATCAGCGACGAACAGCTTGCCGAACTGCGCGAATGCCTGCGCGACGCCATCGACAACAGTTCTATTTGCATTGCCGGGGACGAGCAGATGAAGGAACTTCTCCATACGCTCGACACAGACCCGGAGCTGGCCAAGACTTTGGTCGAAAAGGGTTTGCAAGACCTGGACTATAAAGCATACGCTGCCTTGGCTGCCTACATCGCTTATCGGAAAGGACAGCTCCCGTCCATGCCCGACGAACTGAATGCTGAGTTGTTGGGCGCCAGTGTGGCTGCTGGTGTGGAGCGCAGTAAAATCATTACTGGGGCACAGAAGGGCTGGATCTCATGGGATAAAGCTTTTTCGCTGCTCAAACTCTTGGGAGGTGCGCTCTTGATGGTGCTTTTCGCATGGGTGGGTGCGCATATCTTCCTGTTTGGCGTAGGACTTACTTGTGCGTTGATTGCCAGCTTGGTTGGTTCGGCCACCATCGGTATCGTGGCAGGCATCCTTATCGGGGGCTATTCCATGTACAAGGCACTCGATTGGCTCTATGAAGAAGTGGCGGAACCCATCATGAAAGGATTGGGCGAAGCTTATGACAAGGTCATCGACTTCTTCTCGCAGAATGACTTCATCCGTCGTGTGCGCGAAAGCCTGCAACGCTTTTGGGACTATGTGACCGAAAAAGCCACTTCGCTCTTTAAGCGTGACACTGATGCCGAAAAGGAAACGGTAGTTGTCGGCAATTGATACGGCACATCGTTTACGACCAAGCTCAGTCTGTCTCCGGACGAGGGTGGGAAGAGGGATAAACAAGATAGGAAACATTAAAAACGATAAACTATGAGCATGTTAAGCTTAGGACAAGAATTTGAAGGCTTCCGGGTCAACATGTACAAGGAAACGGCCCGCGAAGGGGAGGAAAGCTACCTCGTCAGCAATGAGTCGCAGGCGGCTGTCTTGAAGATGTACGACTTGGAGAGGCTGCCCCGTGCGGCTGTGGGGAGGAATGGCGAGCTGCCTGTGGAAAGGCTTTGTGCCGATGCCGGTTGTGCTGATGCTTATCATGTATTGGCTTGTGACAAATGGGCAGACGGCGGGAAAGATTGCAGGTATGTCATCCGGCAATTCGTGTCGGGACAGCGCATGAGTGACTTGCTGGAGCAGGGAAAGCGTTACAGTTGGGAAGAGGCGGTGCCTGTCGTCCTTCAGGTGACGGAACGCTTACGCAGGCTTCACAAATTGGATGTGCCCCTGATACACAATGACGTTACTCCGCGCAATGTTATTTTGGCTGATGACGGTACGGTGGCTCTTATCGGTTTTGGCCATCTGTCGTATCGCACGAACGGGGCGCCTTCGTTTCCTACGGGTGATTTGAATCCGTGGTATCGTGCGCCGGAGACTTATATCGGCATATATGACGAGCAGAGCGATGTGTTTTCCGTGGGTGTGTTGCTTTACGCCATGCTTTTCGGGCATGCGCCGTGGCAGACAGATATTCCGGAGAATGCCACGTTGGCGCAGCGTAAGAAGTGTGTGCGGGATGCCCGCCGTGCGCCATTGGATTTGACGGAAGGCGATTTCCTGGCGGATGCTCAGGTACGCCTATTGAAGAAGGTGTTGAGTTTGGATTACGACAACCGTTTTCCCAATATGGAGAGCCTTCGGAGCGCATTGGAAGGAAAAAAGCCCGTGACAGAAGAACCGCCTGTCGCCAAAGCCGAGGCTGCTCCGCGGCAGAAGACGACCACGAAAAGGGAGACAGCTTCAAAGTCTGACATACGTCCCCGTACGGGTGGCGGCTTTGCCGACGTTGCCGGGATGGATGACGTGAAACGTATTTTCTACAAAGACGTGCTTTTCATTTTGAAAAACAAAGAGAAGGCCGAGAAGTATCATTTGAAGACGCCCAACGGTGCGTTGCTCTACGGCCCTCCCGGCTGTGGAAAGACGTTCTTTGCGGAAAAGTTCGCGCAGGAATCAGGGCTGAACTTCATGATGGTGAAAGCTTCCGATTTAGGCAGTATTTACATCCACGGCACACAGGGAAAGATAGCCGACCTCTTTGCCGAGGCTGAAAAGAAAGCGCCTTCTGTGCTTTGTTTCGATGAGTTTGACGCGATGGTGCCCAACCGTTCGAAGTCTGCCAGCGAGGAACTTTCAGGTGAGGTGAACGAGTTTCTCACTCAGTTGAACAATTGTTCCGAGCGTGGCATCTTCGTCATCGGCACGTCGAATCGTCCCGACCGAATCGACCCCGCCGTGCTTCGCACCGGGCGTATCGACCGCCTTATATACATCCCTTTGCCGGATTTCGAAGCACGGTGCACGCTGTTTGAACTCGCCCTGAAGGGGCGTTACTGCGCTGACGACGTGGACTGCTCCGAACTGGCCGGCCGCACCGAGGGTTGCGTAGCGAGCGACATCACTCGTTTGGTGGACGATGTGGCCCTGGAGGCTGCCATGGCCGATGTGCCAATCTCTCAAACACTGTTGTCGGAGGGTGTGAAGTCCATGCGACGTTCGGTCACTGACGATCAAGTGAAAGACTTCGCCCGGATGCGCGATAAACTGGAATCGGTCTCCCGTGACGACCGGAAACGTATTGGCTTTGCTGCCTATTGAAGAGAAAATTAGTAATGTTTTAAATAAAGAAGATATGAAAACTGTAGACAAAGCATTTGAAATCCTGAGAAATGAAGGCTTCGTGCCTAAGCAAGAAGAGTTTGGCATCTCGTTCAAGTATCAGATGGCTACCGTGCTCATGCTAGACAATGAGAATGATGAAAATTTCTTCAACATGGTTCTTCCTTACATTTATGAGGTGGACGAGGAAAATGAACTGGATGTGCTGCGTGCCGTCAATAAGATTAACAATGAGATGAAGGTGGTGAAGCTGGTGGTGAACGAAGGCAACGTGTGGGTTTGCTTTGAAGCTGAAATAGAGCCTGAAGCCGTCATGGAAGAGCTTGTCCGCTTCGCTGTGCCTACCGTGTGTGAAGCGCGTGTTCGCTTCTACGACGCACTCAAAAACAGCGAAAACGCCTAATGGGATAAGCATACGGCTCTTTCATCTAATAAACAGCGAATGATTCACAATCTGCGTTTCCCGCGTTGTCCGCATCCGGATGCTTGATTGCAGGTCTTGTCTCATTACTGCTCGTGTCCGACACCCCTTAACTCCGTCCGACCACGGAAAGGAGGGTAGTCGAGGACGGATAGTACTCCGTGCACGGACGGAAAGGAAGGCTTGGCCGGCTATCCTTCAAGGCTGGCTTTGTTCTCTTTGTTTTCTGATGAAAGAGCCGTGTTTGCAGGAGACATGTTTCATGTTGATTGGTAAAAGTATATGAAAAAACGATTTGTTCAATGGGTGGGGAGTGTTCTCCTCACCACTCTTTTGATGGCGTGCGGGCATCGGGCTTCTGCCCCTGTGGCGGAGTCGGATACGGATGGCCCGTATAGTGTGGAGTCCGTGTTGGCGAGTTCGGACACGCTGGATTATTTCTTGTTTTCCGATGACGAGGACATGATGCGGGCTGATACGGCCGCTTTCCGCTTAATGAACCGTATCATGCAAATGAGTGCGGCCTATTATGAGCTTGAGAATCCTCCTTTTGACGAGCACGTTTATTTTTGGAAATGGATGGAAGCTTCCAACCGCGAAGTGGAGCGCTTTCGTGCGGTCAAGCAGCTTCCTGTCCATGTGCCTCCCACACCGGCTGACGTGCAGGAGGCCATTTTTGCCGTGTATGGGCTGCTAAGCGATTACTCCATCGGTGCACAGTCGGAAATGAATACGGCCTCTTATGTGTCCTCGGTTATGGCCCATTATGCTGCACTTCATGCTTACGGCTATTTATATTCACTTATGCCTGACAGCCTTTTGGCTCGGACCGTGATGCGTGACTATGTCACATGGAGCGAGCTCTCGGCGACGCTCTCCGGGCTGTACGATGCGGCTATCATCGGCACGGAGCATTATTCAGCTGCTTCTTTGGAGTCCAACTCCGTGTCGGAGGCACTCATGCAGTGTCGGATGGATGGACTGCGGGAGGAGCTGAAGTTGGCGGCGGGTCGTCCGACAGCTGCCATCGCCGGACAGTATGAATGGGTGAAGGATGCCGACTTCGAACGTCAACTGGAAGGCTATCTGCAAGCGGACGATTACTACAAAGACCCGTCGGCTGACAGCCTGGCGCAGGCCGTCATACCGGCGCTTCATCGTTGGCTGGAGGTGCGTCGCGAGCGTGAGGCCCGGTTCGACGGCGAGACACGGGCAGCCTTTGGCAATGAGACCCAGCGCATGCGCTATGCCCTGCTCCGACTGCTGATGAACGGCATGAGCTATGACGAGCCGGTCGACAGCCTTTGTTACACGTTTCGCATTGCCTCCTCGTCGACTCTGACGGAAAAGGAAGGGTATGATTCCTACATTTACGACGAGGGTCGCTACGTGTATTTCACAGGCCAGACATGGGGTGACCCGTCTCTGTTGGAGTATGACCGGGCCGAGATTCTTCGTGCTTATCCTGATGCCTACATTGTGGCCGTGCGCAACGGCAAGCTCGTGAAGCCTTGAACACGCGGCTTTGTCATTTCTTGCGCAGCAGACTTTCGAAGTCGGGTGCAGCCAGCAGTTCGAGTGCTTTCAGCACGACGGGGTCGCTCTGGTTGATGACTTGGTAATATTCGTTCATTCCCCAGAGGTCACGGGCTATGAGGGCTTTTAGCTGGAGGTCGATGAGCGGCTTTGATTTCTGGTATTCGGTCTCGTTGTAGGTCGCTCCGCTCTCATTGCCGTCGTCTATGAGCTGTCGGCTGAGCGATTCGGGGATGGCGAATGAGCGTTCGTAGTCGGCAAATTTCTTGTAGGTCTTCAGCATCTCGGCGCGGTGTTGGTCCACATAGTCCAGCGTAGCCTTGATGACGGCCCCCTTGGCCACGAGCTGGCGGTGGTAGTTCGTGTAGCGCGTCGTGTCGAGGGGGACGAAGTAGTCGGGCATGATGCCTCCGCCGCCATAGACGGTGCGGCCCAGCTTCAGCGTCGTGTATTTCTGCGATTGGGGGAAATGGATGCTGTCGGCGTTGGTCATTTCGCCGCGGTTGTAGCGGTTGATGAGGTCGGCATTGTAGTTGTCCGGATTGTCATACGGCTTCTGGATGCAGCGTCCTGTGGGCGTGTAGTAGCGGGCCACGGTGAGGCGTATCATGGAGCCGTCGGGCAAGTCGAGCGGACGTTGCACCAGTCCCTTGCCGAACGTGCGACGGCCCACGACGAGGGCGCGGTCCCAGTCCTGTACGGCTCCTGTGACGATTTCCGAGGCCGATGCCGTGAAGTCGTCGACCAGCACGACAAGTCGTCCGGAGCGCATCCGTCCGTTGCCCAGGGCTCGGAACTCGTTGCGCGGGACGCGCCGTCCTTCTGTGTAGACAATCATTTCTCCCTTTTCCAGAAATTCGTTGGCCAGTCCCACAGCCGCGTTCAGATAGCCCCCGCCGTTGCCTTGCAGGTCGAGGATGAGGTCTTTCATGCCTTTGCGTTTGAGTTGTTTGAGAGCGTCGGCAAATTCGTCAAGGGTGGTCGCGCCGAAATTATTAATGCGCACGTAGCCGATGTGTTCGGGATACATGTAGACGGCGTCGATGCTGTGTACGGGAATCTTGTCGCGCGTGACGACGAAGTGCAGGGTCTCGCTGATGCCGCGGCGCAGCACGCCGAGGTTGACCTTGCTGCCTTTCGGTCCGCGCAGTCGGCGTGTGATTTCGTCCGTGCTCATTTTCACGCCGGCGATGGCCGTGTCGTTGACGGCTATGATGCGGTCGCCCGCCAGGATGCCTGCTTTTTCGGACGGCCCGCCGGGCACGGGTTGGATGACCATGAGTGTGTCTTCGTTCATGTTGAACTGTACGCCGATTCCTTCGAAGTTCCCTTGAAGCGGTTCATTGAGTTTTTTCACCTCTTCCGCGTTGGCGTAGGTGGAGTGCGGGTCGAGCTGGCGCAGCATCTCGATGATGGCGCTCTCGACCAGTTTGTTTTCGTTCACGGTGTCCACGTAGAGTTGCTGGATGGCGAATTCGGCTATTTGCAGCTTGCGTGCCGGTGTGAAGTTGAGGTCTTTGGGTTGCTGTGCCTGGCTTCCGATGGCTATCAGGAGCAGACATGCGGTCAGAATCTTTCTCATCATAACATAGTGTACTATATGTGGTTGTGTTCTTAGATGGTCAATCCTTCGGGCAGGAAGCGGCTGACGTCCTTGCCGAAGCTGAGCAGTTCGCGCACGACGCTGGAGCTGACGCTCGTGAGTTCGGGTTCGGTGAAGAGCAGGATGGTCTCGATGCCGGAGAGTTGCCGGTTGATGTCGGCGATGGTTTCTTCGTATTCGAAGTCTTTCACCGTGCGTATGCCGCGCACGATGAAGCGTGCGTCCATGCGTTGTGCGAAGTCGATGGTCAAGTCGTCGTAGGCTTCCACTTTCACGCGCGGTTCGTCCTTGTAGAGGTGACGTATCATGTCGATACGCTTCTCCGTGGAGAACCACGTGCGTTTGTTTTCGTTGATGCCAATGCCGATGACCACTTCGTCCATAAAGGTGAGTGCTCTCCGCACGACGGAATAGTGTCCGATGGTAAACGGGTCGAATGTGCCCGGGAAGATGGCTCGTTTCATGTGTTTAGGTTTGGTTATGCTTCGTCTTCGTTTGGAACGTCTTCTTCCACGACGAGGTTGTTGATGATGAAGTTCTGGCGTTCCATCGTGTTCTTTCCCATGTAGAACTCCAGGAGTTCTTTCACGGTGTCGGTCTTGCGGAGTGTCACTTGCTCCAGGCGCATGTCTTTGCCGATGAAGTGTTTGAACTCGTCGGGCGAGATTTCTCCCAATCCTTTGAACCGGGTGATTTCGGGGTTGGGGCTGAGCTTGCGTATGGCGGCGATGCGTTCCTCTTCCGAATAGCAATAGATAGTTTCGAATTCCGACTTGCCTTTGCCTCCCTTCTTGGTCTTGTTGCGTACGCGGAAGAGCGGTGTCTGTAGGATATAGACGTGGCCTTTCTTGATGAGGTCGGGGAAAAACTGGAGGAAGAAGGTAATCATCAGCAGGCGGATGTGCATGCCGTCCACATCGGCATCGGTGGCCACGATGACTTTGTTGTAGCGCAGTCCGTCGATGCCGTCCTCGATGTTGAGTGCCGCTTGCAGAAGGTTGAACTCTTCGTTTTCGTAGACCACTTTTTTGGTCAGTCCGTAGGAGTTGAGCGGTTTTCCCCGCAGGCTGAACACGGCTTGCGTATTCACGTCCCGGCTCTTCGTGATGGAGCCGCTGGCCGAGTCGCCCTCCGTAATGAAGATGCAGCTTTCTTCCAGTCCGTCGCCCTTGGCATCATTCAGGTGGATGCGGCAGTCACGTAGTTTGCGGTTGTGCAGGTTGGCTTTCTTGGCGCGTTCGCGTGCCAGTTTGGTGACGCCGGCTATGGCTTTGCGTTCCTTCTCCGACTCTTGTATTTTCTGATACATCACGTCGGCCACGTCGGTATGGCGGTGCAGGTAGTTGTCCACTTCGGTTTTGATGAAGTCGCCGACAAACTTGTTGAGGTTCGGCCCTTCGGGGGCCATTTTCAGCGAACCCAGCTTCACCTTCGTCTGGCTTTCGAACACGGGTTCCTGCACATTGATGGCAATGGCGCCCACGAGTCCGTTGCGGATGTCGGCATAGTCAAGGTTTTTGTTGAAATACTCCTTGATGGTGCGTGCCAGGTGTTCTTTGAAAGCACTCTGGTGTGTACCTCCCTGGGTGGTGTGCTGTCCGTTGACGAAGGAGTGGTACTCTTCGCCATACTGGTTGGTATGGGTGAAGGCTATCTCGATGTCCTCCCCTTTCAGGTGGATAATCGGGTAGAGCGGTGTGGCGGTCATGGTGTCGTTGAGCAAGTCGACCAGTCCGTTGCGCGACACGATGCGGTGTCCGTTGTAGACGATGGCAAGGCCTGTGTTCAGGTAGGTATAATTGCGCAACATCGTCTCTATGAATTCCGGGCGGAAGTTGTAATGCTCGAAAAGGGTGCTGTCCGGTTCGAAGAAGATGTAGGTGCCGGTCGGTTCCTCGGAATCAGAGGTCGTGTCGCTTTGCAGGATGCCTTTGGCAAAAATGGCCTCACGCACTTTCCCGTCGCGGTAGCTGCGTACGACGAAACGTGCGCTCAGGGCATTGACCGCCTTGACGCCGACGCCGTTCAGCCCGACGCTTTTCTTGAACGCCTTGCTGTCATACTTGCCGCCGGTGTTGAGCACGCTCACAGCCTCGATGAGTTTGCCTTGCGGGATGCCGCGTCCGTAGTCGCGCACACTGACACGCAGGTTGTCTTCCACGCGGATGTCTATCTTCTTGCCCGCGTGCATCTTGAACTCGTCGATGCTGTTGTCGATGACTTCTTTCAGGAGCACATAGATGCCATCTTCCGGATAACTTCCGTCGCCCAGCTTGCCTATGTACATGCCGGGGCGTGTGCGGACGTGCTCCATGTCGCTCAGGTGGCGTATGTTGTCGTCGTTATATTCTACGGTCGTCTGTTTCTCTTCGTCTTCTTCCATTTGAATTGTCAATTCTCGATTATTGATTGTCAATTTGCTTTTTGTAGGCTCTGCGGCGTTTGTGCTGGATGTGTTCGAAATAGCCCCACTGGCGTTGGACTGCTTCGTTGACCTCCAGTTCCGGGTTGCTTTCAGCCCACTTGTAACCCTTCGCGTTATAGGTGCGGATGAGGTCGGAGAAGAGCAATCCGTTGACGCCTTTGTTCTGGTATTCCGGTTTCACGGCTATGAGCAGCAGGTCGAGCGTGTCGGGATGTTTCAGGAAAAGAGCCTTCAGCATGTGTATCCATCCGAAAGGGAGCATTTTGCCCTTGGCCTTTTGCAAGGCACGTGAGAGGGAAGGCATCGTCACGCCCACGGCGATGAGTTCGCCCTGGCTGTCCACGACAAGTGTCACCAGGTCGAGGTCGAGGATGGGCAAGTACATTTTCACGTACTGGTCTATCTGCCCCTGGCTCAGCGGAGAATAGCCGTAGAGCGGAGCGTATGCTTCGTTGACCAGTTCGAATATCTTCTGTCCGTATTCGCGGGCGATCTTTTTGGCCGATTTATATTTCTTGATTTGCAGTCCGTATTTCTGCTGCACGAGGGCTGATATGCGCTTGTGTTTTTCCGGTTCTTCTTCCGGCACCCGGATTTTGTATTCCACCCAGTCGGCATCTTTCTCCATGCCGTAGGCTTCCAGGTGTGTGGCGTAGTAAGGGTAGTTGTAGATGGTGGCCATCGTGCTCAGTTGGTCGAACCCTTCGATGAGCGTGCCCTCGGCGTCCATGTCGGTGAAACCCAGCGGGCCGTGCATGGCGTTCATGCCCCGTGCGCGTCCCCATTCTTCCACTGTCCGGAGGAGGGCTGCCGACACTTCGGGGTCGTCCACGAAGTCAATCCATCCGAAGCGCACGTTTTTCACGTTCCACTTCTCGTTGGCACGCCGGTTGATGATGGCTGCCACGCGGCCCACGAGCCGCCCGTCCTTATAGGCCAGGAAATAGTCTGCCTCGCAGAACTCGAAGGCCGCGTTTTTCTTCGGGTTGAAGGTGCGCAGCATGTCGTCCAGCAGGTCGGGCACGGAGTAGGGATTGTCTTTGTAGAGTTCGTAGTTGAACCGAATGAATGTCTTCAGTTCCTTGTGGGTAGTTACTTTTTTGATTGTTATAGCCATTCTTTTTTATTCTTTCACAAGCGTTTGAATATGCAAAGATAATGAATCTGCTTATTGCCTGTCGGTTTGTATAGAATAATTAGGAGCTTTTTTACATTTGACAATGACTTTTCGCCCGTCGGCCAGTGTGGTGGCGAAGAGGTAGATGTCTCCGCCTTCGCGCAGGCGGAGTCGTTTGCGCAGCTCGGCCACGGAGGCGGGGAAGTTGCGCACGGTCAGGTTGGCCTGTGGGGCCGAGGCCGTGAGTGCCTTCAGTTCTTGTTTGCTGAATCCGCAGACCGACTCGACGGCAAACATGCGCCCCGGGAAGTCCGGCCGGCAAGTGTCCGACGTGTACAGGTGGCTGTTCGGATGGAGTTTCTCCATGCCGTAGCGCGCGGCGGGCAGGCGGAAGGCGCCGGCCTTGAGCAGCGATGCGCCCGGTTCGTAGAGATAGGCCCGGAGCGTGGATGTCAGCTTGCATTCCGCACTGCGTTCTTCGTCGGCCGTGAAGCTGAAGCGCGAAGCCGTGCCGGACGTGAGGTTCAGGCAGTGGAAGACGGCATGTTCGCTCTGGCCTGAAACGCGGCTGAGCAGGAGCAGCAACTCCTTGCATTCGCCTTGCACCGAGATGACAAATACCTGGCCCACGGAGGGAAGGTCGCGCAGTGCCTGTGCGATGTCCAGCATGGGCGAGAGCTTCACGCAGACGGCGGGGCTTTTCTCCAGCAGCAGCGGGAGGAGGCGTGTGACGTCCGGCGTGCAGTCGGCGATGGCCACCGTGCGGCCGCCATGGCTGTCGCGCCGGGCGGGGTCGAGGTAGACCATGTCTGCCGGCTCCATCGTCCGGAGATAGTTTTCCGCTTCCGCTTCGTGCACCTCCACATTCGTACATCCCAGCAGCGGGAAATTGTGCCGGGCGAGGGCACACAGTTCGGGGTTGCGCTCGACGTAGTCCACGTGCCGGTATTTCCTTGCCAGGAAAGAGCAGTCGACACCGAACCCGCCCGTGAGGTCGACGGCCCGTTCGCCCGTGCCCATCACGTCGGCTTTGCAGGCGGCCGTCGTCTCCGACGAGCATTGTTCCATCGACAGGTGGACAGGGTAGAGGATACCTTCCGTCGCGCTCCAGCGGGGCAACTTGTGGCGCGAGGCCTGCCAGCCGGCTATCTGCTTCAGGGCGAAGGGGAAGTCGATGCCGGGATGGCGTGCCGCATGGAGGGCCAGCGCCTGCACGTCGTCCGTGCGGTGGAGGCGGATGAAGTCGAGCGTTTCGGGTGAAGGGGTCATGCACATAGAGCGGGGGATTATGGATGTTTTTTGTTTGCAAAGATAGCAGTTTTGAGTGGTATTCCGCACATCCCGTGAGCGGCCTAAAGGGTAGCCGTGAGCGGAAAGGAGGGTAGCCGACGACGGAAAGGAGTCCGTGGTCGGCTACCCTTAACAGACCGTCGAACAAATCTTTTACGGATTTGCTTGGCTGGTCTGAAATGCCTATTTTTGTGGTCTATAACGTAGATTGAAACACACCATGTCTGTATTTAGAGTAATCCTGTCCATCCTGTTTCCGCCCCTTGCCGTCATCGACAAAGGCTGCGGTTCGTTCCTCATCGTGCTCATCCTGACAATTTGTGGATGGGTGCCCGGCGTGATTGGGGCACTGGTGATATTGAATAAGCGGGAGGAGTGAGCGTTCTCTTCAGCTTGTGGTGTTTAAATAAGTTTAAACATACCCAAGCGTTTAACTGTGGAAGTTAGATTTTGTATTTTCGCGGACGTATGAAAAAAACACTTTGTCCATGATAAATGTGAAGAGAAGTCGCGCTGAATGGGTGCGCCGCTATGCCAGTTTTGTGGTCATTCTTTTTGTCATAGCCTTTGGTACCTCACTTTCTATCCGGGCCAATCTGGGCTCGTCGCCCATTTCTGCTCCTCCCTATATCCTGTCGCTTATTCCGGGCATGCATTTGACGATGGGACAACTGACCATCTGCATGCATGTGTTTTTCATTCTGATTCAGATGGTGCTGTTGCGTCGCGACTTTGAGAAGCGGCAATACGCCCAGATACTCGTCTCCTTCCTTTTCGGGTTCTACACGGACCTGACCATGTGGATGACGGGCTTCCTGCAAATCCCGTCCGACATGAATCCGATGATAGGCTATCCGTTGCGTTTTGTTGAGTTGCTCGCCGGTGGCAGCATTCTGGCTTTCGGCATCGCTTGCGAAGTGCGTTGCGACTCGTTGATGCTGGCAGGTGAAGGGCTTCCGTTGGCCATTTCCAGGTTTCTCAAACGTGATTTTGGCAAAGTGAAGATATGCTCTGACACATCGCTGGTGTGCATCGGGACGATTTTCATGTTTCTGTATTTTGGCCGTTGGGATTGGGAAATGGTGGGTGTAGGGACACTGGTATCCATGTTCTATGTCGGGTTCATGGTCCGCGTGTTCGCGCCGCACATCCTGTGGCTGGACATCATCTTCACACCTCGGAGTGAACGTCAGCTTGCTGCTTCACAGCCTGCTGGTGATGAGTGGTCCGGACATCGTATCATCACCATTGCCCGCATGTATGGGAGCGGTGGTAATGCCGTCGGCGAAGAAGTGGCACGTCGTTTGGGTTGTCCTTGCTATAACCGTCAGATTATCGACCGGACAGCCGAGCAGATGGGATATTCTGTAGAGTTTGTGGCTGAGAACGAACAGACCATCTCCACGGCCCGCTTGTGGGAGCTTATCTTTACAGACAATGGCATTCCGGCTTCCATGAATCCGTCGAAAGAGGATGCTATCTATGTGAGCGAAAGCCGCACCATCCGTGGGTTGGCTCACAGCGGCCCGTGTGTGATTGTCGGAAGACTGGGCAACTGGATTCTGCGGGACGATCCACACGTGCTCCGTGTGTTCATCATGTCGGGGATGGACTTTGCTGTCAGACAAATCGTTGACAAATTTCACCTTTCAGAAGAGGACGCAGCGAAAAAGATTGAGCAGGTGAACATCGGCCGTGCGAACCATTATTGGAAATACACCGGTCGGCAATGGGCCGATATAAATGGCTATGACCTCGTCATCAACACGGAACGTATCGGCATAGACGGAGCTGTGGACATGATCTTGCGTGCAGCGCGGCAGGTGGGGTAGTCATGGGCTTCGATCGCTTGTTTCCTTCTTGTTGGGAGTTGGCTGAGGAGACTCTTCCGAAAATCAATTCATAGGGAGATTGCTGTTTTGTCGTTTGAGAACAATCATCAATATGTGTATCTCAAATGGTTTGATGAAAGGTGATACCAAGGAAATGTTCAAGGACACAGGTTACAATAAATCCCAAAGCCGCAAGCATGAGTTTCTTGATGTGGCTACCATGCGTAAACTTTATGACTTCTGGAAAGCAGGTGAGGCAAAAGACAAGGATGGGAACGAGTTGTTTCTTGGGCAGGAAAAGCATGCTATATTTCGCGACCTTGGATTATTCCTCTTTATGTATTTAGGCGATGGGCAAAATCTTGCTGATATTATTTGCTTAATGAGAAGCCTAAAGAAACTGCCCCAGTTGTAGATAAGAAAGCTTTGTTGGAGATGCTGAAGGGCTTAAGCGAAGAGGAGAGGATGGAACTGATGGTTGATTTATCTAACTGATGCAACCTTTACCGCAAAAATACCAAGCAAAACACCGCAAAAATACGGAATAAACAACCACAAAAATACCAAGTAAAATGCCACAAAAATACCAAGTGGCTAATCGTATTCCCAATAAAATCAGTATCTTTGTACTAAAAATAAAACAATCGTTATGAAATATTTATCAAGAGTCGCTGATAAAATGCTTCAAGAACGCTTGGAAACATTTGGGGCAGTGTTAATAGAAGGTCCAAAATGGACTGGAAAAACAACCACAGCGGAATAACAAGCCAAAAGCGTAATCAAGTTACAAGACCCGGATAAAGCGGAAGAGTATCTTGCCACAGCAGCCACCAAACCATCTTTATTATTGAAGGGAGAGCAACCGAAGTTGATAGATGAGTGGCAAGACACCCCGATGATTTGGGATGCTGTACGTACAGCTGTCGATAATGCAGGAGGTAAGCCTGGACAATTTATTCTGACGGGAAGCAACACCGTGGATAAAACAAAGATCCGGCATACTGGTACGGGGCGCATTACACGAATGAAGATTTACCCGATGAGTTTATGGGAATCTTTGGAATCATCAGGAGAAGTTTCTATTCAGGAACTTTTCAACAACCCTGATTACGATATTGATGGTGCTTCAAGCAAATTAGATATTCCAGGGCTGATTATGGCAGCCTGTCGGGGAGGTTGGCCTGCCACATTGCAGATACCCGCAAAAGCAAGCATGCTCATCGCTAAAGATTATGTAAATAGTGTTTGCGAGAATGATATTTCGGCTGTAGATAACAAACAGCGAAATCCGAAAATTGCCCGACAAATCATGAAGTCGTATACCCGAAATATCAGTACACTAGCCAAGAAAAGCAATATTCTTGCAGATGTCACTGCGTCAGAAGACATCAGTTTGTCCATGAATACCTTTGATGATTATATTGCTGCCTTGGAAAAATTGTTCGTTATCCAAGATATTGATGCGTGGTGCCCCGCTATCCGTAGTAAGACAGCCATCCGTAGCTCTCCCAAGCGTTGCTTCGTTGACCCTTCTATTGCTGTAGCTGCTATGAATGTCAATGTAGAAGCATTAGAGACTCAGCTCAAAACCTTTGGCTTCATATTTGAACAGATGTGCATCAGAGATTTGAAGGCATATACAGCTGATTTCAATAGTCGTATTTCCTATTATAGAGATAGATATGGCCTGGAAGCTGATTTGGTGTTACATCTGGAAGATGGGCGTTATGCCTTGATAGAATGCAAACTTGGTAGTAGCGAAATTGATGAAGGAGCTAAACACTTACTCGAACTCAAAAGGCTTATACAGGAACACAATAAGGCGGAGAAGCAGGTGCCTATTCGGGAGCCAGACTTGCTTATTGTGATGACGGGTGGAACAATGGCATACTCTCGTCCCGATGGAGTTAAAGTGATTCCTTTGGCATGTCTCAAAGATTAACCATTTAGCGGAGCTGTTTATATGGACAATAATATGAAGGAACTTTCCCCTGATAAGTTTCATTTTCAAGCGAAAATGCAGGAATGGCTTGAAGCGAATCGAGGAATCTATACAGACTTTAAGAGTAAGATTCAATCCATCTTAAAGAACCTGTTGTGCGATAACCACAGTAAACAGATACGTACAGGGCTTTGGTGCAGAGCCGTTTACTTACCATTGAAAGAGACAAGGCGGTACGGCAACTTCAGGAACAAAAGGACAGAGAGCAGCAGCGCATCAACCAAGCGGTGAGCCAAGCCACGGTGGAGAAAGACAAGACTATCCGCCTGTTGCAGAGTACGCTGAAAGCGAGCAGGCATATCCTAAGCCTGTTTGCGGATATGCTCTACAAGGCAAGCGAGGTGTTCAAAAGAGCCATCGATGCGATTATCCATTTCGGCACGGAGCGGCACAAGTCATTCTTCGCCCCGTCTGAAGCCGCCGACATCAAGAGCGTGATGCAGGAGTACGGGGAAACAACCGAACAGCAGAACGCGGTCGGAGCATGGCTCTGTGACTATGCGGAAAGCCGACAGCCGTTTGACGAAATAAAACATCGCCATACACTCAAAGAGGTTGGCGATGTGGCAGAAGGTAAGTATGATTGGAAAATAGAGAGTATACAACAAAGATTACAAAGATGATATTGGATCTAAATATCATCCAAATCGCTTTGAATTTTGGCTTCTACATTTTGAGAATCACGATAGCGAATCAGCACCATACCTTCGTAAACCCCAGAGGATTTTTCAATTGAAAGTTGTATATCTCCACCTGTCACTTCCCATGCACTACCATATACAACTGTTCCTTGATGGACTTCTGCCATTAAAGCAGTATTGGAATCAGAAAGGGCTGGATTTTTTTCTTTTGAGATAGACGGCTTACCATATTTGCGAGTATACAAATCTTTATAGTAGTCATAGGTGTTAACGAGAGTGTTCCATTCTCCGCTCGGTTCAAACAACACAACTACAGCAAAAACATTTTTCCCATCGTCTGTAGCAGTTACACCTACAGTCGCTTCACGGCCAGTAAAATCCCCTGTAAACAAAGAGATATTGTTTTCCTGCCCGATAGAAGTAAATCCTTTGGTTTTTAGTTTTTGACAAAACTCGGTCATGCTTCCTTCAATAGGAATCCCTTTGAATGAAAGGTGTTCTTGTGCCATGATGTTAATGACAGCTAAGAATACGGCTAAAGAGGCTAGAATCTTTTTCATAATTTATGATGGTTGATTTGTTATAGTTACAAATTTACTCATTTTTAGCAATATAGCAAATTATTTTAGCAATAATCGTCAATTCCATCTTCACCATCCCATTCTAAACCTTGGGCTAATGTAAAAGCCTTTCGTGCGCCCTGTTCCTCAAAGAATGTTTGTCCCTCGTGAATATATTTATCACCTTCAAATGACACAGTAATCAAAGAGAATTTCTTGATGCCATCATCTGCATGGGTTTTGATTAAAAGGGAGTCCCCTTTCAAGGCGAAATCGTCAATATAATGAGTGGAAAATTCATTCTTGGTAACGATAGCCCCTTTTTTAAGCATCTTGGAATATGTTTCCAATGGTTCTTCATCCCAACGAATTGGGCATAGCGGAAATTCTGTCGGTGTACGCCAATACTTTTGCATCGCAGTCGGTGATAGCGATTCAGTCAGAATGTCTTGCTTGTATTCTACGGCAGAGAATTCTGATTGGCTACTGGGTACAGAACTGTATTTAGAAAATGGCTCAATGTGTTCGTGGCGTTTGGTCGGTGCATAAATCCACTCGCCCATAGTACCATTGCTTGTGTTTGTTGGGGCAGATGGTGTTTCCGCCCATAATTTCAAGCGTTCATATGAAGCCTTTGCTTCCTCGGCGGAAACAGTCCGCATCCATGCAAAGTTTGGGTTGTCATTGGCAAATTCCTGTATGATTGAAGGGTCGTTTATGAATGCTTCAATACTCCCACATAGAAACTCTATTCTCTTTCTTGTAATAGGATTTAGCAAAACATTTTCCAACTTTGTTAACCACCTTAGATTTTGAGGGCGATTGTTTCGTCTATTGGTGTCTATATGGTCAACAACATGTTGGGGTGTAGGTGGCTCCCCTAAGAAAGCATAGGCAACAATGCGATGTACTCTTTCGCCGCCAATAATCATATATCCAGTTTGTTCATTAGCTTTTCCGAATGTCCAAATATCATCTTCTTTCCTCACTCTTTTACCTATGCGAGAATGGCGCAATACCGCCCCATTGTCACGGACAGAGTAGGTTTCACCTTTGTAGATGCAATCCTTAACCTCCTTATAATCATCCAATAAATTTCTCATTATTACCTCCGTCCAAATCTGTCATAGGTTTCAAAAGCTAACAGCAAAACTTTTCTCCATTCGTCTTGTGTCTTGTAATCCAGCTTTACATTTACACAGACTGACCCATAGACGACATTAGTGCAGACTTCGACTTCACAGTTATTCGTGCTGTCGTGGACTACTCCAATAGGAAGCGCAAGGTTGTTGCCGATTCGCTCTTGGAGAGTGTCTCCGATGGTGAAAGTTATGAAATAGTCGGGCAATCCAAAATCTGGTGTAGCACAATCTTCATAGCCAGAATCGTCCAATTTACAGAAGATAATTGTAGACGGTTTTCCCAATTCTCGCAATATATTCGGTACGACCTCAAAGAATTGTGATACTGCCTTTTGCTTTTTTACATCAGCCCCACTCATTTCTTCTTCATTTATCAATTCAAGGTCATCGGCAAGCTCTTTGAAAAAGTTCCGCCTTAAAACCTTTGATATTTGTTTAAGCTGTACGATGTCAATTTTGCTGCGCTTGAATATGTCATACACATTGTTCCTTTGGCAGCAAATCAATCGTGCAAACTCTGTGATTGGAATTTGCTGTTTCCTCACCTCCTTTTCGATGAGTTTGCCAATGGTTAATTTTTCGCTTTCCATATTGCATAATATTTATGGATACAAAGTTACAGAACAAAATATACGCAAAGAAAAAATAGGTGTATCATGTTATTGTGCATAATGTATTAATTTCAAGAATACTCAATAATTCCCCGACAAGTTATTGCGGTCTCATCTTATCCCTTACACGAATAATCGCAATGATTTATTTAAAGGCCAGATTTAGCCACTCTTTCTATTTAAAAATCTATAAAAACTCTCTGTAATTTCATGGAATTGCAAAAGGCCATTATTACACAGTTTCGCCTCAAAAAGGTCCCTGAAGGTCACTGTATATAAGAAAAAGCACTTACAAATATTTGTAAGTGCTTGATTCTTAATGTGGACCAGCCAGGGCTTGAACCTGGGACCTCCAGATTATGAGTCTGTTGCTCTAACCAACTGAGCTACAAGTCCGGTGAAATGCTGTTATTTCGGTGCAAAAGTAGATATTTGGCTTGAATTGTGCAATAGCTCTCTTGAAAAAAGTCACGGCTCTTCACGGCTTCTTTCATGTAAACCGTGGATGGACAGCTTATAATTCGCGTTTTTATCCTTGTCCGCGTCAGGATGTCGTCTGATGCCGTTCCTGCCCCGTCACAACCTTCGTCCGGAGGCCTGTTAACTCCGCCCGACCACGGAAAGGAGGGTAGCCGGGGACGGATAGTACTCCGTGGTCGGACGGAAAGGAAGGTTAGGTCGGCTATCCTTTAGGGCTTGTTTGGCTGTCTTTATTTTTTAATGAAAGAGCCGTAGGCAAAAGTACGGGAAGGCGGCTTTTTTTCATGCCTTTCTCTAAAGAAAAAACCGTTTTTCTTTATTCTGCCGGTGTAGAATCCTACAGATTATATCTATATTTGCAGGCAATTATAACAAAGAGACCATTACACAATTCATGGACGACAGAATAAAGAACCTTGTTTTTGATTTTGGAGGCGTTTTGATAGACATTGACATTGAGCGTTGCGTGAATGCTTTTCGGGCATTGGGTTTCGCAGCTGAGCCATTGGTGGGTAAGTATCAGCAACAGGGAGTATTCCGTGACTTTGAGTTGGGCAACATATCGTCAGAGGTGTTTTGCCAATCGGTGCGGCATGATGCCGGGAAGCCGGTGAGTGATGAGCAGATAGTGAGGGCGTGGAATGCCATGTTGGTGTCAATAGCCCGGCCCAAATTGGACAAACTTTTGGAATTGCGAAATCATTATAAGGTCTATTTGTTGAGCAATACGAATGTTCTTCATTGGAAAGCCTCCCTACCCATGTTTGCACAAGGAGGACATCGGGTAAGTGACTATTTCGATGACATCTTTCTTTCTTTTGAGATGCATGTATGCAAGCCTGACGCGCGCATTTTCCAGTCATTGGTATGTCGTGCGGGCATATTTCCTCATGAGACAATGTTGATTGACGATTCGGCTGCCAACTGTGAGGCTGCCCGTCTGCAAGGATGGCAAACTCTACGTGTGGAAGCCGGGACGGATTGGATTTCTTCTTTATAACCCATTCTTCTTTTCTATGAATGCTATGCCATGTGTTGCCACGATAGGTTTTTTTGACGGAGTACATCGGGGACACCAATTCCTGATAGGCTGTGTGAAACAGATTGCTCGTGAGCGGGATTTGTCTTCGGTCATCATCACTTTTCCTGTACATCCGCGCATGGTGATGCAACCCGGTTTTCAGATGCCTTTGCTTTCCACTCCGGCAGAGAAACGCCAGATGTTGGAGGCGCAAGGTGTGGACCGTATCGTGGAGTTGCCTTTCACGATGGAGCTTTCGCAATATACGGCACGTGAGTTTATGGTCGAAGTGTTGCAGCGACGCTTGCATGTCGACACGCTCGTGATTGGCTACGACCATCGTTTCGGACACAATCGCAGCGAAGGTTTCGAGGACTATCGACGTTATGGTGAGGAGATAGGTATGCGGGTGGTGCATGCTGAGGCTTGTGTGGTCGATGGCGTCACGGTGAGTTCGTCGGCCATCCGCCGTTTTTTGTGCGGAGGAGAGGTGACGGTTGCTGCTCATTGCCTGGGGTATGAATACTATCTTGAGGGCACGGTGGTCGATGGGTTCAAGGTCGGCCGCAAGCTTGGTTATCCTACGGCTAACCTGCATGTGGAGGAAGCTGGCAAGCTGGTTCCTGCTGATGGCGTATATGCTGTGCGTGTAGCCGTGGGCGGGGAGACCTATGCCGGGATGCTCAATGTGGGTATACGCCCTACGGTCAATAATGGCGGACGACGTTCGGTGGAAGTGCACATCTTGCATTTCTCCGGAAACATCTACGGTGCGCACATGCGTATCACCTTTGTGCAGCGCATCCGGAATGAACAGAAGTTTGACACGCTGGAAGCGTTGATGGAGCAACTTGCTTGTGATGCCGAAGAGGTGGAGCGTTTGCTTTTGCCCCGTCAAGCTGATGAATCTTAAATATTTCCGCCCTATGAAAAAAGCTCTCTTTCTCGTCTTACTTTATTTTGTTTGCCAGTTTGTGGCGACATTGCCGTTTATACTTTGGCATCTCGTGCAGGGCACGTCCGGTTCGATGAGCCTGACAGATCCGATGGAGTTGAGCCTTTCCGTATTGCTTTCAAATGTTCTGATGATTGCACACCTGCTGTTTTGGAAAGACGTGCGTTTCGGTATGCATTCTTTTGTGGAAGTACCCTTCCGGATGTTGCTGGTGTGTGTGCCGTTGGTTTTGTCGGCTATGTTCGTGCTCAATGCGTTCAATGAATGGCTCGATTTGCCCAACTGGGGAGAGGCTGCTTTTCTGGGCATGAGCCGCAATGTGTGGGGCGTGCTCGCCATAACCATAGGGGCGCCGCTTGTGGAGGAACTCCTTTTCCGCGGAGGCGTGATGAACAGCCTGCACCGTGCAGGCTATGGACCGCGTGCCATGATTCTGTGGTCGGCCCTGATATTCGGAGTGTTCCACCTCAATCCGGCGCAGATACCTTTTGCTTTTTTGCTGGGTTTGCTCTTGGGCTGGCTTTATTATCGCACGGGTAGCCTCTTGCCGGGCATCCTCTGCCATTTCATCAACAACTCCCTAGGCGTCATCCTCCTCCGTTCTGACCACGCCGATACTCGTCTGGTAGACCTTGTCGGCGGCACAGGTCCGCTCTGTGTGGGCATCGCCCTGGCAATTATCGTTTTTGCTTGTTCCTTTTTCTATGCCCGCCGTTGCTTGAAGCGGGTGAATCATACTTTTTCGGAGCAATAGATCTAAGAACAAACAGGACAATTGCATGTTTCAATAAGCGAATACATGTTTTTTGTCCTCTTTGTTTTTTTATGGATATTAGTAGGCTTGGGTGGTCAGTGCAAATGTGATTTTTTGGATCGTACCAAATCCATCAAGTTTGTATACTGTTTTCACGTCGCCGCTTTTTTCCAACAACAATTCGTGTATTTCTCCTGTGTCATTGGGTAGGTTGAATGCCAGGCCGAGGGTGTTTTCTAATGGATAATCCTCTTCATACAATTTCATCAGTTCACTATCATAAGCTTGATCTGATTTGAATTGCAAGTCTTGTATATAAGACTCGGCGGGACCTTCATACTACTATGATTTTTGCAAATTATTTACGATAAAATGGGTTTATATTTCTCATTTCTTTTGATGACCGCAAACATTCTTGCTACAATTTTGGCTCGTAGCGCATTGATGACGGA
>JACJJM010000019.1 GCA_016900015.1 Phocaeicola coprophilus | reverse complement strand
GTGGAGAATAACGGATTCGAACCGTTGACCCCCTGCTTGCAAAGCAGGTGCTCTAGCCAGCTGAGCTAATCCCCCTTAAGCGGTGCGTACGGGACTAACCTTCTCAAATTTAACATCTGATATTCAGTAAGTTATTAAGTATTACCTGAAAAAGGTCCCCGATTTTGCACCTATATAGCCTCTATATTCTTCTGTTAGGAATTTGCCTTATTCCGTTTGGCAAATATACGAAATTTTGTTGATATGGCAATGACAATCTAAAAAATTAGTTGCTTTCAATTTCATCTTTGTCCTTCATAATTTGTTGTTGTGTCCGTAACGCGACCGGATGGTTAAGCAATTTAATGGCCGTTTCATTATCAAACAGCAAATCGGGACAATAATTGCCCCTATAAAATTCATCTATGTACTTTTGTTCTGTTTCATCCAATGCCATCAGTGCAGAAAGATAGTTTATTACACAATGATTTATTTCATCCTTTGGGTATTTCCCCGCATTGATATGAAGCATCGGCAATAGTTGTGCCTTGACATCCTGAAACGGCATTTTCAAAATATGCCTTACATCCTGTTTTAAAAGATGAGGATTGTCCGGATTCCCCAAAGTACTGTAAAAAACGATGCATTTTCTGAGCAAGGCACGTTCTTCCGGAGTTGATAGGATATTCGATTGGGCAAGAGAATATATATCATAGATATCTCTTGGCTTGCAACGCTCATAAAACGCCTTAATTTTTCCACCGAATAGTTCCGGCAGGGCTAAATGTGTAACATTCAGCATACCATCTTTTACTGAAAAAGGAAAAGGTATTTGGGTTATCACATAGGGAAGTATATGGCACCTGTTATGATAATTTATATCCAGCTTTATCTTGTCTCTACTCCCTGTTACTGTTATGTAATATAAAGAATAAGAGTCCAATGAGAATGATTTCCGCAGTGTAACTTCATAATCGTTCTCTTGGCAATATTGGATCAATGCCTGATTGATTTTGTTCCTTTCCTCCATCATCTGCTCTTTCGACATGTTTTCCGCAAAATCCAGGTCGAGGTCAACCGAGAGTCTGGGCGGTTCGGCAAAAGCAAGCAAATTGATGGCGGTGCCTCCTTTCAGCAATAATTTCCCTCTAAATTCCGTATGCGTATTCAGGTCATTCAGAATAAAAGACAGCCGAATGACTTTTTCAACATTATTGACCGTGTAATTATGTTCTGCGGCAATCTTTTGTATTTCAGATTTCTGAAGATCAAATTTCATAATAGCAATCTTTTTGAATTTCTTTCATTGCATTTGCCGGGATACACAGTTTCCATTCCTTGGAAAATGAATCACAATAATATGGATTTATTAAGTAACTGATATTCTTTCCCATGCCTTCCTTGCATGCTTTGAAAAAATAGTCCGACAAGCGCAAATCATCTTTAAAGTGAGACAAAACAAATCCCGCACGTTGAAAGAGGCTCTTGCTTCCATACAGTTCCAGACAGTGTAGCATATCTTTCTCATTGACAAGCGTATGGTCAAGTTCTGATATGGCATACAATAGTTCTTCCAATCCTCCAGCCAGATTTATATTGTACAGACAGTCTATAAGAGTCTGGTTGATAGATGTTACCCGGATCGGATACGGATTGTCTTTATCCACGACAAGCGGTTTATACAAGAACTTTACCGGCTTATAAATATAGGACTCACCTTGATAAGTGAATGTACGGAAAATGGAGGAACTATATACATACAACCAGTTGAATTCCTGTGTCTGTAGTGAATAATATTCCAAGGCAGCATGATACACAAGGCAACCTTCCTCGACAGCGTTGCAGGCTATTCTGAACTTGTCCTGTAAATCTGAGGGCAAATAGATACCTTTGCGCACATGCGCCACCATTCCCTGTTTCTTCCAGCGAAACAAGGATGGCATTATGCTCTTTCCTTTAAGGGAATGATAACGCTCTAATTTTTGGGATGTCTGAGATATATCCATACTTAATGTTTTATGCAAAGATACGGTTTTTATTTGAATTGCGTATAATTCTAAGTATATAATCTACTGAAATAATTCTTCTTCAAATTGATAAAGAGTGATATTGTATTTGTCCACACCTTAATAGCACAATCCATATTTCTCTTTCTTACAGCAAATTTAGCCCCCTGCCTTTGGATTGAGCAAGGCCATGCCCCGTTGGGGTTGGCCGGGAAAAAATCATCCTCGCTTCGCTGCGGTATTTTTTCCCGCCAAGCCTTGCACAATCCCGGCAGGAAGCAACCCTGCACGTAAGAAACAGAAATACTGGCTCCAAGAGCCGGTCATGTCTAACCGTATAAAGATTGCAAACATGAGAACAGAAGTAAACCAAACGAGAATTAACGGCAAGTATCCTACAGACAGCGTATATTATTTCGGAATAGCGTATCCTGTGCGTGAAGTGGATGGATATAAGGTTTCCACGGAACGGTTGGAGGCCAGGCTGGAGTTTGACAGCCCTTTATTGATAGAAGCAGTTGAGATGCTGGAAGAATTTGCCTGTTTCCTAAGTGATGAGGACATTCATACGCTGTGTGATGAGGAAATACTTGAAATCATCCATTCATAAAAAGAAGAATCATGGAATACAAAATCGCCATTGAGGAAACGCTCCGCCGCGTGGTCGAGGTGGAAGCGGAAAGCCCTTCCCTTGCCGTGTGCAGGACGGAGGACGAATACAACAGGGAAGAGCACGTGCTTACGGCCAATGATTTCATTAGTGTCAATATCATGCTGGCTCCCGAAGACAAGGAGGCGCAGGAATATCTGAACAACAGCACTTTCCGCAGTTTTGTCGAGAGGCGTTTCAGCGACAGTTCTGCGGACATCCCTTTGGAGGACAAAGTCCGCCTTGCGTTCGGAAGCCTGAATAACGCCATTCACGACTTTTACAGGCAAGGGGACAACCTTCCGGCAGAAGAAAAGGAAATCTGGCTGCTCTACCGTTGCGATGCCTGGCTCAGCACGTCCAGCATGGAACTGGTCGCCCCCTTCTCCTCCAAGGAAGCAGTGACGGATTACCTGGCAGGCAACCGCAAGCGCTTCCGGCTGACGCAATGGGACCTGGACTTCTTCCGGGAAAACAATCAGACCCAACGGGGCAGCAGCAATTACATCGCTTTCAGTCATAGCCTTGATCCCGCTCCCGAACCCCAGCCGGCTGATACGGACGACGCTTTCTACAAAAAGCCTTTCCGCTGCGATTGCACCGTCCTGACCCGTTACGAACTTGAAAACCTTTCCTACCCGTTTCGTACGAAGAATACGGATGATGAGACCATGCGCAAGATAGTCCGCAGGATGCACCGGAAGATGAAAGAACGGATAAATGCCGGTGACGATGAGACATCGGATATGGAAGTAATCCGTTTGGAGGAGATGGACGAGGCGGCGGCGCATTTCAATGTCCCTTACTATGAAGATTTGCAGGAATGAGATGATGGCATTACAATTAAAAAAACAAACAAATATGAGTTATCAGATAATTACCAAAATGATTTATAACGCCCATACCCACCAAATAGAAACGTGGCAGCATTCCAACAATGTATGGCCGAGGATTGACCACTTCCTTGCGTTGGATGTAAGGACAGACGAACAGCTGTTCCGCTTCATTACCCTGGTGGCGGAAGGCTCGTGGCAGACACGCAAATGGCGCAAGGCGTTTGAAACGCTGTTCCGGGAATACCCCGAACTGCGCATGGATTCCTACCGGGATGAATTCATAGGCAAATCCTGGCCAGAATATTGCGCCATTCGCTGCAAGTATAAGGAACTTGCCTGGAGCAAATGCGGGGAAATAGCCGCACGTTTCAGGCAGCTTGTCAAAATAAGGATAGAAGAAAAATAACGGAAGGGCGACCGCAAGGCCGCCTTTTTTCATTTATGCACTTTCATACACATCATGTACGGGAAATCAAATCCTGCCGTACACAGGTAACTTCAATGAAGAAAAAACTGACAATGGAATTGGTGAAATCACTGATGGACGAATCCTATACGCTGGTATGGACGGATTGCCGGGACAATCTTGACGGCAACCGTGACCTGCTCCAGGAATGTCTGGACAAGAGAAGTCCGGAACCTCTTTGGGACAAGACGGAAGAATGGTACGGAGATTCCGAATGGGAGGCGGCCAAAGGGATTATGGAAAAGCTCAAGGAAAAATGCATCCTTTTCCATGATTTCGATGAGGAGGAAGTGGAATCTTTCTTTGAGGAACACGATGATGAAATAAGGAGCGAGATTTATGCCCGTGATGATTCAGACGTTTTGACGGAACTGATCAAACATACGGATGACATCCCGGTACGGGTGGAGATGCTTTCCGATTACGACTGCATCAATTCCAACTGGTTTGAATCACAAGGAGGGTATCGTTACGAGGAGTCCTATTTCGGTGACATGGTGGACGCCTTGAAGCTCAATCCCGCCAGGGTAAAGAAGATGCTTGTGGAGAAGGGCTACACGGCACATGGCCGTTTCCCGGACAGGAAAAGCCGATACGGTAAGGAACAAGTGTCCTACGAACATTTCTATCAGGAACTTATCAATTCCTGTTGCGGTGCAAACCTGCTGACCTATATCGGGAAAGTAAGTCTAAAAGACTTATATGACATCGGATTCTCATTCAAGGAAGTCATTATCCCCAAAGGTAACTATTGCGGCATATTCAGTTTCATATACGGCGGCGGCAGCCTGTTCGGAATGGAATTGCAACAGGATGTAAAGTTGGAACTAAAACCAAAAGGCCGTTACGGTTTCCTCTTCAGGCTTGACAACGAAAAGTCAGAGACCGAATGTTCCATTCAACATGTATATGGAGCATGTGACTCCTTCTTCGGTGAAACGTTAAAGATTGTCTCTTAACCAATTTGACAATCATTGTATAATTCTCAAAAGCAGATAAAATGGAAAATAAAACAGAGCCAAGACGAGCAGGAATGTCCGAAAGCAAACAGGGCTATTTTGAAGAAGAATTGTACTGTTCCGGCAACAGCCTTCTACAGAATACCCTTTGCGGTAAGAAATTTGAAGAAATAAAATCCGGTTATGGTGACAGTGAAGTATGTATGGGTGAAATGCTGGCATCCGTACCGGCGGACGGACTGACATTGGAAGAAGCGTTCTACCTGTACATACGGGCCATGCAATGGGCTGAGGGAGACCGCTTTTTCCGCTGGACATATGACGGCAAGGAAGAACGTTTCTGAAGTGAACTATATATAACCTCAAATAGAAGAATTATGAATTTTCAAGCAGAAAATGCAGTTTCCAGTTTCTTCTACTATATGTGGAATACCTGGAGCCAGGAAGAGTGCAGAATTGTGTACGGGAACATGTCCCGTCATTTTTGGGAAAAATGGTGCCTGTTGTCCGGCAATGGCGTATTCGGTGCGGCTGAACGTTTCTATGCGGAGTTGTCGGACACATATCGGCGACCTTTGGTGGAACGGGCAGTCAACCTGTATGACGGCAAGTCACTCCGGAATATACAGAAGCGTCAATAAGTTATGACCGGTATTGATGAAAATATGAATATTGAAACAGTCCAATAAGACTTATGTTTAACTAAAACAACAGAACAATGATGACAACAACGACACCGAAACCCCGTGAAGGACAAGTAGCGGGCTTTCCGAAAGAACAGGCTGTCATGCTCACGGAGAGCAACGCCTACCGTGCGAAAAGCATCAGAAGGACGGGGACGGACGAAGTTCCCGTCCTTTTTCATTTTCGAAAGCGCTGTACGGGCATGCATTCGTATGTGCACACCATAGAGGCGGCTGATGGAATAGAGAAGGTAATCCGTCCGGCGGATTTCAAGGAATGGGAAATTGTCGGATGCAGATATCCTGGCTATCTGGAAGACCTGTATGACAGTGCATGCAGTGCCTACCGGTGGAATTCGTTTGACCCGGAGGAACGTGCCCAGACAGACATCTGTCGCCATGAGGAGCAGTTGTGTGCCGACCTGACTTCCATTCCCGAAGAAAAACGGGAACAATATAAGGAAGGCTACCGGAAGCGCCTTTCCGACTTGTTCGGCAGCCTGTCACGGTGTGCGAGCCCGGCTGTGACCGGACCGACAGGCTTCGACCGCCGGAAACAGGAAAAGGCGGAGCAGGCCTGCCAGAACAGGCAGGAGGAGCTTGAATGCTGGCGGGAACGATTCCTTGCCGCCATGAAGCGGATGCAGGAGGAAGCGCGTCCGGGAGAGGAGAAACAGGAAGCCGCCTGGAAAAGTCTGAAAAGGGATATCGCAGACAGTGCACAAACCATTCACGAACTGGATACCGGAAAAATCCGGGGGTATAACCGGGCGCTTTTCGTCAGCAGCATCCTGAACAAGGTAATGACCTACGTCAACCGGGGTGAAGTGGAAACCGTACAAAAAGCCGTTGACTTTATCCGTACCTGTAATGCCGATGCAAAAAAGCCGATTATCACCCCGCGCAACCGTTTCTTCCAGTTTCCCGAAATGGCGGCCCGTGTAAGAGAGAAAATGCAGGCCTCCAGACAGGAGGAAAACAGTGAAATCCTTTTTGAAGGAGGCAGGCTGGTGTGGAACCGGCAGATTGACCGGCTTCAGATCCTTTTCGACGGCATTCCGGACGATGCCAGGCGTAAAGAGTTGAAGTCGAACGGTTTCCGCTGGTCCCCAAAGAACAAGGCGTGGCAACGGCAACTGACCATGAATGCGGTGCGGGCGGCAAAAAGATTGTTGAACCTTCAAAACGCATGACAATGGACCATGATAAAAGAAAATATGTGGCAGATTCCCGGTATTTTCGGGGAGATGTCCTGACCGTCATGTCTGACGGAGTACATTGTGACGATTCCGGACACACCCTCATAGAATTGCGTGAAAAGGAACATAACCCGTACCTGTATGCTTTTGGAGCGAAGGAGTTGCAAAAGAAAAACCGTATTTACATGGAATCCCTTTGTGCGCCGTTCAGGGAAGTTCACCGGTCATGGTATGAGGAACAGTGCGGTTTCCCTTCCATTCGCCGGAACCGGAACTGCTTCTTTAATGCGACACCTTATCACTGGGAGTTGCATGACTTTTATTTCAAAGTATCCGGCCGGTGCTTTACCGGTATCCGTCCTGTCAACCTGCCCCACGAGGAACTGCAGCGTCAGATAGGCGAACATTACCGGCGTATCACCTTGAAACCGGAAATCCGTAAGTGGAATATTGTTTCTTCCGGAACAGATGAAAACTGCTGGAGAATGGGAACCGCCTATTTCTTCATTACAGGCAAAGGCGGTCCACGCTTCATCTGCAACCTGACCGTATCCGGGGAGATGGAATCCGTTCAGGAGGCACGCAAGGATGTCGCCCGTATCCTCCAAAGCCTGCGCAGGCATCATTTCACTTACTACGCGGGAATGGGAGGCATCGATGACCTGGACCGATTCATGGATTATATGGAGAAGGACGGTTACACTTTGTTAGCGGCCGGGACATTCTTCCAATATCCGGCAGGCAGGGAGTCCGTCACCTTCACGGGAAAAATTAAGGAAACGGGCAAAAGGTTCCTGTACCGTATCTACGACCGTGAAATTTTCCTGCACCTCTTGAAACGCCTCCGGAGCGTCAAGAGAGAAACGGAACATACGGAACGCAGAATGACTTGAGTGTGATTAAAACGAAAGCCCTGTCCTGTCGGATGGGGCTTTCATAATTTTAATAATGATTGGAAACATAAGATGAGAAAGTTCAAGGAAAAACAGGCAGTGTACTGGAACGACCCTGCCGGAGAAACATCAGGCGTCTATGAGGTACTTGATACGAATGAAGAATATAATGCAGGAATAACGGAAGCTGAAATATTGGAATTTGACTCCCGGGTGCTGCTGATAGGGAACGGCGTAAGCGAAGCGGAAGTTTATGCGGAAGAGCTGGCCATTATTGACCCGCCGTCAGGTGAAGGCCAGGCTCTGGTTCAAAAGGAGATGGAGAACGGTTTCAAGATGTTCATCAGGAATAACGGCTGCCAACCGGATTATGCAGTCTGTGCCATTGTTTGGAACGATGGCAGCATCTATCCGGAAGTGAATATCAGGCTTTCCCAAACGGTGAATCCGGCTACAGACGATGACATTTTTTTCTATTGTGACGGGCTGAAAGAGCTCAAGTCGCTCGTTTTCCCCGGAGGGAAAGATTTTTGCATAGCAGACATTCTGTATTTTAAGGGCCTTTGCAGAAGAACGCCAAATAAAAAGCATGATACGAAATGTCATCCTCATTTCTTGCAGCAAAAATAACCGTTTGCCCGGCTGACCGGGCAAGGCGGCCCCCATGGGGCTGGTTGGCTGGGAAAAAATCATCCTCGCTTCGCTGCGGTATTTTTTCCCGCCAAGCCTTGCACGGTCCCGGGCCAAACGCCAACTTTTGCGACAAGAAATAAGAATGCCTGCAAGCAGGCAGATGTCTCATTAAAAGTTAGAATATATGATCACAATGAACTACAGACAAATGCTGGTTGTATCCTTATGGCAGTACAATCATCATGCGAGCGAAGGACTGACCCTTCCGCTTTTTCAGGAAACCTTCGGGAAAGCCTGCGGGCAGCACTATTACGAGAAATGGACGCTTTACTTCAACCGCAACTTGTGGGATATGCTGGCCTATTTCAGGAGCGAGGAGGGAAACGGACAGAAATTCTGCGACATGGTGGCAAGGCAGGTAGAACTTTACCTGCATAACCGGGAACTGACAATTAAAAATTGAAGGCTATGGCACAATACCCGATTCCCAAAGAGATACAGCCCCTGGCAAGGCTGATGACAGATTTTTCCCATGCCTGCGGTTATGATCCGCTGACCGTATTCAATGATTTCCTGACATTTGTCATCCACGGTTTCTCCCCCGGCGCACCCCCGCTCAAAAGCTGGAAATACAAGCGGCAGCAGAATGCCGCGTTCATGGGCATGGTGAACGAATGGGTGCGGCTCATGCAAAGCCGTCTGAAAGAAGATGACAGCTGGTATGACCCGTTCGGCGACATTTACATGGCGTTCTCTTCCGCCGGTTCCAAACAGGCACAAGGACAGTTCTTCACTCCGGTACCAATTTGCGAACTCATGACGGCCTGCGCCGATACGGGAGAACATCTGCCCGGACAGCGGATGGGGGATCCGACCTGTGGCAGCGGACGCCTGCTGCTTGCCTGGCACGTACGCAACCTCGGCGGCTATCTGGTCGGTGAGGACATCAACCGCACCTGCTGCCTGATGACCGTATGCAACATGCTCATACACGGTTGCGTAGGCGAGGTTATCTGGCACGACAGCTTGCAGCCTGAAAAGTTCAACGACGGCTGGCTGGTCAATCCGATACTTACTCGCACAGGCATCCCGACCATATCCAAGATGAGCGGGGAAGAATACTGGACAAGCCGGGAACTTCCTGTAAAAAGAACAATAAATTCTAAAAAATGACAGCTATGACAACATCCATTATTGCCCGGATTTGCAGTTCATGCGGCTGCACTCCGGAAGAAGCGAAAGAGTATCTGGACGGTGAGATACGCAACCTGCTGGACTACAGGGATACGGATGACCTCCGTGCGGAGGATTTCGCACAGGCATGTGACAGCCTCGGACTGGAGCATGACTTCATCCCGTATTTCATCGAACGGCTCAGTATGTGTTGAATTTTGAATTATCCATTATTCAATTGACAAAATCATGAAAGTAAATGCAAGCAATGAACTGAAATCCCGTCTGGCTCATGCAGCAGAAAACGGGAGCGTTATCGCAAGGGACATCTTTGCCGAGTTGAAGAAGAATGTGGATGTCACAGAGATTGTACGGGGATTCTACAACCATTTTTCCACCAAACGCAAACGGACATCCTGCGACGGGTTCCAGAAAATCCGCATCGTGTTCACCGCCTGTAACAAGGACCTGTCCAACGAGCATTTCCCGGACCGCAACAATCCGCAGGCTCCCCTGTTCCCGGAAAACCGGGTGGATATGGAACCGTCCACGTTCGTCAAGCTGTTCAAGAACCTGCCGGAGTATCCGGAAACGGACATGGCCTATTTCGCCAGCGCCATCTGCGTGGACAGCAAGGTGACCGTACGCCTGCTGGAAGGAATGCAGGACATTTACGAGGCATACGACGGGGATAATTATTCTCCGATAGCGGACGATACCACATCAACCCTGCACAATTCCTGCATGCGTTATCCGGAAAAGGCACGCAATGCGGCAGACTTCTATGCCAACTTCGCGGGGGCGAAAATCCTGGTGGCAAGGGACGAGAGCAACAATGTGCTCGGACGTGCCATCGTGTGGGAGAATGTACGCTGTCCGGGTAACAACTATGGGTTGGACACGGTTTCGCTGACAGACCGGATATACTCGTCCCATACGTTTGTCATAGGAATGATGCAGAATGAGGCACGCCGGATCGGGATTCTCCTGCGCAGAAAGTTCAACGATTACCACCATACCAAGGAATATGTGGCACTGAACAGCCTGCAAGAAACAGGCATTGTGGCAGGACAAGAACTCCAACTGGCACTCGTCGTGGAAGTACCGGTTTTCCGCTGGCATAAGAAAGGGGCACCTTATATGGACACATTTTGCAGCATCGCCATGAAATCCGGGAAAATGGAACTGAGAAATTATGAGGGGGAAGGACAGATTGCCAACTGCCGGACTACAAGCGGAAACGCCGTCCGCATGATGCAAGTGTGCCCGAACTGTAACAGGATACATAATGATTTCGAAAAAGTTTTCTGTCCCTCATGCAGGACATCCTTCTATACAAATACCGTTTTCGGAGAAGTGATAAAAGGCACAGCACGGGAATACAAAGGAAAAGTTTACCCTTCCGTGCTTTTCAAGAAAGGCCGGCCGATCCCGCCGTTCAGGACTTATTTGCAACTGGAGAAACTTTTTATATCATAAAGGCTGTCGCAGGCGTATATCCGCAAGGGTGTACGCCTGTACTTGATGTATTATATTCAAATATCAATTTTATGGAAAGACTGATGACACTCTATAACATAGCTTCCCCGTCGGGGAAGGAAAAGCCCATGCTCCGTTACCTCAAAGCGGAGTTGAAGCGTATGGGCATAGCTTGCAGACAGGATCGTCTGGGTAACCTTTATGCCGTAAAGGGCCAGGCAAAGACTTATCCGTGCGTCGTGGCGCATGTGGACGAGGTGCACCACCACAGGACAGGCACTTACGGGGCATACGTGGTGGCGGATGCCATGGTGATAGGCTATGATTATCGCCACAAGCGTATGACAGGCATCGGCGCCGATGACAAGAACGGCATCTGGATCTGCCTGAAATGTCTGGAGGATTTCAAGGTGATGAAATGCGCTTTCTTCGTCCAGGAAGAGAACGGATGCATAGGAAGCCGGGAGGCGGACATGGCTTTCTTTTCGGACTGCCGCTTCGTGCTCCAGTGCGACCGCCGGGGCGATTCGGACTTTGTCACCCGCATACATGGCACGGAACTCTGTACACGCGACTTCATCGGGTGTGCCGCCGCTCCCAAATACGGCTACAAACCGGCCGAGGGTGCCACAACGGATGTATATATGCTGAAAAGAAGGGGACTTCCGGTTTCTTGTGCCAATATCTCCTGTGGGTATTATGAGCCGCATACGGACCGTGAATATACCATACTGGAAGACTTGCACAAGTGTTACCGATTTGTGCGTCATATCGTCATTGCGCATAAGACGGTCAGCATTCACTCTCCGGAGGCGGAACAATATCCCTTTTCCGGATATTATGAACTGTTCGGCATTGGCGGGTATAGCGAGGAAGAATACCAACGGATGCTGGGGCGGTTCAAAAGCGGCTGCTCCCGAAAGCTGTTGAAAAAAGACTTTATCTGACAATATTAAAACAAGAATCATTTATGGAAGCAACATTGACAATGCCGGCAGCTGCGCCGGTACAGAAGCAGCAGGGATTGAATCAGGTAGTGATCAACAAGGTACGGCGGATGGTCGAAGGCAGGCAACAGGATGTGATGGGTACCATTACCCGGCTGCTCGCAGAAGGGAAAATCGCACAGGACTACATTGCACCCATCGGGGGCAGCCGCAGAAACGGAGAACAACATCCTGTCGTGTCGTTCAAGGCAGCGGGCCGGGTGCAGCTTTCGATGCCTGAAGGTGATTTCAGCCTGCACGCCAATGCCATCGGCCAGGTTTCCGAAAAGATGGGCATCCCGGCCAAATACCTCCGTGAACTTTCGGCGGGAGCCGCATGGCAGAAACAGTTGTGCGCCACCATCCTGAACGAGCATTCGGGCTGGACGGAACGGACGCGCGTGCTGGTCCGGGCGGTAGGAACCGAAGTGCGGGGCATATTGTCCGATTCCTATCGGAGGCTCAATTCGGTGGAGATCCTGACCGCATTCATCCGGGAGGCGGCAAACCAGGGGGCGGTCGTTTCAGATGCCTACATGAACGATACGAAGGTCTGGTGCGAGACTATCCTGCCCACTCCCATAGAGATCCCCACCCGCAAGAACGGTACGGTTGTCATCTTTGCCGGGGCACGTTTCTCCACGTCCGATTACGGAAACGGTTCGGTGGACATGCGTTCCTTCCTGCTCAACGGGGCATGCCTCAACGGGATGGTGCGTGAGTCCGTCATGCGGCAGGTACATCTGGGGGCGAAGCTGCCGGACTCAATGGCCCTTTCCCAAAAGACTTACGAACTGGACACGCAGACTACAGTCTCTGCGGTTTCCGACCTGACCAAAGGGCTGTACAGCCGGGACACCCTTATGCAAAAGGCCGTGGAGATTCAGGGAGCCGCTGAGGTGGATGTGGATTTCGATAAGGAACTGAGACAGTTGGTACAGCGGGGAGCCTTGCTGAAGAACGAGGGTCGCGAGGTGGAAAAGCTGCTGATGAACAATAACCCGGACGACGGGGTGACGGGCGGTGCCACACTTTGGAAGCTGACCCAGGGCATCACGGCATTCGCACGGGCACAGCAGCCGGAACGCTGCCGTGAACTTCATGAGATTTCCGGCCAGTTGTTGAACCGGGTGAAGGTGAACTGAAAAAACGGTTGTGGATATGAAAATCGGGGATTTTGCCACGCTGGTACGCCCTTATAAGGGGTACCGCAACATCGAGCTGATTAAGCGCCTGCCATATACATGGCTGGTGCGTATATGCGGAAGCGGATTGGAACTGGAAGTTTATGAGGACGAATTTGTCCTTGATTGAGTATAAACCTTATAAAGAAAACGAGTATGAAAATTTTATGTAGCCAGGAGCACTACGACAAGGTAGTGCAGTATGCCGAATCCATCGGCGACACTACGCTCCAAAAATGTCTGGAGCGGCTGAAGAGTTGGGAAAAGAATCCGAACTGCCCTTGTGAGATTGAGTTGTATTATGACTTTGCTCCTTATTCATTCGGTTTCAGAGAGCGTTATCCGGATGGCAGAATTGGCATTGAGGGCGGACTGCTCTATCATGGCAGGCCGGACGAGTCCCTTGCGGTTCTGTTAGAGCCTTTTCACGGGTGGAGCATACATACTTAATTGTGGATCGTAACATAGAAAAGAATATCAATTTTGAGCTGAAATATGGAGCTTACATAGCTCAGTTCAAAATTGATATTTAGATGATATTTTGTTTATATTAATCTTATCACTGGATATGCATCCACATAGGCATATAATCAAGACTTTATTAACGCAACTATTCATATTATATATAAATTTTTGTATTTATGGTGACGATAACTAAATATCTAATATGTATTGTATAGTTTTTTCTTTTCTTTGTAAAAAGAGTCTAAATTGGAAAAATATTCTTCATTCCAATTAATATATTGAAATTCTCCTTTTTCGAACCAATCCCAATTCACCCAGGTCGAGTAACTTTTCCTCCCTGTAAGATAAAAAAAGGTCCGCATCAAAACATCTTTTGTATGGTTATTAAAATCTTGGATATTATCCCAAGTGGAAAATGTTGGATGATATTCCTTGCCTTCTTTAAAATTTTTTGTCATGTATTTGGTCTCTCGATAAAATAACCGTTCTATTGTTTTATATTTTTTGAGAGTATCAAGAGGCAGTGTGTTAAAATCAAATTTTATTATGATTTCTTTAATCTTTTGCGTATCACAAGGGGCATTATGCACGACAAATACTTCATATTTTCCTAAGCTATCAGTTTGTGTGAGAATTGGATAAAACTTAACTGGTGTTCTTATTCTATACTGATGATAAATTATTATTGTGATTACAATAATAAATATTGGAGTAAGGTATATTTTTTTCATATTTAATCAAATATTAAATTTAAAGATTTCAACATTTTCCATTACCGTTACAAACGGTTTATATCCTCTAAGATGCTGCAAGATAAACCATGCGCAGAAACCATTAGCGACATCTTCGGCTATTCCTTGGCCTAGCCCAGATTTCTTTAGAGGTAATCCCTGCGAAGGATGAGATAGTGAAAATTCTTCAATTAGTATACCTAATACGCCCATTTTTTTCATAATTTTTTCTTTGCTACCATAATTAATAATGTCATCTAAATCTAAACCAAAATGGTCAAAAAACCTATAACGAACTTTAACCATACACTCTTTTTTATTAGGGTTAAAAGAGTACATTTCCATGCTAATTCTAAATCCCCATATGTCATGGATTGCAATAGTTAAACCTCTAAGTCTATCTTCGCTCACATTAAAATTAGGTCTTTTTATATGCTTTATAGTTTCTCTAAAATCTGCTTTATTCAAATCACCTGATTTGTTTTTTATTTCCAGAATAATTCCTTGTTTTATATAGTTTATAAATTCATTGGTAATCTCGCGAGAAAAAACATTTTTAGTTAGAATATCATTTTTGTATTCTAAATTAATGTGCTGTTCTAAATGATTAACTAATAATATATTCTGTTTTTCAAGCTCTCCCCTTGATGTTAATTTAATGAGCCTTTTAAAAATAGCAAACAATTCCTTATCACTCTTTTTATTAAGATTTTGTATGTTTTTTAGAACATTATTATCGGTTATCTGGTTTGTAGTAAAATTGTTTGTATGATTTTTTTGATCTCCCCAATGCATATCTATTGCTATTTTAGTAGATGCTTCTGTAAGCCCATTTCCGTAAGCATCTTCATACTCATAAATATTACGTTCTTGCTTATCACCAAATCCCTCTTTGGTTTTTGTTTGTACGATAACACGTGGAAGATACCATCGTTCTACTTTGGTATGTACAGAAACATTATAGGTACATTGTTTCAAATAAGGCATCACGGTAATCTCTTTACCCTGCCATTCTTCTTTGATTTGTAAATCCAGCGTTTCCCCTTGTTCTTTCAGATATTCTTTCTGACCGTCAACTTCTATCACCCATTTTACACGTTTCCTATCGCTATCTTTTACGTTAGGAACATTGTATTTTGTGACTACATATTGCACCGTTTGAGACACTATTGCCTTGCTTTCTCCTTTAACGGATGTTACTAAAACCACAGGTTCTTCTTGATGAGTAGTAGATTTCTTAGGCGGCTGTATTGATTGGTTTAATTTCACAACTTGCTTAAATACTGTATTACCTAATTTCATCCATCCAAATCCGTAAGTAGTAAGCAACCTTCTGTCCAATCTAACATTTCTATTGATATCCAGGCGCATGGTCGAAATAGAAAGCAGAATACTCATCGGATACCCGTCAGCCATCATACTTTCATGGTATCGGTAGATATACCCCTCCTCAAAGACAAGTTCCCGGAATACCTCCACATCATCCCTGATTAATTGGATTTTCCCGCAAATGGGAGCAGGTTCAAAGTCCGGCCATGAATGATAAGGCACCTGTCTTGACTTGTCGGAAAGCATGGTTTCCAGCAACGAATTGTCTGCATTGGATTCCAACACCACATGAATATCACCGCCTTCCAAACCTGTAACAGGTTTGCCCTTAACGTCCGTATAGCGGTAAAACTCATAACAGAACCTCAAAGCATGATAGGTGTGCCCGTTTATTTCCAGGAGAATTTCCGATGCCATATTTCCTATTGTTGATGATAGAATTGTGCAAATATACAGAAAGAGATGGGAATATAGTAACAAAATAAAAGAATCTCGGCTGATTGTGTTCAATAACATAATTAGTCGAGATCAGGCTTCTGATGTGTTATAGTATTCTTAATGCTGAAAATATGCCAAAATAACGTATGAACCTATCCATGTAAAAATACAATAAATAAAGAAAAAGAAACGGCCTATCATTAAACGAGTTTTTGATTTCTTTGAATACTCTTCAAGAAGAACCTGTAATTTATCTTGCTTAAAATACCTTTTGTAAACAAAAACAACAAATGGGACTAAAACAATTGCGGCATAAATCCAAGAAGTTAACTCCCATTTTGTTGTAATAGGTAGTCTTGGTAATTTGAAATTAGCATAATATTCTATCACATAAATTATTGAAGCGATATTAAAAAATAAACAGACTGATATAAACATGACAGAATCAGATTTATGTCCGCCATCTTTCAAATATTTCCGTTTCAAAAGGAAAAAATATGTCCAATAAGAAATCTCTTTTAGCATAATATTCAATATCTTTTAGCAGGGAATGGTCTGATATATGTCTGTTTTGGTGTATAACTGCGTTTAATAATTTGCTGTTTTACAGGTAATGCCGGAATAACTACTCGCAAATTATCTGAAGGTTGTGTGATTGCATTATGACTGTCCGGATTGATAGAGATATTTGGTCTATCAAAGGCTCCTAAAGAATCTAATCCCCAATAAATCAGACCTACAGCTAAGCCTATCCAGCCTCCAATAAAAGCTGATGCTACAGATACAAGAGAGTTTACTGCAGCTTTCTCATAAGAAATTTGCCCATCTGCTGCTCCTGCATAATCAATAACGACACCAAGCACTAACAATTTTCTGCCGAAATTTTTGGCCAGAGAAGTTATTTTATATGTTCTGATTCGAGCACGACTACCTCCTTTCCATCCATTACTATAAATTTTAGGAGAAAATTGACCTGACTTATAAAATCGAGCTGTAGCCTTCATATTTGATAATTCAACCAAACTGGCCATTGTTCCTATCGTTGAAATGGAATTTGCAGTATATCCATGCCACAAATATGTTTTTGCTTCTTCTTTATCAATTAAAGCAGGGTTCTCAACCCATAGCGGCATTGAATCTGCAAAAGAAACGAGTCCATAACTACCAATTTGGTCTCTAATGACATCTTGAGTCCTCATAGGTACTATTTCTACTGCAGCGTGCCTTTGATTATCAAAAGTAATCACTCCTTTAAAAGGAAGATTGTTTTGTAATCTATTCTGTAACTCCTGTTGGTTAATCTGTTCTAAGTAATCTGGCATAATATAAACATTTTAAATTATTTACAAGATCATAATCATTCACACATTAATAACAAAGTTACGCAATTTTTTTGTCTAAATGATAAATTGAACATTTTTTTAATGCGATTATGGCAAAATACAAAAACACGATAAAATATAATCATTCAGGTCTTTATACCCTGCATATAAGTGGGATTGGTCAAAAATTCGCTCGCCGATACATTTTCTGAGTTCATCCACAGCGTTTCTCCCGGCACGGTCATTATCCAGAAAACAGCGGATTTCCTTGTAACCGTCCAAAAGCGCCACAGCCTTCGTCAGGTTGGCTACAGAGTTCAGTACGATATGGTCACAGCCCGGCTGAAAGCCTTCGATGCCTTTCTTCTGTAATGTCAGGAACGACAGGTAATCCATAAACCCCTCAAAGAGGCAGCACACCGGCCTTTTCCCTTCCGGTTCCCGGATATACGACACGGCTTTCGGGGAAATGCAGGCCTTGAAATACCGGTTCCGTATCTCATACCCGCCGTTCATGTTGGGGAATCCGACCGCGAAATAGCGTTTCCCGCCCAGCCCGTAACGGATTTCCCGGCATTCCCTGCGGGCTGTTCCCGCATCAATACCCCTTTCTTTCAGATAGCGGTACAAGGCCGGCGATGCCAGTTCCTTCACTTCCACCTCCTGAAAGGCCGGTTTCGGTTTTTCCCGTTTGGGGAAGGGACAGGCCACGGGACAGATGTGAGGTGTCTGACGTTCTATCTGCCGCAACAGGTAAGACACATCTTTTGACCCGTACAGTTCGGAGGCGAGGGCAATCAAGTCGCCGCCTTTTCCGATGCCGAAATCGAACCATTTATTAAGGGCCGTGTTTACCTTGAACGATGCGTCCGTTTCTTCCCGCAGCGGCGAACGGTACCACAAGTTCGCCCCGCATTGCCGCACCGGGAAATGTCCCAGCGTGTGCAAATAGTCTTCAATGCGTATCTGTTTGGTTGTCTGTATGTTCATAAGGATTTAAGTTAACCGTTATGGAATGAAAAATCCCCCGGAAACTTTTCCGGAGGATTCAAACTACCGAAGTCTGGGTTCATACAGCAGTGCCAGTTCCATCCGGCGCCGCCTTTCGATGGAAGGGATGACCCGGCCTTTCCAGCACCGGAACGACAGGTACTCCCGTTCGATGTCCCGCTCCCCTCGCTCCAACTTCCGTATCAGCCTGCTTTTGGGCATCTTTCCGTATCCCAGGAGCCGGTTATGGCCGACCTGATAAGCCAGCACAGCCAGCAGGAGTTATCCAAACCAAAATATTATCCCAACTTGACTTTTTACTATATTGAATATCAGTAAATTGTTATATTTTGGTAGCAGATAATAAAGAGTGATTGTTCCATTATTCAAGAACAGTCACTCATTTATTACTAAGTATTATCTCAATCCAAGAACTGTTGCTAATGAATCTTTATTTCTGATTTTCTTATATTTCTTTTCAACGCCTAAAGTCAGATTGTCTTCCATAGAGCATAAAGCTTGTATCATTTGTTCTGATGAAACTCCTACGTATTTCATTGTCGTTTCAATGCTCTCATGCCCCAATAGTTTTTGTATCTGCGCCAAGTTTACACCGTCTTCCAACCAATGGGTAGCCCGTGCATGCCGAAAACTATGGCAATGAAAATCTACAGGAATTTCAAGTAGCCCCTGAGACGCAATCCTAACATACATTTTCAACCGCTTGCTAATCGCTTCTGAAGTGATTTTTTTGTTTGCATGGCCATATATGGGGAAAAATACAAAATCAGAAGGTAACGGATTTGCCGGATGGAACAACTTCACATAATGTCTCAGTATTCTTACCATGCTGTTCAACAAATAAATGGTACGTTGTTTATTCCCTTTACCCAAAACAAGAATGTAACCTTTCGTTTCATCCAGGTGCAGTGCCGACAGCCTCAATGATAATATTTCATCTATTCTTGTTCCGGTACTATATAGAAGATTGAACAAGGCAAAATCCCTCTTACCTATCAATGTACGTGTATTGATGCTTGCAAAAATCCGTTTGATTGTATCTTTTGTGATTACTTCCACTTGTTTTTTAGGTTGCTGCATTCTTTTTATTTCAGCGGCATCACAATCATATTTTATGAATTGGATTTTCTTGTGCGCAAGGAAACGGAGGAAATTTTTCAATATGGAGAGGCGATGATTGCATGTTTGCGGGCTGCATTTTCTTACTTCTTTCAGCCACGCAATCCATTCTTCAATCCAGTCCTTACGGAAGCATTCCCCACAAAGGGTATTTGATGTGACTCCTTTTGAGGATTCAAGGAAGTCTATATAGATTCCCATTCCCTCTCCGTATGATTTTAAAGCGTTATGGCTCAGATTCCTTATACACGGAAGATAGACCGTATGCCACTCATGGATGGCATCGGCGATAATTGAATGTTCTGCTTTAGTCTTCATATTCAAAATAGTCGTTTAAATCAGGCAAAAGTTCTTCATACCCACATCCTGTCAGATTTTCCAACTGGTGTGCAAACAGCGGTACAAGCCTGTAATAATATAATGTGTTTTGAATGTAACGGTGTCCCATGGAACGGCTGAGATATAAGAGTTTGTCCATCCATTCAATGCCGCAGTGATCCCAACCGTTTATGTTCACGACCGCATAGTGACTGCGAAAATCATATGCTCTTGCGTGTGCCGTACTGACTTTCTTCCATACTTTCTTAAAACTTGCCGTTACCCATTCTCCGGAATATGGTTTGTCATACTCGTTAGGAAAGAATGTCTTTCTTCCGGGCATGAGATTTTCCATTTTGACATTATACATCTGCAATAGCGACCACATGGATTCGTGCAAGGCAACCCGATGTTCATCTATGCTCTTTGTGTATCTTATATTTATAACACCGGATTGCAAGTCTACGTCTTCTACTCTGAGCAGACGGGCTTCTGTTGTACGCATCCCTGTACTGTACAAAAGTCGGAAAAAGACCGGAACTTCCACTTTCATAAGCGCAGCCCTCATGTCACGGCAATTTATTGGAGGTTCGAGATTGTCCGCTTCATTAAAGAATCTTGCAAGCTCTTCTGGAGTAAACGGATGTGGTTCGAATGATGTGACATTGACTCTTGGAATGGTGGATGGAAGAGGAATATTTACAAAACCACGGCTATTCGCATATTTCAGAAATCCTCTGACACCTACAATTCTGTTATTGCATGACTTTGCGGATTCCGTTTTTTTCTTCTTGCAATAATCAAGGACAATTTCTTCTGTAAGAACTTCGGCTGACGGATAATTTTGAGCGCAGAAGTCATTGAAACGGCGAATCTTGTCCATTGTCCGCCTACTGAATTTCCCAGAAGCTCTTTTGTAAAGTTCATATTTCTTGACTATATGGGATATTGCGGAATAAGAGTATGGCTGTTCTGAAACAGGAATACGCTTTGGCTTAGGTGTGTATTTTATATCCGGAGGATATGATGGCAATTTGAACGGTGCCCCATATTTCGACCGGATATAACGGATGAAGCGCCTCAAAATAATGCATCTGTTACGGTTTGTATAATAGCTTTCCTTATCTGTCCTTGATGCCCATCCGGAGATAATATCATCCGACAGCACTCCGCCATGATTCATACAGTACTTGGCGAAAGAGTTCAGGTATATGCGGGTTATATAGTCACATTTTCCGATACCGGAGATGAAATTGACATATTCAGACATCAAATCTGCAAATTGGGGTAGATGTGAATCTGTTTTCATTCGAACAACTCCTTTCTTATTGGATAACATTCAATATTGATTCCGCATTCTCTCAGATGAGGGATGTCAGCATCTATATATGGGACTATAGATGAAGAACAGATATGTCCTAAAATATGGCTGATGACCCTAATCTCGGTACCTTTACCAAGTAATTTAGAGGCGAGGTTGTGCCGAAATACGCTGACTCCACGCCCGGATTCACCTTTTCTAAGGTTTAGTTTCTCAAAGACTGTATTGACAATGGTGCCGATACTTTTGTTCTCCAACCTTTCTGTCGTATTCTTCTTGTTGGGAAACAGATACACGGATCCGGCCTCATTGTCCCGTTCATTCCGTATGTAATCAAACAATGAGTTTCCAACATGGGGAAGAAGGGGCAACACTATCGGATTACCAGTCTTTTCCTGGACGAAGCTGACTCGTTCCTTCTTCCAATCTATGTCTGTCAATTTCAAGTTGGCAATGTCACATCCTCTTATGCCAGTATATAAAGCCAATGAAACTATAGCTTTTTCCCTGAAAGTCAAAATATTGTTAGAGTCTGACAAAGCATTTTTTATCACATTGATTTCATCATCCTTAAGATAGTTGAAGTTTTTCCTTTCATATTTCAAATCAGGGAAATAACCTAATACTTTTTTCATGTCGTATAAATCCCCCAACTCTTTAAGGGCTGACGCTATGTGACCGCAATATGTCCTTGAACGCTTTTGCTGTTCTTCTTTAAGGAAAAAGGACAAAACATGTTCTTCTTTGATTTCATCCAATGAAGAGACGTGGAACTTTTGCATCTCAAAAAGGAACATTGTAACGGCATCGGTTTCCATTTTTACTGTGGACTTCTTTTTATGTTCTGCGGCACGCTTCCGATAAATGTCTATAACTTTCCGAAAACTGGGGTTAAGCATATTATACCTGGAAGGATAGCATAACGGAACAAAGGACTTCTTGTCCGGGTAGTGCCCAAATTCATCATATGCTTGGATAGTACGTAAATGCATCATCCTAAGATCCAATGTCGCTTTTGTATATCCCCTTGTACGGATAAACTTTTCTGCAAACTGTTCATACGAATGAAAACATCCTTCATGTTCAAAAAGAAGTCTTAAAACAAATTTTACTCCTTTGATGTACTGAATGTCATAACCACGGGAAACGAGGTTGTCCAGTAACTTCTTCTGGCTTAATTTTAACTGTGCTATATTCATATTCTTCCTATTGGCTTTAGTGCCATTAGCAAAGATATAGGAATGTATTATCCAAACCTATTCATCCTATAACAGAATGATTTACAGAATAAAAAACTATATTTTTAGGATAATGCTGGGGTTTGGATAACTGCTGTTATCCGAAATTTCGGATAACAAAATGCTGTCCGTCCCGAAGCGCCGGAAGAGGGCGCACCGTTCCAGCAGGTCTTTCCTTAGCAACGCTTCTCCTTCCTCACGGCTCATCCCGTAGGACAGCTGTTCACCCGGGAGGATGCGGTGCCCGTAAGCGATGTACGGTGCCTTGTCCGGCCCGTGCCAGCCTTCGTACCGCATGACCAGTCGGATGGCGCGTTCAAATGGAGGCAGCCGTTTCAGTCCCTCCATGTCCTGCGCCGCCAGCAGGCAGGGGAACAGCCCCAGCAGGCAAAGGGCGGGTATGGATTTTCTCATCCTGTTTACCATTCCACCACCTCCACATCCAGCGTGCAGCAGGGCGTGCCGCCATCATAACTCCATTCCCGTCTGCTCACCGTCAGTTCACACTCCTTCAGGAAATCCCCCACACTCATGCTTTCTGTCCTTTCGTTGCGTTCAAAGCAATGGCAGGCGGGCGTTTCTTCCAGCACTTGCCGGGAAAACTTGCAGGCAAGCCGGTCCGCGTTTATGCGGAGCCGGTCGCCGATGGCAGGCACGGTCACCGCCTTCCGGGTCAGCAGGACATACTCCGGCAATCCGGGTATGTCGGCATACAGCAGGATGTTCATTCCGTGCCCTCCTCTCCGTTTTCCGTTCCTGTTCCGACAGGCTCCGTCACGCTTTCTTCCGGATTGCTGTCCTCCGCATTGAAACTGAAGCTGAGCTGGCAGACGGCTCCCCAGTTGTTTTCAAAATAGAGGTCGATGGCCTGTGCCTCATCGCTGCTTTCCGAAGTGTAGTACAGCCTGAATTTCAGGTCTTCCAGCAGATAGCGGTCGTTGGGTTTCAGTGCCGTGCCGTCCGCCAGTTGGAGGATGCCTTCTCCGTCGGGCTGGAAATACCTCAGCGTGTAGACGGTGCCGTCGAATTCCCCTTCGGGAATGATTTCCAGGCGGATTTCCGCCGTTTCCCCTTCCACGAGTTCATCCGTTACCGGCAGGGCTTCCACGGTGAACGGGTATTCCTGCTGCACCTCCGGCCCTTCGTCACAGGAAGCCAGGCAACATACCGCCGCTGCCAGGCAGCAGGCGGCTTTCATCCGGTCAAATGTCTTTTTCATCATTTTCATCATTGTTTCTTGTTTTCAGTAAGGTTCAGAATATGTATTTGAGGGCGATTCCATATTGGGTATGGAAATGTCCGGCCGCGCTGCCCCACAGGATGCGTTCCCGTAACTGGAAAGCCAGTACGGTGCAGTCGCTCAGGTAGGCTTCCGCTTCGAGGGTCACGAAACCTCCATAAATGAAGGATTCGCTTTCCTGCAGGACGGCCCCGTCTTCCAGCATCCGTTTCCCGCCGTTTACGCGCTCATACCCCAGCAGGCCCGACAGTCCGGCGTTCAGGAACACCGTCTTGCCCGGCGTGGACAGGAAATTGTAGCAGTATCCCGCTTCCCCCGTATATTGTGCAAGCGGAATCCGGGTTTTCCGGTAGGGATAATGCCGTTTCATCATCCCGATGCCGTACACCCACTTGTGACCCCCTTTGTCATAGGTGAACAGGGCAAGCGAGAAGGCATAGCCGGCATCCTTCCGGTTCCTCTGCGAATAGAATCCGTCCGCCATCTCCGCTGATACCTGTATGCCTTTCATGCCCGGCAGGCACCGCTGGGCTTCCGCCCGTCCTGCCAGAAGGACGGACAGAAGCAGGGTTATAAACAATACCTTCCCCTTCATCGCACACGCAGTTCATTGATGGTCTCGGCCTGTACCAGGTCTTCATTCTCCAGCTCGAAGGTCTGGTGACGCCCGCCTTGTTTCTCGTACATTTCCACGACCAGTTTCTTCCCGTCGGGTATCGTGAATTTCGGCAGGGCGAACACCGTGCATTCGGACTTCTTCCCGTCCACACGGGTCACGTAGTTGTAGGCCCGCAGCGGATAGACCACCTGTTCCTGCATGGCGGTACGCTTCACCAGCTTCTTGTCCGCTATCTTGAAGGTCACGAAGTCCACATCGAAGGGCACGTGCGAAGTGTTCTTTATCTGCGTGTGGAAATAGAGCAGCCCGCCGTGGCTGTACAGCCCTTTCAGGAGGAACTGTACCCCGAAACGCTTGCACCCGATGTGGCGGATGCGGCGCTTGTCGCGTTCATACACGGACTTCATGATCAGGCGCACCAGGCGGGGCGACTCGTTGTCCAGTTCCGTCAGGTAGATTTCCATCGCGTTGTTCGGGCGGTTCACCGTTTCCCCGTCATGGATGAAGTCGCACATCTCCACGTTCAGCAGCAGGGGCTCGTCCGCGTACTTCACATTGAAGCTGTAAAAATTTCCGTCTTCCGTAATCACGCTCATGTTCGTTTCCTGCCGGAAGTTCTTCGTGGTGGCCTTCACGCGGATCACGTTCTCCGCGCCGTCCGCCTTTCCCGCTATCAGGTCCGTGGACCCCAGGTCCACATACCTTACCGGTGAAGGAAAGATGACGTGCACCGTTTTGTCGTACGTGATTTCCAGCCCGTGCGGGGGAATCATCTGGCTGAATCCGATCTTGCGGCTCAGCCCTTCAAACCAGTCGCCGCTGCTTTGCTGTGCCTGCGCGGCGTTCATGCCCAACAGGGCGACAGTCAGAATCAGGATTTTCTTCATAAGTCTGCTTGTTTGGTGAATAATCGTTTGTCCCATGTCCTTTGGTTCTTCTTCATTATTGTCCGGGCGGGTACAGCAGCACCCGGTGTCCGGCTTTCAGCGTCACTTTCACGCGTTGCATCTTTTGGGTGACGTATTGCGACACGCCCCGTATCACGCCTTTCCCCAGGTCGGAGGCGATCTGCGCCCCGGCATCCGTCGAGATGTTGATGCTGCTGTTCATCGAGCCTCCCATGTTGGCGGCTATCTCGCGCAGGGCATCGTATTCCATCGAGTTCGGCACCGCTATGCCCTGCTGCCCGTCGGCATCATACACTTCCAGTTCCACGGGGATGACCGACCCGTCATGCTCCACGGTAGAGATGAGGATGTCCAGGCGTTCCCCCTGCATCCGTGTGCCTCCGGTCAGCACCGTCCCTTTCGGGATGAGCCGGTCGTCCACCGCCATCGGTTCCAGCAGGCGGATGCGGAGTGTCTGCCCGTCCGCCACGGTCTGGGTACCGTGCACGCAGGCGGCGATGGTATTCCTGGCCGAAGCGAGCGTCTTTCCGACCGGCGTGTGGAACCCCGTGTTCCTTTCCCCGGCAAAGGCCGCAGCTCGCTCCATGTCGTCTGACGGACGAGGAAGGGAGGATACCACCTGGTGCCGGACAGCCGTCACCGGCCTGGCCTCCGCCTTACGCCTTTCCGTTGCCGGACGGACCTGTGCCGTCTGCCCTCCGTTGTAGCGGGCGGCCAGTTCGTAGGATTTCTCCATCAGCGCCAGTTTCTCTTCCATCGAGTATTCCGGAGAAGCTTCCGGCTGTGCCTGCCGCCGTTCCAGTTCCGCCACGCGTTTCCGCAGTTCCTCCTTCTCCCTGTCGTAGGCCGGCTCATAGAAGTTGTTCAAAGTGCGGTTCATGTCGCGGTAGGCGGCGGACGGCGAGCGGGCGGTTTCCTGCCCGGCCGTTTTCCGGGGCTTTTCCGGAGGCAGGTCGGGCAACCGCACCGTGTCTGCCTGTTTCCGGTCCAGCAGCGAGGCCATCTCCCGGTAGGTGCTCCTGCGTTCCTGTTCTTTTTTCTCCATTTCCTCATGTTCGTAGGCGGCCACCTTGCTCTCCTGCATCCGGGAGTCTTCCGGCAGGGGAATTTCTGTGTTGAAGCCATTGCTCTGCCCGGCCTTTGCCTGTTCCTTTTCCGAAGGGGACAGGGCCAGCCAGACGCATCCGGCGCAGAGGAGTACCAGGACGGGATAGACGATGTATCCGGCCCGCTTCCGTTTCTGTTCTTCAGTCAGCGGCTTGCCGCCTTCCTTGGGCGGAGGCAGTTTCAGCAGCGTCCTGAGTTTTCCGATGTTCATTTTCATGTCTGTTTTCCGCTTGTTCTTTTTCGTTCATACTTTTTGTTCCGTATGTGATGCCGATGGGGCGGATGTGCTCCACCTCCGGCCCGGGACCGTCCCTTTTCCCGAATCCCTGCAGGGCAGTGCCTATGGTGTAGACGCACCCGGCAAGAAAAGGCAGGAACAGGGTCAGCAGTACGGCGGCCCGTTGCCTTTCCGTCAGCTTCCGGCAGGACATCCGCAGCCGGATGTCCGCCCGTTTCCAGAAGTTTTTCCGCCTGTTCATCGTTCCGCGCTTCTGAGGTCCCTGTTTTCCAGTATCACCAGGTGCTCGATGATGAACCCGTTGGGGTTCGCGTCCGAGCGTGAGGTGTTCTGCAGCTCGCATCCGGTCACCAGCGAGCGTTCCGTCACGTTGCTCTCGCGGATAATCAGCTGGCGTGCGTAGGTCTTCACCCGGTAAGGGTACACGGAGAAGTCGCACGACACGCTGTCCACCTGGAGCACCTGGTTCACGTTGCCCGATATCAGGCGGTTGTAGTAGCCTTTCTCGGCAAAGTCCGTATAGTACCGGTAGGCGCTCCGGTCGGCGAGCTGCAGGGCACGGTTGATGTTGTGCTCGATGGCGTCCTTCTGCGGCGAGAGACCGAAGAAAAGCTCGTGGAAGCGCCGTACATGCTCCCTGGCCTCTGCGGGACGGTTCTGGGAGAGGTCCTGAGAAAGGGCGAGCATCAGCGACTTCCCGCCGTCCAGCACATAGATCTTTTCCCGCTGCTTTTCGGCGAAACGGAACGAGCTCCACAGGGCATAGCCGGTGACGAGCGTGCAGCAGCCGACAAACACGGCCAGCATCAGGCGGATGCGGCGGAAGCCCGTTTCAATGTTGGTCAATGACTTGAATTCCATAATCTGTTTTTCTTGGGTTATTTTCCCCGCAGCCTGCCTCCGACGTTGCCGAGCGCGGAGCCTGCGGCTCCTGCGGCCAGCCCGCCGCCTTTCACGGCGCTGCGGTTGATGTTGCGGTTGTAGTTCCCTCCTCCGCCTGCCTGCACGATCCATCCCGCCACGGTCGGCACGGTGAAGTAACCGATGATGCCTATCAGCATGAAGATGATGTACACGGCATTGGAGTTGTCCACCGAATAGTCGGGGTTGTTTTGCAGTTCCAGAATGTCATTCTGGAGCATCAGCACCTGTATCTTGGCGAGCATGCAGCTGAACAGGTCGCTTACGGGCAGCCAGAGATAGACGGATATGTACCGGGTGAACCATTGGGCGAGCGTGGACTGGAACCCGTCCCACACGGAGAAGGCGAAGGCCACGGGGCCGAGGATGGAGAGCACCACGAGGAAGAACGTCCTCACCGTGTCTATCAGCAGCGAGGCGGCGGCGAACAGCAGTTCCAACAGGCTGCGGAATGCGTCCCGGATGTTCTTTTCGAGGTTGTACATCCCCACTTCCATGTACATGCCCATCCGTGTGGCGGCGTCCCCGACAGACCATCCCAGCTCGTCCAGCTGCCGGTCAAATTCCTCGTCGCTGACCAGGTAGGCGGTTTCGGGGTTGCGCAGCATGGCTTCCCGTTCCAGTTCGTCCTTCTGCTTCCGGTATTCCTCCATGTCCATCGTCTGTGTTTCCAGCATGGAGTGCGTCCCCTGCACGATGAGCCCCAGCGTGTTGTTCAGCGTGCCCAGCACCAGCGTCGGGAACAGCAGGATGCAGATGCCGACGGCGAAGGGGCGCAGCAGCGGGTACACGTCTATCGGTTCGGCCCGCGCCAGCGACTGCCATACGCGGACGGCCACATAGAACAGGGCGCCCAGCCCGGCAAGCCCTTTCGACACGGCGAGCATGTCGCCGCACAGGGGCATCATCTCTTCATAGAGGCTTTCCAGCACGGTGTGCAGGTTGGTGAAGTCTATTGAAAGCAACGTCATGGGCTACCAGTATTTGGCGTCAGCTTTCCCGTAGAGCCGCATCACGCGGTCCAGGTCGTTCTTCTTCCGGGCACGCAGGAAGCTGACGGCGATGTTGCGGTTCGTATAATAGCTCACCAGGTTCCGGTAGCGCCGCATGCTGCGGTAGCATCCGTCCACCACGTCCATGCGGTCCTTGTCCGTCATGGAGAGCGTGCTCACGTTGATCACCTGTTTCAGGTCCTGCAGCACGCCGTTGCTCTCTTCCAGCAGCTTCGTGTATCCGAAGGCGATGGCGTCCAGTTCCTCCGGGGAGAAGTTCTCATCGTCCATCATCTTCCCGAAGTTCGTCACGTAGATGTCCGACACCTCACCGGTCATCAGGATGATTTCCTGTACCTTGCGGGCGTCACGCACCAGGTTGTTCACGCTTTTCAGCGCATCGTAGTAGCGTTTGGCCTGTTCGTAGATCTTCACGGTTTCAGCAAAGCTCTCCGCCGTGTTCACGGCCGTCTTCGAGGTGTGGGCGATGTTGTCCGACATGTTGATGATGCTTTGCGCGAGGTTCCCGGGGTCGCTCACCACCCATTGCGCCTGTGCGGCGGACGTGCCGAGCGCTGCCGCCAGGCCGAATGCCAGGATTTTTCCCGCTCTCATGGCTGTACCTCCTTCCGCACATAGTCGCCTCCCGGGGAGAAGGTCAGCACGTCGGCAGCCTCGTTGTAGGCCACGTCAATGCGGTATCCGGTATTGATGAAGAGGTTCCCGTCCTCTTCCACCAGCAGGTAGGTCTGCGGCCTCAGGCGGCGTGTCTTCCCGCTGCGGGCGAACACCGTCACCTTGTAGGAATCCCCTTCCCGGTAAACCAGCACGTCGGGTTTCCCCTCCACGCTTGTCCACGGCCCGCACAGCTTTTCCGTTTCCGGCCCCTTGATGTCCGCACATCCTTGCAGCATCAGGGCTGCCGCACCCATGAGGCAGGCGGCCAGCTTCAGCAGTTGTCTGTTCTTTTTCATGATTGTTTCTGTTTTTAGGGTTGTTTCTTTTCGTCGCGTCTTTTTCCGGCAAGGCGGCGCACGGCAAGTTCCAGGTCGCCGTCCAGCCCGTCCGCCAGCCGTTGCAGTTCCAGTTTCTCGGATTCCTCCGTCGTGTACACCAGGTACTCTTCTTCGCTCACCTCCGTGGCGTACACGGCAGAACGGGTACCTCCCAGCCCGATCCATACCTCGCGGTAGGTGTTCCCCGGGCGGTTCGCCTGGTTGATGGAGAGGATCTGTCCCTTTTCCTTGTCCGTCAGCCCGAGCAGTTTCTGTATCTGGTCGAACTTGTTCATGTATTTCCGCTGGTCAAGCAGAATCTTGCAGTCGCTGTTGTTGATGATGGCCTCTTTCACAATGGGCGAGGAGATGATGTCGTCCACTTCCTGGGTGACCACTACCGCTTCCCCAAAGTATTTCCGGACGGTCTTGAACAAATATTTTACATATTCACTCATGTTCGCCGACATCAGGGCCTTCCAGCATTCCTCGATCAGTATCATTTTCCGGACGCCTTTCAGCTTGCGCATCTTGCCGATGAAGGTTTCCATGATGATCAGCGTCACCACCGGCAGCAGCACCTTGTTCGAGGAGATGTTGTCCAGCTCGAAGACAATGAACCGTTTGTTCGTGAGGTCCAGCTTCCGGCCGGAATTCAGCAGGAAGTCATAGTCGCCTCCCCGGTAGAAGGGTTCCAGCACGTTCAGGAAACCGTCGATGTCGAAGTCCTTTTCACGCACCTTCTTCTCTTCCATCATCCGGCGGTAATCGTCGCGTACGAACTCGTAGAAACCGTTGAAGTCCGGTCTCAGGCTCCGGTCCTGCGTGATTTTCCGGATATAGGCGTTCACCGCGCCGGACAGGGCGACTTCCTCCGAACGGCTCGGCGCCTCGTCCTCCCGTTTCCAGAGGGTCAGTATCAGCGTCTTGATGCTTTCGCGCTTCTCCACGTCGAACTCCCCGGAATCGGTATAGAAGGGGTTGAAGGCGATCGGGTTGTCTTCCTCATAGGTCAGGTAGATGCCGTCCTCGCCCTTCGTGCGGCGGTTGATCAGTCTGCACAGCCCCTGGTAGCTGTTCCCGATATCCACCAGCAGGATATGGGTGTTCTGTTCGTAATACTGCCTCACCAGGTGGTTGGTGAAGAACGATTTCCCGCTTCCGGACGGGCCGAGCACGAACTTGTTGCGGTTGGTGATGATGCCCCGCCTCATCGGTTCGTCGCTGAGGTCCACGTGTACGGGTACCCCGCTCTGGCGGTCCGCCATACGGATGCCGAACGGGCTGAGCGAACTGCGGTAGTTCGTCTCTTCCGTAAACAGGCATACCGCCTGCTCCAGGAAGGTGTGGAAACTTTCCTCGGCAGGAAAGTCACCCGCATTGCCGGGGATGCCCGCCCAGTACAGCACCGGCACGTCAACCGTGTTGTGGCGGGGCGTGCATTCCATCATGGCCAGCTGGCTTCCCGTATCGTTCTTGACACGCCGCAGGCTTTCCCCGTCTTCCGCCCAGGCAAGCACGTTGCAGTGGCAGCGCACGGGCAGCACGCCTTTCGTGTGGGCCTCGTCCAGGTACATTTCCACCCATTCCCGGTTTACTGCGTTACTGCGGCTGTATCGGGAGAGGGAGAGCATGTTCCGGGCGGTCTTCTCCATGTCCTGCAACACTGTCCGCGCGTCGTCGATGAAGACATACTGCGAATAGATGTGGTTGCAGGGGAGCAGCAGTCCTACGGGGGCGGCGAACGAGAGGCGGCAGTCGCTGCGGTCCGTGGACATCCGCCCGTAGCGCATGTCGGTGCCCACCTTGCCGGGGAGGTCGTCCGCCGCGGAGAGGGTGTGCAGGCACAGCCGCTTGTCTCCGATGCGCATCCGGTCCGGCTCCAGGCAGATGTCTTCCAGCACCGTTTGCCCGCCTTCCGGAGAAAGGGACAGGTAGCGTTCCACCAGCCCCGGACGCTCTTCCGTGCCCGTGATTTCTTCCGGCGGCAGGCGGCGCAGGCACACATGCCCCGAGTCGTTGACAATCCGTTCGAACTGTTCCACCGCCTCCATGAAACGGGAGGCGGCCTCCTTGTCCGTCACTTCCTTGGGCAGGATATGCCCCCGGCACAGGGTGCTGAAGTCGCTGTTCCGGCGGCTCCGTTCCCGCACGGTCTTGGTCACGTAGAGGTAACAGCGGTGGTTCAGGTAGGGACGCTCGTTGAAGTGGCGTTCATAGCTCCGGGCCAGGAAGCTCATCTCCCTGCCTTCCCAGTCCGGCCGGTAGCTCTCTTCCGTGAACCAGTCCTGCTTGCACACGATGGAATAGTCGGGCAGCACCCGGATGGCCTTCACCCACACGGAGTGGATGGCTTCGTATTCCCCCGCCGCCACGGTGTACACCTCGGGCAGCGTCACCTCGAAGGCGACCGTCAGGTCCGCGTCCTTCGACACGATGCAGCCGTGCTCCACGGCAAGCAGGGGGAATTTCCGTTCCAGTGTCTCGGCTTTCAGTATGTTTCTCATGGCTTTCTTTCAGGGTTCAACATCCGGAATATCTTTCTGCGCCGGATCAGGTAGCGCGGGTGGCGCTTTTCCGCCAGCATCTTCATCAGCCCGTGTTCGCCGAACCGCGCGTTCAGCCGGAACACGCCCCAGGCCAGCAGGCTGCCGGCGAAGATGCCGCCCAGGATGCAGGTCCATTGCCCCGCACCGGCGAGGTAAAGGACGACCACCGCCAGCAGCACGGCGGCGAGTCCGCCCGCCAGGATGAAGAGGTACATGGAGGTAAGCCCCTTGAACTCCACCTGTTTTCCCACGCCCTTGTTCACGTCGTACTCCATAGGCTCAGAGGAAGAAGGAACGCAGGATGGTGGCGGCCACAATCAGGAAGATACAGGCGAAGAACCAGCTCGCGGCGGTCTTCGACGTGTCGGGGTCTCCGCTGGAGAACTTTCCGTAGGTCTTGATGCCTCCCACCAGGCCGAGCACGGCGCCGATGGCATAACACAGCTTCGTCGCCGGGTCAAAATAGCTGGTCATGAGGCTGGTGGCCTCGTTGATGCCTGCAAGTCCCTCGCCCTGGGCGAAAGCCCCTGCTGTCACTAACACGCTCAATGCGGTAAAAAGGATTCTTTTTCTCATGCTTGAATCGTTTTTGGGGTTACACAATTGATTTCGGTGCAAATATAGAGGTGGAGAATGCAGCATGGTACAGGTGTTTCACCACATGGCGGCAGATGTCTTCAGATGTCAGTTCTAAACATGATTCAGCATCCTTGATGCTTTGTTTTCAGGTATCAGAAGCCATGCTACATGCAACATTATAAATGTCCCGTTCGGATTTCCAATCCAGGGTTTTGCAGTGTAAGATAAAAAGCATACCTTTGCATCGCTAGAATCCGCCACGCTTCCCGCAGACCAGCGTACCAGGGCGGAACTTTTTGTTTAAGGGCTGTCTGTTCTCTATCCGAAAAATAATGCCATAAGCAATGGAACGGGTTGAAAACAACGCAGTTTCAGCAATTTTGCCGGACAGAAGTTGTGCATTTGCCTGAATTTTAATAGTTTTGTATTTCAAAAATGAATTTGTATGGAAAATAAAGGCAAATATATAGGCTGGTTTCAGGTACGGAGGATGTGGGGAAGGCTTGACCTGCAATGGGAAGGCATACACGATGATGTGAATATCCTTGTCGGCATCAACGGCTGCGGAAAGACCACCCTGCTCAACCTGATGTCGGATTACTATACCGGACAGAAAATAAAGAAAGGGATTGCCGAATCCGTTAGTGGCACAGCCATCGACAGTCCGGTCACATACATCCGTTCATTTGATGTGCCTGCCAATGCGAAGAAAAAGACGGAAAGCATGTTGCTTCAGGAACTCAAACATGTCATCAACCAGAACGGGGAAGGCACTTCGTTTTTCGATTATCGGATGAAGATGTTGAACTATCCGGAGAAAGCGGATATGATTCAGAAACGGATCGACACTTTTTTCAAATTGGTCAATACCTTGTTTAAGGAAACAGGCAAAGAGATTACGATAGACCCGCAAAATAACACACTTGTTTTTTCAATCCGGGAAACAGAAGGAAAGCATTTGGCGGGCAATGCATCAACTGGTGATAACTCTGGTAGAAAAATCCAACTGGACCAGCTGTCTTCCGGTGAAAAGCAGATGCTGCTGATTCTGACCACCGTTTTCCTTCAGGAAGAGAAACCGAATGTATTGTTGATGGACGAGCCGGAAATCTCCCTGCACATCAGCTGGCAGGATCGTCTGATCGAATGGATACGGCAGTTGAATCCGTATTGCCAGGTGATACTGACCACCCACTCCCCGAACATCTTTGCCAATGGCTGGGAGGACAAGATTGTGTTCATTCAAGATTTGGAGCGGCCATGACGGAAGCGGACAAGCGTGACTTTTATGCCAAAGCGGCCAAAGGGCTGGCGGCATCCGCCAGGCTCTACAACGTAGATGCCGTGGTTCATGTGGAAGACACGGATGACATCTGGTTCTGGCAACAGTGCCTTTCCCAATACCGTACGGGACATTACAAGTTCATGCGGGCAACGACCAATGAGAAAGGTTCTCCCACTACCGGATGCACGCAATGCTTGAAATACAAGGACTTCCTTTCCCGACGGTTCTTCATCTGCATAGACAGCGACCTCCGTTATCTTTCCGGTGAGGACCTGCAGGCGGAAAAGGGTATCCTGCAGACCTATGCCTATTCTTGGGAAAACCATTGTGCGTTTGCCGACAAACTGCAGCAGGCCTTTGATGAAGTGGAAGGGAGAAAACAGTTTGACTTCCGCTCTTTTCTGGAAGGATATTCCCGGATCGTGTACGAGCCTTTCCTGCTGATGCTGCATCAGGAAAGGGAGAACCATCCCCGTTTCAAACGGGGTGACTTTCATCGGTGTGTCGCGTTTCAATACCGGCAAGGGGATGAACTGGACAACGGCGCGGCTTTCCTGAAGCGCATGCAAGAAAATCTGGCTGCTGAAACGGTGGACGTGGCTGCGCAATACGGGTTCGACCTTGAAACGGAAAGAGTCCGCTATGAGGCTTTGGGACTGCGGGAAACGAATGCATACCTGTATGTCCGCGGCCATGACCTCTACAATGCACTGGTGTCCATCGGGAAAAAACTGTGTGAAAATACCGGGGTAGATTTTGAACAGAATGTCATGAGGTCGGCCCTGGCTTTTGGACAATACGATGAAATTACCCGCATCAGGACAGATATCGGGAAATTGCAGGAACTGCCTTTGTGACAGGAAAAATAACAACGCCCGGCACAGCCCCTTATAACAGGTATGAAGCGGCTGCACCGGCCATTGTCTTTTGATTCTTTATTTACGCTATCAGTGTTTTCCAATCCTTTCCGGATTCATTTTTAGGAGGAGTGCTGTTCCTGACCGGCTTCGGATTCCCCTCTTCATCCAGATACCTTCCCATCAGTTCCTCGATGACCTCCTTGTTTTCCACCTGTGCCTCAATGACCGCGAACATTTCCGTTTCACGTATTGCATGCAGTGTAAGGGCGGCACGGGACGATTGTTCCTCGTTTTCTCTGGCCCGGTTCCGGTTGAACAGCACGTCGGCCATGTTCACCAGGTCCGCCTGTGTCAGCGGTTGCGACACGGCTTCCGTGGGTATATTCATGGCATCCAGTTCTTCCTGTTCTTCCTGCAACAGGCGCATCCGTTCCAGGTCCAGCGTGCATTCCACGTCCTCATCCGGCATTTCCGTTTCTTCGCCGATAAAATCCTTCTCCAGCGGCAGGCTCAGGAAAGGGGCTCCCGTTTCGCCCGTGTTCTCATCTAAATAGACGGACTGAGTACCACCCATCACATCCGCTTCCGGAGGCGGTTCCGGAGCCGGTGTTTCTTTTTTCCCCGTTTGGGAGGATGAGGAAACGGGATACAGCGCATCACAGATTCTTTTGACTTGGCTTTTTGTTTGCCATATTTTATATAAGATATAGGCGGCACAAGCCGTCCGTACCGACAGATAGATTACTTCTTCCATTGTATAGGTTTTTGAGTGGCTTTTTCATTATAAATCTCATTGATAATTTCTTCATACTGCTTCAGGTGGTCTGAAAGCACGTTGTTCACGAAAGCGGGCACCGACAGGTCCGGTGCGATTACCGGCAGTACACCCGCGATGGCGCGGTACAGCGCATCGTGGATGTAGGTCTGCCGCCGGGTGCCTTTGAGACGTTCCGCAAGAAAGCGTTTCCGGTACGCTTCCTGTTCCGGTGGTGCCCCGTGAAGGGGTTCCATTTCCTTTTCCCCGTCTTTTGCGTCCTTCCTTTTAGGCGAAGAGGATGCTCCGTCGTCCGTCATTTCTTCAAGGGCGGCCGTATCTCCCGCCACTACCCGTTTGAGGACATCCTCGTCCACATCGTATATTTTACGGTTTCTGTTTGCCATAGTATGCTGTATTTTTAGTCAGTAAGTCCGAGTATCGTTTCCAGTTCGTCGGCAAGCAGGTCGATGTGGCTTCCTTTCAGCAGGAAAGGCGAAGGAGGAAACAGCGTGCTGCGGAATACCTGGCCATCCGTGCAGATGCCCCGGTTGAAGCGTTCCGCCTTCGGCAATACGGTTTCCAGCGTCTTCAGCTTCAGATGGCGGAAGATTTCCGTATAGGCGCGGTAAAGTTCCTTGGACACCCGGCGGTCCATGCAGTTCCAGAACAGGCGGATGTCCTTCAGCGGGAAACTGTCATTGCGGGAAAGCAGTTCCCGGATGGCAAGCACGAAGTTCATGCTGCTCTGCATGACCATCCGGTTCTGTGTCACCGGTACGAACAGATAGTCCATGTTCACCAGGGAACGGAACACGCCTGCGGCATTCACCGTTCCGGGCAGGTCCGTCAGCACAAGGTCATAGGCGGTTCCCGAGCGGTCCAGGAATTCGTAGGCGGTCTGCTTGGCGTCTTCGGGGGTGGAGGTCAGCACGGTATAGGCTTTCCGCTCGCTTCCCTCAAACTGTTCCAGCAGCTTTCCCTGAAGCTTTTCGTTCTTTTCCACTGTCTTGATGTCCCATTCCCGGATGTCGCGGATGCTGTGCTGCGGATAGTCGCAGTCCACGACCAGCACGTTTCTGCCTTTCCGGTAATGGAAATAGCTGGCAAGGAGTATCGTCAGCGTGGACTTGCCGACGCCTCCTTTCTGGTTGCTCAAGGCAACGAACAAAGGTTCTTTCTTCTTTTCCATTGTATTTTCTTTGGGTTGATTGGTTGTTCTTGCAGATAAGGATTGCCATACGGAATGCCTTGCACCAGTGCCTTGCCGCATACACTGCGCCCGTTGCTACAATGCAGCATATACGATAAGGTGCTGTATATACGCCAAAGTGTACGGTATCAAAGAACACATGGCAGGATTGTCACCAATGCATCCATGCAATATAATATGGAATGCATCAGGGCCATACTTGCAGGAGGCAATGCAGGGCGTTACAGGTCACAAGGCATTGACATATCCGATGCACCGTCATACCTGTTGCATCCCTGTATGTACTGTGTCACGGCAAGTGATGCAACGGTGGCCGTACCATGTCACGATACCTGTTGCAAGGCTGCGGTCAGAACTTTACATCATCCAGCTTGCGGTGAAACAGTTCTTCCAGTTCCTCCCCGTAGGTCTTCAGGTGATGGGTCAGCACATTGTCCAGAAAGGCGGGCACGGTCATCCCTTCCTTGACCATGGGCAATATGCGGGCAAGCAGGGAGTAGGTTTCACAACTGATGTAAGTCTGCTTGCGGTGTACGGTTTCGTTGCGGTTCAGAAAGAGGTCTTCATAGGTTTCCTGCATCCGCAGGTCTTCGGCTGCGTTTCCTTCCCGGTCATCCGGGACGGCGCCGAGTGTTATTTTCTCTACCAGGATGGTGCCGCCGCTTTCCTTTTTCCGGCACAGGCTTTCAAACAGGCTTTTCTTCTTTCTCATAACTTCTTGAATTTAGGTGAATATTCATTTTCCGGTTCACTCTCATAGCACGAGAGCAATGCGTTCTGTATGGCAGTGCATCCCGTCCGGCATTGCCTCATACACGGCATCCATGCAATGTTGGAAGCAAGACATCCTTGCCATATCTTGCGTATGGCGGTCTGTATGGCAGTACATGGACGGATGCGTAGCACTGCATGCCCTCTTGCGTCACGTCAAAAGTAGGAAGTATTTCCGTCACATGGGATGCCGGTGAAACAGTTTGGCATGATACGGCGTCAGATGTCATTACGTGTCAGGTAAACGACTGTTTGACAGCCCGTTGAAAGGGACTAATTTTGCACCGTAAACCATGACGGAAGAGGGAAATGCGCTTCATCGGTCTGCCACGCTCCGCAAGCGTCGCACGGCAATCCGGCGAAGGCGGATTCTCTGTTCAAACGAACAGAGCAAGTTGTGTCTTTGTCCGACAGAAATGCTTCTGCCCGACAAAGACCTCCGGCCCGCCCGGAGCGGGCGTTTTTCTCCAAAGTCGAAAATAAGGAAAATATATATGGGTAAAGACACAAGGACAAGAACAGGGAGGAAGCCCAAAAACGATCCGGCGGACTACAAATACAGCTTCCGCCTGAATGCGGCGGAGAAGGCGAAGTTCGACAGACTGTTGGCGGAATCGGGAGCCAGGGACCGTACGCTTTTCATCAAGAAGGCCATCTTTGGAGGCACGCTCAAAGTGATGAAGGTGGACAAGGCCGGCATGGACTATTACGTCCGGCTGACCGAGTTCTACAGGCAGTTTCAGGCGGTGGGCAACAACTACAATCAGGTGGTACGTTCCATCCGCAACAACTTCGGGGAAAAGCGGGCGATGGCTTTGCTCTACCGGCTGGAGAAGTCCAACCTGGAACTGATACTCGTGTGCAGGAAAGTGATGGCGCTCACCGAAGAATACCAGCGGAAATGGTCGCAAAGATAAGTCACGGGACAAGCCTCTATGGGGCGCTTGCCTACAACTTCAACAAGGTGGCGGCAGGTACGGCACAGGTCCTTTCAGGCAACCGCATCATATCCGACCGTCCGGACCAGCCGGGTGAGGACATGCGGCTGGCATTGCTTTCTTTCGAGAACCACCTGTTGGTGAACCGGCGTACCGAAAAGCCGGTCCTGCACATCGCCCTCAGTCCGGCACCGGAAGATACACTGACGGGCGGACAACTGGAAGAATTGGCGGCAAAGTACATGGAAAAGATGGGCTATGGCAGCCAGCCTTACATCGTGTTCAGGCACGGCGACACGCACAATCCGCACATCCACATCGTCAGCGTATGCGTGGACGATGAAGGACGGAAAATCAGTGATGCTTATGAACACCGCCGGTCCATGACGGCCTGCCGTGAACTGGAACAGGAATTCGGTCTGCGCAACAGTGCGGAAGTACAGGAGCGTGAGTGGGGAACGGAACTGAAGAAAGTGGATGCTTCGTCAGGTGACGTGCGCCACCAGGTAGGCAACACGCTGAAAGCCGTGCTGGAAAGCTACCGTTTCCAGACCTTCGGCGAATACAGCGCGCTACTGTCCACGCTCAATATTGAAGCGAAGCAGGTACGGGGCGAATACGGCGGCAGGTCCTATACCGGCATCGTGTATGCGGCAACGGACGACAACGGGAAGGTAGTCAGCCCGCCATTCAAGAGTTCCCGATTCGGCAAACGGTTCGGGAAGGAAGGGCTGGACAGGAGGATGCTGGTGCATGCGAAGGACTTCAGGGAAGGCAGGTGGGCACCGTCCATACAGCGGCAGGTGGCGGAAGCCATGCGCAACGCCCGCTCACGGGAGGAGCTGGTCAGGATGCTGGACAGGCAGCATATCGGGGTAGTGTTTCGCGAGAACGCGTCCGGCCGGATATACGGCGTAACCTTCATTGACCGTGACCGCCGCGAGGTGTTCAACGGCTCGCGCATGGGCAGGGAGTTCTCGGCTAACGTGTTCAACGAACTTTTCCGCTGGTGGGAAGGTATTCCGGCTCCTGCGCGGACGGATTCCTCTGCCGAACTTTGGCGCAGCCGCCGTCCGGAACAGGGCAGTGTGCTGGAACAAGCGGCCGGCATCCTCTCCATGGAACAGAATCCGGCGGTCGATTACGAGGAGGAGGCTTTCCGCCGCCGTATGAAACGCAAGAAAAAACAGCAGAAGCGCAGGTCACGCGGTATTTGACCGTATAGGAACAACGAATAATTTTTTAATTCTATGCAACAGGAAGACGATTTGAGGGCGCTTGCCAAAATCATGGATTTCGGCAGGGCTGTGAGCATTTTTTTGGGGGTGGTACATGTCTATGTGTACTGTTATCCGAGTTTTCACCACTGGAACTTGACGCTGGAGGTGGTGGACAGGATATTGTTGAACTTCAACCGTACCACGGGAATTTTCAACTGTATTCTTTGGAGCAAGCTGGCGGTAGTCCTGCTGCTGGCCATATCCTGCCTGGGTACAATAGGTGTCAAAGGGGAAAAGATTACCTGGAAAGGAATTGGTACGGCACTCTTCGCCGGGACGGTGCTGTTCTTTCTCAACTGGTGGCTGCTGGACCTCTCCCTCCCTCACGGGGCGGTCACGGCTTTGTATGTATTTACCCTCGCTGTCGGCTATCTCTGCCTGTTGAAGGCGGGCTTGTGGATGAGCCGTCTGTTCCGGCACCGGCTGATGGAGGACCGCTTCAACATCGAGAACGAGAGCTTCATGCAGGAGACCCGGCTGATGGTGAACGAGTATTCCGTCAACCTGCCTACGCGCTTCCGTTACGGGGGCAGGATGCACGACGGGTGGATCAATGTGGTCAACCCCTTCCGGGCTTCCATCGTGCTGGGCACGCCGGGATCGGGAAAGTCCTATGCAGTGGTCAACAGTTATATCCGCCAGATGATTTCCAAGGGTTTCAGTTGCTACCTGTACGACTACAAGTTCGACGACCTCTCCACCATCGCCTACAACACGTTGCTGCACAACACGGACAAGTACAAGGTCACTCCCAAATTCTACGTTATCAACTTTGACGACCCGCGACGCTCTCACCGCTGCAATCCCATCAATCCGGAGTTCATGACGGACATTTCCGATGCGTACGAGGCAAGCTACACGATTATGCTCAACTTGAACCGCACCTGGATTGAAAAACAGGGCGACTTCTTCGTGGAGTCTCCGATTATCCTTCTTGCAGCCATTATCTGGTATCTCAAAATTTTCAAGGGCGGCATCTATTGCACGTTCCCTCATGCCGTCGAACTGTTGAACAAGCCGTATTCCGACCTGTTTACCATCCTGACTTCCTATCCGGAGTTGGAGAACTACCTTTCCCCCTTCATGGATGCCTGGAAAGGCGGGGCGCAGGACCAGCTCCAGGGCCAGATAGCCAGTGCGAAAATTCCCCTGACCCGTATGATTTCCCCGCAGCTTTACTGGGTGATGACGGGCAACGATTTTTCGCTGGACATCAACAATCCGCAGGAACCCAAGATTCTCTGTGTGGGCAACAATCCAGACCGCCAGAACATCTATTCCGCAGCCCTGGGACTGTACAATTCCCGCATCGTCAAGCTTATCAACAAGAAGGGGCAGTTGAAGAGCACGGTCATCATCGACGAGCTTCCCACCATCTACTTCCGCGGGCTGGACAACCTGATAGCCACCGCCCGAAGCAACAAGGTGGCTGTCCTGTTGGGCTTCCAGGATTTCAGCCAGCTCAACCGGGACTATGGTGAAAAAGAGTCCAAGGTCATCCAGAATACGGTAGGCAACATTTTCAGCGGCCAGGTGGTGGGAGAAACGGCAAAGACGCTTTCCGAGCGCTTCGGCAAGGTGCTCCAGCAGCGGCAGTCCGTTTCCATCAACCGGCAGGATGTGTCCACGTCCATCAATACCCAGCTCGATTCGCTCATTCCGGCATCGAAGATTGCCAATCTATCGCAGGGTACCTTTGTCGGTTCGGTGTCGGACAACTTCGGCGAGAAGATTGACCAGAAAATTTTCCACGCCGAGATTGTGGTGGACCATGCCAGGGTCAGTGCCGAGGAGAAAGCGTACAAAAAGATACCTGTCATCAATGCTTTCAGGGACAGGGACGGCAACGACATCATGCTTCAGCAGATCCAGCGCAACTACGACCGCATCAAGGCGGACGCGCAGGCGATTGTCAATGAGGAGATGGAACGTATCAAGGCAGATCCGGAACTGTGTAAGCGCTTGGGATTGAACAATGGCGAAGATGGGGAAGATGATGAAGATGTAAAGAAATAGTTTGAATTTGGATTTGTATGTAGAAAAATATAGCTATATTTGAGGTCTGAAAATAACAATGTCGGCAGATTGCGGGATGCTTTCCGCCGAAGATATACATAAGTCGCAAGATGTCTTAAACCGAAATCTGGCAAAATTTCAAAAACGAAGACGGATTGCGTGTGGCTTATGCTATGCCTATAGCATGGCCCATGCGCGTTTTCGTTTTGGGCTTTGCCAGAGCCTCGGTTTAGAACGGCATGGGTACATGCTTTTCTTGCATAAGAACCGAGGTATGGCAAAAATTCAGATAGTGATGGCAATGACCCTTGACGGTTTCCTTCCGCAAAGCGATGAAATGCTGATGTCATGGGTAAAGGAGAACGGAAGGCATGGTATGCCGTACTGGCAGGAAAAGGCAGAAATCTGTATATACCCGTATTATGGGATGATAGACCTCATGAACATAACCGACAACAATACATCGTATGTCTATCTGGCAGAAGTGTCCGATGCGGAAAGTGCCGAATATGCTCGTGGATTGTTTCTCTACAATCTGGTTGATGAAGTCGTGATTTACTTGCTTCCGTTATCTTACAGCAAAGGCGTGTCTGCCATAAAGGGATTCCAAGCATGTCGGTGGAAACTTCATTCCTTTAAAAGATTCTTCAACGGAATCTGCCGCCTTGTGTATAGGCGGGTCATTCCTTGCTGCCCAGGCCGTATTGGTTGATTTTCTTGTGCAGCGTCTGTCGGCTGATTTTCAATTGTTCGGCTGCATGGGTGATGTTTCCTCCGTTTTCTTTAAGTACATACAATATCCGCTCTTTTTCATTGTGCCTTGCCTGTATCCGGCAGATATGGTTCTTCGCAGGCCGGGTGGTACAGTCAAGCCCCAGATTTACAGCAGTTATCAGCGGATTGTCAGCAAACAGTACGGCACGTTTCACCCTGTTTTCAAGTTCACGTACATTGCCTGACCAGGTATGGGATAATAAGGCGGCTTGGGCTTCTTCTGTAAAACCGCAAGTTTCCGCTTTTATTTCTTTTGAATACAGTTCACGGAAATGTTCAGCCAAAGGCAGTATGTCTTCAGGGCATTCAGTCAATGCCGGACAATGGATTTCCACGCCGGCAAGCCGGTGATACAGGTCTTCACGGAAGCGTCCTTCCCGTATGGCCTTCTCCATATCTTCATTGGTGGCTGACAGTATGCGTACGTTTGTCGGACAGACTTTCTGGCTGCCGACTGGGCTGTAAGTCTTTTCTTGAAGTGCACGGAGCAACGCCACCTGCATTTCATGGGACATATTCCCGATTTCATCCAAGAAAAGCGTACCTCCATAGGCAACAGCAAAGCAGCCTTCTTTGTCTTTCACGGCACCGGTAAAGGCTCCCTGGACGTGTCCGAAAAGTTCCGATGCTATGAGGTCTTTGGGCAAGCACCCGCAGTTGATTGCCACAAAAGGTTTGTCTTTCCTCCGGCTATGACGGTGTATGGATTGTGCTACGGACTCTTTTCCGCATCCGTTTGCTCCAAGTATCATGACGGGGAGATCCGAAGTAGCCACGCGGCGGGCCAATTGGTCAACTTGTCTGGCGGCCGGACTGTACCGTTCCAATAACGGGATGTTTCTTTCCCGACTGACAGGTAGGTTCAGGTGTTCATGCAGCAGCCCTAAAAGGGCATCCTCATACACCGGTTTGGGCAGATAGTCTTTGGCACCCAGTTTTATTGCATGTACGGCATCGGAAATGGAGGCATAACCGGTCATCACGACAAAAGGCATGTTCAAATTTTGTTGCACGCTCCATTCCAGCAAGCTGATGCCGTTGCCTTCCGGCAGTCGGACATCAGACAGCACCAAGGCTATTTCGTGTTTCTTCATCAGCCTGCGTGCGGTGGGTTCTTCAGAGGCTGTCAGCACCTCATAACCGGCCTTCAACAGCCATTTCTGTATCATGTTGGAAAGAATCAGGTTATCCTCTACCAGTAATATCTTATTTTTCATTGCAATGTCTCTTTTTTTGTTCGCATTCTTCTATCAGCTTCTTGATGGCGCAGATTACTTTGCTGGTATGTTCCCTGACGGTTTCGTCATCGTTTTTTTCATTATGCAGGGCTTGTCTGTATCCCAACAAAATGTGGTCTGCACCCAGCATTTCCCATACCGGAAGCATGCGGTGTACAACCTGGCGCATGGTTCCCCGGTTGGCATCCGGCAAGGCTCCTTCCAATTCGCACAAGTCTTTCCGGGACTCTTCTACGATAATGCGGAACATTTGTTTCCGGTCATCCGTATGTTCCAGCAATCGCTCATAGTCAAATAAGCTGTTTGGTATCGTTACGGATGCAGCAAATGCCATCAGCCCTTTCATGGAAAACGGTTTGTGAAGGCAACCGCAAAAGCCGGCTTCTTCATAAATGCCTGTATGTCCGTCTCCGCGTGCCGTCATGGCTGCGACCGGTACTGTGCGGGAGCATCCGATATTGGAGTTCCGCAATAGCTTCAGCAGACCGAATCCATCTGTTCCGGGCATTTGTATGTCTGTCAGTACCAGGTCGTAATCCGTTTGACGGAGTGCCTTGACCGCTTCTTGTACATTGGAGCAGGAAGTGCATCTCACGCCGTTCCGTCCGAACATGTCTTCCGCTATTTTCAGCAGGATGGCATCGTCATCCACTACGAGTACGTTTCGGGGAAGCACTCCGACTTCCTGTACCTGTATCTCTTCCGGTTCGCTTCCTTCTGTTGTTTCTGGCAAAGGAAGTGACAGGTGGAAAACGGTTCCCTTCCCGCATTGGCTTTCTGTACGGATAGTGCCTCCGAGTACTCCCAGCAGTCCTTTGGTGATGAACAGCCCCAATCCGAACCCTTCAGAATTCACATCCTGTGCAGCTCGTTCAAAGGGGCGGAAAATACGTTCCAGTGTTTCCTGGTCCATGCCTATTCCGGTATCTGCCACATCAATATGCAGTCGCCCGTCCTGATAAGATGACCGGAAAGTGACGCTCCCCGTTGGGGTGAATTTGATGGCGTTTCCCAGGAGGTTGTCAATCACTTGTTCCAGTTTGTCGGCATCGCCTTTTACTGTAACATTTGCCTGACGGTGTTCTGCTTCGAATATTAGTCCTTTGCTGTTGGCTTTGTGGGTATATTCTTGTGAAATCCGTTCGAGGAACCGGTCTAGCTGGAAAGGTATTTCGTTTTTTGTGTCTTTGGCTTCATTGATTTTATACACGTCCATCAGGTCATTCACTAACCGCAGGATATGGCGGCATGAGTGGCGGATGTTTTCCAGATAAGTTTCACGTTTTTTCCTTTCACGGGTATCCGATGCCAGTTCTGCGCAATTGTTGATGTTGCCGATGGGGCCCCGTATGTCATGCGATACGGTAAGGATGATTTTTTTGCGCATGTCCAACAATTCTTCATTCTCCTGGATGGTTTGTTTCAGGCGTTTTCTGATGCGGTTTTCCTTACGGATATCCTGTCGTATGATAAGAAAAGAAACCAACAACAGCAGAATGGCGGTGCTAATTACAAAGGCAAACAGCCGGTAAGACATGGCCTGTGCTTTCTCTATTTTTGTTTCCCGGCTGGTAAATCCGTTTTGGGCTTGTACGTCCAACGAGGCGATGACGGCATGCAGTTTTCGGTTTAGTTCTTTGTTTTGCATCCGTAAGCTGTCCACGTATGTATCCATTTCTTGCATTTGTTCTTCATACATAGTCTTCAGACTGTCATTCAGTGCTTGAAGTTCTCGGGTGGACGGGACTATGTATATCTTCTCTTTTTTGCCAAGTACTTTTCCGGCAAATCCGCTCTTCTTACGTAATACGGTTCGTATCTGGGTGGCTCGTTTGGCTGCTTCCGGCAGATGGGTGACCAGAAAACTGTCTGTTTCTTTTTGTCTTTTTATAGCTTCCATGATATGTAGCAGATGCGTTTCCTTATCTTCCAGTAACTTACGCAAGGTTTCTATCTGGTCAGGGTGAATGAAGTCATTGTATTTCTGCTTCATGGTGTACAGGATACTGTCTGCTGACAATCGTTTTTGGTGATACCGGTCGTAGTCCGGATTTTCCCAGGCTATGACTGATTCGCCGTATGTGGCAAGTTCGGTTATGTAGCGGTGGGCCAGGTTTATTTCTCGACGCACGGTTCGGATTTCACGGGTCTCCGCTTCAATTTCACGCATTCGTTGGCGTTCATACAATAAAATAGCGGCCATACTGCCGATGACCGCCATCAATATCAAATAGCCAAAGAGTATTTTTAATTGCAGGGGTGCTTCTCCCAATTTCATTCTTCTAATATCAAAGTTTAAAATTAATTAGTCACTTTTCCCTCAATAGGGGTTTAGTCCCTTGTTAAATAAGGGCTTAGTTATATTGGTAAAAATGTGCAAAGATACGATTTATATCGGTTCAAAAAATGCTTTTGATGCAATTAGTAATATTTTTCTTGGGCTTTGCGTGACCTTTTGATAGGATTTAAGTTGAAATTATTCGTGTGTCGAAAGAATAAGAATGAATATAAATGTGTCATAATCAATATATTGGTTTTATGCTATTTTAATAATTCAGATTTTGAATGTTTCGACCACAAAGAAAAATAAGCAATAGGTGATAATGACATAGAGTGCATAGAAAAATTTACCCCAGCGTTTTCTGTAGACTTGTTTTCTCTCGTATTTTTTGATTAGCTCAGACAGTTTATGGGGGTGGAAATAGGATTTGTAACCAAAATAGACAAATGGGGAAATAACACAGAAGGCCACTATATAAGATAAGAGATCGAATGTTTCTCCCCACGGGAGTAATTCCATAATATGAATTCCGATCCAAAACTCGATGAGGTGAATTACGGAAAGTGCATTAACGTACAAATTTAATGCAAAGAATAAGGGGGCTATCAAAACTTCCTCCCCATTTTGGCGAAGGAAGTGATTCTTATGGCAAAAATAATAGGTCCAATAGGCAATTTCTTGGAGCATATTTAATAGCGTTTAGGTGGCATTGGATGAATGTATGTTTGTTTGGGAGAATAAATTCTTTTTAAAGTTTGCTGCGGTTTATAATTATCCGGTAGAATTATTTTGAGATTGTCTTTGGGTAACATTAGAGGATCTTTTCTTTGCAGAGGCAAAGGGTTATGTGATTCAAATGCTCCTAAAGTGTCTAATACCCAATAGATGGTGCTAATTGTAAAACCAATAGGTCCTCCCAATAGGCCGATTGTTGAAATAGCCGTGTTTATCAATAATTTGCCGGGTTCTATCTCCCCGTTCTCGTATTTTGCATAGTCAAAAACAATTCCTAAGAAAAAAGTTGTCCACCCTACAACACGAGTGACTTTATATGTTTTAATATGAGATCTGCTCCCGCCTTTCCATCCTGTAGGGTATATTTTGGGTGAGAATACAGTATGATTACTGCGAAAAAAACGCATAGTATGTTTATAGCCAAGTTTGTCTGCTATATCTGCTGACATTCCCACTGTAGCATTCAGATTGGAAAAAATGTCAATTGAATTGCTGTCTTGGACTTGAGCTGGTTGTTGGTCAATAATCAAAGGGTTTGTTGCCCATTCTGGAGTATTGTGACCAAAAGATACCAAAGCAAAAGATCCCGTCCTACACCTTTCTATTTCAGTTGTCATTAAAGGATCTATTTGCAATGTTGTTTTATTTCCATTGTTAAATGTTACATTTCCAACTATGGACATACCCTTTTGCAACCTGTTCTGCAATTCAATCACAGATATTTCTTCATAATAATTGGGCATAATCAGAGTAATTTTAATAATTTGTAAAGACTGTCCCAAAATTTTATCTGGGACAGTCTTTTATGAAATGAGATTGAAATGTATTCTCTATTTTAACTCTGGAAATGATACCCCCAACTAAATTAAAAGGTATCATACGGATGTACTAAACATTTATTCTCCGGATTCCTGCCGATATTCGCTTTCCCAAACAGCTTCTTCCGGTCCATCGCCTTTGTGTCCCGCAAGTTGGATAATGAAACTCTTGGCAGGGAAGAATGGAGTAACGTGTAGATCCAGCAAAACATGGTCTTTTTGCTTTGGGTCTTGTTCTATCTTCATGACTTTGAAGCGTTCTATCAGTCGGTTAGGTCCCTTCACACTGTCAAGGAACTTGACGATTTGTTCACGTAGATCTGCTTCCGTACGCGTTGTCCAGTTTTCAAAGGCGCGACGGTTAAGGAAGTCAAACAACACCTTAGTAATATAGTCAAATACACGTACGACAGAATAGGTCTGCAAACCGAGGTTATCACCATTGAACAGGGTCTTGGCTGAGAAAGCCATGACTTTACTATATTCATTGACCATCGGTATGAGTCCCATCCGTTCAAGTTCGGATATTTCGCTTTTTTTGAGGTCAAATCGTACACTTTCCACTTCATTGATGCCGCCAAATTTCTTGCCGGCAACAACTTGCGACATCAAGGTGCTGTAAATCTTTCCGGCCAATGCTGCCGAAGGTGGTACATAGAGGTTTTCCTCCTCGCCTACGCTTTCTTCTTTTTGGCGTCCCAACAGCCAGTTGCATGTCATGATTGTATTGGACTTGAACGCATCGCCGCTCGTATGATCCGCATTGAAGAAGATGTCAACTACGTCGTCCGGAGATTCCAAATCTTGGAAGTCGGTTATTAGGAATACCTTGTTTTCATGTGCCATTTTGGACCATTTGTCCAATATGGCATTCGAGCCTAAATACCCCGGAATAACCAACAGCGAGTAATTACGACGCAGATCCAGACGGTCGAAATTTTGTCTCAACTCATTGCTGATATAATCGGCAAATACGGTATTGTCCAAATCGCGTAATTGTTCCAGACTGGCATTGACAATCGTGACATTCTTTACCTTGTCATTCTCTGTATTTTTATAGAACAAGGCTACCGTCCGGTACGCCTGCTCCAAATCATGCGTACGAGCCAAAGCTGCTTTCAGGTTTTTGTTCAGCAGGTCTTCGGCTTTTACAGCGGTGTCTTTCGCTTTGTCACGCATTTCTTCGGCAGATTTGTTGTTTCGGAGCAAATCTACCCATACACCTAAACGTCTCACCAAAGCCTTGCGCTCATCTTCCCATTGGGCATCGGTCAAAAATATATTGCGCCGTGCTTTGCGGTTGGGATTCATGTTTGAGTATCCGTCAATGATGTTCTCCAAAAAGGAGAAGCCCCCGAATTCTTTCAGACGGTCTATGGCGGACGCCGATGATGTTTTGGCTTGTTCTGCAGTTTGTATGGAGGAAGCAACAGCTTGCTGTTGCTGCGGTTGGTCTTCTGGTCTCATAGTGGATATGTTTTAGATTTTAGACTTTCCTTGTACTGCCAATATTTCTTGAATCGTCGATTCAAGTACTTCGGCTAATGCATTTCTTGTTTCTGGATTCTCGATGACTTTTTGAAGAGCACGGTTGGAAGCCAATTGCCTGGCAATCTTGATGCTTTGTTCCCTCTCAATGTCAAGTTCACTCAAGAACTCGCTGTTCTCCTTTATCTTATTCGCACCGAAATCGCCTAAATTCCGGAACGTCATGACTTCTTTCACTTCCTGTCCTTCAGCATCCGTGTGCTCCAGTTCAACCGTAGGCTCAAACCGTTGGAACAGTGCGAAATACGGAATTGTCTTCAGTCTTATAATAAATGATTTTACCGCTGATGGGTTTGTATTGGCTGTTTATCATAGACTCTAAAATGTCTGTATCCTTTGTGGATTCGATACTGAACGTAACTCGTCCACCCACTACGGACGTAACCGGACGACCTTTATTGTCGGTCTTTCGGCTGAATTCGATTTGCGAGAGTATCACCTCTATTTCTTTTCCCCGTATGCTAACGGTTGCTCTAAACGCACTCATATTATTATAATATATACTGGTTATGAATCAAGACCTACTTTTGCCTTGATTAAAGCAGAGCCCCGCTTTCAGAAGAAGAAAAGGATATTACAGAGAACAAATATAGGGGGAAAAAGAGTATATTCCAAATTATTAGGCAGAAAACGACGTATTTTATAGCAGAAAGAACAAATAGAAGGCTTCTTGTATGGGTTTCTATCGGCATTTTTAGTACATTTGTCCGGACATATAAATGCTACAGGATATGGATATAGAACAAATGATAAAAGAAAAACGTCAAATTCTTAGTGCCTTGGACAAGGCTATTGATAAGACTTTCAGTGATGATGAACACATCCGCAAGGAGGGCAGAGAGGAACTTGAATGTTTACGTGGGAAAGACCCCGCAGTACCGTTTTTTATTGGTTATGCTTATGAAATAGAGTATAATCATACGAAGAAGGCTTTCTATGCACAAAAGGCAATAGATGAGTATAACAATATTATCAGTTATAAATATGCTTTTTTGGATGCAGATATTAAAAGGTTGAAGCGTGAACTGAATAATAAGTCGTAGTGAGAGGCGTTATGGCTCTTACAATTTTTAGGCATGTAAGAATTTAGATATTGTATGGAGTACAACAAACTTATAAGTTTAAGTAAACGGCCATTTAGTTGTCATGTTCAAGTTTAATATACCAATTATTTTTGATAAGCTTGTAAAAAGTCGTATCTGAATCAGTTCTACGATATAATTCATTCAAATCCATTTGTGAATTTTCAATGGACTGGCATTCTTGTTTCAGATTAGGAGCATAGAGAAATTCTTTGGTTGTTCCTCCAATAGAAAGGCCATACATGAAATAGGGAATAGAAATAATTATTTCTGTAGAGTCATGTCCAGTTTCCTTTTTCCGTTCTTTATTCCAATAAAAAATGCGTTCACAGTTTATCTCTAACAGAAGAGAGTCTAACAATTGTCTGTCTTCTTGAGATAGTTTCTTAATGCTTAGTTGGTCTTCACCATATAGTGTATCGGTTCTGTAAGGTGGATAATAACATCCGTAGGTTCGTTGTGAAATTACATTTTGTATTTTATTAAAAGCTGCTTCATGCAAAGTAAAGTGCTGTATCATTTCATTATCTGTTGGCAAAGAGAGTTTGCAGCTTGTAATGAACAGGCAAGAAAACAGAAATGTTATTTGTGATATTCGCATTTTTCTATATGTAAAGGTTTGTTGTTACGATAAAAGAGATACAGTTCGTCCAGTATGAGTTGTGGTGTCAATGTTGAGGGAATGGCACCGAACTTGTTGAATAGACTCATTCCTACCTTTATGGCTTGGGTGTCTTCTGCATCATCGAATGCGCCAATAATATCAGCATCTCCGAAATCGACGAAACGATTGGATATGTATTGCTTTGCCCATGTTGAATATGATCTGTTATTGTCGCCCAATTGGGCAAATCCGGCGCCATTGACAAGCTCAAATGCGGTAAATCCCACATATCTGCCTACAAAACCATAATGGATGTTTGACCAAATGTCGTACATGAATTTCAACTGCGTAGTACTGTCACAGGCCCAGTCACCGCCTTGTAGCTCTTTGATTTTTCTTGTGATCCCATCTTTTTTTGCAGCTACTAGTCCTTTCCATTTTTGATAGGTTTGTATTCTTCCGCTTATTCTATCCGAAACGGTGTTTGCGATGTTATAGTTGGGTGCGAAAGTCGAGACAGCAGCTCGTCCCAAAGGAGTCATTTTTCTGAGGGCCTGTTTCTGTGAGTTTTGCGCTTTATTATAGTGATTCAGAAGATGAATCAGTTCTTTAGCTTCAATGGTGTTGATATTCCTCTTTATTTCCTTACAGACATAACTCGCTGTGTCTATAACTGGCGGTATGGATGATAAAGAAGATTGTTTGCTTTCGGTTGTTTCTCATCTGAGATTAATTCCTTGTTGTTTTCATTTTAGTCTAAAGATAAAAAAGATATTTTTATTTCATTATTATAAGTTGCTACATGTTTGAATTCTTTTGGTAACACCTTCATAGATTTGTTATTACTGATAAACTCAAATCTGTCATTAGAAAATTTTACTTTCTTATTACATGCAATATATCCTGCTTTTAGACGAAAATTAAGTAATATGATATAAAATTGAATTGCGATAAGATTATCATCTTACACTTTGCTTGCAAAAATCTCTGATGAGCGATTAGAGATAGAGTCTCTGTTTGGAGATTCTCGTTTTTATATAAATAACTGCATCGAATTCACTATAATGTATTATAATCAAGGGAATCTCTATATATTTGGGCTTAATTTAGGATAAGCATTCTGTATATATTGAGTTAATGACTGTCCACTTTATAAGTATCCGACATTGGTGGCATGAAATAGACAAGTTATATTATAAATTCGTTATTCCAAACATCTGGATACTTTTTTAGACAATGAATTTCAGGTTTATATAAATTATACTCTATCCATCTTTTTGATTCTTCTGTTAAAATTAATCCAAAACTATAACAGAACTCTTTTACTACAAATATGTTTTTTGATATATTTTTGTCTATTAGACACATATCAGGGTACAGCATATATTCATTCATTAAATGTTCTTGAATTACTGCGGTTCCTTTATGGAAATCAAATAAATTATCATTAAATTCACATATTCTAAAAACATAATATTTTCGTTTAGATTCAAGTCTTTTAGTGTTAAAAATCCTAAGTTCGCTTATTTCAGATTGCCTCCCTATTTGTTGATATAAATATGAATAAAACTTTTCTGATACTGCCATCATGTGATTTCCTAAATAAAACCAATCAAATAAAGGTTCTGTTTTTGATGTTTTAATATATAGAAAAAGTTCTTTTGGAAGTTTATGTTCTTCTTTTTTGGGAAAACCATCATAGTTTAGGTTCATCCAATCAGCTAAAATTGGTTTCCACCCACGTTGAGAATATTGGTCTGATAAAGCATATCCTTCAATTTTGGGAATGCCTATAGGTCTATCTATTGTATAATACCAAATATAGTTCATAACTAGATTTTTTATATTTATTGTCTATATCCTACACGCTTTGCACTTCCATCTTTGGAATCAGAATTTAACTTTTTTCTTAGAAGATCCTGAAGTTTTAAAATTTGTTTTTTAGCAATAATTTGGGCTTTTGATTCTTCCATACCCTTAAATTTTATGTTGTTCTCATATTCTTGTTGTATTTTAGCTATAGATATATCTACAGCATTGCTATATACATCATGTCTACCTACATGGTAATAAGCTTTCCCATTTGCTATGGCTCCTTTTTCAGAATTATACATATGTAATCCATTAGATGCACTATCCATTTGTCCAGCTAGTCCTATAGAATTTAAGAAAGCTTCGTTTTTCTTCCATATTTTCTCTGGAATAAGATGATGTGCTTGCATTCCTTTTCTTGAACCGCCTAAAGCTTTGTTTAAATCAGTAGAATTGAGTCCTAGGATATCTATCCAAGTATTTGTATTATAAACATACGCATAGATATTTGTAATACCACCATTCAGTCCGATTGGATCCTGTGATATGTACATCCCCATCTGTGGCGAGTAATACCTGAATCGGTTGTACGCCATCCCCGTTTCCCTGTCATAATACTGCCCCTGGAAGAGGAACGGCACCATTCCCACGTTTCCGGTCTCCTCGACGACCTCGCCGTTCATGTCCAGCACCCTGCTCCACACCTCGTTGCCATCCGCGTCATACGCCTGCGTGGGCGTGCCCAGGTGGTCGGTGACGATGGAACAGGCCCTGCCTTCCCTGATCATGGCCGCCGGCACGAAGGACTCCTCCTCGAAGAGCCAGAGCGTGCGTTCCCGGCGTTTCCCGTCAACCAGCCACGCATCCTGTTCCCGCGAGTAGACCCGCTTCTGCCTCCACTGGTGCAGCGGCACGTTCCCGTTCCACATCCAGCGCGTCACGGTCGTCCCGAAGCTCTTCGAGAGCCTTCTTCCCAGCGCGTCGTATTCGAACGCCACTTCCTTCCCGTCTGGCCGTATGACCTTCGCCAGCGAGCCGTCGGCGTTCCAGCGGTACCTCCAGTGCTCCTTCTTTCCGTCCAGCCATCTTCCCGTGCCGATGTAGCGTTCCGTCAGGTTTCCGTCCTTGTCATACTCGCAGTGCCACTTTCCGTCCTGTTCCATGGCCCCGCCCTTCAGGAAGCGCCTTACCGTGCAGTCGGGGTCTGGATACAGGTTTCCCACGCTGTCGCTCTTCCTCCACTGTTCCGTCCCGTCCCCGTACCCGGCATGTTCCAGCTGCCCGTTCGGGGCGTACCCGTAGCGTGCCGTCCCGTACCTGCTGTCCTCGGTTGCGAGCAGGCGGTCCGCCTTGCCCCAGCGGTAGCGGCGCAGGTGGCGTGTCCGCGCGTCCTTCCTCGTGCGCGCGTCCACCAGGCGGCCGATGTCGGCATACCCGAAGCTGCGCATCACGCCTCCGGGAAGCAGGCGTTCCACCTCGAAGCCCAGCGTGTCGTAGCGGTGCTGTGACTTCCACGGCATTTCACCGCTCCCGATGCCGTCCCCGGCCCGGAACTCCGCCAGTTCCCCGAACCCGTTGCGTATGTATTCCAGGTTGGCCCCGAGCGTGCTTTGCAGGGACAGTATCCGTCCGGTCTTGTCGTAGGTGCGTGTGATGGTCTCCCCGTCAGCCGTTTCCGTCACCGGCAGTCCCAGCGCGTTGTAGGCGAACTCCACGCGGCTTTCGCCCCTTGCGGCTTCCGCGAGCCTTCCGGAGATGCCGTAGCGGTAGGTCTGGTCGGGCTCGTCCGTGGTGACATAGGACACCCTCGTGACCCTCGACGCGTTGTCGTACCCGTATTCCCGCACGATGCCGCTCGGCAGCGTCTCGCTTGCCACGCGCCCGGCGCGGTCGCGCAGGTACGTCCTGCGCCCCCTGTCGAAGCCGGTCTCGGCTATGACGTTCCCGGCCGCGTCGAGCTCGAACTCGTAGCGCTGCATGCGTTCGTTGACGACATGCACGAGCCTTTCCTCCCGGTCGTAGCGGAAGGCCACCACGCCGCGGCTGTCCCTGCGGTGCGTCAGCTTCCACATGCCCGAGTAGGCGTACTCCACCGTCTGCAGGTCGTCGCGGTATTCCAGCAGGTTGTCTATCCCGTCGTATTTCAGTCGTATATGGTTCCCGTCGAAGTCGTCCACCTCCGTCACGCGCCCGGCATCGTCGTAGCGCCGTTCCTGCACGGCGCCCTTCGGGTTGGTGACCCGCGTGCAGCGGCCGAGCAGGTCGTAGCGGTAGCCCGACGCGTTGCCGCGGCTGTCGGATGCCCCCGTCAGGTTGTGCATGGCGTCGTAGGAGAGGCGGGTGACCACGCCGTAGGGGTCCGTGACGCTTTCGGCCAGGCCGCCGGCGTAGCGTATCCGGGTCTTCGCGCCTTCCGGGTTCGTGCGTTCCGTCAGGTTGCCCTTCGCGTCGTAGGCGAACGTCCAGGTGCCGCCGTCGGCGGTGGTCACGGACACGGGCCGGTTGCGCAGCCCGCCCTTCCGGAAGAACGCCGCCGAGACGCTCCCCCCGTCCGGACCGGACATGTCCGTGCAGTTCCCCCAGCGGTCGTAGCGGTAGCGCGTGGCCCCTCCGGCGGCGTCCGTCTCGCGCAGCAGGCGGCGGTGCACGCTGTACTTCCAGCGGTATTCCTCCCCCGTGGGGCCGGTCTTCCGGCAGACGAGCCCGTTCTTGTGGCGGTACACCGTCAGGCGGTCGTGGCTGTCCAGCACCTCGGTAACCCCGTCCAGGTATTTCAGCTTGTGGTCGTAGATGCCCCCGTCCCCCCAGGTGTGCACGCAGCGTGCGCCGGGTTCCGTGCCGTCGTACTCGAAGAACCAATTGAGCCCGTTGCGCCAGGTCTCCTTCACGATCAGGCGCCCGGCGTACCCGTAGCGCATGGCGTCGCCAACGGCGTTGCGCTGGCAGACGAGGTTCCCGTCCGCGTCGTATTCGTAGGAGGCGAGCATAATCTCCTCCCCCGCGTTTTCGGGGTGCGGTCCCCTGATCTCAGTGATGCGTCCGCTCTCCGGGTCGCACTCCACGCTCAGGTGCCGGCCCGCGCTGTCGGTGATGCCCTGCAGCCGCCCCTTCCCGTCATAGGCGAGGCGTATGGCGAAGCCGTTGGCGTCCGAGACGCTCTCCAGCAGCCGGACGGAGTCGTATTCCTTCTGTGTGAACCGGTAGTAGAGGTCCTCGTCCAGGTCCCAGACGCAGTACCCGTCCTTCTCCCGGCGTGCCTCCTTGCGTTCGGAGGGCAGGAACGAGGGCTTCTCTTCTGTCGGCAGGGGGAAGGCCACGGGGATGCCGTCGGCCATGCGCAGGGTGAGTGTGCCGTCCCCGGCCACGACGCCCATGTCGTAGGCGTGGTGCCACCCGTTTCCCAGCGGACCCCGGTATTCGCTGCGGCTGTACCAGGTGCGTTCCCACGAGAGGGGCACCGGGCCGTCCAGCCAGAAGTCCTCCTCGTCGGTGAAGAAGGTCCCGCTGGCCACGTCCACGGGGTGTCCCGTGACGGTGCAGATGGTCTTGTGGAGCATCCCTTTCAGGGAGTCGCTCTTTATCTTCCTGTTGACCGCGTCGTGCAGGCGCATGGCGGCCTTCTCCGTCTTCTTCTTGTAGAGCCTTCCGAACGCCCCCATGCACTTCCGCGAGACGGCAGCCATGGGGTTCAGCGGCACGGGCACGGGGCTGGTGAGGACGGGCCTGGCCGGAGGTATGGGGTTGATGACCCCCGTGGGGAGGAACCGTCCGGGCACCTTGTGCACGCTCGCCATGCCCAGGTCGTTGCAGTCCAGGTGCAGGTGGGCGCCTCCCCCCGACAGGGGGAGCCCGTCGGCCAGCACGGTCAGGCTGCCCATGAAGGCGTGCCCGTTGTCCTTGGGTATCGGGAGCGAGTTGGCGGCGAAGCCCGCGCCCATGGGCACGTGCGGGATGCTCCGCGTGGGGGTCGAGGCCACGGCGCGGGGTATGAAGCTCCCGATCTTGACGGTGGCGCCCAGCATGCCCACGGCCATGGTCAGGGCGGTGTGACCCACCTCGGCGAGCTTCGCGGAGTCAGCGTCCCCTCCCTCCGGGGCCGGGCCGGGCGGGGGGATGTACGAGCAGACGGCCGCCGTGAGGAAGTCCTGAGGGCAGAGAAGCACCCCCATGTAGGGGTGAGGCATGGGAACGCTCGTGGCGGGGGGCATGTTCACCAGGTGGATGTCCACCCCGATGACCGGGTCGAGCTGCTTGGAGACCGGAAGGCAAGCCTGCCCCTTCAGGCCCAGGGAAGCCAGAACGGGAACGGCGGCCGCCTCGCACACCCCGTCGGCAAGCCCGCCCAGAGCGGCCGCGGCCTTCAGGCCCGTGTCGAGCGCGTTTACCGACGGGGAAACCCCCGCCTCCGAGTTCTCGGAAACGCCCGACACAACGCCCGACACCTGCGCGCCCACTGTCGACTCGAGCTGCGCGCTCACCTGGTCAAAGTAACTCCCCTCGCTGGACATAAGCGGTTGCTTTTAAGTTTTGAAATAAAGAAAGAGACACAAAATAATGGCCAAAAGCACAATGACTCCTAACCAGAAACGAAAAGTGGCAGGTCCCAACAAGTCCAGCCAGAAATTGCCTCCCCAGCTTCCGGGACGGGCGTATGTCCACTTCCACCCTGCTATCAGCCCTATCAGCCAGATAAGCAACAGGGCTGTCGCTATCAGATAGCCTGATTGGGGATTCGTCTGGATATGTTCCGTTCCTTTAGTGAACAGTTGTTCCAGATCTGTCCATATTTTGTTCAGCCAGTTCATCATATTTGCCCAATTTCCGTTTATATTCATATAAATAATCCATCCAGTCTTCCCCCAGTATCGGGTTCAATACTGTGTCCAGTTCTTCGTCCGAAATCTTTTCTGCGCGTTTCGTATTGTTCAGCAGGGCAAGCAGGAGCAAAGGATACGAGGAAATCTTTATCATCTCTGCCGGCAGCTTGTCTGCCAGCCGGAAACCTTCAATGTAGCACTCTGAAGCGAGTGTTTCCTCATGCTTCTTTTCCCAGCACCAGCCGCACATCCGGAGGGCTTCTGCCTGCATCAGGTAGTCGTTGCAGGCGGCATAGGTGTCCGCTCCCTCCCGGTAAACATGGGCTGCATCTTCCCATTGGGACTGTCTGGCAAGGACGCTTCCTTTTCCCAACAAGGAATTGCCCAGCAGACGGTACGCCAACGACGGGTCAAGCTTGCCTATGCCCAAACGGGCGGATTCTATGGCTTTGTCGGAAAAGTACAAGGCTGTTTTCATGTCATGTCGCCTGATGCTGTCCGTGTATAGAATGGTATATACGGTGACGAATTGGCTCAGCCAGTTGATGTCTTTCTTGACATTGGCAAGTGCCATGTCCAGACATTCTTTGGTGTATTTGTCCGTTTCGGCGGCATCTCCCTTCTTGACGCTGTTCATCAGCCTTATCAAGGCCAGCCTGAATTTGGAGAGGGCCGGATCGCTTCGGTCTTCATTGGCTGCCTGTTCAGCCAGTTGTTCCATTGCACCGTCCATATCTATCGGCGGATAGATGGATTTGACGTCATTCGGCAATTGGCTCTCCAGTTCTTTGAAATGTTCGTTCCCTTTTACGTCTGCCAGCCCCCATACCATTTGCTTGTGGAAAGGAAGTGAGATGGCCTGTCGGAACCATTCCTGACACGAGTTGTAATCTTGCGTGCCGTCTATGTCAAAAATGAAACTGCATTTGATGTCTGTACCGCCGACAATAGCTTCTGTCAGCCGGTTGAGATTGCCGACTAACAACGAGGCTGGGTTTTCCGTGTCGGCAAGGCTGGAGTCTGGCTGCCAGTCCACGTGTTCAAAAATGATATCTTCCGGTTTCTTGGAATTATTCCAGTATTCGATTTGTGTAGCCACATAGTCAAGCGTTTCCTTTGAGAATGTGCCTGATGACGTAAACGGACACTCGATGACAAGCACCATGTCTTCCTCTTCATTGTCTATGGCAAGCATATACTGGTAAAAGGCCTTGAGCATGGTCTCGTCTCCGGGATTGATGACGATGCGTATCATCTTGACGGGATTCGCTACAGCTTCCTCCCACATGCTGAGCATGTCTTCTGCTATCTGTTGTATGGCGTTGCTCATGGTTTAGTTCAGTTTAATGATGGCACCTGCAACGGCGGTTGTTCCCGAAGAGTCAAGCGTGGCGGTGGTATTGCCCGAAACGATGGCTGAGTTCGAGGCGGTAGCGGCTACATCGGTTGCTGTTATGTTGTAACCGTTGTCTGCCGTGCTGTCTATGGCGGCCGCCTTTTGCGAAAGGTTGTTTTGGGCGGTTTCCGAGATACTGTTCGTTGCATTAGAAGTAATGTTCCCTTCGCTGTCTAAGGTGACAGTGGTCTCTCCGACACACAGCTTGATGCTTTGGGAGGCAGAAATAGTAATGTTGCCTTCTCCGTCGGCGGTATAACTGTTGCCGCCCTTGTCTTTCATGGTGACGCTTCCTTTCTCATCGTCAATGGTGATGGTGCATCCGCTTCGGGTGGTCAGGCTCTTTGTCTTGTTTCCACTATCGCCGCCTTTTCCTGTTTTTCCATTAAATAGGCTTCCCATGACGAAAGGACGGTTCGGGTCATCATAGCGGAAACCGACAAGCACCAGGTCATCTTTTTCCGGTATGAATACAAATCCCCGGTTGGTCGAGACTTGGTCGCTCTTGCCGGCGTCCGGGGCTAATACCCGTATCCAGGAAGTTTTCATGTTGCCCGTCTGCCAGTTCATCTTGACCTGCACGCGCCCCTGTCCGTCCGGGTCTTCATTTTCTACTACGACAGCCTGTTGGGTCTGGGCTACAGGCAGCGGCACATCCGGAGCGGGTAGGCACAGCACGGAAGAGCTGAGGGCGGAAAAACTGTTCCGGTAACTGTTGCCAGAATAGGCAATATGGGTTATTTCCGTTATCAGATAAGACCCTAAGTTCTTTTCTATCGCTTGGGATTGGAAGACTTGAATGGCGGTCTTGACAGAAACGACACTTCCCAACCCCAGGCCGACATAGTCGGTTTCACAACTGAGGTAATGTGAAGAAGCACTGTCGCTCTGTTGTTTCCGTTGGAGATAATTGTTGAGTTCGCTTTGGCTGGCCACACGCATTTCTGCATATTGCGTGGCGGATGTCTTGAAAATGCCCATGGAAGACTCAAAGGCGGATTGGCCTAACGGGCCCAAGCCGTTCGGAGCGTTCGGACTGGCACCGTTACTGGGGGAAGCGGATTTGGAATTGTAGGATTGTCCCTCCAAAGGACGTGCCAATGTCTGGACGCAGATGTCCATATCGGTAATCTCCCGGTCATACGTCAGCGGGATGGCAGCCGGCAATTCGTTTTTCCCGAATATCAGTTGGCGCCCGTCGTAATAAAACCATTCCCGGTATTGCCGTGCCAAACGGCGCAAAAAATCAAAGTTGCTTTCCCGATATTGGCACTCATATTCGATAGAGGCCTTGTATTCAGGCTTGGCAATCACAGGTACGCCCGCCTTTTTGCAGACTTCCTCCACGATTTCGGCAAGCGTCTTGTTCAGCCACGAGGCGCAGGTGAGGTCTGATTCGAGCAGGAATGTTGTGGAATAACCGCTGACCACTATGCTGCCGTGGTTGCCGCTGGTGCGGTGAAGGGCGACGTGGGTGACGATTCCGAGGAAAGGAGTGTCGCCGAACTTCATTTCCACATTCTTTCCCAACCATCCTTTGGTACGGTCAAGCGAATGGGTATCATACAATTCACCGGCTTCTATATCAAGCGTCAGCTCAAAATAGTGGTGGTCGTTGATCGGCTGTTTGAGCACAAGTTGTTGGAATGAGGGCAATTCAACTCCCGCAATAGTCACTGTTATCTTCTTCTGTTCAGCCATGGCAGTATTCTTTTTCAATGTTTAAAAAAACTTGCCGTCTGAGACAATGCGGATATGTCCCGGACGGCAAGCTCAGAATATCCGAACATTCATTGGCTTTCGGAACCGGCATCAGTTCTTCGGCCAACGGTTGTCCAATGCGGCGTTGCCTACGGTTATCTGCTCAGCAGAGAAAGTCAGGGCAATCTGCATCGGCACTTCGTTGTTCACGTCAAGCACTTCCTTGTAGTGGACAATGTAGGCATTCTTGAATTCGATTTCCTTCATCGTGGCGTCCTCTTCGATTTTCTTGTACACAATCTTGCCTTCCACCTGTTTGAACTGGCTGTTCAGCATGGCTTCAACGGTGGTCGTGTCATCAGTCGATTCGATGACAACGGATACACGTCCGCCCTGAATGTTGGACGAAGGCTTGCCTTTGGAGTCAGTGTTGCGGCTGAACTCATACTCGGAGTGCAATACGTCGTACTCTTTACCTTGAAATTCCAATGTTGCTCTAAATGAACTCATAATTGATAAATTTAGTAATGAAACAATAAAGTTGGTACTCTCGCAGGCTTTCCTTTCTGAATCCGAACCCGGGTTTAGGGAAACAAAAAAGAGAAAACCTCAAAAATGACCTTTTGAAATTTCCTCCTGTCTTCCGGGCGATTCAGTTTTATTTGTGGGAGAAAGAGAAGAAAAATAAAACATCATCTTTGTCGATTGCAAATATAAGCAACCGAGTAGAGAAAACCAAATAAAAGTCTGTATTTGTTCCTTCGGTTAACTTCTTTTATACTTTGCACATCCTATGCAGGTGGGAATTCGAGCGGATTTCCGCTGTCGGATGTGGTTATGCATCTTTTTGTAGGTGATCAAATGGCAAGTGGAGGATGCAGGTAAGTGCCTGCCCAAACTGTCTTAATGACAGACTATTGCAGTTTTTGTCTGTTCAGTTTTGCCATTCCCGATTTTAACCTTATATTTGCAAAATAAATAGATTTGATAAGAAATGCTTTATAAAATAGGATACATAATATCTTGGTCTTTAGGACTCTTGTACGCGACTTTCCCCAAGTTGTTTACAGGAGAAATGAGCTTTGACTTCGGCAATTCATTATCGAAGTCTGTGGATGATTATTTGTTTCCGCTCGTGATGGCATTGATTTTGTTTCTCGTGGATACGATATATGGTTTCCTGAAGGAAATGATGGTCAATCAATACTCACATGTGGTGGGAGTATTCATCATGTTGGTGTTGTTTTTGCTTGCGTTTGTGTTATCCCTGAAGAACGGAGATCCCGATATATCCCGCATCTGTTTTATTGCTTCATGGATATGCCTTTCTGTCATGAAGTTCTTTAAAACCGAATGTTATAGGGTAAAGGATGTCGCAAGGCAAGGGAAAGAAGTCAGTTCTAATTAAAATGCGAAGCTTATGACAAGCAGTTTTATGACAGTAGTTTTGATAATCTTGGCTATCCAGATTGCAATGCTGTGCTCTTTTATACGGGTAGAGATTGTGGCCAAGGCGGGCAAGGTGACGAAATTTCATTGGAAATACAAGATTCTGACCGGGAAGCGGCCTAAAAGCATTGTGTGTGGAGGTAAACCGGTTGATGTGTCTGGGTACAAAGCACTGTATGTGTATGGCAATTCAATGAAAGACTACGATATCCATAACGGACAGGAAGTGTTTGTGAAGGAATTGGATGAGAGGGCAAAAGAGGATATAAGGGATTTCCCTGTACTTGCCTTTCATATTTATAATACTTTATGCCAGAGTCCTTATAAACTACGGAAATTCGTAAGCTACATTGACCTCAGTCATGTCGATTGGAATGAAATTTACAGAGAATTTCACCGGCGGATTCGAGTACCTAAAGCGCAATTTATAGAAGAATGCGAGAAAAAACAAGATAAAGAGAGACAGAATGAGGTGCCACGCTATATCTTGTCCGAAACTTACGATGAGGATTCAGGGACTTATCATTATTCTCTTCATCCGGTGGGTTCATTGTATGGCATAGTCAAATACGTAATATAAAATAAAAAAGGAGGTACAACCGATGAATGGGATTATATCGGATTTGCATTATTTGATAGGCGATAAGGAAGTGGAATTTGATGATATTTTCAATCAGTTGCAGCCGCATTATCCCGATTTAACCAAAGAGGACTTTCTTTATATTGCTGCACAAGCTAATCTGCTGTGTCCGCAAGTGAACAATAGACCATTAAAATTGAAACGAAAGAAGATTGTTCCTCTTCCACCAGATCAACATTTTTAAGGCAAGCCCAAAGCAAAATCAGCCAACAGATTTGCAGTGAATCTGTTGGCTGATTTTGCTTTGGGGAGATTTTTCACACAACTATATGAATACTTTTCTATTCAAATAATCCTATATTCCTGAACTGCGGCACCATGAAGTATATTTAATGATAACAATAGATAGAATCAGTAACAACAACCAAACAAATAAGGATATGAAACCGGCTAACGGACAACCTTCACAATTCCCAAGTAGCGTATATAATTGTTTGGAAAACGAAAAGCAGATGGATTGAATTAGATAAATAACCCCCCAAACAATCATGGATATTTGGCCGATGGCAATGTTTATTCTTGACACGGAAAACTTTCCGGCATTGGTAGTAAACAAGTTCGCATCCAATGGCACAGGTCTGGGAAGGCTGCCATGCACCAGTTCTGCATCGTCCATGTCCCTTGCCACTATTTTTGTGCTATAAGTTATGTCACGTTCGATATTATACAATGCTTTCTCATATTTTTCATACCAGGCCTTGGAACCTTTTCCCATCATAATCCACAAGGTAGAAAGGATAATGCCCAAAAATGCAACGCACAAACCGGCTACATTAAGGATGCAAAAAGGGATAATTTTTTTATCATCGGCAACATATTCGCAGATTTTCAACAGCAGGCTTCCATAACCTGTAAAGCACATGACTAAGAATGCGGTCAGAAAAATCGACCGTTGCCATAAATGGGATAACTCAAAGTCGCGGCACTTCCATAAGGAGGCATAGATATCTTTTGAGGTAATTTGTTCCATATCGATTTTATTTTGCATATAGCCTTAATCCGTTCAGAAGAAATTATTTATATCGAATAGGACTTAATTGTTATTTTCATTTGCAATGAATACATTATCAGTTAGCACTATTTGAATTGATTTTTAAATCTATATCATGTTTAATCTTTTGATTGTTTCGCTGGCTTATGCTTATTTCTTGCATTTCATGACTTATTTGTTCAATTCTATCAGCGTTCTCTTTCGTTTCGTTTTGAAGTTCTAATATTTTTTTCTCAGACTTCTCCAACTGTAATTTTTGCACATTGATTATCGAATCCTGCTTTCGTTCTTCCTCCCGTAAAAAAGCACTGTTAGAGGATGAAAATAAAAATGATATTCCAAATATGATGGTCCAAATGAATAGAATTAGTCCAAGGTGTTTGAAAAAAGAGATAAATTTATTATTCTTTGATTTATAAGTAGTTAAGCACTCATTATCCTGATTGTTTATATTACTTTCAAGTCTTTTTTCAAATGCATTGGGAAGGTGTTTAATAAGTACAGCGAAAAGAATAAGACTCCCCGTAAAAGTACCAGCAAAACAGACATATTCAATAATATTATCTGCTAACTTTCCCATATTAATACTTATTGTCACAAATGCAAGAAATGCTGCCAGCACGCCAAGAATCGTCGTCGTGGATTCTAAATGTTTCTGAGAGGCATTTTGTATAGCTATATCTGTAGTATGGGATAACTCTTTCATCTTTTCATTGATGTTACTGGTTACTTCCTTCGACCTATTATCTAATTTTGCTAAGTGTGCTTGAACAATTCCTCTAATTAATGAATCATATCTTTGCTCATATTGATACAAGTAATCTGTATGCTTTTCTGTATATATAGTATATAATCCTTTCAGGTATTGAAGATTAATAGGAGTACAGTATGCAGATGTAAAGAAAAATCTATGTCTAAATTCTTTTTTGTTATAATTTGTTATTCTTCCTTTTTCTAATTCACCACATGCGTTAACAGAGTTACCTTTTGGGGATAACTCGTAAAAACTGTGAGTAAAATAAGGCCGATATAGCTTGGGGATATTTGAGCTATATCTTATGATATAACGATTTAATTCTATTAGAATCTTTTTTAATAAGGATATTAACTCAAACATACGTTTGATATCACCTTCATTTTGTTGGGAACAATCTTTTTGTAATAATGCCTTGATTTCCGTTGAAACAAGCTCTAAGGTTTGACGAAAGAATGACGGGGTTAGATTCTTTTTGTCATTTTTTGAATCCCAGAAGCTTATTATGCTGTCAGCTACTTTTGATTTTGTTCTTTTATTATCATGGATATCTTGAATGACAGAAGACTGTTCACAATAGCTGGAAATACCAACCATAATGGCCTTATCATACAATTCCAAATCTCTAAAATAACCGTCAAATTTAATTTGCCGAGTCAGTTCCTTCGCATCTAATTTTTTATTCTGAAAATCAACTCTCTTTTTTATAAAAAAATTCAGTTGAAATGATTCTTTCGAAGAAATGCTGTATTCTTTAAGTTTTTTAATTAGCCCACTTTTACCATCCTGATAGTTTATTATATAATCATAATTTACTTCTATCAATCCTTTGGTTTTGTTTTCATGATACTCATTATTAATCATTCGGTCCAACAATGAAGCTGTTTTAATCAAGGCAATTTTGATAACTTCTTTGGATAAATCTACCTGTGTTTGGGGCAAAATCCATTGAGAGTTTTCTAAACAGACAAATGCATGAAATAATTTCTTAACCGATTCTTCATTAGAAATGTAGCAATGGTCAATGAGCGTAATGTTTATAATTGACTTTAATAAATTTTCAAATACAAGCGCCTCTTTCTCTCCACATAATTGAGGAACGTTTTTAAAACTCCTCCGATATCTTTCCTCGCTATCAGGATCAATATTGATTAAATTGAATGGGGCGTCTTGACTGATAAATCTTTTGATGCGACTGCATGCTTCTTGCAGAAGCCATGAAGTTTTTAATATTGATTTCAATATATAAAGCTCACCATTTCTTCCTTCCTCATAATCAGATTCCTTTATTTTCGAGAAAAAAAGATCGTCTATCTTTTGGAGCGAAGAACTGTATTCATCAAAAATCAGATATTCAGCATTCAATATAGATTTCCCGATATGCCCAAACAGTTGCGTACAGATTCTATTGGTAAATCTTTTAAGATTTTTATTTTCATCAGCTAGACTTAGAGAAAGCTTTACTAATTCTACTATGGCATTGGGAAATGTGCTGATTTTCTCCTTCGAAGCAAGAAGAATAGATTCAAATTCAGCATCTGACAAATCACTTATTTGGAGCTGTCTGTATCCTTCTTTTTCATGTACTTTTTTTATAAATAATAGAGCTTTAACAATATTAGTTGTTGAGGATGAGGAATGCAAAGATGCTGGAGTGATAGCTTTTACTTCTGCTTCAATTTCATCAATGCTTATGCTGATTTGTTCATCAGCTTCCCCTTCGCGTGATATATTTATGGCATTATTATTAAATTTACAATATAAATCAGTATCAGTAGGTAGGGAAAGCATGGTCAAAAAGACATTAAAATCTTCTTCTGTTTTGACCTGATGATGCTGGAGAAAACAGACTATCAATTCTCCATATATGGATAAATCGTATGTGGCCAATTTTTCATATATTGAAATGGCAGCTCCTATATGTGATGACTTCATATCTGATTTCAAATAATAAAAAAAGGTTATCCTTCTGTGAAGGATAACCCTATGATAAAATATAAATATAATTATCCTAATAGTTCATCGAAGCAATGACGTTCATACTTTAATTCTTCAATGTTATCTAATTGGATGCAAGTGTCGTTTTTGTTAATATATTTATTCCATAATGGTAATTCATGAGTCATTTGTATTAATAATTCCTTATCCTCAAAAGGAAAAGTTTTTTTATTTCGCAAATGTTCTATGCTTTTATCTACCATTTTTGCATATAGCATCAAATTGGTCTCGTCAGTTTCTTTATTATTCTTAGGGTCTTGTAGTTGTTCATTCAAAATTTCTACTCGATATATATCAGATTTGTTGTATGCATTCTCATCAACATCTGGATAGTTGAATTTAAAATGTTCCTGATATTTGTCAGATAATTTTAGTTCGCTGTCAAATGTATAACGTAAAAGAATACCACGATTGTGATAAACAGAATCTTCAACAGGACCATTTTCCATTGCAATGTATCTATCAAAAATTCCAAACAGAGAGTCTTGTCTTTTTTGAGTATCCTCATGGACACTACTTAAACAAATAAAATACAATAATTTCATTAATCTTTTTCCCGACAGAGTAGCCAATATTTCATTTATTTGAGCACGTGTCAATTCATTGTATCGTTTTTGCCAGTCTATTTGAGCTTGCCAATCAACAATCTTTCCTACAATATAATCAAATAACAGTAATTTTCTTCTCAATTTGCACATATCTATCTATCATAAAAGGTTTGCTAAAAACAATGCGAAATTCTCCTGCCTCTCCTTTGTAGGGAGAGGCAGAAACAAGCAGCAAGCCTTTCCAATAATCCTTTCTGCTCAACAGCAATATTTTTCCTTTTCAAAAGCATACATTCAACAGAATCGCCAACTTATGAAAATCATCTGCTGGATAAGGCATATAGTTCAAAATAATCACCATGCAGTTAAATTTTGGCGACTCATAGTAAGCAATCTTATATTTCGGGCTGCAAAGATAATTATTTTTTCTGTATTATGCTAATTTTCAGATATTTTTCTGTTTCTTGTTATAATTCTTGTGTTACTACTTAGGTTTTATATCTAAATATAGTGCCAGATCTCTATAGATTGCTCTTTCTTTATGTCGATTTTTGAAGGTCTAACTATCAACATAAGCGTCTTGTTTACCGTAACAAATATCATTTTGTTATATGACAAAATCATATAATGACTGCCAGTATTTTCAGACTGCATGAAAGTTTATCCGTTGTTCTCCAGTATAGGGAGCGAATTGGCGACAAATATAGTTTCATCGGCACGTGGGGTATGCTGTGTATGGGTGTGGAAGCCATGGTTTTCAGAATGAATCCTCCGAGCTTAACGGTGGCGCACAGCATGCCCACGGCCATCGTCAGTGCCGTGTGACCTATCTCTACCAGTTTTGCAGGATCCGCGTCGCCGATCTCTTTCTTTTCTTCATGGATGGGGTATGAGGATATGGCCGCGGCCATGAAGTTCTCTGGTTTCATCAGGAAGCCGACATGCAGACGTGGCATGGGTACGCTCGTAGCTGGCGGAATGTTCTCTAGATGTGTGTCCACCCCGATGATCGGGTCGAACTGTTTGGATATGGGCAGGCTGGTCTGTCTCTTCATCCCCAGCAATCTGAGCACGGGCAGTACGACCGTCTCGCTCAGGCCGTCGGCAAGTCCACCGATAACGGCTGCCGCCTTGATGCCCATGTTGAGGGCGTTGACGGACGGTGACACGCCAGTGTCGGAGTTCGCCTTGATGCCTTCCGAGATACCCTTAACTGCGCACCTATGCCGGTCTTAAGGTTCGCATTCACGCTGTCGAAATATCCTGTGTCCGCCATAATAGATTTAATTCTATTCTGCTATATATGTTTCTAAATAGTTGATTCCATTGTAGCTCCTTAGTTCATTTACATATTTTTTAGGAGTTTCATAGGAATCATAATTTTTCTTTTTGATGAAAATTCTTTGATTCTTTTTTTTATCTTTAAATCCATTTGGAATATAGCAAAATATGCAATTCGCAGGCTTTATATCATATTCTTTGATATCAATTTCTATTGACCAGTCAGGGATAAGTTTATTATCTATCATTTTTCTTACCATCTTGAATGGATCTTCTAGATGATCTATAATTGTTACTTTTAAAAATTCAGGATAGTAATACTTAATGTCAATATCTTTGCAGAATTGGCATCGGTGTTCTGGATTTGGACGTTTCTTAGTCTGACAAGAATTATAAGCCTCCAACTCTTTCATATATATATCTTGATTGAAATATTCCATAAATTCTTCTCGGCTCTTTTCAGTTTTACCTATCCATATCATGTATTCAAGACCGGCTAATGAACCTACGGTACCTTCAATATTTTGTTCAAACTTATAAGAGCCAAGATAATTCATGGATACAGTTCTTTTCGCTTTTTGAGGAGAAATACCACAAGAACAATTGTAACATATTACAGCATTACACTGTGATATTCCTGCTTTTTCAATGGCTTCATGTATTTTAGAAGTTTCAGCAGGTATTAAATTTAATAATTCATTCATTCCATTGGAAGCATATTTCATAATGAGGAAATCCTCGTCATAGCTCATTATTCCTAATTCCTTACAGAATTGACAGCAAAGTTCTTTGTTGTCTTCGTCATATTTTTTCCACCAATTATAAAATGCTGATTGATCCATATATTTTTCGAAATCAACTTCTGAATTAAATTGACCAACCCAAATCATTATTTTATTCATAAAACTTATTTTTTATTAGAATATCCTACTACATGTTTATTATGCAGTCTTTCAATTTCATTTTGAGCTTGCTGTTTTGATTTTGCATTAGTTATTGCATTAGCAAGCATTTGATGAAAAATAGAACTGGCAGAAGAACGATGGTGAAATCCTTTATTTCTACCAATTCTAATCTGCATATTTTTTGTTGGAATAACCATCTTCTTAAGTTCTAATGCTGTAAACTCAAGTTCTTTTAACTTTGGAGCAAGATGAACAGGAAACATCTCGTGCATTCCACCTCCGCCTCTCAAGTGAGCTTTTACAGCATCAATATTTGCTTCTATATCTGATACTGTAGCTTTATCCCACCAATCATTAAATGCTTTATTACCACGCCCCCATGGAGCAAGTCCCAATATGTCAATCCATGCATTAGTCTCATCAACATACCCATACAGATTGAGTATTCCTCCAGCCAGTCCGATTGGATCCTGCGAGATATACATCCCCATTTGCGGCGAGTAATACCTGAAGCGGTTGTACGCCAGCCCCGTCTCCCGGTCATAATACTGCCCCTGGAAGAGGAACGGTATCATTCCGACATTTCCGGTCTCCTCGACGACCTCCCCGTTCATGTCCAGCGTCCTGCTCCACACCTCGTTGCCCTCCGCGTCATACGCCTGCGTGGGCGTGCCCAGGTGGTCGGTGACGATGGACCAGGCCCTGCCTTCCTTTATCATGGCCGCGGGTACGAAGGACTCCTCCTCGAAGAGCCAGAGCGTGCGTTCCCTGCGTTCTTCTTCCGTCAGCCACGCATCCTCCTTCTGCGAATAGCTTCGTTTCTGCCTCCACTGGTGCAGGGGCACGTTCCCGTTCCACATCCAGCGCGTCACGGCCGTCCCGCAGCTCTTCGAGAGCCTCCTTCCCAGCGCGTCGTATTCGAACGCCACTTCCTTCCCGTCTGGCCGTATGACCTTCGCCAGCGAGCCGTCGGCGTTCCAGCGGTACCTCCAGTGCTCCTTCTTTCCGTCCAGCCATCTTCCCGTACCGATGTATCGTTCCGTCAGGTTTCCGTCCTTGTCATACTCGCAGTGCCATTTCCCGTCCTGTTCCATGGCCCCGCCCTTCAGGAAGCGCCTTACCGTGCAGTCGGGGTCTGGATACAGGTTTCCCAGGCTGTCGCTCTTCCTCCACTGTTCCGTCCCGTCCCCGTACCCGGCATGCTCCAACTGTCCGTTCGGGGTGTACCCGTACCGTGTCGTCCCGTACCTGCTGTCCTCGGTTGCGAGCAGGCGGTCCGCCTTGCCCCAGCGGTAGCGGCGCAGGTGGCGTGTCCGCGCGTCCTTCCTCGTGCGCGCGTCCACCAGGCGGCCGATGTCGTCATACCCGAAGCTGCGCATCACGCCTCCGGGAAGCAGGCGTTCCACCTCGAAGCCCAGCGTGTCGTAGCGGTGCTGTGACTTCCACGGCATTTCACCGCTCCCGATGCCGTCCCCGGCCCGGAACTCCGCCAGTTCCCCGAACCCGTTGCGTATGTATTCCAGGTTGGCCCCGAGCGTGCTTTGCAGGGACAGTATCCGTCCGGTCTTGTCGTAGGTGCGTGTGATGGTCTCCCCGTCAGCCGTTTCCGTCACCGGCAGTCCCAGCGCGTTGTAGGCGAACTCCACGCGGCTTTCGCCCCTTGCGGCTTCCGCGAGCCTTCCGGAGATGCCGTAGCGGTAGGTCTGGTCGGGCTCGTCCGTGGTGACATAGGACACCCTCGTGACCCTCGACGCGTTGTCGTACCCGTATTCCCGCACGATGCCGCTCGGCAGCGTCTCGCTTGCCACGCGCCCGGCGCGGTCGCGCAGGTACGTCCTGCGCCCCCTGTCGAAGCCGGTCTCGGCTATGACGTTCCCGGCCGCGTCGAGCTCGAACTCGTAGCGCTGCATGCGTTCGTTGACGACATGCACGAGCCTTTCCTCCCGGTCGTAGCGGAAGGCCACCACGCCGCGGCTGTCCCTGCGGTGCGTCAGCTTCCACATGCCCGAGTAGGCGTACTCCACCGTCTGCAGGTCGTCGCGGTATTCCAGCAGGTTGTCTATCCCGTCGTATTTCAGTCGTATATGGTTCCCGTCGAAGTCGTCCACCTCCGTCACGCGCCCGGCATCGTCGTAGCGCCGTTCCTGCACGGCGCCCTTCGGGTTGGTGACCCGCGTGCAGCGGCCGAGCAGGTCGTAGCGGTAGCCCGACGCGTTGCCGCGGCTGTCGGATGCCCCCGTCAGGTTGTGCATGGCGTCGTAGGAGAGGCGGGTGACCACGCCGTAGGGGTCCGTGACGCTTTCGGCCAGGCCGCCGGCGTAGCGTATCCGGGTCTTCGCGCCTTCCGGGTTCGTGCGTTCCGTCAGGTTGCCCTTCGCGTCGTAGGCGAACGTCCAGGTGCCGCCGTCGGCGGTGGTCACGGACACGGGCCGGTTGCGCAGCCCGCCCTTCCGGAAGAACGCCGCCGAGACGCTCCCCCCGTCCGGACCGGACATGTCCGTGCAGTTCCCCCAGCGGTCGTAGCGGTAGCGCGTGGCCCCTCCGGCGGCGTCCGTCTCGCGCAGCAGGCGGCGGTGCACGCTGTACTTCCAGCGGTATTCCTCCCCCGTGGGGCCGGTCTTCCGGCAGACGAGCCCGTTCTTGTGGCGGTACACCGTCAGGCGGTCGTGGCTGTCCAGCACCTCGGTAACCCCGTCCAGGTATTTCAGCTTGTGGTCGTAGATGCCCCCGTCCCCCCAGGTGTGCACGCAGCGTGCGCCGGGTTCCGTGCCGTCGTACTCGAAGAACCAATTGAGCCCGTTGCGCCAGGTCTCCTTCACGATCAGGCGCCCGGCGTACCCGTAGCGCATGGCGTCGCCAACGGCGTTGCGCTGGCAGACGAGGTTCCCGTCCGCGTCGTATTCGTAGGAGGCGAGCATAATCTCCTCCCCCGCGTTTTCGGGGTGCGGTCCCCTGATCTCAGTGATGCGTCCGCTCTCCGGGTCGCACTCCACGCTCAGGTGCCGGCCCGCGCTGTCGGTGATGCCCTGCAGCCGCCCCTTCCCGTCATAGGCGAGGCGTATGGCGAAGCCGTTGGCGTCCGAGACGCTCTCCAGCAGCCGGACGGAGTCGTATTCCTTCTGTGTGAACCGGTAGTAGAGGTCCTCGTCCAGGTCCCAGACGCAGTACCCGTCCTTCTCCCGGCGTGCCTCCTTGCGTTCGGAGGGCAGGAACGAGGGCTTCTCTTCTGTCGGCAGGGGGAAGGCCACGGGGATGCCGTCGGCCATGCGCAGGGTGAGTGTGCCGTCCCCGGCCACGACGCCCATGTCGTAGGCGTGGTGCCACCCGTTTCCCAGCGGACCCCGGTATTCGCTGCGGCTGTACCAGGTGCGTTCCCACGAGAGGGGCACCGGGCCGTCCAGCCAGAAGTCCTCCTCGTCGGTGAAGAAGGTCCCGCTGGCCACGTCCACGGGGTGTCCCGTGACGGTGCAGATGGTCTTGTGGAGCATCCCTTTCAGGGAGTCGCTCTTTATCTTCCTGTTGACCGCGTCGTGCAGGCGCATGGCGGCCTTCTCCGTCTTCTTCTTGTAGAGCCTTCCGAACGCCCCCATGCACTTCCGCGAGACGGCAGCCATGGGGTTCAGCGGCACGGGCACGGGGCTGGTGAGGACGGGCCTGGCCGGAGGTATGGGGTTGATGACCCCCGTGGGGAGGAACCGTCCGGGCACCTTGTGCACGCTCGCCATGCCCAGGTCGTTGCAGTCCAGGTGCAGGTGGGCGCCTCCCCCCGACAGGGGGAGCCCGTCGGCCAGCACGGTCAGGCTGCCCATGAAGGCGTGCCCGTTGTCCTTGGGTATCGGGAGCGAGTTGGCGGCGAAGCCCGCGCCCATGGGCACGTGCGGGATGCTCCGCGTGGGGGTCGAGGCCACGGCGCGGGGTATGAAGCTCCCGATCTTGACGGT
>JACJJM010000192.1 GCA_016900015.1 Phocaeicola coprophilus | reverse complement strand
TGACTGTACACAGTGAAGCGCACTGAAATTCTTATCCGTTTCTTCTGCCTTTGTAATCACGATATCATCAGGCAAAAGTCTATTTGCCGCATATGCTACGCGTTCAATCGGTATCGTTCCATCTGTAAAGAAATTTACGACTTGCCCCATAGCATGAACGCCTGCGTCTGTTCTACCTGCTGCTGCAAGTTCTATGCTATCGCCGAATAATTTATGTAGCACATCTTCCAATACATTTTGCACTGC
>JACJJM010000191.1 GCA_016900015.1 Phocaeicola coprophilus | reverse complement strand
GGCATCTTCGATACCGGCGTCCATATTGGGGTTGTCGTTGACCTCGATCACCACCACTTTGTCGCCGGACTGCTTGAGGTCGACACCGTAGAGGCCGTCGCCGATCAGGTTGGCGGTTTTGACCGCCAGTTCCACCACTGCCTTGGGCGCTTCATGAACCGCCAGGGTGCGGCATTCGCCGTTGATGTCCTGGCCGATAGCCTTGTGGTTATAAATCTGCCAGTGGCCCTTGGACATGAAGTATTGG
>JACJJM010000190.1 GCA_016900015.1 Phocaeicola coprophilus | reverse complement strand
CATATTCCCGTATTCAGGCTATCCAACAGTTGTTCATGCGACATCACTAATTCCAAGTCGCTTTCGTGCCGCACAATCTCGCTGTCCACGACGTTTCTTACCGCACAATCATATCCGTTAGTCCGCCGCCGTGCGTGTGTTACGCCTTTTCCTGCCAGTCGTCCCTCAAACATGGCCTGCCAGTCATGGCTGGCCGTAGGCATCCCGAACAGGCGGTAAAGCCCAACGTTGTCTATTATTACGCAAC
>JACJJM010000189.1 GCA_016900015.1 Phocaeicola coprophilus | reverse complement strand
GTCTGCGCCTTGAACACCATGGAGAAGTGAGAGGCCGAGTAGCCGGTGTAGTCGGCCACTTCGCCAAGAGTTACGTGTCGCTCGATATTCTCCTCCATGAAATGTATTGCCGCGTCAACAATGCCCACGTCGCCGGTCTGTCCTGCCGCCTCGCGGTACTGCCTGACGTAGCGCAGCGAGCCGAGATAGTGGTGGAATAGCGACATGGCGTACCTTATGTTCTCTATGCTGTAGCCCGAGTTGAGGG
>JACJJM010000188.1 GCA_016900015.1 Phocaeicola coprophilus | reverse complement strand
TTATTAAGATATTTTTTGTTAAGTTAAGGAGTGATTAATAATGGGCGTTTTCTTAGTTCCATCTAAAATTTTATCTGGTGTAGGTGCTATTAATGAACTTGGTGCAAATATTGAAGGTAAAGGCTCAAAGGCTTTAATCGTTACAGACCCATTCATGATTAAATTTGGCAATGTAGCAAAAGTTACAGCAGCTCTTGAAGCACATCATATCGATTATACAGTATTTGATGGTGTAACTGGTGAACCA
>JACJJM010000187.1 GCA_016900015.1 Phocaeicola coprophilus | reverse complement strand
GTTTTAAATATATCTAAAGCCTTCTCCATCTCTATTATTGGCATAATCTCATCTCGTCTAAGCCCATCAGGAGCATAAACTAAAATGTCAATCTCGGATCTAAGACTGCCCGTCTCATAAGCGCGTGATCCCAATATGTATATTTCTTTAACATTGTTAATCTTGGAAATTTTATATATTAAATCTCTGAGATTAATTAGTCTTACATCATCTCTAATTGCCATATTGTATAGATTATTTGTTATAAAT
>JACJJM010000186.1 GCA_016900015.1 Phocaeicola coprophilus | reverse complement strand
GTTTTACTTTATCTTTGCTAGGTATAGCACTGACAATTGAGGCTGTATTGCGATTTGAAGTATATTCAATATCTACTTTTACATCAAAAATATTAGATGGTTTCTCCATATTTGTGCAAAGGAAATACATTGCCTGAGTTAATTCACCAATAGCAAATTGACCTACATCTTTTGCATCATAAAACATATTTTCTCTTGTAAATTCACCCTCTGGCAATTCATCAGTCTTTATTGTGAATTTAACCTTAGC
>JACJJM010000185.1 GCA_016900015.1 Phocaeicola coprophilus | reverse complement strand
ACCCAATCGACTCCAAGTAATCAAAAGAAAATGAATCTATCTGATCGTTAAACCAATCCAAAGAACCTGATTGCTGGATAGGTGCAATTACATTCCCAACATCAAACTGGCTATCCCAAAGATTGATATAGCCGTTGAATACGTCTATCGTTTCGCCACGCTCCGAATCAAGTACTATTTTTAGCGGAACACCCTCCGTAATGCCGACACCGCCCGACAACCCTTTGTTCACAATTTCACGCAAGATTAC
>JACJJM010000184.1 GCA_016900015.1 Phocaeicola coprophilus | reverse complement strand
GGTTTAGTAGGGCATAATTGGATTTGGCAAATAACAGATTTTTTAGCGCAAAAAGATAGTGCATCAATTTTGACAACCTTAAATGATGTCATTGCTCAAGGTAAAGAAATAAAACAACTGTTAAATGAATTTGTATTGCATTTGCGTTCAATTCTTTTGTACAAAGCGACTAATAAGATGTTAAATCTCGATATGTATTTGGAAGATGAAGCTGTTTTACAAAGACAAGCAGCGCTTTTTACACATGAAC
>JACJJM010000183.1 GCA_016900015.1 Phocaeicola coprophilus | reverse complement strand
TAATAATGGGAACAGCAGTGACAGCATTCATGATGCCGATAACAACAAAGGTATAAAAGAAATGAATAGGAAAAAGAGATAATAATAGATAATAATACAATTACAACAACAATAAATTGTAAAATACAGTTATAACTAACATGGAAAATAAAAATAATAACAACAATAAATATAACAAACAAGAATAACAACAACAAACGATAACAAGCACTAAAAAAACAACGAATAACAGCAATAAATACCAGTAACAT
>JACJJM010000018.1 GCA_016900015.1 Phocaeicola coprophilus | reverse complement strand
CTTCATTGTAATATCTTGTTTTCGTTTTTTTCCTTTTGCTCCCAGGTGTTTGACGTTGACTTCCTTTTTCATACCCTCCGCCGATATTTCTAACGGCGGGCTCTTGTACTACTCGTTTGTATTTTCATCTTTTTCAAGCTTCGCTCTCACTCTGTCCGAGTGGCTTTCCTTATCGAAAGCGGATGCAAAAGTACTGCCTTTTGACTTACACTCCAAACTTTCACGAGACTTTTTTTGAAGATTTTTTTAGCCTTATACGTAAAACGTTAACAGACAGTACCATTAACAATGAACTTTTTTCCCGCACTGTTGCAGGGGTGTGACGAACTTATCAGAAATGCTGAAACGGACGAACGTGAAAAACTGATAAGCCGGACCCCTACCTAATTAATTATAGACTTATAATTCTCGAGTTTCATCATCCTCTAGACTGGTGTCTAAACAAATATTGGCTACAACAAAGAGCACATTATAAATATGGAACTACTGACGAAAGTTTCATCCCATTCGAACCCTTTATCAATATATAATAATCATGTATACCCTCCACCTTCAAGGCTTCTATGACCTCATCCACATTATGAAAGGTACGAGCCGTATGATTTGTTCGAGCAAACTCATCACCTACTAACCATATTTTATCAAAATCACATGTCTTTAGACGTTCGACAACAGATTGGTGTTCGTCAAGACTATAAGCCCCCAATTCCTTCATATCACCTAAAATTACCATCTTCGGAGCTACTTTCATGGCTGAGAAGTTATTTATGGCAGCCCCCATACTTGTCGGATTAGCATTATAGGCATCAATAATCAGATGATTGTGCTGTGTGTGCTCCAACTGAGAACGGTTATTACTGGGAACATAAGCAGCCAAAGCTTTATCTATCCGGTCGGCTGGCACATCAAAAAACAATCCTATGGTCACGGCAGCCAACATATTGTCTACATTATATGCACCTATCAAATGCGTATGTACATCATGCCAGTCCCCTTCACCAAAACGCCAATGAAAATGCACAAAAGGCGCACACTCCACCACTTCGCCACAAACAAAAGGCTCCAGTTTGGAAGAAGCATCAGAAAATGTTCCATAACGCACCGCCCTCAATCCTTGCGCTATTTGATTCAAATATGGATTATCATTGTGCAAAAAGATAGTAGCATGCTGGCGTGTACGCAAAAAATCATATAATTCACCTTTTGTACGAATCACTCCTTCAAACGAGCCAAAGCCCTCCAAATGAGCTTTCCCTACATTCGTAATAATGCCATAATCAGGTTCTACAATGTTGACCAACTCCCTAATATCACCGGGATGATTAGCCCCCATCTCCACCACTGCAATTTCATCGTCCGGCGTCAAACGAAGCAACGTCAAAGGAACACCTATCTGATTGTTCAGATTGCCTTGCGTGTAGAGCACACGATATTTCTCCATCAACACGTGGGCTATCAATTCTTTCGTAGTCGTCTTACCATTCGTACCTGTGATACCGATGATGCGTGTCCCCAACTGACGACGATGGTAATTAGCCAAAAGCTGAAGAGTATGCAGCACATTGTCTACCAAAATGATACGCTCATCGGCGGTATCGACACATGAAGCATTGTCCACCACAGCATAAGCACATCCCTGCTCCAATGCAGCATGAGCAAAAGTGTTACCATCAAACGATGCACCTTTCAGTGCAAAAAACAGGCTGTCCTGCGGACAATGACGGCTATCGGTCGTCACCACGGGGTGTTGCCGGAACAACTGATATAATGAAGCTATTTCCATATTTATCTTTCTTCTTTTTTATACGCAAACTTACTAATTTTCTCCAAATGCAACTTTCCGACTGCCAATAATTGCTTTCCCTCAGTCTCAGACTTTGAGACTGTCCCAAAAGCTCAGACCATCTTCAGTCCTATAATGGAAGCTATCAGTGTGACAATGAAAAACAAACGGGCAAAAGATGCCGGTTCATGAAAAAACACGATACCCAGCACGACCGTCCCAACAGCGCCTATACCTGTCCACACTGGATAAGCCGTCCCGATGGGTAATGTCTGTACAGCTTTGGCCAACAGTGTCATGCTGGCAATCAAGCACAACAAAAAGCCAGCACCCCATAAATAATAAGGTATTCCGGACAGCCCCTTCATCTTTCCCAAACAAAAAGCAAATCCAGATTCAAACAGACCAGCCACAATCAAAATAATCCAGTTCATACTTCTATATTTCAAACTTCGAATGCACATCCCATTTGCAAAATGAAAATATTCATCAAACTATCCTCCAAGCAAAAGACACGCTATCGAAACAAGCAAAAAAAGAGGCAATCTGCAACAAGCAGACAGCCTCTTTTTTGTGTTTGATGTTTGTATTTCCTTATATTAACCCAAGCTGATAGCTTCAGAAGGACATACATCTGCACAAGTTCCACACTCTGTGCACATATCCGGATTGATAGAGTATTTATCACCTTCAGAGATTGCTCCTACCGGACATTCGTCAATACAAGTACCGCAAGCGATACAGTTGTCACCAATTACGTAAGCCATTTTCTTATTAGTTTTAATTGTTAGTACCAAATTTGATGATGCAAATATACACGTTTCTTTCATTCCTTGTTCCCTCACATTGGCAAATAGCTTTAATTTGTATCCGTTCTAAATAAGCGTCAGGGCAAGACAAGAAAGAATGTGGTTCTTTATTAAAGGATAAGACCATGTGTACAAATGCTCTACACCCAATCCATACTTCTGTGAGGCATGCCAAACAGGCATGTCTACATCATCTCAAAAAAAATCCATTCTAAATAAGACGCACAGCCAGAAAATCCGGCGTAGCTCCTTCTTTGCCACCCGCCATCCTGACTCTGTCATTTACCCCCCACCTAATGTAAAAACACACATTTCAAGGAGAAAATCAAGGAAAATCCGGCAAATAACCGACACAAAGGTTTGTCCATGTGCTAAATATCATGTACTTTTGCACCGCTTTCAGCGCAATCGCTGTCACAGGAAGAGTAACTTGATATGTTGCGTTGGTTACGATAAACAATTTAATGAACAACAAAAATGGATTTAATTAAAATTGCAGAAGAAGCATTTGCTACTGGTAAAGAGCATCCGAAATTCAAAGCTGGTGACACTGTTACCGTAGCTTATCGTATCACCGAAGGAAACAAAGAGCGCGTACAGTTGTATCGCGGCGTTGTTATCAAAATCTCCGGGCAAGGAAACAAAAAACGTTTCACCGTGCGCAAGATGTCGGGAACCGTGGGCGTAGAACGTATCTTCCCCATCGAATCACCGGCCATCGACAGCATTACTGTCAACAAAATCGGTAAAGTACGCCGCGCTAAATTGTACTACCTGCGTGCACTCACCGGTAAGAAAGCCAGAATCCAAGAAAAGAGAACCAACCTCTAATCCATTGGCTAAACAGTATAAAAAAGGGAATCCAACGTATGGATTCCCTTTTTTAATACCTCCTAATGCCCTCCATTCAACTAAGTTTCCTATCTTACACACATAAATCAATCTAAGAATCATGAAATCGATAATACTTGCTACTTTATGCCTTACCGTTCTGTCTGCCCCGCTTTCTGCCGACAACGAAGAAAAAGACATCCCCACATGGCCTCACGCAACCACCAACACATCAGATGTCAGAAACCGCTACCACTTCAACCTGCTAAGTCCTGAAGGACTCAAACACATCATTGCCCTGGCAAAAGAAGTGTCATTCAAAGACGACCGTATGCGTCTGTTAGAAGCTGCCTTGACGGAACGTCATGTCACGGCAGCCCAGTGTGTCCGCTTGATGGAACTGGCAGACTTCGACGACGAACGGCTGGAAATCGTCCGCTGCGTAAGCGGCCGCCTTGTCGACCCTGAAAACATCCCCGACATCCTGGACGAATTCAGCTTCACCAGCAATCGGGACAAGGCCCTCGAATTGCTCCGTCCACGCCACGGGTTTTAACCCCAGCCCAAGTATCCCGACCAATCATGCAGATAACAGACAAAACAATCCCTTCCCATCTCCACCCGACTCCGGACGAACGCATAGCCATCCTGTTAGAACAAGATGACCACAACTGCCTGCGCCTGGCGTTCGACCACTACTACAAACCGCTCTGTCTCTACGCGACGCGCTACCTGCTTTCGTATGACGACATCGAAGACATCGTGCAATCGGCTTTCATCTCGCTCTGGCGCAACCATCGAGGAAAACCGTTTGTCGGTTCTGTACGTTCCTACTTGTTTGGTGCCGTGGCAAAAGCCTCGCTCAAACACATGGAAGACGGGCAACGCTACTTCTTCACAGACTTGGAATGTGTGACCGAAAGCCTCATCGACGAACTGACCGCCGACACCAATAAAGACTGAGAACTCATCCGCAAAAAACTCCACCAAGCCATCGATGCACTGCCCGAACGTGCCCGGGACGTGTTACGCCAAATCATCTTCCAATCACGCTCTTACAAAGAAGTGGCCGGAAGAATGGGCATATCCGTCAACACGGTCCGAAATCATTATGTCTACGCCTTATCACTGCTCAGGAAACAACTCGGCTCGAAACTGTTCCTCTATCTGATCCTTCTCTCCTGACATTTTTCCCTCTCCATACAAAAAAAAATCGGCATCCCATATAGTACATTTTCCATATGGGGAGAATATAAGAATGAAACGTGCTTCTCCCGAAGATGAGCAAAGCACGGACAGAACAAAAACACGTATCATCTATGGAAAAGGATTTCGAACGACTGCTGGCTAAATATTCCGAAGGGACACTCTCCGGCGAAGAAGCTGAAGAGCTATACCGCCGTGTGACGACATCGCCCCAAGAAGCCGAGACATTCCGCCGCTGGCGCGAAGCCGAAACACTGGGACGTATCCTGCATCAAATGGAACATCTTGACGAAGAAAAAGCATGGGACCGGCTGAAAAGGCATACAGCTCCACGGCATCTCTTCAGAAGGACACGACTGCTGGCCGCTGCCGCCAGCCTGGCCCTGCTGACAGGACTGGGAATCGTCATCCTACTTCTGGGACGAAAGCATCGACCGTACACAGTACATGGACGACAGCGCAGGTGAATCGCAGCTCTACAACAGTTGCTATTCACGCATCAGCAAGTATAACATTATCATCGACAACATCGGCGATGCTGAAGGCCCGGAGGCGGATAAGACACTGTGTATCGCACAAGCCAAAATCATGCGAGCCTATAACTACTTCTGGCTCATCAATACATTTACCGTCCCATACGACCCGGCAACAGCCGAGACCGATCGCGGCATCATCCTGCATACACACTTCGACCTCGAAGCCGAAAGCGTACAAGGCACCGTGGCCGACGCCTACCGACTCATCTGCCAAGACATCGACGAAGCGCTCGACGACTTGCCCGAACAAGCCCTGAACACCTACCGGCCCGACAAAGCCTTCGGCTATGCGCTCCAAGCCAAAGTGATGCTCTACATGAGACACTACGACGAAGCACTGGAAGCCGCTCTCGAAGCCCTCAAGCATGGCAATCACCAGCTTTGGGACATGCCGGCTTGGCTGCAACAGACAGCCGACGGCATCTACGGTGCAGGCACTGACCTGTCGCAAGACAGGATTTACAGCATGGTGCTCATGACGGGCATGCACGGCTATGACGACCCGGAAAACCTGCTCTACCAACCGATGAACGCCGTGTTCAATGCCACGATGCTCAACAAGGCGACAGCCGACCTCTACGACAAGCAGAACGACGTGCGCTACCGCGGCGTATTCTCTTGGAACATGCCCCAGCGACCCACAGCCGAAACCGGCAGCGTGGCCTTCATGTACGGCACGAACATCAAGCTCAACGAAGCCGGCATACGTCTTTCGGAAGTCTATCTGATGATTGCTGAATGTTATGCCCGACAGGGCAACGTCACTGAAACAGTGAACTACCTGAACACGCTACGCGAGAAACGTTTCCTGAACTACACACCGCTGACGGCCACCGACCTGGGCAACGATGCTGCACAAGCGCTCGCCTTCGTCCGCCAGGAACGTCGGCGCGAATTGGTGACCAGTTACAACGACTTCTTCGACATGCGCCGCTTCTGCGCCGAGTTCGGCGAGACGCTGACCAAGACCTACGTCGACAGCCAAGGCGAGACCCACACCTTCACCCTGCGCCCCGATTCGCACCTGCTTACCTTCCCCTTCCCCATACAGGCCATGCAGACCAGCAACCTGACGCAGAATTCAAAATAAATGAAGGATGAAGAATGAAGAATTGCCTTGCGACGTATGGGGCTATATCCACTCTTCATTCTTCACTCTTCATTTCTCAGATTTTCCCCTCATCGGCATAGCTGTAATACGCCCCGTCGGTCAGCACGATGTGGTCTATCAGGCGGATGTTCATGATGGAAGCACTTTGGGAGAGACGTTCCGTCAGACGATTATCGTCCGCGCTGGGACGCACGTTGCCCGACGGATGATTGTGACAGAGCGCAATGGCCGGCGCACGGCGCAGCAAAGCCTCACGAAGCACCAGGCGTATGTCGACTGACGTCTCAGCCAGTCCACCCACACTCAGTCGTACACGGTCGATGACCTTCAGCGACTGGTTGAGCAGCAACACCCAGCACTCTTCCACCGACACATCGCACAGCAATGGATGAAAATAGCGGTATATGTCTTCTGACGAACGTATCTGCACACGTTCCCTCCTGTTCTCGGCCGCAGCACGACGCTTGCCCAGTTCTGAAGCGGCCAAAACCGTAATGGCCTTGGCCTCCCCTATTCCCTTGAAAGCGCACAGCTCGTCGAGGCCCATCTTGCCCAGTTCACCCAAGTCATTATGGCAGGAAGCCAGCACACGACGCATCAGTTCCACAGCAGTCTCATCCCTGCTTCCCGACCCAATGAGGATGGCCAACAGTTCGGCATCGCTCAGCGCACCCGCACCATGAGCCATCATTTTCTCACGCGGCCGGTCTTCCACAGCCCATTCATTGATGTTCAGTTTCTTTTCCATAGACAGGAAGAGGGGACAGATTGCTTATTTATAAAAATTTCTTTTGAATGCTTCAAACTCACCACGCCCCAGCACACAGCGTTGCCACCAGGCCCGCAAGAAGCCACTGCCATAACCCGTAAGTTGAATAAAAGCAGCTGCGACAGCAAGCAATCCCACCGACACACTGTGACAGCGGAATGCAGCATCCAGAAATATCACCACGACAAACAGTGCCAACGGCAACAAAGCCCACACACACCACAAGGAAGCCAACAGCAACACCACGACACCCACTGTAAACACAGCAGGAAGCAGATGGACGAGCTTCAATGACTCGGGATATTTCTTGTAGAGATTGACACGCGCAATGCCGAAGTTATGTACTTGCTTAAAAAATTTCCGCATGTCCGTCCGACGTTTGTGCCACACCCATGCTTCAGGGAAGAGACGACAGCGGTAACCGCCTTTGAAGATACGGATACTAAAGTCGATGTCCTCACCAAAGCGCATCCGTGAGAATCCTCCCAGCGCACGATAGACTTCTGCACGCACACCCATATTGAAACTACGGGGATAAAACTTATCCATCTTTTTCTTTCCTCCGCGGATACCTCCCGTGGTGAAAAAGGATGTCATAGCATAATTGATGGCTTTCTGTACACGTGTAAAGGAGGCATGAGCATGGTCAGGCCCTCCGAAAGCATCAGCCGGACTCCTGTGCAACTCATCGTCGACAGCTTGCAGATAGCCCGGCGGCAGCAAGCAATCAGAATCAAGCACAATCAGATAACGCCCTTGGGCACGCTCTGCACCGTAATTGCGCGTCTGACCAGGACCTGAGTTTTCTTTGTTATAATAATGTATGTCCAAACGGGAAGCATATTTCGCCACGACATCGGCACAAGGAAGCGCCGAACCATCCTCGACGACGACCACCTCAAAGTCTGGGTATGTCTGCCGCGTGAGGCTTTCAAGCAACTCGTCCACTTCGTCAGGACGGTTGTAAACGGGGATAATCAGTGAATATTCCATAGCGGGCGCAAGTTATAAAAACTTATCCGGATTTCCTGCAGGCATATCCAGGAAGTTGCACGGTTCTTTCATTTCGAAAGCGGATAGATGACTTATAATCCGTGTTTTCCACGTCACCCGAACCCGGATGGTTGATGCCAGTCCTGTCCCGTCACAATCTTCGTCTGGCTGTCCCTTAACACCGCCCGACCACGGATAGGAGGGTAGCCGAGGACGGATAGGACTCCGCGCACGGACGGAAAGGAAGGCTAGGTCACCCGCCCTTCAAGACTTGTTTTACTCTTCCTATTTTTTTATAAAAGAACTATGTTGCGCGGGGCGCGGAAAAAAGAAGCGCCCGGCCTTGCACGGGGCAGGGCCGGACGCCGATGGGGCACGCCCTCCGTCGGAGGGAGGACGGGCAGTCAAGCGGAAGCGCATCCCGGAAAGAAGCAGCGTAGAGATATGTGGGGGAGCGCCGGCTTGACGGTCAGAAAATGGTAAACCTATTGAAAACTTATTCGCCCGTGGGCGGATGCTGCCCGGGGGCAGCGTCTTTTTGTATAGGCGGACGGCCCTTTTTCGCAAGAGAGCCGGTCCGCATTGTCAATATTTAATCTTAAAAACATGAATGTCGACAGGTGTGTCGTCAGAATGAGAAGAGCAGGCGCGCCTGAAGGGTGTGGATGTTCTTGTCATACTGATACTTGTCGCGGTCGAGACGGTTCCACGTGTATTCGAGGAGCACTTGGGCGTATTTGTTGAACGAATAGTTCGCGCCGACGGTGACGGAGTGCATGTTGCCGCCGCCGATACTGGTCGACTTGGCCGGATAGTCCTGCACTTCGCCCGTGGGGTAGTACTGGTCGCGTCCCGGGAGATAGAACTCGCCGTCCTTGATGTCGTTCAGGCCGAGGTAGCTGTAGCGCGCCACGAGTTCGAGCGAACGGCCGTCCCAGCCCTTGAGGAGGGCTTCGCCGTTGTCATACTTGTAGCCGTTGCCGAAGATTTGGTAGCCCATTTCGACGTATCCTCCGTGGAAGTTGTTCGACTCCAGAGGGTTGGCAGCTTGCCATGACTCGAGGGTCGTCCACGACTGGCTGCCGCCGAGCTGGTTGGTGAAGAGGGTGAGGTCGTCACGGTCCTTGGTGACGTGCTTGTACATGTATTCGCCGCGGGCGAAGAATTTGGGCACACGCCAGAGGGCTTCGACGCCGACGTCGTAGGTGTTTTTCGCCCAAGGGATTTCGGCGGAAGCGAACTGGAATTCGTCGACGTAGGTCATCATCGTCGAGCCGAGCTTGAGGTTGGTCTGGAACACGTCGTCGGTCGCTTCGCCGCTGTTAATGCGGGCGTAGCGGAAGGTCGCGCCGAGGTGGAAGGTCTGATCTTCGTCGTTGACGGGGCGCCAGAGCCAGCGTCCGCCGAAGGTCACGCCTTGGTAGCCGTCGATTTGGTCATTGTACTTGTTCTCCGCGAAGACTCCCTGGTTGAAGAAGAAGTGGTCGTTGTAGGCCTTGTAGCTCACGCCGAGCTGACGGCCTGCCGAGAGGGCGTTGGCCGCAGAGGCGCGCGAGATGAAGTGGAGGCTGCCGCGGCTGGTGTTGTTGGCCATGGTCGAGGGGTCATTGTAGTAACCGGCCTTGAATGACTGCGTCCAGGGGCTGTCGTTCTTGAGCGTGTATTGCAGGAAGATGTTCTTCTGCGAGAATTCGCCCTTGGAGAAGTCGAAGTCGGCGTAGAAGTACCAGTTGTCATAAGCCATCGAGGTGCGGATGCGCGCATCGGTGATGGCGGCTCCGGACTTCATCGGTGTGAAGTCGGTGTGATAATAGGCCACGTCGGCCATCATACGTGCTCCGACGGTGAATTTGACCTTGGCCTCCTTGTTCTCATACTTGACCACGGGGTTGGTGTCGAAGTCCTGCGCCACGGCAGTGCTTGCTAAAGTCAATGCGACGAGGGCGGAGAAATATATATGTTTTTTCATTGTTTCGTAAGTTTAATAGCGTTAGTATTCGTTATTTATGGTATCCCAGTCTTTCAAGCGTGGCAGTGGCGTCGGGCACAGTCTGTGCGGCGGCGGAGTTGCGCACGCCCTTGTCGATGAAGTATTGGAGGGTAAGCTCGGTGCGGTTGGTGAAGGCTCCGTCGAGGTAGGGCGGTTCGAAGAGCGTGCCATACTCGTTGCCCCAGTTGTATTCACCGAAGTATTTGCCCATTTGTTCGAGTGAGTCGAACGAATACGGGTGGTTCAGCATGCCGGACTTCTTGATGAGGTAGGCCTGCCAGGGGGCGTTCATCTCAGGATAGTTGTTGGGTGCACCAGCGATGCACGGGCCCATGATGTGTGCCTTATACTGGAGTCCGAGGTTGATGAAGGAGGCGTAGCCGGAAGGCGTGTTGTAGATGAGGTCGGTGGCAGCGGTGCCAGTCCAGAGGAGGAAGCACATGGGGATTTCTCCTTTGAAGACTCCGGCTGTGCGGCGGAGGCTCTCGAGCGAGAAGGTCTGGAGGATGACTTTGCCGTTGGTGTTGCCGACATTGACAGAGCCGTCAGCCTTGTAGAAATTTGTTTCGCTGGAAGGTTTCTCCATGATGTTGTAGTCATACTTGGCGAGTTCGTCATAGACATCCTGCTCGAAGGTGGTCGGGTTCAACCATGATTCCTTGAATTCGATGTATATACCGGGGTTGTTTCCTCTCCACTCCTCGTCGTCAGCATATTCAAAGGTATAGACCAGTTCGTCGCCTTCGCTGTAAGAGTTGGGGTCTCCGGTCTTGGTGATGGTGTAGACGCGTTCGCCGTCGTTGCCGCGTTGCAGTTTCTTTCCTTTGGCATAGTTAATCAAGTCGCCCAGTGTGGAGATATACTGATGTATGCCTCCGTCTTTTGAGAAACTGCTTCGTCCCTGTTCGGGGCTTGATTCGTTGAACCACGTGCCGGCATCGAGCTGCGCCAGTTCGTGATACATGTATGACTTGGCATAATAGGGCTGGAAAGACGCCTTGTCAGCCTCCACTTGTGCGTCAGCCTGTGCCTCGGTCATCTTGTAGTAAGTCATATAAAACTGTTTGCGAGTGGAAGGAATATACTCGCCATACACGTTTTCAATGTCAGTCGTGCGGCAGAGGTTGTCGTCATGCAGGGCAAGCACGACGCCGTCCTTGGAGCACTGGAGGTCAGCCTCCAGATAGTCAGCACCCATTTCACGGGCCCAACGGTAGGCTGCTTCGGTTTCTTCCGGTACCCAGAACGTGGAACCACGGTGAGCAATCACTGCCATGCGGGGCACATAGTCTCGCACTTTGGCCATGTCGTCGGAGATGGTGTTCACCTGTACGCGGTCCACATCTTCGAGCTCGTTAGTAAAGTCTTGGTGTTCACATGAAGAGAACGTAACCACGGCAACACTGAATGTGAAGCCTAAACGAATCAGATTCTTGAACATAATTGTTGAGTTATTAGATTGAGTGATATTAGATATTACTTCTTGTTAACGAGATATTGTTCTTCCTTGTATGTGAAGCTGACAAAGAGGAAGGCGAGCGCACAAGCGATGATCATCATGATAAAGTACCAGTTCCATCCGAGGCTGTCGACGACGAGTCCCACGCAGATGTTGGCCAGCAGCGCAGTGCCGAAGAAATAGCCGAAGAAACCGGTCAGTCCGGCAGCCGTCCCGGCAGCGTTCTTCGGGGCCAGGTCGAGGGCGTGCACGCCGATGAGCATCACGGGGCCGTAGATGAGGAATCCGATGGCTATCAGGCAGATGATGTCAAGGGTGGGGTGTCCGGCCGGGGTGAGCCAGTAGACGGCCACGAAGACGGCCACGAGCGTCATGTAGACCATCGTCGTGATGGCGCGGCGTCCCTTGAAGAGCTTGTCGCTGAGCCACCCACAGAGGATGGTGCCGGGGATGGCGGCGAACTCATAGGCGAAGTAAGCCCAGCCCACGTCCTGCAGGTTGTATCCCTTGACGTTCTGCAGGTAGGTCGGAGCCCAGTCCAGGCAACCGTAACGCACCATGTAGATGAAGGCGTTGGCGAAGGCGATGAACCAGAGCGTCTTGTTGTTGAGCACGTACTTGAAGAAGATTTCCTTCGTCGTGAGCACGGTCTCGCTCTTCTCGCTGTAGTTCTTCGGGTAGTCATTGCGGTATTTCTCGATGGAAGGCAGCCCGCACGACTGCGGCGTGTCGCGTATGAGCAGGTAGGCTATGATGGCTATGATGATGGCCACCACGCCGGGGAACCAGAAGGTGCCTTCCTGCCAGCCGCCGAACCAGATGAGACCGTAGGCGGCCATCGGGCCTACCAGGGCGCCGCCAACATTGTGCGCGCAGTTCCAGATGGACATCTTCGTGCCGCGCTCCTTGATGGAGAACCAGTGGGTCATGACACGCCCGCAGGGAGGCCAGCCCATGCCCTGGAACCAGCCGATGCAGAACTGCAGGACGAACATCATGGCCAGCGAGGAGATGCCCAGGGCCGTGCCCATCAGCATGGTCGCGCCCGCGGAAAGCAACAGACCCAGAGGAAGGAACTTGCGCGCGTCGCTGCGGTCGGACACGCTGCCCATGAGGAACTTCGAGAAGGCGTAGGCGATCGCATTGGCCGAGATGGCCACGCCCAGGGCCGCATGCTCGTAGCCCATCTCTTCGAGCTGGGGCATGGCCATCGTGAAGTTCTTGCGGACCAGGTAATAGCCCGCATACCCGACAAAGATTCCGATAAACACCTGCCAGCGCAGGGCCTTGTACTTAGCCTCGACTTGCTCCTTGGGCAACTCGGGCTTGTAGGAAGGAGGAGTTAAGAATGACATGGTATTGATGTTTTTTAGTTGTGATATAATTGTTTATATGTTTTATACGGGGGATTTCCGTTGCTCAATTTTTGCCGTGCGAAGGTGAATTCTCCTTATTACAATCCTGTTTCTTTCATACGACAAACTTGGAACAAATCATCCTTGATTGGCTTTAATGGTCGCTTCTACATCCAAAGCCTCCGCCAATATGGAGACAGGGTTCATCACCGGAACGGACGTCGACATCTCGATCTGCCATTTGCAGGTCTCGCAGTCGGTCGCGACGAAGTCGACCTTAGCCTCCTCGATCTGTTTGAACAGGGGGGCACCGATGCCTTGTGAAGTCTCATAGTTTTCCTTCTTAAAGCCATAAGTCCCGGCAATGCCGCAACATTGCGAATCCAACATCAGAAAGTCAAGTCCCGGAATCATCTGCAACAACGACGTGGAATAGACCGCCCAACCCAGCTTCTGCATGTGGCAAGCCGTGTGATAGGCCACGCGTTTCTTATAATCCTTACGAAATACAAGTTTCAGTTTTCCCTGGTCGACCAAGCGGAACAAAAAGCGGGTTGCCAGCTCTATCTGGTCACGCACATCCTCATTGTCGATATGCAACAAGTGAGGATATTCGTCGCGCATGGTAAAAATGCAAGTTGACGACGTGCCGATGACGGACCTGTGCTCCTTCAGCACCGACTGGCGGACAGAGGCCATATTCACTTCGCCTTGACGTTTGGCCTGATTGATAAGGCCATTGGAAATCAAAGCTACACCGCAACATTTCTCCTTTTCCAACAGATGAACACCATAACCGGCTGCATTCATGATTTTCACCAAGTCCTTACCCAACTGGGGAAAGTTGTAATTGGCGTAGCAACCGTGGAAATAAGTGACATGCTTGGAATATGCCTGCTGCTTGGCCTCAGCATGCTTCCGATACCAGCTCTCGAATGTCTGGGATGAATATTTCGGAAATGTACGCCGATGATCAATCTTCAGCACCGAATCCATCACCAGCTTGACAGGCTTCAACCCGAGGGTCATGTTGACCAACGGAGCCAAAGGAGAAGCCATGTGGCCCACAAAATCAGTATTGGCCAACATGATGTCACGCAACTTGGGAGAATCCGTGTTATACTTAATGCGTGCAGCCTGGATGATGTCGCCGATGCGTACACCGGAAGGGCAGACCACCTCACAACGCTTACAGTTCAGACAATATTTCAATGACTTATCATAGAAATCAGGATCTTTCAAGCGGAGACGTTCGCCATCAGGACCGGCATGTTTCGGTCCCGGATAATCAGAATTGACAGGAACGACCGGACAATAGACCGTGCACACCGTACACTTGATGCACTGCTCAAAATTGTTTTCGCTAATATTATATTGCTGTAAGTTCATGGCATAATCATTTATTCTTTAACAAACCGTCTGCAACATACATGGAACTCATGATCGACACACCGCCACCGCAGCCTTCATGCAAGGCATCGTGTCCCGAAAGCACCGAACCCACGGCATAAAGGTTGGATAAGGTTTCACCCTTGCAGATGGCCCGGAAGTCGGGAGCTGTGATTACTCCATACTTCATATAGTTTTGAGAAGCGAACATATCGTTGTCATACCACTGGGTGCGGTCTGCATCGTAGAGCACATCCAAATCAAATATAGGCTCATAGACCGAATCAGGACGGGCGATAATGCCACGACTGAAAAAGCTGCCTGTGGCCAGGATGAAATGGTCGGCCATGAGAGGAATGTCTGCATGATTGGCCGTATAGACAGCTTTCACCAACCCGCTTTCCACGTCAGCACGTTCCACCGTGTCACCCAGCATGAATGTGCCGCCAAGACGGACAAAATAGTGTGTCAACTGCTGCTGCATGCGAATCCCCGGCACCGAAGGCGGCATTGTGGCCAGCGGACAAAGGGGCTTGTCCAGATGTTGTTTCAGATATTTCATCGGTTCGGCAGACGACAATCCAAACACCGCAGGCATCACGACGGCATCCACATCCTTGCAATAAGATGCTATCTCACGAAGCAACATGTCGATGTTTTCAGTCTTGTCAAACGTGCGGGCAATGTTGGCCGAACGCATCTCTGTCGGATTGGTACGCAACTTTTCGATAAATGGAAGTTTCACCGTAGCCAGCACACATGTCGCACCCTGTTTCTCCAGCTCGTCAGCTATGAATTTCGTGTAAAAATCCAGGAAGCCGGGAAAATTAATGATGGCGACTCGATGCCACGGCAAATGCGACGGCTCGTCCAAAGTCACGAAATCTTCCAGCGTCAGCCACGTCCGCTTCATCGTACCCATCGGCGTGAAATGGTAGCTGTTGCGTGAGGCACTTCCTGTGAGGGTAATGCCGGCCCGTTGCATCATGGCCGGAAACTCTTTATCATAGCGCTTGATAGCATCCAGACCCACCAGTCGATAAGGATGGGAAGACTCCAGACTGCCGATGGCATCCAGCGGATTCATGACTTCCGTACCGTCGGGAAGACAACCCAGCAGGTCGAAAGAGCCTGACGAGAAATGCAGGGCGCTCTGCCCTGTGGACACGATGGCACAATTGTGTCCATTCTCTTGCAGACGGATACCGCTTACCAATCCGGCCAATCCGCCACCTATAATAATCGTATCGAACTTCATTGTTTAACCTCCTCTTTTTTAGTTGTCAAATTACAGATGCCTCCATAAATCCATGCTGCAAACTGGCTTTCTCGCAAACATTCGCCCCAAGCGACAGGCGACATGCCTTTCCAGCGTTCATTCAGGAAGTCCACTAGATTTTTCTTGGCTTTCTCCGTACAGTCATGCGCACGTCCCAACAAACCAGCCGCACGACAAGCGCACAGCTCACCCTGGCAAGTGCCCATCCCGACACGCGTCCGACGACGCAAGGATACCAAATCGTTCACATCCAGCTCCGTCATTGCATAATTGACTTCGCCCACGCTCACATCCTCGCATTCACACACCAAGCTACTGTCACAATCATCATTGAGCGCAATCTTCGCTGTCAGCTCTCCATGTCTTCCTTCCGCAGCACGATACACATTGTTGGGGACAGGAGCAGTCTCCTCTTCTTGCCTTGTCGTGCGCGACCCGGGCAAAGGCACGTCAGCCGTGTGACATACTTCATTCACACCCAGCTTCTTGCACACCAAGTTCGTGGCCCATTCGGCCATTAGGCGATAAGTTATCAGTTTTCCCCCCGTGATGGTCAGGAAGCCTTCCAAGCCGTCACGCGTCGCATGGTCGAGCAAGACAATGCCTCGGCTGATGTTACGCCCTGTCGGGTCATTATCCGCCGCCACCAGCGGACGCACACCTGCATAAGCCCGCAGAATGCGCGTATTGGCCAATGCCGGAGCCAGCTTCTCGCCTTCGGTCAACAACAGATTGACCTCATCAGCCGTGACCCGCATATGGTCTATTTCTTCATAAGGAATATGAGTAGAAGTCGTGCCGATGACCGTAATCGTGTCGCCCGGCACCAAGATGTCGGCATCAGCAGCCTTGCGGCAACGGTTCAGCACCATCTTGTTCACACGATGCCCGAAAATGAGGAGAGAGCCTTTTGCCGGATACATGTTCACGGTGACACCCGCCAGCTCAGCGATATGATGTCCCCAGATGCCGGCGGCATTAACCACCACAGGGGCATAATATTTTGAAATTTCTTTTGTCTTATGATTATATGCCTCCACTCCGACAATGCGGTCTTGCTCACGGATGAACCCCGTCACTTCGTGATACACTTTCGTGACAGCACCGTGTGCACGCGCATCCAGCACATTGGCCATGGTCAAACGGAACGGGTCGACTGAGCCGTCGGGCACTCTCACAGCACCAATCAATGCCGGATTGACAGAAGGCTCCAGCCGGATGGCCTCTTTCGGATCGATAGCCTCAGCCGAAATGCCAGCCTTTCGACAACTTTCGATGAATCTCGCCTGATAGGTAATGTCATCCTCCGGGAGAGAAATGAACAGACCGTCGTTTTCCTCCACACAATGGCTGGCAATCTTGCGGAGAATCATGTTCTCCTTAATACATTCAGTTGCCGACTCGCCATCGTTCACAGCATAACGTGCGCCGCTGTGAAGCAGGCCGTGATTGCGCCCCGTCGCGCCATTCGTATAATCAAAACGTTCCAACAGCAGGACGCGAAGACCTCTCATGGAACAGTCACGGGCAGTGCCGGCACCCGTAGCGCCACCACCTATCACGATGACATCAAATTCATTCCCTTTATCTGTTTTTCCCATGATATTTTATATTATTATAGTCGTACTTCTATTATTGCCGTTTTATTTCGAAAGCAAAAGTAGGCATTATTTCTTTGAAACAAAAGTTTTAATGTTGTTTTTTGAAAGTGTAAATCTTACATTCGCTTTCGATTTGAAAGCCCGAAAATAAGACTTAAAGTCTTAAAAACCAATAATATAAACAAAACAGGTCATTTATTTAATATGTTTTATAACATAAATATAAAGGGCTTTTTCAGGAATATTATACGCGCTATGACATGTTTCGCTTCACACACAGAAGGATACAAAGCGTTAAATTGTTAGAATTAGACCGGACAGACTTGAAAGAATCGACAAAAATCCGTTCCTTTGCCTTATAAAAGAATTTGTTATCCACCAACAGAAACAAGACCTTTCTTATAACCTTTTATAGTGCCAACAATATGACAAAAGAAGAACGCCACAACCTCATCCTGGATTATCTGATGCAGCATAACTCCGTGTTAGTAAGCGACCTGGCCAACAAACTCAACGTGTCATCTGTAACCATACGAAAAGACCTCACAGAACTTGAAAAAGAAAAGAAACTCTATCGAAACCACGGCAGAGCCATACTTATCAACCCATACATCAACGATCGAAACGTAAACGAAAAGGAAAAGTTCTTTGTCGAAGAAAAAAGGCTCATCGGCGTTTGCGCCGCGAAGCTTATCACAGCCAAAGACTCCATCCTGATTGCTTCAGGCACAACGATGCACTACTTCGCCCGGCAGATACATCCGCTGGAACATCTGACTGTCATCACCGCATCCCTGCAAGTGTCGGAAATCCTTTCCCAAAACCCGGACATCGACATCATCCAGCTGGGCGGACTCTTGCGACACAGCAGCCTGTCCGTCGTCACGAAATATGCCGAGCAAATGCTCTCCAACTTCTCGTGCAGCAAGCTCTACATGGGAGTGGACGGGATAGACCTGGATTTCGGCATTACCACGACCGACATGATGGAAGCCAACCTGAACCGAGTCATGATGCAAACAGCACAAAAGACCATTGTCCTGGCTGACTCATCAAAGTTCGGACGCCGTGGATTCAGCAAAATCAGCGACATGGAGGAAGTGGACCACATCATCACAGACAGCCACATCTCGCCAGCTACGGCCAAACGCATCGAAGAAATGGGTATCGAACTGACTATCGCCGAATTAGGATAAGCGATTCCAGCGATGGAAGTGAAGTCCGGAGGCCCTCCTTTCCGCTCCCGGACGCCTTCCTTTCCGTCCTCGCCTACCCTCCTTTCCGTGGTCGTCTACCCTCTATCCCGTCCAAAGGCACAGCAACACGCAACCACAAGAGACAAAAAAAGGCGGCATCCCCCAGCACAGACTTACAGCTGTCGTCTGCTTTGAGGGATGCCGCCTTATGTCTTTACTAAAATCTTATTAGCGACAGACGTTACCGCTTCTTAATAAGGTATATGCCATTCCTTGATGCCTTCTCCATAGACATTGGTCCGGAGATGAAGGGTGTCGCCTTGCGACAAGGCATATTGTTTCAATGGGATTGACAAATAAACACGCCGGGGGAAAGATTCCCGGTCATCATTTTGACTGTGAGCCAAGGTGAAGTAAACCGACGTCCGACCACCCCGCCTTACGACGCTGTCTTCCACGAAGGCATAGACATGAGCCTTCGTCTGCATCATCGGCTGTACTACGATGTTCAAATACCCGCCTCCGCGATAGACACTTTCCACATACAAAGAATCCATGCGGGCCGTCATGCCTTCTCCCATCCGGATGGGCGGCTCGGCATAGACCAACGACACCGAATAGGCCAGCGTACTCCCGTCTGCATCCGGAAGCGCATACATGCCCACAGCGCGATAGAGCGTATCCGAACGCAAGCCCTGTCCCGAAAGCTGGTTTTGCAAGGACAGCATGCCGGACGCATCGGGATGAATACAGTCGACCATGGCTTCCTCATTGGTGTAAATGTCCATGAAATCAGTCAGCACATCAGGGTATACATAATTATCATCCTTGTCGCACTGCGTGAAAAGCAATGCGACAAGGATGAGACAGGCAGATTGGAGTCTTCTGACGCCAAGGCTATTAATCTTCATGCTGAAGAGCTTCCAAATAATTAATCAACGGATTGGCGTACATCGCCAGGATACGGTCAAGCAGGAATGCCGTATCCTTGTTCGGCAGATTGATTTTGGCCAACTGTCCTTCAATGTAAGCCTGGAACTTTTCTTTTTGTTCCGGTGTATACCGGTCAGCAAAACGCTGTTCGTTCTTCCACCAATCGTATGCCACATAGTTGCCCGGATAGAAACGGTAGTTCAAATGGATGCTCCGGTCGATTTTATTGGAAACCTGTGTGAAGAGTTCTCCCTTCGGGCGACTGGCATCCAGCGTGTCCAGATAATCGTTCAGGTAAGTGGTCATCTGGAAATGCACTTGACCTTTATAGCCGAACAGACCGGTCTGCATGCTCAGCAAGTCATCTTGCGGCGTTTTCTTGTAGTCGGGATTATCGCGCTTCAACTGAAATTCCAGTGCTTTCAGATAATCACAAGGGTCATACTCATAGGATATGGACACCGGCATGATGTGCAGTTGTTTCAGGCAATCAAGGAATCCGCCTTCGCCCCCCATGGACAACATCTTGAGCACACTGTCCTGCGTGCGGTCGTTGGAATCCTTGGCACGCCCTTCACGCTGGGCAATCCAGACATTTTCATGCTTTTCGGAGATGGCATAATGGATATAACGCGACATGCGTTGCGACGACTCCAGCATTTGCCGCATGGTCAAAGCCCTCTGCACGATGAATGATTTGTTCACACGCACCAGCTTTTTAATCCATGGATAGACCAGCAAATTATCGCCGATGGCAATCTCCACGGTGTTCATGCCGTTGTCAATCAATAAAGCAGACAAGAAGGCTGCATCCAGCACGATGTCGCGATGATTGGAAATATAAGTATAAGCCCTTTTCTTATCAGGAAGTGACGAACAGTCCATCGTCAGACTATCGCAATACTTCTTGGCAATAGTCTTCACGAAATCATAACCGAAAGCCATCTGGAAATCCAGGTTGGTCTTACATTTCCGCATTTTAGCGGCAATCAAGTCAAAGGGGATGTCTGGATACAGATAGTTGACCACCATCTGAAATGCGGGATCAGCGATTAGCTCCTCGAAGACCTGAGGAAGTTCCTCCGGTTGATAGGGGCGAATTTCGTCAAATTCTGCAGGTATATTCATAGTATATCAAGTTTTAAAGCACAGGAAACAGCAAAATGTCACGCCATTTCCCTGCACTACGAGTCATAGTGCAAATTACGTAAATCTTTTTGTTATTATCAAGTGGGATTCTATGTTATAGACTAAAAAATTGAGGTTTAGAACTTATTTTCAATAATGTCTGTCAATACATCCTTCATTTCCATGCCTGCTGCACGGACTTGTTGGGGGATAAAGCTCGTTTCAGTCATGCCCGGTGTGGTATTCACTTCCAATAAATTGATTTTTCCGCCTTCCGTTATGATGTAGTCCACACGGATGATGCCTTCACACCCCAAAATGTCATAAATGGCAGAAGTCAGCAACTTCACACGCTCTGTGACGTCCTCATCCAGCCGTGCCGGCGTGATTTCCCGTGACTCTCCGTCATACTTTGCCGCATAATCAAAAAACTCATTCTTTGACACTACCTCGGTAATAGGGAACACGACTTCTTTGGTCTTTGTCTTGTAACATCCACAAGTAATCTCCGTTCCTGCCATAAACGCTTCTATCATCACTTCGGGTGATTCATTCATGGCTTTCCGGATAGCCGGCTGGATTTCTTCGGCTGTTTTCACCTTGGTCACGCCAAAGCTGGACCCTCCTTCATTAGGCTTGATGAAGCAAGGCAAGCCGATTTTGTCAATGACTTCCTGATCTGTAATCTCAAAACCTTCACGCACCATCAGAGATTCGGCAATGCGGATGCCAAAGCCCTTCAAATAGTGGTTTAAAGCAAATTTATTAAATGTCAAAGCTGAAGCCAGCACATCGCATGTCGAATAAGGAATATGGAGCAAATCAAAATATCCCTGCAAGATGCCGTTTTCTCCCGGTGTACCATGAATGATGATGTATGCGAAGTCGAACACTTTCTTTTTCTCTTGACAGATAAAGCTGAAATCATTACGGTCAATAGAGACTTTTGTATTATCAGGAAGCACCACTTCCCAACACAATCCTTTCATCTCCACAATGTAGACTTCATATTTGTCCTTGTCGATGAAAGAATAGATCCCTTGCGCACTGCGAAGGGATACGGGAAACTCCGAAGAATCTCCCCCTGCAACAATTGCAATTATACGTTTCATATATTTATGTGATTGAAATCCGTTAAAGTTCGCGATTGCTGATATATGTGCGCCACTTCTCCAGCAGCACCGTCATATCTTCAGGCAACTCGGAATTAAAGAACATTTGTTCGCCCGTGCGGGGATGCACGAAGCCCAGCGTTTTTGCATGCAACGCCTGGCGGGGACAAGTCTCAAAACAGTTTAGGACAAACTGCTTGTACTTGCTGAAATGTGTCCCCTTCAATATCTCATTGCCACCATAACGTTCGTCATTAAATAGAGGATGTCCGATGTGCTTCATGTGCACCCGGATTTGATGAGTACGCCCGGTCTCAAGCACACACTCGACAAAAGTCACGTAGCCCAGACGCTCCAGCACATGATAATGAGTCACGGCATGCTTGCCAATCTCCGGATCTGCCGACACCGCCATCTGCATACGGTCTCTCGGATTGCGCGTGATGTTTCCCTCTATCGTTCCTTCATCATGCTCCAAAATCCCCCATACCAAAGCGTTGTATTTCCGTTGAGTTGTTTTATTATAGAATTGAAGACCCAGATGCGTCTTGGCGTCAGGCGTTTTGGCCACAACCAACAAGCCGGACGTATCCTTGTCAATACGGTGTACCAGCCCGACTGCCGGATCATTGGGGTCATACTTCGGATTGTCACGCAGATGCCACGCTATGGCGTTGACCAGCGTACCATGATAGTTACCGCAGCCCGGATGCACGACAAGCCCGGCCGGTTTGTTCACCACCAGCACATCGTCGTCTTCATACACAATATTCAAAGGAATATCTTCAGGGATAATGTCATTATCATAACGTGGACGGTCGAGCATCACAGTCAACACATCCAAAGGCTTTACCTTATAATTGCTCTTCACGGGCTTGCCATTGGCCATCACATAGCCCTGGTCCGCAGCTTGCTGAATACGATTGCGAGAAGAATTAACCAGTCTTTCAAACAAGTATTTGTCAATCCTCACTGGCGACTGCCCCTTGTCCACCACGACACGGAAATGTTCATAAAGCTCTCTGCCACCGTTCGTCACGGACTCTATATCGTCCAAAGAGTCATCTAATTCATCTATATATTCTTCAGTCATAAGTCCGCCTTAAAACCACGATTCTTCTTCACTCACCGGTGCTGCCTGCGGTGTTTCTAATGCGACACTGTCTGTACTCAACGAATCAACCACAGCAATGTCACCTCCCACCACCAATGTCACAGCAGCCCCTATGGGTATTTTTGCCCCCGGCTCCAAGGCTTTTCCATGGTAGCGTACTCCGTAAACCCAGTCTTTCTCACCGGCTATGTAATCATTTGCCGTCAACTGAAAACCAGCCGCCAGCATTCGCGCCTGCGCTTCACGCAGAGAGCTATTGTCTATCACATCGGGAATCACCCGAGTCGGAGTCCTATTGGTACAAATCGTCAGATACACTTGGCGACCTTCTTTCACACGAGCCCCCGGAACAGGCTTCTGGTCAACGACTGTGCCCGAGGGGACATCCGGCACATAACACGAATCCACAATGGCCGGCTCCAGCTGTGTTCCAGCCAAAGCCTGGATAGCCTTTTCACTTGACATGCCTTGTACATCCAGCACACTGATACTTTCTCCATGATGCGTATAGACATCAATCCCCTTCAAGACACCGTATATAACGACTACCACGAAGAGTATCATGCCAAGAATATTCAGCCAAAAGACACGATTCTTTTTTAAAGAAAAGAAATCCTTAAAGGTCATAGATCCGATTTTTGAGTTTTCGGCACAAAGATAGGACAAAAATAGAAGCAAAACCTAGTCAGATACTATATTTATTCTCCGTATTCCAAGAAAAAAACACTCATTCCTTGACTTCGTCCAAAACATCCTGCCACAAACAAAAAGGTATCCATGCTTCCCGCATAGATACCCTTTCGTTAATCCTAATTCTAATTGCAAGAAAGATTATCGCTTGCAACCATTATACTCGTCAGACACTGTCAGTTTCTTACGACCTTTTGCACGACGTGCAGCCAACACACGACGTCCATTGGCAGTTGCCATTCTTTCACGAAAACCGTGCTTATTCTTTCTTTTTCTGTTTGAAGGTTGGAATGTTCTTTTCATTGCTATATTCTTTTTATGTTATTATTCTAAGCTATGATGATTCGGGCTGCAAAAATAGAGACTTTTTTTAAATAAACCAAGCCGATAAGTCATTTTTGCTCAAATCTTTTTGTGCTTTTTCCCGATTTAGCTTACTTTTGCAGCCGAAACGCAGAAGACTTAAGATTTATCATTAAACAATAAACATAACACAGATAAGTATGATTAACGCCCAAGACATCAAAATCGGTACAGCTATCCGAATGGATGGCAAACTCTATTTCTGCATTGACTTCCTCCACGTAAAACCTGGTAAAGGCAACACTTTCATGCGTACCAAGCTGAAAGACGTTGTAGACGGTTACGTATTGGAACGTCGCTTCAACATCGGTGAGAAACTGGAAGACGTACGCGTAGAACGCCGTCCTTATCAATACCTCTACAAAGAAGGTGAAGACTATATCTTCATGAACCAAGAGACTTATGAGCAAGTGCCCATCGCACACGACCTGATCGAAGGTGTTGACTTCCTGAAAGAAGAAATGATCGTAGACGTAGTATCTGATGCTTCGACTGAAACCATCCTGTTCGCAGAGCTTCCTGTGAAAGTGAAACTGAAAATCACCTATACCGAACCGGGTCTGAAAGGTGACACTGCCACTAACACCCTGAAACCGGCTACTGTCGAGACTGGTGCGACCGTGCGCGTGCCGTTGTTCATCAATCAAGGTGAAACCATCGAAGTGGACACTCGTGACGGTTCATACGTAGGCCGTGTGAAAGCTTAACGACACTTTATCTTTTCCAACCATAAGCCATTTCCAACCATCCCGATTGGTCGGAAATGGCTTTTTTCTTCTCCCCGCACTTTCCTCCCGTCTGCACGACTGCACTAAAATCAAGGCACAACCCAGCCTGCCCGGCAAAAAAAGAAAGGATGGTCATGACTTGCCCTGAAAAGGAACCTGTCATAACCATCCTTCTTGTGCGCCTGATAGGACTCGAACCTACACGTCGCGAGACACCAGATCCTAAGTCTGGCGCGGCTACCAATTACGCCACAGGCGCTCTTTGAGGAGAATCATATCATCCCAAATTTAGCGATGCAAAGATATAGTGATTTTTTCGTTAATGCAAAGCTTTTTCACTTAAAATCTGGCGTGCCCGCTCGATTATCGTATCCTTCCCCTGATCCATATCTTCTGAACTCATGTCGACTTTCACATCCGGCTCAATGCCAAATTCCAACTGGTTCATCTGCGGATCAAACATCGGACTGGCCGAAAAGCGTATGGACCAGCCGTTCGGCAACTCCGAAGAAAAAGGCAATCCTGAGCCTCCACCGGTCTTGTCACCCACGATAGTCACATTATCCAGCTGATTCATGGTGTTTACAAAGTCATTTGTTGCGCTATAAGCACTCCGGTTGGTCAACACACAAACAGGTTTCTGCCAACGCAAATGATTGGACGGCTCCAGATAGACCGGGTAAGGTTCGGAAAAATCGCTATGCCCCGGACCTGTCTTGTGACAGATGTATCCTGTCAGAATTTTCTCGTTGGTAAAACGCGAAGCTATCTTGCTGGCATTGGTAAGCTGGCCTCCGGAATTGTTGCGCACATCGATGATAAGCCCTTTGCAGATGGACAGTTCCTGCAACATATCGCTCAGATTGCCTTCGCCGACGGCATCGCTGAAGCTCTCATAGTAGACATAGCCCACATTGTCATCAAGCACCTTATACTTCATGCCGGAAGCTATGTGATAGTCCTTTCCCAGATAAATGCGCTGGATGCTGTCACTGAAATTCTGCGGATAGTCTTCATACCAATCCCAATAGCGAGCCACATCAAAGCCCGTATAAAGGTTTACGTGACCATCACGAAGCTCTGCCAGCATGCGGTCGAACACATTGAAAAGATCCTTGTCTGTCATATTGGACACGATGTCTTTGCTATAACGGTCATACACCTCATCCCAATCCAGGCCATACTCCTCGGCTTTATAATCCAGGAAACAATATTGTTCGTCAATGATGTGCCAGAGCGCTTCGAAATTGCCTTGCGGATCATCATTATATTCCTCCACGTCAATGCAACCGGTGAACGAGAATGTCAGTACATATATTAATAAGGTATAAAGCGACTTTTTCATTGTGCATAAGTTTTAAAACGGAGATTTTGCCTGCAGCTTCTCTTTGCCTTTAATCAGATAGAAATTCTTCACAAAGCCGACCATAAAGACGTGCGAATAGGTGTGGCAACGGATATTGTTCACTTTCGACTGCTGGAAGTCACCCACATAGCCCACACGAAACGTCGTCCGCCGCAAAGGGATGTCGAGCGTGAGCAACTGACGCAAGGAGGGTTGGTTGTGCACCGAAGTGAAATTCACCACTCCGTGACTGTTGCCTAAAGTGAAGATTTCGTAGTATGATTGTTGGTATTCGGGAGAAAACATCACGCCCAGAAACGGCGCATTGACCTGATAGCGCACCGTGAAAGGCTGCTTCTTGATGCGAAAGTCATAAATGGCCATCGCCGAAGCCGTCAAGTTGATGTAAGCTTTGGCCTGGGCCGGATTGTTGGAATTGCGGGTGTTGTAGATAAATCCCAAATTCAGGTCGCCCAAGCCTCCGGCCAGAATGCGCAGCCGGTCATTGATGCGGAAATGATAGTGCAGGCCGTAGCTCCAATTCACCATACCGGCAAACTCATTGCCCGTCTTCGAATCGTTTTCGGCATAAGCCAGATTGGCTTGCAGCAAGCTCTGGGTCGACACGTTGCCGCCCAACATACGGGTCATACGCATGCGCTCATGCAGGAATCGCCCTTCTATGCCCGTATATTCGACAGGGGACAAATACGTGTCCACGATTTGCGTCCGTCCGACACCCAGAAGGGTGGAGCGCATCACAAAACGGTTTGCCTGCAAACTGTCAGTCTCCTGTCCTGCAACAGACGACAGGAACACAAACAGTCCGGCCAGCATCAACATGTATGTCTTCATAACCTCAAAATAGTTTCATTTGACCAGTAATCTCATCGATAATGTCGCTGTCGCTCTTGTGCGCATCCGGGTCTTCATTGACAGGTTCGGGCTGTTCTTCCACCAGCTCTTCCGGTTGAGGTTCGGGCTGCCGTGTGGGTTCCAGCTCGTTGACTTCTGCCACGGTGTAGGTCGTCAGGCGTTTGCCTTTGGCCTTGAATCCCTTCACTCCCACGAAGTCTGCCGCCTCGATGTCAAGCGGCTCGCGGAAGCTGTCGTTTCCTCCAAACACCACCTGCAGGTGCGGATAATATTCATCCGTGAGCAACAGCAGTTCATTGTGCTTGTTCTCACCCAGATAGTTCTGGCGACGCGAAGAGGCTTCGAAGGCAAAACGTTTCAGATAGGGATAGCCCTGCTGGTCCTGGTCATAGAGGATGGCCGTCCACACCTTGTGCGGGTCAAATTTCTCAATGAGATGGATGTCGCGTTCGTAGTGATTGTTCACGTCGAAGTCGGTCGTGTAAAAATCACCGTTCTTGAGCACCACCAGAATCTGGTCACCCGTCTGGAACTCGCCCAGATATTCGCCCCGTTCGTCGTAATTGAGCCGGAGCACGTCACTGTCAAACCACACCTTACGTCCTCCCAGCGTGGAACCTCCGCGTTGCTTCAAGGCGATTTTGTGCACGTCATTGCGCGTGAGCAGGTTGCCCTTGGCCTGACGCGAACGGATGCCGATCTCGGCAAAGTCACGCTCAAACGTGATGCGCCGCAGGCGAGGATTGGGCTTGAGCGTCACCTTGATGATTTCGGCCTCCCCGTTCGGATTGGCTGTAAAATAGATCACGCGCGAACCGGGCGTACCGGCCGTGAGGTCATACTCGCGGTCGCGGATGATGGCCGTCACGAAGAAACGCTTCATCATGTAAGCACCGCTCGCACCGTCGCGGTAGACCACGTTGTAGATGGTGCGCTTGTCGTTCTTCTTGAAGATGGCGATGTGGAGGACATTCTTCCCGACAAACATCTTGTCGGCCACACGCACCAGCTTGTATTTGCCGTCGCGGTAGAAGATGAGCACGTCGTCGATGTCCGAACAGTTGGCGATGAACTCGTCCTTCTTCAGGCTCGTGCCGATGAAGCCCTCTTCGCGGTTGATATAGAGCTTTTCGTTGGCCTCCACCACTTTGGTGGCTTCGATGGTGTCGAAGTTGCGTATCTCCGTGAGGCGCGGATGTTCCTTGCCATATTTTTCCTTGAGCATGGAGAACCACTCGGAGGTGACGCCCACCATGTCACCCAGCTTCTTGTCGATTTCGGCCACCTCTTCATTCATCCGGGCGATGGCCTCATTGGCCTTGTCGCTGTTGAACTTCAGGATACGTCCCATCTTGATTTCCATCAGACGCAGGATGTCGTCTTTCGTCACCTCACGGATGAACCGCGGGTAGAACGGGGTCAACCGTTCGTCGATGTGGGCGCAGGCGGCATCCATGTCCGTGGCTTGCTCGAACTGGCGGTCCTTGTAAATGCGCTCCTCGATGAATATCTTCTCGAGCGAAGCGAAATGCAGGCTTTCCAGCAATTCACCCTTGCGGATTTCCAACTCGCGGCGGAGCAACTGGAGCGTGTTGTCGACTGACTTGCGCAACACGTCGCTGACGGTGAGGAAGTGAGGTTTCTTGTCGTCGATGACACAACAGTTTGGCGAGATGTTCACCTCACAATCCGTGAAGGCATAGAGTGCGTCGAGCGTCTTGTCCGACGATGTGCCCGGCGCCAGGTGGATGAGGATTTCAGCATGGGCAGCCGTGTTGTCCTCCACTTTGCGTATCTTGATTTTCCCCTTCTCCACAGCCTTCAGGATGGAGTCGATGAGGGTCGACGTGGTCTTGCCGTAAGGGATTTCGGTGATGACGAGCGTCTTGTTGTCGAGCTTGCTTATCTTGGCACGCACCTTCACGCTGCCGCCCCGCTCTCCGTCGTTGTATTTCGACACGTCGATAGAGCCGCCTGTCTGGAAATCGGGATAGAGCTGGAAGGGCTTGCCATGCAAGTAGGCGATGGCAGCGTCACACAATTCGTTGAAATTATGCGGTAGTATTTTCGACGACAGGCCGACGGCGATGCCCTCCACCCCCTGGGCGAGCAGCAGAGGAAACTTCACGGGCAGCGTGATGGGTTCACGGTTTCGACCGTCATAGGAGAGCTTCCACTCCGTCGTCTTCGGATTGAACACCACGTCGAGGGCGAACTTCGAGAGCCGGGCCTCGATGTAACGCGGTGCAGCAGCATCGTCACCCGTGAGGATGTTTCCCCAGTTTCCCTGATGGTCGATGAGCAACTCCTTTTGTCCGAGCTGCACCAGCGCGTCGCCGATGGAAGCATCGCCGTGAGGGTGGAACTGCATGGTGTGTCCCACGATGTTGGCCACCTTGTTATAGCGTCCGTCGTCCAATCGCTTCATCGAGTGCAAGATACGCCGTTGCACAGGCTTCAGTCCGTCGTTCACATGGGGCACGGCACGCTCCAGGATGACGTAAGAGGCATAGTCCAGAAACCAGTTCTGGTACATGCCGCTCAGTTGGTGTCGCACGCTTTCATTTTTCGTGTCGACGGGTCGGTAATCTGAATGTTCACTGTTCGGTATATCTGTTTCTTGAGGTGTGTCGCTCATAATATGTATAGTCCTATAATAATTGCAATATGCGCAAAAATAAGCATTTTGCCGCGTTTTCCCTTACTTTTCCCCTTTCCTTTTAAGTAAAAAAGACAAAAAGCACGCCGGAAAGCTCCTTTCACGGACGGCAAAACGCACATACGCCCCAAGGACTCGCCGTACTCCCCAAAACTGAAATATGCGAACACTTTTCACCTCCGGAGAACGTCCCGGACCTGGCTTCAGGATTCCGAACCGACGAAGCCTGAAGCCAAGCCTTGCATCCCCTTAACCCGGCCCGTGTCCGCCCTCCTTTCGGCACACGGGCGGAAAGGAAGGCGTGGTCGGCTACCCTCCTTTCCGTCCAAAGCCGGAATCCATAGAAAAGCAGCATCCGAACAACATCCTACCAATCAACCTGTTGCCACAGACCGACACTCAAGCCTCCATACAGCATCCGTCCGGCAGGCATAAGCTGGCAGTCTCCGGATGCCCCATCTTGAGACCTACTGCCCTAAATGCGAAAACATCTAACAAATAAAGAACTCGACTCCCCTAATCCATACTTCATCCACCGGACTCCTCCCTCCGGAAAGGGAAAAAATGCCATCTGCGACACACAAAACGACATAAAGGCTTACCAACTATGCTGCTTTGTGAAAGAATAATAACGCTTTGCGCGGAATGAAAGCGGATACAAAAAAAATCGTTTACTTTGCGCTTCATTGTTATGAATAGCCCGCCAAACTTTTACGGCCGGGCAGGACAACAGAAGACTGAAACAAACATAGATACAAATGGCACAACAAGAAGATGTATTTAAGAAAATCGTGTCGCACTGCAAGGAATACGGCTTCGTGTTCCCTTCAAGCGACATCTATGACGGACTGGGCGCAGTGTATGACTACGGCCAGATGGGTGTGGAACTGAAAAACAACATCAAGCAATATTGGTGGCAGAGCATGGTGTTGCTCCACGAGAACATCGTGGGACTGGATTCGGCCATCTTCATGCACCCCACCATCTGGAAGGCTTCAGGCCACGTGGATGCGTTCAACGACCCCTTAATCGACAACCGCGACTCGAAGAAACGCTACCGTGCCGACGTGCTCATCGAAGACCAGATAGCCAAATATGACGAGAAGATAAACAAGGAAGTGGCCAAGGCTGCCAAACGCTTCGGCGATGCCTTCGACGAAGCTCAGTTCCGCTCGACCAACGCCCGCGTGCTGGAACATCAAGCCAAACGCGACGCCCTCCACGAGCGCTACGCCAAGGCCATGAATGACAACGACCTGAACGAGCTGCGCCAAATCATCCTCGACGAGGAAATCGTCTGCCCCATCTCGGGCACGAAAAACTGGACAGAAGTGCGCCAGTTCAACCTCATGTTTGCCACTGAAATGGGTTCTACGGCTGACGGGGCTATGAAAGTCTATCTGCGTCCCGAAACGGCACAGGGCATCTTCGTCAACTTCCTCAACGTGCAGAAAACAGGCCGCATGAAAGTGCCTTTCGGCATTGCCCAGATCGGCAAGGCATTCCGCAATGAAATCGTGGCCCGCCAGTTCATCTTCCGCATGCGCGAGTTCGAACAGATGGAAATGCAGTTCTTCGTGCGTCCCGGCACAGAGCTGGAATGGTTCAAGACCTGGAAAGCCACCCGTCTGAAATGGCACGAAGCACTCGGCTTCGGCGACGACCACTACCGCTACCACGACCACGAGAAGCTGGCCCACTATGCCAACGCCGCCACCGACATCGAATTCCTGATGCCCTTCGGCTTCAAGGAAGTGGAAGGCATCCACTCACGCACGGACTTCGACCTCTCGCAGCATGAAAAATTCAGCGGCAAGAGCATCAAGTATTTCGACCCGGAACTGAACGAGTCCTATACGCCCTACGTCATCGAGACGTCCATCGGTGTCGACCGTATGTTCCTCAGCGTGATGTGCGCTTCCTACCAGGAAGAAAAACTGGAAGGTGGCGAGACGCGCGTGGTGCTGAAGCTGCCTGCCGCCCTGGCACCCGTGAAACTGGCCGTGCTGCCGCTGGTGAAGAAAGACGGCCTGCCCGAAAAGGCACGCGACATCATGAACGAGCTGCGCTTCCACTTCAACTGCCAGTATGACGAAAAAGACTCCATCGGCAAACGTTACCGTCGGCAGGACGCCATCGGCACGCCCTATTGCATCACGGTCGACCATCAGACGCTGGAGGACAACTGCGTGACGCTGCGCAACCGCGACACGATGGAACAAGAACGTGTGCCCATTGCCGACCTCACCGGCATCATTGCCGACAAGGTGAGCATCACCAGCCTGCTGAAAAAATTGGTTTAATCCCTCCTTGGACAAAACGCTTATGAAACGAAGTTTTTACTTACTGCTCGGTGTGCTGCTGACGGGCATGGGAATGTTCACCGCCTGCGAAGAGACAACGGAATCCGACCCGTATGCCAACTGGCGCGTGCGAAACGAGCGATACCTCGACTCCATCGCCGACGTGGCACAGACCAACAGCACCGGCGAATGGAAAATCATCCGTGCCTATACGCAAGACTATGACAACGGAGGTTCTTCCAGCTCCATGCTCCCCTCACAAGGCGAGACGACTGACTACATCTATGTGAAAGTGATTCAGGATGCCCAGGCCTTGGCGCAGCAGGAACTGGCCCAGATGGGTGAAGACCCCACTCCGCAATGCCGCGGCGTGCTGTTCAGCGACTCTGTTTACGTGCATTATAAAGGTAGCCTCATCAACGGTACGGTCTTCGACGGCACATTCACCTCTGAATTGGACTACGAGACAGCCACGCCGACCAAGTTTGCTGCAAGATCTATGGTAAACGGTTTCACAACAGCTCTGCAAGCCATGTACGAAGGCGACCACCGTCTGCCAGACTGGCAATACAAAGGCGACCGCTGGGAAGTCTACATCCCCAGCGAACTGGCATACGGCACGAGTGACAACGGCGACATCCCCGGCTACTCCGTACTCATCTTCGACATAGCCCTCTGCAACGTCTGGGGCATCGATGAAACAGGTCCTACATGGAACTGATTCTTTCATGCGTTCGCTGATTCTATCTATAAACGTGTCGGGGGCACATCTAAAAAGATGTGCCCCCGATAATTATTAGGATAATGGAAAAGGGAGATAGAAAAACAAGAACTTATTCTGCTGACTTCGGATCCCAAGTACCTTCCCACTCCGTAAGTCCCCACTGCGGATTGTAGCGAATATAAGAATTCTTTATTTGCATACAAAAGCTCTCCTTGTCAACTGTCTTCGAATAAGTCTTCGTGCCAATCATGTGCGTAATGACTGTTTTACACCAAGGTTTCCCAACATCAAGCAGATAACGCTTAAGATCAAAAATACGCTGAAAGCTGCTCATTGGTTGTTCGCGACGACGTTCTTTCAATATTTCCTCCAAAAGTTGATCTTGCGACATATCACTACCTCCAGGCAGATCGGTATTCGTAGTGTTATCGTAACGATACTTCCGTAAGAGATTCAAGTCAGACAACGCACCTGACAATTCTCCTAAACGGGCTTGAGCCTCAGCACGCATCAAAATTAAGTCAGGATAGGTAATACCTTCGTTATTGAGCATCTTGTCACCTCGCATGTTATAACGACGTATGCCGTCTTCATAGGTAACTTCTCCCACTGTAGTGCTATATCCCGTCCGATTCATCATAAACAGCGACCAACGTAAATCCTTCTCTTGATCAAAAAGTGCCAGATAGTCGTCCGAAGGATATATATAAGCACTATTTGGCGAAATACGATATAACAAGTTTTCTCGACTGTAGGACTTATCGAAGTCCGTATCACCATCTTCCGATTTCAATTGTAGGTAGTATTCCACATCCTCTCCAGGCCGAGGCGAAGCACTTTCATCCGGTTCGTAATAGAAATCGTTAAAATCATAAAGCAAATTATCTACGCCTCCTTTTGTCTCCAAAGCCAAACGCCAAGCCTGGTCTGCATCATTATACATCTCATTCCAATTGCGCATATACATCCAATACATCGCTCGCAAAGCATAAGCTGCCGATTTACTAGCCCGTGTAGGATTTGCTACATAATCAGGAGCATATGATACAGCATAATCAAGATCTTCCTTTAAATATGCAAACATTTCTCCTGTAGTAGATAATTGTGGGTTAGGATCGCTAGGCGATGCAGACGTTCGATAGACAATTGTCTTTGTATCGTTCGTTCCATTGGGATCATAGGCTGGTCCATAAGCTAACGTACCAACCAAGTAAGACCAGGAACGACCTGCCAAAGCCTGCGCCTTCACCTGACGAGCATACTCGTCTTCACTCATTCCTAAATCCTCGATACCCTCTATAACATTATTAAACAAACCAGCCGCACGATATATTCCCCACTCCCATGTATAAGACATACTCAAAGGGTCCTCATAAGGTTCATAATAGATATAGGCAGCCAAGCGATCCAAGTTTGGATGAGTACTCGTGTAACTATAAGTTGCTTCGTTTTCACTAATTGAAAGATTATCTCCAAAAAAACCATAACCGCACTCACGATTATTATCTATCATGTGAAAATCTATAGTCCCTGTATTATTCAACAGATTCTCAAACTGTGTCACCTCAGTCGGGATAAGTTTGCCCACAGGTTTCACATCAAGAAAATCATTACACGACGCGAAAAGTGCGCCACAAAGTAAAGGTATATATGTCAGTTTCATAATTACAATGGTTTGATAGTTAAAAAGAAAAAGTTATTCCTACATAAAACTCTGTAGGAAGCGGCAATGACAGATAACCTTGATCTGTCGATTCTGCCGTACCTCCAGTTGTATTCAATTCCGCCGTCTCAGGGTCAATATCACATCCTTTGGCTGTGACACGAAATAGGTTACGGGCTTGAAAATATACTTTCGCGTCACTCATGCCTATGACATTCGTCCAACGTTCAGGTACATGGTAAGTAAGCGTTACATCACGAAGTTTCAAGTAACTGGCATTACCAATCAGCTTATCTATATAGGGGAAATAGAACATATCCATATTCCAAGCCTTCAAAGCCGGATAAATGGTATGCTCCTCATCACCTGCCTGACGCCAACGCTCGCCTACATGGCGATTAGCATAGTTAGAACCATAGAAACCGTCCTTACGATATTTATGCCCCAACTTAGCTATAAACATGAAGGACAAGTCCCAATCTCTATAACGGAAACGGTTGGTTAACGACAGGTCAACTTTCGGACGAATACTTCCCATGTAGAACACATCATCAGTGGTTGCATTACCAGGCTTAATAATTTCTCCTTCCGCGTTGTAAATCTGCATTTCACCCAAATTATTCAGTCCTGCAAAACGATAGCCCCAAAGACCATCTGCCGGATAACCAGCCACATTGATCGCTCCTAAAGCACAGGCATAACTATCGGCATAATTGCGCGTCACATTATAAGTATCCACTTTATTATGATTGTAAGCCATATTATAGATTATACTCCATGAAAAGTCACGTTTCTTAATAGGAACAGCATCCACAGTCAACTCTATACCATTATTTGTTATAGCTCCTGCATTCTTCGTCAACGAAGTGAATCCCGTTGTCGGATCGATTGCATCACTAGCCAACAAATCCGTACTTTTCTTATTATAATAATCCAAGCTAATATTCAGCCGGCTCTGTAAAACAGAAATGTCTACACCGAAATTAACAGTCTGCGTCTTTTCCCACCGTAACTGATCATTTGGAGGAGAAGCCACACTATAGGAGACACCGCCCGTAGTCTGATTATAACTACCGGCATTCAAAATCAAGAATGGGCCTTGACTCAAAGATATATTGCCATTAATACCATAAGAAGCACGCAAATGCAAACGATCTATCCATGAAATATTAAAGAACTTTTCATTATTCAATTTCCAAGTTCCACCTACCGACCATAAAGGCTTGTAACGATACTTAGGATCCGTACCAAAGAAATTAGTCAAATCAAGACGAATACTTCCACTTAAGATGAAACGATTGTCATATTCATATGAACCATTACCATACCAAGAAACGAAACGATTATCTCGATATGAATATTCACCTTCTTCCAAGGAAGAAATCATTCGCGTACCTTGCAAAATCATATCAGAATTATATTCTCCGCCATTGTAATCCTTGATATTAACAGGAATAAATGAACCAGCCACAGAATTGTATCCTGCCCGCGAAGCAAGTGTATTATAATCATACGTCTGACGACGTACTTCATTACCGATTAACGCTGTCACTCGATGTTTCTCTCCATCAAAGTCTCGTCGAAAATTAAGTTGTGTACGTACTGTCCAATTAGCACTGATATTACGCTGTTCATTGATAAGTGCCCCATCTGGAAAATAATGCTCCGCAGGATTTGATACAGAAGTCGCATCATTGTACGTCGTACGGACAGCAAAAGAATTCTCACTACGTATCTGTTTATACTGTGAATTGCCACGCTGCCAGTTACCTCCAATTTCCAAATTAAGCCCTTTCCATAAGTCCATGCGCAGGAATGCTGTAAGAAGTACATTAAAATTAGTCGTACGTGCATAATCCTCTGAAAGATCTTCAATAGGGTTATAATTCCAATCCTTCATTCCATCCATTTCCTCGTAACGGTTTATCTTGTATTCCGGTACGCCCCAAATATCTATGCTGTGTCCCTTCTCGTCCACAAAGTTTGTATAAGGCTGGAAATAGGATGTCGACTTCCAATCCCAGAAACTTTCAGCAGTCATGGTTGGAGCATGATTTTTATTATAATTAATATTGGCCGACACACCAATTGTCATAAATTTAAATGGTTTCCATTCATTCTTTAAATCAAGCAACATGCGGCTTTCTCCTGTATTGAGAAAATGTTCACGGGAATCATACAAATTAAGCGCAATGTTGTAAGTATTTGTATCCGTTCCTCCAGACAAAGAAATATTATGTTGCATAGCCAACTTGCTGCGCATCATGTATTTTTCCACCTGCTTAAGGCTATTAATGTTACGCAACTGATTGATTTCACTCATAGCCTGATCTTGAGTAATCACTCCATCACGTGCCTTCATCAGCAGATAGGTCACACGCCCCATCGGATACTTACTCATCGGATCAGGATTCGAAGTATCTTGATTGAATATATCTATCTCAGCATCTATATAATCGGAAGTGGAAGCCTTATGTAAATCATCTAAATCGGGTTTTGGCACAATATTGAGCGAACCTTTGTATGAAATACGAGGTTTACCTTTCTGACCACCTTTCGTTGTTACGACAATCACACCATTGGCTGCACGCGAGCCGTAAATAGAAGCTGCAACACCATCTTTCAAAATTGTAACATTAGCAATATTATCTGGATTCAGGTCATCAAGTGTTATTTCTGCTGGATAACCATCAACTACGATTAATGGAGTTTTCTCAGCCGAAAACGTTGACACACCACGAATCTCAATATTACCATCCTTATCAAGTACCACACCTGCAGCTTGTCCCTCTAGAACAGACTTCAAGTCGGGTTGAAGTTTACTTTCTAATTCTTCCGTATTAATAACCCCAAATGCACCTGTCGCCCGCTCTTTCGAAAGCGTCTGATAACCGGTCACAATAACTTCGCTAAGTTGTTGTTCGTTTTCCACCATCACTATATGCAACGGACGATCTCCATGTACAGCCACTACCTGGGTCTTCATACCAATAAATGCAACTTCTAATTCCCGCACATCTATCGGTATAGTTATAGTAAAGTGGCCATTCATATCCGCTACAACGGCTTGTTTACCCCCCCCATTGGATTTCGTATTGTCGCTCCAGTCAAAGGGTTACCTTGTTCATCTACCACTGTACCACGTACTGTAACCCGACGTTTTTGCTGACCAATCTTTACAGTTTCCACTTCATTTTTAGGACGAATCAACACATGCCCATCAGAAAATTCATAAGTCAAATCAGCTTGACTACATAACGTAGACAAAGCCTCCTGTAATGTTACTCCTTTCAAGTCCAAATCAAGTACCAAACCCTTCACTGTTTCATCCTGATACATCAAAAACACGCCACTTTGGCGCTTTATCTGCTCCAAAGCTTCTTTCACTGAGATGTTTTTTTCCGTAATGGAAATAGATGTACCAACATCTCCTTGTGCATAAGCATAGACACCCGTCGGACTACAAGCTAATAAACAAGCAAATAAAGGAACTACAGCTTTCCGTCGTCCTACCATAACAGACAACGACATTTTCTTTCTCTCATTCTTTCTCATAAGACTTATAATTATGTTAAACATCTTGTTACAATTATTTCTTCTCTATCCGTACACATTCTCCCTTCTTAGAAAAACAGACATCCGACACTTTCTGAATCATCTCCAGCGCATAGCCCAACGACTCCTTGCGCAGGATGGTGCCCGTGAAACGGATGTGTTTCAGGTCGGCTGAGGCATAATCCATGTCGACATTGTACCAGCGTTCCAACTGACGGACTATCTCATCCAACGGCGTGTCGTCAAATTCAAAGACGCCCCGCGTCCAGGCTGTCGCCCGACGTGCATCGACTTCGTGCACGTCATACGTGCCGACCGCCTCCGTCAGTTGTTCGCCCGGGAGCAGACGACGGTCACCGCCCGCTCCGTCCACCTGCACGCGCCCCTCGGCCAGCGTCACTTGCAACGGCTGCCCTGCATAGGCTCGGACGTCGAACTTCGTTCCCAGCACCCGGACGACATTACCTGCGGCATGGACTTCAAAAGGTTTCCGGTCGTGCGCCACCTCGAAATAGGCTTCGCCCTCCAGGCTAACCACACGAAGCGAATCAAACGGATAGGAGAAGCGAAGAGTGGAGCAGGCATTGAGCCAGACTTTCGTCCCGTCGGCCAGCACCAGCGAATATTCCCCTCCGCGCGGCACATGGACCTCATTGCTGCGTTTGTCACGGGACGAAGACAGGTCTTTGAGCCACCGATAGTCAGAGGTGTGCGAGGCTGGGGCCTTCGGGTCGAGCCAGACAAAGGTGGAATCGGTCTGCGACCACACCTGTCCCTGCCCTGACACGAACAAGGCTTCCCGGTGTCCGTGATTGGGAAACAATTCGGCCAACGACGTGCCGGAAGCCTCAGACGTCGTATCCCAACGCGCATACCACAGACACACGAGGCCGACCAGCACAGCGGCTACGGCCCAGCGGGTCAACGGATGGCGCAAATAGCGGCGGAAGAGACGCCTGCGCCTGCAAGCATCCCACGCCTTATCAGGCTCAAGCTGCCCAAGCGCTTCGAACTGGACCTCCTGCTTGCATATACGCAGGAAGGACACAAACAGCTCGCGGTTGGCTTCAGAAGCCTCAAGCCAGGCCCGAAGCTCTTCACGGTCGGAAGCCGACAGCCGGCCATACTTATACTTTATAAATAATGTGTAGATGCGTTTTTCCTCCATAGGGTTTCCAATGTTCTTTTACCCTATGACAACGCGATTACAGAAATGGGTGACAGAGAGAGAAGAAAATTCTCAAAAAACAAATAAATATTATCCCCAGAAGCAACTGCATCCGCAGAAATTTCAAGGCACGCGCCAGATAAGTCTTCACCGTATTGACCGAAATGCCCATCTCCTGAGCGACTTCCTTGTAGGTATTTCCTTCAAAGACGATGCCCCGCAACACACGGACCTCCTGGGGAGAAAGACGCCGGAAGGCTTCGTGCAGATGGCGGTGGTGCTCACGGACATCATCTTCCGTACATTCTTCCGGCAGGGAAAGGGAACGTTCCTCCAGCTCCTCAAACAAATATGTCCGCTGCTTCTTCAGATAGTTGAACGAAAGATTGCGCACGGCATTAAACAAGTAGGATTTCAAGTTCGTGTCGACTGTGCGATAAAAGCCTTTCTCCCAGAAACGCACGAAGAAGTCCTGAACGATGTCCTCCGAATCTTCAGGCGACTCCGTAATCTGCACGGAATACAGGCACAAGGGCACGTAATAGTGCTCAAACAGGCACTTGAAAGCTGCCTCATCGCCAGCCTTCAACCGTCCGAACATCATCGCGTCAAACCCTGAATCTTTCATATCATCTGTTTTTATGCAAAAATACGAAATCATTTTGGCCTAACCGGAATAATAAGTGATGAATTTGACCCCCTTAAGGGCGTCCGACCACGGATACTAGTCGGCTCTCGCCCGGACTAGACTCCGTGGTCGGGCGGACTAGACTCCGCCCGGCAGGACTATCACCGCAGCGTGCTCTATGCCCACATCGGGCTGGGACAGGCTTACACCATGCTGGGCGACTCGGCAGCCTACAACCACCTGGGGCAAGCCCGCATCAATGCCGAGAACGCGCGGAACGATTCGGCCCTCTGCTCCGTGTACAACGGGCTGGGACTGTATGCCTACAACCTGGACAACGACCCCTACTCGGCCCTGCACTACTTCTTCCTGGGGCTGGACGCGGCGCAACGCAGCCAGTATGAGAAGCTCCGCGCCATCCTGCTGGCCAACATCGCCAACGTCTACTATATCCAGCGCGACACGGTCGGCTTGAAGTATTCGCTCCAGACCTACGAGCTGGGGCATCAGCAAAGTTCTCCCTACCTTATTTATATAGGAGCTTCAACCACCGCCTACATGTATTTCCCCTCCCCATCCGTCGCGGAAGACGCTGAAAAGAAGTATGTCAACTCGCCCCTGACCGACGAAAAGAAGCACATGCTCTTCCAGAACCTGGAACATTGCATGACGGACCAGGGCATCTACCGAGACAAACTGCTGACCAAGGAAAAAGTGGCCGACCTGCTGGGCACGAACCGCACCTACCTCTCCCAAGTCATCAACGAGCAGACGGGCCAGACATTCACCCAGTACGTCAACCGCTACCGGCTCGACGAGGCCATCCGCCTGCTGGGCGACCCGCAAGCCGACATCACGCTCAAGGGCATCGCCTCCGACGTCGGGTTCAGCTCCATGACCACCTTCTACAAAGTGTTTCAGACCAACGTCGGCATGTCGCCCAAGGAATATAGGGAGAAGGCGCTCCATCTCTCTTCCGGCACAGACGAGGCCGATTGACTTCCTCCCCCACACACAGCAACTGCACGGACGACAGCCGCACGGGAACAAACCTGTAACCGTGCGGCTACATTTCTGTAGTTGACCGGCTACAAACTTGTAGTTGACCGGCTGCAAACTTGTAGTTGCGCGGCTACAAATTTGCAGCCGTACGGATACAGGCTTGTAACTGACGGATACGGACACCCACTTGTGCAAGTACAGGCATGTAGTCCGGCAACTACAGCTGCGCAGCCGTACAGGTACGTCCTGGCACATGCACGGATACACACATGCAGCCGTACGGCTACAGGCCGTCATCCGCTCGGATACCCGTCCGGCAGCTGCCCATCAGAGGGGGCGGAAGCCGGGCAGTTTAACAGTTTTTTATCCAATAGCGTCAATTGCCGTTATTGAAAGAGGCATTTTAATACAACCTATAACTCTTTTCCATTCTTTTGTGACAAAATCAAAGCGGTTCAGACCTGCCCCTTGAGAGAAAAAGACATGACACACTAACTTTTAATATTATAGAGCAATGAGAAAAGAAAGACCTACCGAACCTTGCAGACGGCGGACCGGCATGCTCCGCTTCCTCCTGCTCCTCCTTGTGGGATGGTTGGCATGGAGTCCATCGTACGCCCAATCCGAACGCACCATCAACGGCATTGTGAAAGACGAATTTGGCACCGGCCTGCCCGGGGCACACATCGTGCTGCTGGAGGGCACGAAAACCAATGCCCAGTATGGCACTCCGACAGACATTAACGGAAAATTCAGCCTGAAACTGCCTTCATCGGCCAAGGCCATCAAGGTGAGTTACATCGGCTATGAGGACCGGACCATCACCCTCGACGAACGGACGACGTATGAAATCAGCCTTACGCCCTCGTCCGAAAGCCTCGAAGAGGTGGTCGTCACGGGTGCTTTCACACGCAAGGCAAACACGTTTACCGGAGCTGTCACGACGGTGAAGGGAGACGAACTGATGCGCGTGGGCAACCAGAACGTGCTCCAGAGCCTGGCCACGATTGACCCCTCCTTCATGCAGATAGAGAACCTGTCGGCCGGTTCGAACCCGAATGCGATGCCCGACTTCCAGATGCGCGGCTCGTCGACCATCTCCAACGTGCAGAGCGAGTATGCGTCCAACGCCAACCAGCCGCTCTTCATCCTCGACGGCTTCGAGACGACGCCGACCCGCATCATGGACCTGGACATGAACCAGGTGGAAAGCGTCACGACGCTGAAGGACGCGACGGCCAAGGCCATCTACGGCTCGAAGGGCGCCAACGGCGTGGTGGTCATCGAGACCAAGCGGCCCGAAGCCGGCACGATGCGCATCACCTACACCGGCGACCTCAACATCGAAGCCCCCGACCTGAGCAGCTACGACCTCTGCAATGCAGCTGAAAAGCTGGAAGTGGAGCGTCTGGCAGGACTTTATTCGTCGGACAACGCGCTCACGCAAATCTCGCTCGACGAGACTTACACGAACAAGCTCCGCGAGGTATTGGCCGGTGTGAACACCGACTGGCTGTCGCAACCCATCCGCACCGGCGTCGGCCAGAAACATTCGCTCTACCTGGAAGGCGGCGACCAGGCAATGGTCTACGGCGTCAACCTGTCATTCAACAACATCGAAGGCGCGATGAAAGGTTCGACCCGCAACACCTTCTCCGGCGGCATCACGCTGTCCTACCGCGTGAAAGACCTCATCTTCCGCAACCAGCTGACCATCGACTACAACAGCAGCGACGAGTCACCCTACGGCAGCTTCTCCGACTACGCCCAGATGAACCCTTACAGCCGCTTGTATGACGAGAACGGAAGCCTGATACAAAGCTATACGTACACGAACAACAGCGGACAGTCAGCACAGTATTCCAACCCCATCTACAACACGACGCTCAACACCATCGACAACACCACGTACACGAACATCACGAACAACTTCTACCTGGAATGGCAGATTAAGCCGAACCTGCGCTTCACCGGCCGCCTGGGATTCGTCCGCCAGACCAACACGGCCGACCAGTTCAAGCCGGCCAACCACACGGACTTCATCAACGAGACGGACGAGTTTGCCAAAGGTTCTTACTACAAGCTCAATGGCACATCGACCAATATCAACGCCGACGCCAACCTCAGTTACTCCGTGCAGCTGGACAAGCACCTCATCTTCCTGAACGGACAGTTGAACATGAGCGACGTCAGCTACGAATCAGCAGCCATGACAGCCGAAGGTTTCCCCAATGACCAGATGAACGACATCACGTTCGCCGTGCAGTATGCCGAGAATGAAAGCCCGACGGGCGAAGAGAACGTGTCGCGCAGTTGCGGCGGACTCATCTCGCTGAACTACTCCTTTGACGAACGCTACCTGTTCGATGCCAACTACCGCCTGACGGGGTCGTCCGAAACGGGAGCCAACAACCGCTGGGGCTCGTTCTGGTCGGTCGGCGGCGGATGGAACATCCACAACGAGCCTTTCCTCCGCGGCAACAGCGTGCTCAACCGCCTGAAACTGCGTGCCTCCTTCGGCTACACCGGAAGCCAGGGCTTCAGCTCCTATAACGCCATCACGACTTTCCGCTACTACAACGATGATTCCTACAACGGCTACATCGGTTCGTATGCCTACGCGCTGTCCAACCCCGACTTGCGCTGGCAGGAGACCTACGACACGAACTTCGGTCTGGACTTCGAACTGTTCGGCAGCCGCCTGACAGGACGTGTAGACTACTATATTTCAGACACGAAAGGCATGATTACAGATGTGACTGTGCCTGCCACGACAGGCTTCTCGACCTACGTGGCCAACTTGGGAGAGACAGAAAACAAAGGTGTGGAAGCCTACCTGAACTATCGCGTATATGAGAATCTGCAAAAAGGCAACTAGATCAACGTCTATGTCAATGCAGCCCACAACAAGAACACCCTGAAGAGCATCTCCAACAGCCTCCGTGCCTGGAACGACGAGCAAGATGCCAACATGATGGAAGAAGGCATCACCACGCCCTCCGTGAAGTATTACGAAGGTTGCTCCATGACGGCCATCTGGGCAGTCAAGTCGTTGGGCATCGACCCGCAGACAGGGCAGGAAATCTTTGTGAAGAAAGACGGCACCATCACTTATGAGTATGACACGGCCGACCAGGTAGTCTGCGGTGACACACAGCCCAAAGTGAACGGAAACGTCGGCTTCAACGGAGAAATCAACGGCATCGGCTTCTCGGCAACCTGCGGTTTCCGTCTTGGCGGCCAAATCTACAACTCCACGCTGGTGGACAAGGTGGAGAATGCAGCCTTGGAATACAATGTTGACCGCCGCGTGTTCACCGACCGTTGGCAAAAAGCCGGCGACGTGTCGCTCTACAAAGCTATCACGGACCAGACGACCACCTACCCGACATCGCGCTTCGTGGAGGACTACAACACCTTCACCCTCTCCTCACTGAGCGTCTACTATGACTTCAAGAACTGCAAGTTCATGAAGCGCAACAAGTTCTTGGAACGCTTGAAAGTAACAGCCTACACGAACGACCTGTTTGTATTCTCATCCGTGAAGACTGAGCGAGGCACAGACTATCCCTACGCCCGCACCTTCTCACTCTCCGTACAAGCAACTTTCTAATCCTAATCAAGACATTTCATTATGAAACTACAGTTTATAAAGATATTACTCACAGGCATTGTGGCCTTCAGTTTCACTGCCTGCAATGACTGGCTGGACGTAAGTCCGAGATCACAGATACAAGAAGACGACCACTTCAATAGCGAAGGAGGTTATCGAGACCAACTCACGGGCGTCTACACAGCCATGAGCACACAAAGCATGTATGCGCTCAACATGGGCATCGGCTTCACCGAAGTCCTGTCACAAAACTACAACATCGACAGCAACGGAGAATGGCGCTATCCGTCAGAGTATGACTACACAAACAGCGCCTGCGAATCCATCATCGAGACAATCTGGAACCAGACCTACAACTGCATAGCCAACCTGAATCTGGTGCTCAGCAACATCGAGGAAGCCGATCCGAACATCTTTTCTGAAAATCATTACTATACGTACAAAGGCGAAGCTTTGGGACTGCGTGCGTTCCTGCATCTCGACCTGATGCGTCTCTTTGCCTGTGCGCCTTCGATGGACGGCAGTGCCAACGGCGTGCCCTACGTCACGGAATACTCCACCAACGTGGTCGGGCAGCAGAGCGTGAACGCCACCATGCAACTCATCATCGACGACTTGCTGGAAGCCCGTGACTGCCTGCAACACGACTCCCTGAAAATCGGCACATCGCCCTACAGCCAACGTTCCGAACGCATTTGCTACTTCAACTACTATGCCGCTGTGGCCACATTGGCACGCGCTTATCTCTGGATGGGCGACACGGAGAATGCCCTCACTTATGCCAATGAGATAATCGACATGGCAGAAAGTGACCAGAATAGCAAGCCTTTCAGATTTGTCGACCGGACTTCCGTAGAGACACAATACGACTACGAATGCGACCGGGCGTTCACGTCGGAACACATCTTCAACTTGGCCATCGATGACTGGGAAGACATCGCCGACTATTACTTCACTTCTGCCGGAGGCACCAGCAGCCTCAGTCCCTCGACCGAAAAAGCACAGGACATCTACGAACTGTCCAGCTCGCTGGGAAATGACTACCGCTACCTGCGCGGCTACGAACAGGACGGGGAAAACCGCTACCTCTGCAAGTTCTGGCACTACGAAAACGGACGCTACAACGATGTCTATCCGCTCATCCGCATGACGGAGGCCTTCTACATCGCAGCCGAATGCCTGAAGGACACCGACCCGGCACGCGCCATCGAGCTGCTCAACGAAGTGAGAGAAGCACGCAACCTGAGTGCCTATCCGCTGTCGGAAACACTGACCTCGGACCAGATACAAAACGAAATCTACAAGGAATACCGCAAAGAATTCGTAGGCGAGGGAGGACAACTCTTCTACTACTACAAAAGGCTGAATGCCTCATCCATCACAGGAGCAGGCGTCGTCCCGTCCCGCTCGGTCTACGTCCTGCCTATCCCGTCGACCGACCAAGAATTCGGTGGTTATACAAACTGACAACAAACTTATCATAACAACACACGTATATGAAACACATACCCTACATACTCACAGCCTGCTTGTTCCTCCTCCTTGGAGCAAGCTGCGAAAATGACGGATTCTATTATCAGGACGAACCGCGCATCCGCATGGAAGGGCCTGAAGAGTGGACACTCGACACCGACTCCCTCACATTCTCTTTCGTCACAAGCCCTGAATCCGTCACCGAACAGACTATGGACGTCACGCTCTATGTCATGGGATTGACCGCTGACTATGACCGCACGGCACGTGTGGAAGTGGTGGACGAACTGACGACCGCCACAAGCGACCTCTATGAATGCCCCACGACCGTCACCATCCCGGCCGGAGAAAACCAGGCCACCTGTCCCGTGGTGCTGAAGCGTGCCGACGTGTTGCAGGAGACGACCGTCAGACTCTACATACAAGTAGTGGCCTCAGACGACTTTGCCGTAGGCAGTGCCGAACAAGACCACCTGTTGCTCAAGTGGAACGACATCTTGAGCCAGCCCAACAAATGGGACGAACTGGAAGAATTCTTCGGCACATACAGCGATGCCAAATACCGCTTCATGCTCAACAACGCCGGAGTGACGGAGTTCGACACGGACGAAATGACATGGGCCGAGCTGAACAATTACAAGATTATGCTGACCAACGCATATAATGAGTATAGAGAAACCTACGGCCCCATTCTGGACGAGAACACCGGACTTGAAATCAGTTTTGACAACTAATAGAAAAGAACCATTATGAAAACATTGACCTACATAGCTATATTCTTGTTTGCTTCCATCGGCTTCATTGCATGCTATGACGACGAAGGAAACTACACTTACCTGTCCGATTACGAAGCCGGGGAAATCGTGATAGATACCTTCGGACTTAGCCAAGCTGAGCGCACGGCCCTCTCCACACTCTATCCCGGAGACACGGTCGAGTTGGAACTGAATGTGAACTACGCCTACATGGAAAACCTGCGTTACCGTTGGTTTGCACTACCCCTGACCAACTACTCGTATGAGCCGGTGCAAGTGGGAAACTCGCTGGAATACCCTCCCGCCGACACCATATCCTATGAGAAAAAACTCCACTGGGTGGTCGACTTCGACCCGGGACAATACCGCTTCTACTTCATGGCCGAAGACTCCGTGCGAGGGCTCAAAGCCTACTTCCAGATGTCCAATTACGGCATTATCTACACCGAAGGCACTTTCGACGGTCTGTATCTGCTCACCGAATACGACGGAGAGACCGACATCGACGTGTACACTTCCGAATTAATGCTCATCTACACGGGCGATTCTGTCGTGCATCGTTACTACAGCCAGACCACAGGACAGACCATTCCGGGAAAACCCCGCTTCATCCACGGAAGCCACACAGGAAGCACCTCGCGCGACGGATACTTGGTGGCCACCGACCAGACCATGCTGCGCCTGAACAGCGTAGGCCTGACGACCATGGACACTTGGGAGGAAATGTTCTACACCGTGCCCGACGTATTCGACCCTCAAGAATGCTATTTCACCAACAATGCCGACTTCCTGATAAACGACGGCCAGCTACATGTGCTCTACACCGACCAGACCAATGACCGTAAATTCTCTACCGCCATCTCAGGCGACTACGACCTGGCGTCGTTCCTGGCCACGAGACACGCAGTTCCTACAGTGCCGTAGAAGGAGCCATAGACGCAGACCAGATAGTCTATGACCTGGAAAGCCACAGTTTCCGCCCCTACTACTCCGCTGGCAGCTCGCTGAGCAGCTTCCGCAGCACCAGCGGCGACGCCTACATTGACGCAAACAACATGCCTACAGACCCAATAGCCATCTTCAATGGCTATGCCGAACGCACTTACTGCATCACAGAAGAAGATGGTGTCTGCTACCTCTATCGGTTCAATTTTTACAACGTGGCTGACGATGGTGACCTTTCTGCCGACGGAGACCGTTCGAAAATAGACCTCTCCGGATGCACCGGCATCGCAGAAGCCACCCTCTTCGCCGCCAACAACTACGGGCATGCATTCTACTACGCCACCCCCGATGCAGTCCATTCCTTCAGTCCCTCCAGCGGCGCCACGACGTCCAACACCCTCTATACTTGCGAGCCGGGCGAAGAAGTGACAGCCCTCTACACCTGGAACAGTGGCGGATGGCCCACTGCGGGTATCATCCTCTGGATTGCCACCTGGGACGAAAACGCGCAAGAAGGAAAGCTCATCGAATTCGAAATTGACGCGAACTACGGCACGGCAAACTGGAGTTTCGGCCCCAGCATGGCTCCAGACCATACAAACCCGTATATCACCACCGGCTATGGCAAAATCGTGAGCATGACTTGCGTGGATGCCGAGTGACAACGACAATCTTAAACATCATACCAATACCATCACAATGAAAACAAACACCTTGCTCCTGACCATCGCCTCACTGCTGACCACCATGTTCACAGCATGCGACCAGAAACCGTCAGACACGTATGTCCTCCGCGGCACTATCCAAGGTCTGCCCGACGGCACGCACATCCAGCTCGTCCCCGTCAGCCACGAACATTCGAAACCTATCGCCGACACGACTGTCGTCGGCGGACAGTTCACATTCACCGGCAACGCTGACGAGCCTCTCGCCATGCTCTTGGTCGTGAAAGATGCCTACGGCTCACGCCGCCTGATGCTGGAAAACGCCTCCATCGACGTGTCCGGCTCCGTGACGGCTGACTCCGTCAACGGCATGCCAAACTATGACTTAGAAAAACTCACCGTCACCGGCTCGCCGCTCAGTACCCGCTATGACTCATTGATGAGCGTACACCAAAGCATGGACTCCCTCTATCAGGCCAATGCACGCAACTACAAAGACGCACCCCGAGAGGTACGGGAAAAAGTGGATGCCGCCTTCTTCCACACTGTCGACTCGGTCTACCACGCAGCCATCATGCGTGAGAAAGACTCCTTCTGGGGACCGCTGCTGCTGGTTTCACTAACCTCCTACCTGACCGACGACCAGAAACCTTGGTACGAAGCCTTCTCCGATGAGGCTAAGGCATCGCGCTACGGGCAGATGGTGAAAGAAGAACTCTATCCCGCCGGAATGGTCGGCTCAAAAGTGCCGGAGTTTACGGTGAAAGGCGCTGACGGACAAGATGTGACCCTGGCTTCCCTGCGCGAGGGCAAGAAATATGTCCTCATCGACTTCTGGGCTTCCTGGTGCGGGCCTTGCCGCAAGGAGATTCCCAACCTGAAGGCACTCTACAAGCAGTATGCCGACCGCGGTTTCGACATCGTGAGCATCTCCATCGACAAGAAGAAGACAGATTGGGAGAAGGCACTCGAAGAGGAACAGCTCCCGTGGAACAACTATCTTGACGAAACGGGCGTCGCAAGCCTCTATCATGTGAAAGCCATCCCCGCGATGTATCTCATTGATGCCGAGGGCGTGATGGTGGGTGAGAACCTGCGCGGCGAAGCATTGGCCGACAAGCTGGCCGAACTACTCCGGTAAACACTGCCACCCATCTCCGTACACACCATCCGGTATATGCCCGGCACACCTGCTCCCGACAGCTCGTGTGCCGGGCTTTCTGCTGTACAGTCTTTTCGCAATGCCCGTCCCAGCACCACACACGGTGCTTTCATCGGGCACAAAGCCTGTCCATGCCTGAAACGCCCTCAGTAAAAATCCAGTAAACATCTATCAAACAACCACTTATAAACATACATTCTCAGCCTTGACAGAAGCCGCGAGCGGAATAGACTCCGTCCGCGCCCGCCTTCCTTTCCGTGCTCGCCTACCCTCCTTTCCGTGCATGGACGGAATAGAGGGGAAGCAACCGCCGACTCCAGCTCAAGACCTGTCAAGCTGGGAACAGTCCTCGATTTGTAACCAATATTTTACGCACAGTCCACCTGCCCCGAAGGACAAAGCCGCTTGAAGAGACGTCCGATGAAGGTTTTACCCGCCTGAACGCTACGAATCACAAAACTATTCTCTATCTTTGCCTCCAACATTATTCACAAATCAAATGCACGTAAGACAACAATGGAAAACAAAAAAGGCCTCATCGTAACACTCATCATTGTACTTGTCATCGGACTCGGCGCCGTGTCCTTCCTGCTTTTCCGCAGCCACACGGCCAATCAGGAGATGCAACAACTCTTCGAAGTGGAAAAGGAAGAACTGGAAAACGAATACTCCAGCTTCGCAACCCAGTATGACGAGCTGCAAATCAAAATCAACAATGACTCCCTCTACGAAAAACTGGAACAGGAGAAGCTGCGCACACAACGCCTGCTCGAAGAGTTGCGCCAAGTGAAGTCGACCAACGCGGCCGAAATCATGCGCCTGCGCAAGGAACTGAAGACCGTCCGCGCCGTCATGCGCACCTACATCATCCAAATCGACTCGCTGAACCGTGTCAACCAACAGCTGGCCTCGGAAAACCAGACGGTGAAAAAGAAATACTCCGAAGCCACCCAACAAATCAGCAGCCTGAGCGAAGAGAAGAAGTCGCTGAACGAGAAAGTGACCCTGGCTTCCCAGCTTGATGCTACCCACATCACCATCACGCCCACCAACAAACGGGGCAAGAAGACCACACGCATCAAACGTATCACGCGCTTCGACATCGGATTCACCATCGTGAAGAACATCACGGCACAGACCGGCCAACGCGCTATCTACGTCCGCATCACGAAGCCCAACCAAGAAGTGCTCACCAAGAGCGCGTCCAACACCTTCCCCTATGAAGACCGCAACATCGCCTACTCCATCAAGAAATACATCGAATACACGGGCGAAGAACAAAACGTCATGGTCTACTGGGACGTAGAGGAATTCCTCCAGGCCGGCACCTACCGGGTCGACATCTTCGCCGATGGCAACCTCATCGGCTCACAGTCATTCGAACTCGACTGAGAGTAGGCCTTTTTAACCCTGATAACGTTATTATTTCCTAAAATGCCATTGCTTTTCAGGCAATGGCATTTTACTTTGCATAGACACTGTCCTTCCTCCAGAAGGGCCATCAAAACGTTTAATCCACTATCGGAATTATGAAAACTCTAATCGGCATCCTCCTGCTGTGCGCCCTCGGAAGCACGACGGCCCGCAGCCAAACAGTCCTCACGCTGGACAGTTGCCGTACAATGGCATTGCGCAACAATAAGGAGCTACGCATCGCACGCAAAAAGACGAAGGCTGCCCGCTATGAACGCAAAGCCGCCTTCACAAACTATCTGCCCAAGCTGTCGGCAACAGGCGCCTACCTGCACAACAACAAGGAAATCTCCCTCCTGAGCGACGAGCAGCAGACAGCCATCAGCAACATGGGGACATCACTCGCGACAGCCCTTCCACCTCTGCAAAGCCTGGGAGTCGACCAGCTCCTCAACTCCCTGGGAGGCGCATTGGTGAACGACCTGCGCACAGACACGAGAAATGTCTATGCGGGAGCTGTCACCCTGACACAACCCATCTTCATGGGCGGCAAAATCCGCGCATACAACCAAATCACCCGTTTCACAGAAAGGCTCTCGCAAGCGCAGGAAAACGCAAGCACGCAGGAAACCATCCTCAGCACGGACGAAGCCTATTGGCAGGTAGTGTCGCTGGCCAACAAAAAACGGCTGGCCGAAAGCTTTCTTTCTTTGGTGAAAAAGCTGGACAGCGACGTGGAGAAAATGATACGCGAAGGCGTGGCCACGAAGGCAGACGGACTGTCGGTCAAAGTGAAGGTCAACGAAGCCGAAATGACACTGACCAAAGTCAATGACGGACTGTCTTTGGCCCGTATGCTGCTGTGTCAGCGATGCGGCATACCGCTCGACACACCCATCCGGCTTGCAGACGAAGAACTGGACGACCTCACCCTGCCCCCCAACAGCACGGCAGCCAACGTGGAAACGGCACTGGCCAACCGTCCGGAAATCATCAGCCTGGAGCTGGCCAATAAAATCTACCGGCAGAAAGTGAACCTTGTCCGCTCTGAATTTTTGCCCTCCGTGGCCCTCACGGGCAACTATCTCATCACCAACCCTTCGGTGTTCAACAGTTTCGAAAACAAGTTCCGCGGCATGTGGAACGTAGGAGTCATGGTGAGCATTCCTCTGTTCCACTGGGGCGAAGGAATTTACAAAGTGAAGTCGGCACGAGCGCAGGCCGACGCGGCCCGTTATCAACTGGACAACGCCAAAGAGCAGATAGAGCTTCAAGTGAACCAGTGTGCCTACAAGGTCAATGAAGCAGCACACAAGCTGAGCATGGCACAAAAAAACATGGAAAAAGCAGAAGAAAACCTGCGCTATGCCAACTTAGGTTTCCGCGAAGGGGTTATCCCCACCAGCAATGTACTGGAAGCACAAACCGCCTGGCTGTCGGCACAATCGGAAAAGATAGATGCCCAGATAGACGTGAAACTGACCGATGTCTATCTCAAAAAGGCTATCGGCCAGCTTTCAGCCGGACTTTAAACAACTCACAGTAATACCATCATCAACCCTCAAACATATACAAGACTATGCTTACAGAGAAACAACAAAACAAAAACATCATACTGGCACTTATCACGCTGGTGGTCGTCATCGGCATCGTAGCCCTTATCGGCTATCTCACACTAGGCAAATCGCCGGAATACATACAAGGCCAGGCAGAAGCGGATGAGTATCTCGTGTCCAGCAAAGTGCCGGGCAGAATCCTGGAACTCCGTGTCAAAGAAGGCCAACGCATCCATCGGGGAGACACCTTGGCCCTGCTCGAAGCTCCCGACGTAATGGCCAAGCTGGAACAGGCTGAGGCTGTCCAGGCAGCTGCCCAAGCACAGCACCAGAAAGCCGAACACGGCACACGCGCCGAACAGCTTCAAGCCGCTTTCGAGCTCTGGCAAAAGGCCAAAGCCGGACTGGAGATCGCAGAAAAGTCATATAACCGTGTCAACCGCCTGTTTGAAGAAGGCGTGATGTCGGCACAAAAGCGCGACGAAGCCTTTGCCAACTATCAGGCGATGGCCGCTACAGAAAAGGCTGCCCATGCCCAATATGACATGGCCCGCAACGGAACACAACGCGAAGACAAAGAGATGGCAGCCGCACTGGTCAACCAGGCCAAGGGCGCCGTGGCAGAGGTAACCTCTTACATCGACGAGACGGTCCTCATCGCCCAAGCCGACGGCGAGGTGACCGAAATCTTCCCGAAAGTCGGCGAGCTGGTAGGCACGGGCGCACCCATCATGAACATTACCCTGCTTGATGCCGTATGGGCCACGTTCAACGTGCGTGAAGACTTGCTGAAAGACTTCCAAGTGGGCAAAGAAATAGATGCCTATGTCCCCGCACTGGACCAGAACGTGCATCTGAAAGTCTATTATCTGAAAGACCTGGGAAGCTACGCTGCCTGGAAAGCCACCAAAGCCACAGGCCAGTTTGACCTGAAAACATTCGAGGTGCGTGCCGAGCCTGCCCACCCACTCCCCGGACTACGTCCCGGCATGAGCATCATCGTACAGGAAAACAACCAGTAACCCCATGTCACCCTTAAACCCATACAGATTATGCGAACGGTCCTACATCGTATAGCGATGCTCATCATGCGTGAGGGCAGGCGAATGTGTTCACGCCCGCTCTATGTCTTCTGCATGGTGATTGCACCACTGTTCTGCTACATCTTCTTCACGACCCTGATGGCCGACGGGCTTCCTACCAATCTGCCCGTGGGCGCTGTCGACCAAGACAACACTTCGACTACACGCGCACTCCTGCGCAATCTGGATGCGTTCCAACAGACACACATCACGGCACACTACAAGGATGTGACCGAAGCACGGCGGGCCATGCAGCGGGGCGACATCTACGCCTTCTACTACATCCCGCAGGGTACGACGGCCGACGCCATCGCCGGGAGGCAACCGCGCGTGTCATTCTACACAAACGGCTCCTATCTCATCGCCGGCTCCCTGCTCTACAAGGACCTGCTCACCATGACCGTCCTGGCCAACGCTTCGATAGGCCAACAGACGCTATTGGCGCGAGGAGCTACAGAGCAACAGGCCCTGGGATTCCTCCAACCTATCCTCATCGACACACACCCGCTGCACAACCCTTGGTTGAACTATTCCGTCTACTTGAGCAATACGCTCATACCGGGCATATTGATGCTACTCATCTTTCTGGTGACGGTCTATGCCATCGGGTCGGAAGTGAAGGAAGGCACGGCGCAAACCTGGCTACGCACTGCCGGCGGCAACCTGCCGTTGGCCCTGGCCGGAAAGCTACTGCCCCACACGATTGTGTTCTTTATCATGGCTGCCGGATACAACGTATATCTCTATCTCATCTTAGGCTATCCGTGCAATAGCGGCATTATCCCCATGCTTCTGGCCTCTTTCCTCATGGTACTGGCCTCACAGTCATTCGGCATATTTCTCTATGGACTGCTGCCGTCCCTGCGCTTTGCCCTGAGCGCGGCATCCCTGTGGGGAGTCATCTCCTTCTCCATTTCAGGCTTCAGTTTCCCTGTCATGGCCATGCACCCGACGCTCCAGGCCCTGAGCGTCCTCTTCCCGTTGAGGCATTATTTCCTTATCTATGTGGACCAGGCGCTCAACGGCTATCCCATGCTCTACAGCTGGGAGGCCTATTTCGCCCTGCTTGTCTTCGCCCTGTTGCCGCTATTCATCCTGAAACGGCTGCACAAGGCCCTGCTCCATTACCGCTATATTCCCTAAACTAACGAAAGAACATCATGAAACTTATAAACCTACGAAGCACACTGCATGAAGGACTATCAGACATATTCCATGTGTGGAGCATGGAGATGCGCAATGTCTTTCGCGACGCCGGCGTGCTCATCTTCTTCATCCTCGTCCCGCTGGGCTACCCGCTCATATATGCTTTCATCTATACAAATGAAACAGTGCGTGAAGTGCCGGTCGTGGCTGTCGACGAATCTCACTCGGCCACCTCGCGTGAGTTCCTACGCAGAGTGGACGGAGCAGCCGACGTGCACATCGTGGCGTGGGCGGCCGACGTGGAAGAAGCCAAGAGCATCATGAGGGAAAAGGGAGCATACGGCACCATCTATGTCCCTGAAGAATTCAACGACCGCCTGGCCCACGGCGAACAAGCCACGGTCTCCATCTTCTGCGACATGAGCGGACTGCTCTACTACAAGGCCTTGCTAAGCACGTGCACAGAAGTGTCGCTCGACATGAACCGCAGCATCCAAGTGGAACGTCTGGGAGGAGCCACACCGCGCCAGAGCGAAGTCTCGACTCGCCCCATCGAGTATGAATACGTCACGCTCTTCAATCCTCAAAACGGCTTTGCTTCGTTTCTCATCCCGGCCGTGCTGATGCTCATCATCCAGCAGACCCTACTGCTCGGCGTGGGCATGTCCGTGGGCACCTTCCGGGAAAAGAACCGTTTCCTCGAACTGTCGTCCATCGACGAACATCATCACGGGACTTTCCGCATCGTGATTGGCAAGTCGCTTGCATACTTGATGATCTATATGCTGATGGGGACCTATATCGCCTGCTTCGTGCCCCACCTGTTCAGCCTGGTGCAACTGGCTGACAGCTGGACATTGGCATCCTTCATGCTGCCCTACCTGCTGGCCTGCATCTTCTTCGCGATGACCGCCTCGGCCGTCGTCCGCAACCGCGAAACGTGCATGCTGCTATTTGTCTTCACCTCCCTGCCGTTGCTGTTCATCAGCGGCATATCCTGGCCCGGAGCTTCCGTGCCGACCTTTTGGAAAGTGCTCTCATGGGTGTTCCCCTCGACATTCGGCATCAACGGCTTCGTACATATCAATACGATGGGGGCTGCCCTGACCGACGTCTCCAGCGAAATCCGGGCTTTATGGATTCAGACGGGCTTCTATTTTGTCACGACATGCCTGGTCTACCGCTGGCAAATCGTCCGCAGCCTGAAAGTGGCCGGAATCAAGGGTAACAAGTAAACAGTGCGGACAAAAAAAGTTCCCGATACGTCACCTTTGCCACCTCTGAAACATCTCTTTCGAAACCCGGCTTAAGGCGGTCCGAACCGCGCATCCATTCCGTGCACGAGCGGATACCTTTCCGTCCTCGGCCGCCTTCCTTTCCGTCCTTGCCTAGAAAGGAAGGCGTGCCCGGCTCAAGCCAAGACTTACCAAAGGACAGAATAACAAGCTATCACACAATCCTTTAAAACGACCGATACGTCTCACCTCCGTCAGACATCCGACGACATGCCACTCCCTCTCCCGGACGCGAATCCCCGCTGGCGGAACAAGGCTAACCACTTGGAAAAACCTACACAATTAGAGAAACAGCAAAAAGAAACGGGAGCGAGCCTGAAGCAAACCAAAGACTTTTGCTCCAAACTCGCTCCCGCCGTCAGCCACGTGCGGACGTCAATCCAGCTCCACGAGCTGATACTGTTGGCTACCCAGACCTATCTGTTCGGCATACTCCAGCGTGTGCATGCCCTTACGGGAATCAATGCGTTCGATGAGATGTATCTTCCCGTGGTCCTCGGAATTGCGGACCAGATCCGTGCAGGCCTTGTCCAAGGCGACAGGGTCGAGTGAGGCAAGGATGCCAATGTCGCCCATCTGCGGGTCGGCAGGCGAAGAATCACAGTCACAATCCACCGACAAGTTGTTGGCCACACTGATGTAGAGAATCTTATCACCACAGTGATCGGCCACAGCCTTGGCAGCCTCAGCCATCGTCTCCAGAAAATCTTCCTGCGTCGGATTCCCCCAGCTTGTCGTGCTCGCTCCGGCCGAATGAATCCAGCGTTTGCCATTCGAAGAAGCTATGCCGATGGAAATGTTCTTGATGGCTCCTCCAAATCCAGCCATCGCATGCCCCTTGAAGTGCGAAAGCACGACGGTGAAGTCATAGTCCATGTAATGCGAACCGACGATGTCATAGGCGATATGCTTGCCGCCCGACACCGGCAGGCGGGCTTCTCCTTCCGCATCCATGATGTCAACGGGAGCGATAGCCGTGAATCCGTGTTCTTCCGCAACCTTCCGGTGCGACTCCGTGTCGGAACGCCCACCGCCATAAGCCGTGTTACACTCCACAATCGTACCGTCCACCTTCTGCACGAGGTCTTTAATCAAGGCAGGCTGTAAGAAGTTATGCCCGCCCGGTTCGCCCGTCGAAAGTTTGACGGCCACTTTTCCGGTGGCTTCACGTCCCAGTGCTTCATAAATCTTCACCAGGTTGGCCGAATTGATTTCTTTAAGCATATACACTTTAGGCACTTCAGCCCCCTCCGGCTTCGCCCCGTCGGAGGTCTGCGCTCCGGCACAAGCTGTCCCCATCAGCATCATCAGGGAACAGATAAACTTATTCATCCTTCTCATACGCATGATTATAACAAACGGTTAAACTTCTATCTTCTTAATCACTTTGGCAGGCACTCCTGCGACTACACAGTCAGCGGAGACATCCTTCGTCACCACAGCTCCTGCGGCTATCACGGCATTGTCACCGATGGTCACTCCCTGGAGGATGGTGACATTCGACCCTACCCACACGTTCTTGCCCAGCACGATAGGAGCCGGATAAGTCATCTTGCGCTTTTCTGGTTCCAGAAAGTGGTTCAGTGTGGCAAACACCACATTGTGCCCGATCTGGCATCCGTCACCCAGCGTGACGCCTCCATGATCCTGAAAATGGCAACAGGCGTTGATAAACACGCCCTCTCCCACCTCGATGTTCTTCCCGAAGTCCGTATAAAACGGCGGAAACACCCGGAAAGTCTCAGGCACAGGACGGCCAAAAAGTTCAGACAAGAGCGCACGCACCTCCTCGGGCGTGCGATACGCCGCATTCAGACGGAACGTGAGTTTGCGGGCCTCGTTGCTCATTTGGTCCATAAACTGATGTATCTCCTCCGTGTCCAGAGGACGCCGTGCTTTTACGATTTCTTTAAATTCTTCCAATGTCATAAGTTCCTATCTTTACAGTCATGTCATAAAACCAGCTCGCCGGAAAAGGGCGTCTGACGCATGCAAAGGTAAGGAGAACCCGCTTTCAAGCGCCTACCTCAATTACAGAATCTTGTACCAGAGTTACATACCTCAGTCCTCCAAGCGACCATCCACCTTCAAACAAGTAAAAGTTAATGTCGCAAAGAATATCCATCCGGATGGCACGATGTTACGGACGATAACTTATCTTTGCTGAGGCTATAACTCCAAAACTAATACAACTATGACAAAGATTATTCGCAAAATCGGCTTAGTGGCTCATGACGCCATGAAGAAAGACATGATCGAATGGGTGTTGTGGAACTCAGAACGCCTCATCGGACACAAATTCTACTGCACAGGCACGACCGGCACACTGATTAAAAAAGCACTCGAGGAGAAACATCCGGACGTCGAGTGGGACATCACTATCCTGAAATCAGGCCCGCTCGGAGGTGACCAGCAAATCGGTTCGCGCATCGTGGAAGGAGAAATCGACTATCTCTTCTTCTTCACAGACCCGATGACCTTGCAGCCCCACGACACAGACGTGAAAGCACTGACCCGCCTGGCCGGCGTGGAAAATATCGTGTTCTGCTGCAACCGCTCCACAGCCGACCACATCATCACCAGCCCGCTGTTTACCGACCCGACATACGAGCGCATCCATCCGGACTACACCACTTACGCACAACGCTTCGACAATCACCCAATCATCCTGGAAGCTGTCGAACAAATGAAGAAACGAAAAAACAGGAAAGGAAAATAACCAACCTCCAACTTTCAACCAACATGGGTATAATCAAGTTCATAAAAGAATGGACATTGCCTTGTGCCATGTTGTCCGGTGCATGCATCTACCTGCTATTCACCGAAGTGCCGGCACTCGAAAGGATAGGCGACATCGCAGGCCCTTACTTCATCGATGCCATGCCGGCACTTGTCTTTCTGACGCTCTATGTCACATTCTGCAAGATACGCCTGCACGACCTTCACCTGCACACCTGGCACGCCTGGATGCAAGCCATCCGCATCGTCCTGTCGGGCCTGCTGGTCCTCGCAATAACTTCAACCGACGAACCCAACCTGCGGTTTGCCCTGGAAGGGGTATTCGCATGTGTCATCTGCCCGACAGCCTCGGCTGCTGCCGTCGTGACCGAAAAGCTGGGTGGGAGCATCGCTTCCATGACTGTCTACACACTCATCGACAACGGTGTCACAGCCTTGCTCGTGCCTTTGTTGTTTCCGCTGATAGAAAAGCAGGCAGACATCTCTTTCCTCGCTTCGTTTCTCACCATCCTCGAACGCACGGCCGTCGTGCTTGTCTTGCCATTCTGCTGCGCCATGGCCACCCGCCAGTGGCTACCCACCCTGGCCAAAAGGATAAGGGATATGAAAAACTTGGGATTCTATCTATGGGCAGCCAATCTGTCCATCGTCATGGGACTCACACTGCACAACATTTTCACGGCAGGCATATCCGGCTTCGTCCTGATGTTGCTCCTAGTCGTCCCACTCATGGTCACACTCATCCTCTTCGGGACGGGCAAAAGCGTGGGACGCCGTTTCGGCGACAGCGTCAGCGGCGGACAAGCACTCGGACAAAAGAACACGGCCGTGGGTATCTGGCTCATCGTGACTTATCTCAATCCGGTCGTCGCCATCGCACCATGCGCCTACGTCATCTGGCAGAACTCCCTGAACTCCTGGCAACTATGGTGCATGGAAAAATATGGAAGGCTCAAGTGGTAAGCTCCCGGCCGGACTCTGAAGCGTTTTCATACGGCTAAAAGACAAGGAGGGCACGCCGCTCCCAATTGTACATTGGGAACATGGCGTGCTCTCCTTTCCACGACGTCTGTCAGAAACGTTTCACATAGCGGTGGCAGTCCGGTTCGCCACCGTTTTTCTCAAAATAACGCTGATGATAGTCCTCCGCAGGCCAGAACGTCGATGCCGGAGTCAGGCGGGTGACCACAGGCAATCCCTTCGCACGCAGGATGGCAATCAGACGTTCAGCTGTCGCTTTCTGCTGTTCGTTCGTGTAGAATATCTCCGAGCGGTATTGCGGCCCGATGTCGATACCCTGCCCGTCGGCCTGGCACGGGTCATGGATTTCAAAGAAGCGTTTGGCCAACGTCTCATAGTCGACGCAGGAAGTATCGAACACGATACGCACGGCTTCGGCGTGACCCGTGACATGCGTTTTCACTTCCTGATAGGTGGGATTCTCCTGATGGCCTCCGATGTAGCCGGACTCGATGGAGATGATGCCGGGCAACTGTTTCATGTAGTACTCCACACCCCAAAAGCATCCTCCTGCGAAAATGGCTACCTCTGTCGTTGATTCTGTCTTTTCCATAGAGCTGTCTTTTTTAACGTTTACAATTCGATACCAGCAAAGATATTCGTCTATTCCGAAAGAATTGCCTATCTTTGCGCCCAAAATCAAAAAAGACCCGCAAATGAAACACCAATACTTCAACAACTACGTGCAACACGTGTACCGGATGCGTCCGACACACGCGCGTTTCTGCGTGCACGTCCATTGGTTCAGCGGCTTTATCTAAATTACCCTTCCACTTTTTCATTCTGCGACACATGCCGTCCCGGTGTGTGTGCATCCTTTTTGCGTAATCCTCAGTCCTGAGGATTCAAGCACGGTTACGCTTTCCACGGGAGCGTCCGGCCTATGTCACACCCTATTTTAGATAACGACTGAATCATGTTCAAAATATTATTCCTTCTCTTCGCAGGAATCGGAGTGGGCTATGCATTTCGCCGCGTGTCCTTCCTGCACAAAGTGGAAACGACCATTTCCCTGACTGTGTTTTTTATGCTGTTTGTCTTTGGTCTCAGCATCGGTTCAAACGATAAACTGATGGACAATTTAGGTAAATATGGCTACCAGGCATTCATCCTTGCCCTGTTTGGCGTGGTCGGCAGCCTGCTGGCATCCTACCTGGCCTATCGGTTTGTATTCAAGAAAGGAGGTCACAATGACAAGTAGTGTAATCGTCCTCTTGCTCTTCGCCTTGGGCGGCGTGGCCGGTATGTGCCACTTCATCCCCCAGCACTGGTTGAGCAGCAACCTGCCCATGACCATCTTATCCGTGCTTATCTTCCAGGTGGGCATCAGCATCGGGTCAAACAAGAATCTAAAAGAAATGATCCGCGGCGTGAGCCTGAAGATGCTGTTAGTCCCCCTCTCGACCATCGCGGGGACACTGGCCTTCTCCGTGCTCGCCAGCCTGCTGATTTCGCAATGGGGCATGGCTGACTGCCTGGCCGTAGGCAGCGGATTTGCCTACTATTCCCTCTCCTCCGTCCTAATCACAGAGATGAAGGAAGCGTCGGTGGGTATCCAAGTGGCCACGGAGCTGGGCACACTCGCCTTGCTGGCCAACATCATCCGTGAGATGATGTCACTGCTGGGTGCACCGATATTCTCCCGTTTTTTCGGAAAGTTGGCCCCCATATCGGCAGCCGGCATCAACTCGATGGATGTCCTCCTGCCCATGATCACCCGCTGCTCAGGCAAGCACATGGTGCCGCTGGCCATCCTGCATGGCATCATCCTGGAACTCACTGTCCCCTTCCTTGTCTCTTTTTTCTGTAAAATGTAAGAACTTACGAAATCAAAAGTCGTCAATAGTAGCATTTACAAAGTCCAAAAACGGCTTCATCACGGCAAAGACCCCGGCTGTCTGCTCCAGCCAGTCGGGAGCCGCGAAAAACGATTCCGGCACAACGTGATAACAGGAATAGTCTTTGCAACGGATATATTCCGGATAAGGGAAATCCTTGGGGAAACCTTTGGGAAGTGTCTTCAAACGAGTTTCCCCAATCTCGGGAAACAGCGTGCGGAACGACTCACTCCCCACGATGGCATGAAACGTTTCCGGCTGCTCACAGATGCTCTGCCGTACAGCACGCAGGATGTCGGAAGGCAGTTCGTAGGCCCCTCCGGCCAGCATGCAATGTTCCGGTTCGAGATGCAGGTAATAACCACCATGAAACGACTTCTTGCCCTTCGCATTGATGTAAGCTCCGAAATGGCGTTTATAAGGTGACTTGTCGGGCGAAAAGCGTATGTCCCGATAGAAGCGATAGGTGCAATCGGACACGGTCAAATATTGCACGGAAGGGTCGAACACCGTAATGCGAGCGATAAGTTCCTCCACCATGCTCTCAAAAGCCGCGCGGGCCGTCTCGTAACGGTCGCGATGGGCTTGAAACCATTCCCGATTGTTGTGCGCGGCGATTTCGCGCAGGAATTGCAGGCACAGCGCTGCCCGCGAATCTTTAGTCTCTTTCATCATTCTGCTTTTTAAAATCTACGCAAAAATACAATCAAACATCCGTTTTTCTCAAACCGTAAGCCCACAAAAGGATACCGGTATCAGCCCTTTTCGCCCATCGGTTGTTTGCCATCCCAAAAAGATGCTTTAACTTTGGACGCTCGAAAAGACAGAAAATTTTGAATACATGAAAACATTTTACCTCTCACTGCTGACGTGCCTCGCCTGCTTGTTCTGCCCCATTCCGGCAAATGCCCAGTCAGACACGCTTGTACAGGATACGTTTGCCCTGACAGAGACCCTGACGACACCGACCATAAGTGAAAGCGAAACGCCTGAGGGCGTACATCAGTTTGTCAAAGAAAAGTTTATCGAAGGCAATGCCGGCTTCATGTCGCTTGTTGCCGTCACGCTGGTCCTCGGGTTGGCACTGTGCATCGAACGCATCATCTACCTGAGCCTGGCCGACATCGACACCAAACGCCTCCTGACCGGAATAGACGAAGCTCTCCAACGGGACGACGTGGAAGGAGCCAAAAGCCTCTGCCGGGAAACGCGTGGCCCCGTGGCTTCCATCTGCTACCAAGGATTAATGCGTATCCATGAAGACATGGATGTCGTGGAACGTTCCATCGTAGCCTACGGCAATGTGCAAGCCGGCTATCTGGAAAAGGGATGCTCCTGGATCACGCTATTCATCACCATCGCTCCGTCGCTCGGCTTCCTCGGGACAGTAGTCGGCATGGTGATGGCCTTTGATGACATCGAACAAGCCGGAGAAATCTCATCCGAAGTGGTTGCAGGAGGCATGAAAGTCGCGCTTATCACGACCATCTTCGGACTCATCGTGGCACTTATCCTCCAAATCTTCTACAACTATATCCTGTCAAAAATCGAATCCATCACGACCCAAATGGAAGATGCGGCCATCTCCCTGCTCGACATGATTCTGCAATACAACGTACATAAACGTCCAATGTAATTTCATCATGAAAACCAGCCATTTCTACAAAGTGTCATACGGCATTCTCTACGCGCTGCTGGGGTGCATCGTGGTGGTCACAGTCCTGTTCTTCAGCGTAGGGTATGACAACCCGGCCAATGACGGATACAATCACCCGATGGGGACCGACCTGCTCCTCTATCTGGTCTATGGAATGCTGGGATTGTCACTACTGACCGCCTTGGGTGCTGTGGTCTTCCAGTTCATCCACAGCTGGCAACAAAACCGGAAGCGGACCTACCGTTTGTTTGCCGGCATCGGGTTATTCATAGCCCTGCTGCTGGGATGCCTCTTGTGTGCCTCGTCCGTCCCGCTGACAGTCAACGGCGTGAGCTTCGACCATCCCGTTTGGCTGAAGGTGACAGACATGTTGCTCTACGCCATCTATTTTCTTTTAGGATTGGCCGTGCTCTGTATCCTGCTGGCCATCGCAGGTGCGTTCCGGCATATTCATTTCAAACGGTGAAACCATGTTCGGCAGACGAATCAAAAGAGACGTTCCTGAAATCAATGCCACATCGACAGCTGACATGGCATTCATGCTCCTCGTGTTCTTTCTGCTGGCTACTTCGATGGGCAGCAGGAAAAGCATACGGCAGGAACTGGCCCCACCTGTAGACAGCACACGTGTCGCACCGTTGCAAGTGAAAACGCGCGACCTGCTAATCATCCGTCTGGACAAAGACGGACAAACCTACATCGGAGATGAAGCGGTCGCAGCCTCCGACATAAAAACACGCGTAAAACGTTTTATTGAAAACCCGACAAACAACCCGGACATGCCGGAACGACACGAACGCGAGCTGCCACTGATAGGACGCACACAAGTGACCGACACGCACGTCATCGCCCTGCAATACGACAGCCGGACAAACTATAAAGCGTATTTCTCCATACAAAACCAACTTCGGGAAGCCTATCGCGAACTCCGGGAAGCCGGGACTCAAATCTATTTCCACTGCTCGTTTGATGACGCTTCCGTCGAACAGCAGGAAGTGATACGTGCCTGCTATCCCCAGCGCATTTCTGAAACCATGTTGCAACCACAGAAAGGAGAAAATGAATGATGGGCATGTTCATGAGAAATAAACGCAACAGGCAAATCCCCACACTGAACACAGCTTCTCTGCCCGACTTGATATTTACGATGCTGTTCTTTTTCATGCTCGTGACCAACATGCGCGAGTCAACCCCTCAAAGTCCGTTAGACCTCCCCACCGGCGAACATCTGGACAATACGAAGGACGAGTCCTTGGTGCATTATATATATATAGGTGTGACGGAAGACGGAGTCGACTTTGTGCAACTTGACGACCAGCGTGTCTCCTTGCCTGAATTAGAAAAGCGACTGTCTGCCCTGTCTCCCAATGCACCTCAGGCAACCATAGCTCTCGGCATTGACGGCAAGGTCGAAATGAACCGCGTAGAACACATAAAACAAGTTTTACGAAAAAAGAAGATTCCTGTTATATATTATTTAGGAACAGAGAAAGAAAATCCGGACTAACAATCTTTACGATTTTAATCTTTTGATGTTAAATCATTAATAGTTCTCCACTACGTCCTCTCGACAAAAGCATAGACAAATTATCATCCCGGCATCCTATTATCGGACTTCTTATCTATTTTTATCAACACAAAGACACTATAAAGAAGACATAATATTAACAAAAGGTCAAAAGATTCAAGCAGATACACACCTGGCTGTTAAAAATAAATCTGGTATTTTATTATCTATTTTCACTATTTAGCACGTATAATATTTGTATTTCTATTAAAAGGACTACTTTTGTCGCATAAACTTTAACTATCAAACGAAATATGAAGAGAAAATTATTTTTTCTGCCTTTGCTCTTCCTCTGTCTCTTGGGTTATGCCCAACAGATTAACTGGAACGAGACATTACCGACCGACTCCAAAGTGTTGGTAGGCAAATTACCGAATGGTATCACTTACTACCTCCGCCACAACGAGGAACCTAAGGAGCGTGCCAGCTTCTACATCATCCGTGATGCCGGAGCATTGTTGGAAAACGATGACCAAAACGGTTTGGCCCACTTCTTGGAGCACATGGCATTCAATGGAAGTAAAAACTTCCCTGGCAACAGCATGATTTCCACACTCGAACGTCATGGGGTCTCTTTCGGTGGGAACCTGAATGCTTACACGAGCCAAAACGAGACTGTGTACAACATCAGCTCTGTCCCTGTGACTGACGAAGCTGTCATCGACACTTGCCTGCTCATTCTCCACGACTGGTCTTATTATCTGACCCTTGATGAGAAAGACATTGATGAAGAACGTGGCGTCATCACAGAGGAATACCGCACACGTGACAACAGCGCACGCCGCATCCAGAAACAACAACTCGCCACCTTGCTGAAAGGTTCACAGTATGCAGTGCGTGATGTCATCGGCGACTTGAACGTCATCAAGACATTCAAACCTCAAACCATCCGCGACTTCTATCACAAATGGTATCGCACAGACCTGGAAGCCATCGCCATCGTCGGAGACTTCGACGTGGCTAAGATGGAGCAAAAGATAAAAGACATCTTCTCTTCCATCCCGGCTATCAAGAATCCGGCCAAACGCCCGTTCTTTGAAATCCCCTCACATGAAGAAACTTATTTCAACCTGGCTACAGACAAAGAAGCTACAAGCTCACGCGTCGAACTGGTACGTCTTTTCCGCGACAAGGAAAACGATGGCAACGGAACCGTGACCTACCAAGACATCAAGAACAGCATGATGAGAAGCTTCTACAACACAATGATTGCCAACCGCATCTCTGAAATCATCCAACGTGGCAACGCTCCTTTCATGAGCGCTTCCATCGGCATTGGCAGCATGGTGCGTGGCTATTCGGCTTACTCCCTGTCGACCGTGGCCAAACCCAACAAAGAGAAAGAAGCTCTCGAAGCCGTGATTCGCGAACACGAACGCATCATGCAGCATGGATTCACAGACTCTGAACTGGAACGTGTGAAAACCAACATGCTGACCAGCCTGCGCTCTGCACTGAAAGATGCCGACAAGACCAACAATGAACAATACATCCAAGACATGCAATCAAACTTCCTCGAGAAGTCTGGCATGGTCAGCACGGAAGACTATGTTGCCGCAGCTGAAAAGATAATCCCTACTATCACAGCCAAAGAAGTCAGCGACCAAGTGAAAAAATGGTGGAAAGCTGACAACCGCACCATCCTCGTCTCCGGACCGAGCGAAGGCGTCACCCACCTGACCGAACAAGAAGCACGTGACATCATTGCCGCCACTGAAGGAAAAGCCGTCGAGGCTTATGTGGACAACGCCGTAAGCGGAAGCCTCATCACGGAAGACCTGAAAGGCTCGCAAGTCGTGGAAACAAAAGAACTGCCCCAATTCAACGCCGTAGAATGGACGTTGGCCAACGGTGCAAAAGTCATCTTCCGCAAAGCCGACTTTGAAAAAGACAACGTCGCTCTGAACGCTTACAGCGCCGGTGGTTCGTCCGTATATTCAGACATCGACCTGCTGCCTGCTGCAAACAATGTCAGCGTGTTTGTCAATTCTTACGGACTTGGCGACTATGACGCCATCGAACTGCAGAAAATCATGACCGGTAAACAAGCAGGAACAGGAATCAGCGTAAACGGCTTGTATGAAAACATCAGCGGCTCGGCTTCACCACAAGACTTCGAGACCATGATGCAGATGATTTACCTGCGCTTCCAGAAACCCCGTTTCGACGCACAAGCACACGACGTGATGATTACCCGCAACCGCATCCGTGCGAAACAAATGGAGGGACAGCCCCAGAAGATGATGCAAGACTCGCTCAGCATGATTTCGACAAACTACAGCCCGCGTACGCTGCTCTTCAACGAAGCCTATCTGGACAAACTGACCCTCGAACGCGTTGAAAAAATCTACAGAGACCGCATCTGCGACGCCAGTGACTTCACATTCTTCATCGTGGGTAACGTAGAGCAAGACGTTGCAAAAGCCATGGCTGAGAAATACATTGGCTCCATCCCGTCGCTCAACCGCCACGAGAAATGGATTGACCGCAAAGTAAGAGCTCCTAAGGGAAAAGTGGAAAAAGTGCTCTATTTCCCGTTGCAAAACCCGAAATCGACTGTATTGGTTTCCTTCTACAACGAAATGAAATACAACCTGAAGGACGGCTACATAGTCAACATCCTGGGCAACATCCTCACCAACCGCTACACGACTTCCATCCGTGAGGAACAAGGCGGAACCTACGGTGTCGGCGTCAGCGGAAGCGCATCCTTGGAACCGGTCAACAGCTTCAGCATCAACATGCAGTTTGACTGCGACCCGGCAAAAGCCGCTGAACTGAAACCGCTCCTCTATGTCGAAATCGACAAAGTCATCAAGGACGGTGTGACAGAAGAGGAACTGAGCAAAGTGGTGAAAAACGCGCTGAAAGAAAGCGAGCAAAGCAAGAACCACAACAGCTACTGGATGTCCGTCTTGATGAACTACTATAAGACGGGTGTCGACTTGAACGACCCGAAGAATTATGAAGACATCCTGAAAGCCTTGACTCCGAAAGACATTCAAGACTTCGCTAAGAAATTCTTCAAAAATGCAGATGTGCTCGACCTGATTCTGGCCCCGACTTCTGCACAGAAATAAGGGATTGACCATTCTCTCTCTAATAAAGACGAGGCAGCCTCAAAAACAAAGTGAGGCTGCCTCTTTTTTGTGCAAACGCCAGCCCTTAAGGCTAGCCGACCACGCCTTCCTTTCGGCTCGCGGGCGGAAAGGAGAGCGTGGTCGGCTAGCCTTAAGGGTCAGCTTTCGTCCGACGTATCGGCTATTTCCACTTCTTCTTTTTCAGATAAATATAGACCACGAGGCCGAGCAACAGCATGACGCCCCAAGCAAAAAGGTAACCGTAACGCCAGTCAAGCTCAGGCATCCACTTGAAATTCATCCCCCACACTCCGGCCAGGAAAGTCAGGGGAATGAAAATCGTGGACACCACCGTCAGGCGGGTCATGATGTCGTTCATGCGCAAGTCATTGTTGGAGATATAGAGATCCATGAGAGAAGAAAGCGTCTCACGGCAACTATCGATTGTCTGCACGACGTAGAGCAAATGGTCGTTCACATCGCTGAAAAAAGCACGGTTTCCCTTCTGAATCAACAGCGTGGTGTTCTGATGAAACAGTTTGGCATACTGGTCCTTCAGCGGATAGACCGTCTGCTTCATCAGCAAATATTGTTTGCGGAGCAAACGTATCTGGATGCCGATGTCGCGGTCACGGTCATTCTCAAACAAAGATGTCTCCAGTTCCTCCAGCGAATCGTCGATGCGTGAGACGACCGAGACAAAATTGCCCACCAAGCTGTTGAGCAACACGCTGAGCAGGAAATCACTGTGACGCTCGCGCACCTTCAAGATGTTGCCGCGGATGGCTTGCTCCACATCCTGAAAAAAATGGTTTTCCTCCTCCATGAAAGTCAACACGAAGTCCTTGCCCTGCAAGAGGCAGATGTGAATCTGGTGAATATCGTCCCCGGCCACCTCCGGCAGGCTTGAGAGCTTGCTTATCACAACGTTGTAGGTCTCACACTCTTCTATCTTGCTGGGATGCCCGACATTGAGCACATCCTGCATCGTCAGAAAGTCGATCTGAAAGTGAGAACACACCTCCCGCACGGTCTCCGTGTCTTTCAGGCCATGCACCTGCAACCAATGGACCTGCCCGGGCTGCAACTTGGGGACAAGCTCGGCAAAGTCGTCGGCATGCGTCTCCTCACAAGCCTTCGGCCCATAACTGCACAGGTGGAAATGGGTCGGCGTATGGCTCTCGCCATTGTACACCAACCGCTCGCTCAAGAGATTGTTTTTCATAAGCTCACACGATTCTCACGACTTGTCCGTCACATTGTCTTCTCCCTTCAGGACAGGCAAAGCCCAATGATATTTCACGGCAAGAATGCGTGCCAGCAGCACGCTGGCCCCACTCAATATCTCGACAAGCGTCAAGTGCATCCCCAGCCAACTGCACAGGCCGTAGACCAGGCCGCCTATCACACAAGCCACGGCATATATTTCCTTACGGAATATGAGAGGCACTTCGTTGATGAACACATCGCGGATGACACCCCCGGCCGCACCGGTAATCGTCCCCATGATGATGGCCACCCACAGCGGAAAATCAAGCGCCAGCGTCTTCTCCACACCGACCACGGTGAAGAGAGCGAGGCCGATGGCGTCAAAGAGGAAAAATGTGTTCTGCTGGCGGATGAGGAATTTGCCAAAGAGAATGACCCCCACCAGAGCCAAAGCCGAACAGATGAGATAAATCGAATTGGTCATCCAGAAGGGTGTCAGATTGAGCATCAAGTCGCGAATCGTTCCGCCTCCGATGGCGGTCGCCACACCTACGACATAAGCCCCAAACCAATCGAAACGCTTGGCCGAAGCCAGACGGATACCACTAATGGCGAAGGCAAACGTTCCGATGAATTCGATGACCTCGACGAAAGTGGGCACATGTATGGTGAATGTATGCATATTCAGACTTTTTTAGACAGGCATCATTCGACAACATTTACAGGTGTGCCCCGAAGGAAAAGACGCAAGTTGTTCACCGCCTGCGCCATCAGACGTTCACGCGCATCGAGCGTCGCCCACGCAATGTGAGGCGTGATGAAACAGTTGGGGGCCGTGAGCAGCGGATTGTCAGCCCGGGGCGGCTCTGACGAAAGCACGTCGACTCCCGCCGCACGCAGCTTGCCAGCCCTGAGCGCATCGGCCAAATCCTGCTCGTTGACAAGCGGTCCACGCGCCGTGTTGATGAGGATGGCCGTCGGCTTCATCAAGTCGAGCAAGGCCGCATTCACCATCCCTGCATTGTCAGCCCGAAGGGGACAGTGGAGCGTGACGATGTCACACTCGCGGAAGAGTGTCTCCAGGTCAGCCTTCACTGTGCCGGCCGGCAACTGCGCGATGGTGGCCGACGTGTGCGCATAGATTGTCATGCCGAACGCCCTGGCCACGCGGGCCACTGCCCGACCGATATTGCCCATGCCGACGATGCCGATGCGCTTGCCGTAAAGCTCGAGGAGGGGCGAATCCCAATAGCAGAAATCACCCTTGGCCTGCCATACGCCGTTACGGGCCTGCTCGGTATAGTGCCCGACGTGGTAGATGATGTTCAGGATGTGGGCGAAAACAGTCTGCACGACCGACTCCGTGCTGTAAGCAGGAATGTTCGTCACCGTCACCCCGTGCTCACGTGCCGCTTTCACGTCCACCACGTTATAGCCCGTGGCCAGCACGCCGACGTAGCGCAGCCGGGGCAGTTGTTCCAATGTTGCGGCATCAAGCACCGTCTTGTTTGTCAACAACACTTCCGCGTCTTTCGCACGTTCCAGCACCTCTTCAGGCTTCGTCCGGTCATAAACCGTGCAGACACCCAAAGCTTCAAAATCTTTCCATGACAGATCGCCCGGATTAAGGCAATATCCGTCCAATACTACAATTTTCATATCTTCTTATTCTTGTCTTTCTCGACGAAGGCTACCGTACAGGCAAAACTGCACAGTCGTGTAAGCCGAGCTGCACGCCGGTGTTCCTCCGTCGGTTCATTTTCATCTATTCATTAATAAACATTCATTCCTTATAGCGGTCGCCCCAAAGGGCTGTCATGCGCTCCTTCAGCCGGGCTTCGGCCGCATTATCCTGCGGATGCCAGAGTCGGGCGTCTTCCAACCCGTCGGGCAGAAACTGCTGACGGACGAAATGCCCGGCGTAGTCATGCGCATATTTGTAGTCCTTGCCGTAGCCCAACTGCTTCATGAGCTTCGTTGGCGCATTGCGCAAATGCAGGGGGACAGGCTGGTTGCCCGTCTGCCGGACCAATTCCTGCGCACGGCCTATGCCCTCGTAGGCCGAATTACTTTTCGGGCTGGTGGCCAGATAGACGGTAACCTCGGCCAAGGGGATGCGCCCTTCGGGCCACCCTATCTTCATCACAGCTTCAAATGCCGCATTGGCCAGCAGAAGAGCATTCGGATTGGCCAGGCCGACATCCTCGGCAGCCGAGATGAGCAGGCGGCGGGCGATAAATGCAGGGTCTTCCCCACCCTCAATCATGCGGGCCAGCCAGTAGAGCGCACCATCTGGGTCGCTGCCGCGGATGGACTTGATGTAGGCAGAGATGATGTCGTAGTGCATCTCTCCATCCTTGTCATAGGCCAAAGGGTTTTGCTGCAGGCGTTCGACGACTTTCTCGTCTGTGATGACCACAGCGTCGTCCGAGTCAGCCTCGACCACCAGTTCGAGTATGTTGAGCAGCTTGCGCGCGTCGCCTCCCGAGTAGCGGAGCATGGCGTCGGTCTCGCGCAGTTCGATGTGCCGCTTGGCGAGTTCCACGTCCTGTGTCACAGCGCGGTGGAGCAGTTCGAGCAGGTCGTCCTTCTCCAATGACTTCAACACATAGAGCTGGCAGCGCGAAAGGAGCGGACGGATGACTTCAAACGAGGGATTTTCCGTCGTGGCCCCGATGAGCGTGATGACGCCCGTCTCCACCGCCCCCAGCAGCGAGTCCTGCTGCGACTTGCTGAAACGGTGTATTTCGTCGATAAAGAGGATGGGGCTTGCCTGTGAAAAGAAACGCCCGCTGCGGGCACGCTCGATTACTTCACGCACATCTTTCACGCCTGACGTCACAGCGCTCAGCGTATAGAAAGGCGTCTCCAACCGGTGTGCGATGATTTGGGCCAATGTCGTCTTCCCCACTCCGGGCGGGCCCCACAGGATGAATGAAGGGATGCGGCCGGAGTCTATCATCTTCCGCAGGACGGCTCCCGGCCCGACCAAGTGTTTCTGCCCGATGTATTCGTCAAGCGTCTTCGGACGCATGCGTTCAGCCAAAGGTTGTGCCATATGTCGTATGTCTCCTATACCTTATTTATATATACAATCTCAGAATGTCAGTTTCAAGGACAACCGCACGCCGTGTTTGTTCACTCCAGGATGGTCCAGATAGTTCACCCGGCGGACGTAGTCCACCTGCAGGATGCGGAAAATGTTGTGTACACCCACCATCAGCTCCACATAGGGCTTGCCACGCTCCATGATGAAGCTCGAAGTCTCGCCGTCACGTGTGGGGAAAAGATAGAGGTCGGCATCCTGTCTCAAGTAAGGGTTGTTCTTGTCTGTCAACGCTCCATAGAAAGCCTTCACACCGAAGTGTTCACGCCACTTCAGACGGCGCAAGAAAGGAATGCGGTTGAGCAACTTTCCGTTCATGTCGTAGTCGATGTCGATGGAAGCATAGCGGTCGTTCAGGAATTCCATATTCGTCAGCATATTGAAACTGCCTCTTTGCAAGAAATAAGAAGGATTGGACGGCGGCATGAGCAATAGCGGGAAAGGAACTTTACTCCACTGTGCCCCGGCCTTCAGCGTGACGTCCATCTTGCCCCATGATGCAAGCCACAACCGCTTGAAGAAGGAGGCCTCGGTCAGGTAATAAGAATAGTCTCCTCCCATCACACCTTTCAGCCCCACCGTATGCCCCAACGTGAAGACGGGAGCATTGCGGTTGACCGTATGGCGCGACTGCTTGGTGTTGATATACGTCTCATGCGGAGCGTAACGCAGGGTGAGGGCCGCTTCGGCCGTCGTCAGGCGGTGGACAAACGTCGGTGTCGCCGCGCCGTCATTGCGGATATACTGCAACTTGCCGGTGGGTTCTTCCTCATTGTGCCGCAATTCGAGCTTCGTGGAAAATCCGCTGAACGACTCGTATTCATAGCGCAAGGTCAGCTTGCGGAAATACATCATCTGGTCGACCGTCGTCGTCTTTATCGAGCCGAACATGTTATCCTTGTCCATCGTCAGGAACTTGTCGAGGGGCGACATGACGTCCGACTGATAGGACACGGCAACAGAATGGCGGGGAAACTCGAAAGGCATATAAGCCTTCTTCTCGAAAGAATATTCCAACTCGCCCATATATTTCGAACGTTTATCCTTGAAGCCATAAGCATAATATCCCTTGAAGAAGAGGTGCGGATTGAGATTGGCCGTCGTGGAGCCACCCAAGCGCAGGCGCAAACCGTCGACATAGTTGCTCGACACCACCGTGCTGAGCGGCCCGACGTCAAACTTGCTCGGCCGGTCTTCCGACCCCGTCTCCACATAGTTTTCGGCAAAGAGGCGGAGAAGCCAGATGACATATTTCGCCCCGGGCGTCTTCTGCACATTCTTCACAAACTTGTCCATCTCGGCCTCCTTCTGCGTCAAGGGCAGCGAACGGGCATCTTGCCAGAACGCCTTGTCTTTCAGATAGGCATCCGGTTGGGTCTCGACCAAACGCGCATTGCCGAAGTCATCTTCGGGAATCGGCGCAAAGGAGAAGTCCGAATAACGTGTCACCCGACGCACGACCGCTCCTTGCCAGTTCTTGAACGGATATATCTTGGTCGACATGTTGTCGACGGCAAGCCCCCAATAGCCATTGGGCATTTGCTGAAAATCCTGCTTGAGCGAAAGCTCCTCCACGAAGTTCACGCCTGTGTGTTGGGGCAAATTCATGATGCAGCGGCGCACGGTGTAGGATGAGTCGGCCAGGACATAGAGATGCCCTGTAAAGCCGAAGTCCTGCGAATTGTAGGGGACGAAAGTCAGGTGGAAACACTTGTCGCGCTCCACGTAAATCGTGTCCATGATATAGTATTTATAAAAGGAGATAGCCCTGTCGGAAATGGGGCTCACGAATTTCTTCTTCAACAGATAGATGTTGTTTTCATAGATGTCCACATCGGCAAACACATCCTGGAGCACGCCGTCAGTCACGTCACCCATGTGGAACAAGTCGTCAAGTCCCGACGAACGGATGCCCTCCACGAATGTCTTCTTCCGCTGCGGATGTTTCCGATAGAGCACCTCGGAAGAAGTCTCCTTGACCGACACGGGAAGCACCAGCGCATTGTCCTCAGCATTCACTTCCAGTTGGTCAAGCAGGAACGGCATTTTCTTCAACACCCCCTTGTTGAGCGATGTGGGATTGATGTCGTCGAGAGCGATATTCAGCTTCTCGTATTTGTGATAACGATAGTAATCGTTGTCCTCCAGACGGTTTCGCTGCTTGGCTGCCAACACCTTGCGCATCATGACGATGGCCGGATTGTCTTTCTTGCGATAACGCTCCCGGCGCGGACGCACGACCATCTCTTTCAGCATGACGTTGTCAGGGATTAGCTGCACATTGAGCGTCTTCTTTCCATCCACCGGTTCGAGCGTGACAGTCTTGGACTTGTAGCCCACGGAAGAAAAAGTCAAGGTCTGGCAGCCATCCGGGATTCTTACGTAGAAATCCCCATTGTTGTCCGTGTGACCTACACCTTTATTATTATAGGATATAGAGACATAGGGCAGACGCTCCCGACTTACAGAGTCGGTCACCACTCCCCGTACCTGCGCTGCCACCGACACCATGACGAAAATCAGCAGCACGGCCATCTCTATTCGATGTTTCCATTGACTCATCGCGTTCCTTTTAGTCTAACGTATGAAATGACAAAAATAATCGTTCATAAGAGATTTGGCATCAAAAACATAGTTAGATTAAGCTTAAATAACATACGGGCAAAAAGTGGACAGAAGAGAGGAAAGGATGGCTTCCTTGTACAATATACGATATGAAATTTGTCGAAATGAATTAACAGACTTTTCTACCCCTTGGCAGATGCCCTTTTTTAAAGCCTGGAAAACGTCTGCCGGCAACAAACAAAAAGACGGGCGCTTTTCCCAAAGCGCCCGTCTTAAGTTTTCAATAGGTATTAGTTTTTTTAAGGTAAAAAGATTGTTTTCAGGATAACGGTGCAAAGGAACGGCCTTTTTTTAGACTATGCAAATATATTTTCATGTTAAAGAACATGTTTTTACAGGATAAGTGTCGTTTTAACAATTCGAGGCCTCAAGATGGCTGAAATCTGCCAATTTTAAGTCTAAAAACTGAGCCTTCCAAATGAGTATCCGAAAAAACATTACTCAAATTTGAAGCAAAAAAACTAAATTTTCCAATTTGCCGGATGAGAATCAAGGAATATCCGGACTTTTTTCCTGCTCCGCACGACAAAGCTCCCTTTCTTCCAAAAGCTCCAAACCGCAAACAGAACTGACAAAAACAAAAGACCTCGCCCGAATGCCGGACATACCCTCATAAGAAGGCGGCAAAGTCACACACGACATCCCCAGCCTCTGACTAAGGTGAGCGATTATTTCCCCCGCCCCATCCTTTCCAAGCATCTCCCAAGCGGCCTTCAGACCCCGTTTGCCAGCCTTCCTTTCCGCTCCTGGCTACCCTTCTTTCGGCTCTCGGCTACCCTCCTTTCCGTGGTCGGCTACCCTCTACTCCGCTCCGAACCTCCTAAAAACACCTCCGACAGCCGAAAAGCCGGGCATTTTCCCCTATAGAGAAAGGAGGTAAAAAATCGGCCTTCCCGACTATTTATTAAGGTATGAATAAACAGCAAACGAAAAAGAATCACTACTTTTGCTGCCAATAACACAATAATGACTTTACTATGAGTGAAAAAACGCCTGAAACTGTGGAAAAAAAGAGCTTGAACTTCATCGAGCAAATGGTGGAAAAGGATTTGCAAGAAGGTAAAAACGGAGGCAGAGTGCAGACACGCTTCCCGCCTGAACCGAACGGCTACCTGCACATCGGCCATGCAAAAGCCATCTGCCTGGACTTCGGCATCGCAGCCCAACACGGCGGCGTGTGCAATCTCCGCTTTGACGATACAAACCCGACGAAGGAAGACACGGAATACGTGGATGCCATCAAAGAAGACATCCAGTGGCTGGGCTTCCAGTGGGGACATGAATACTATGCCTCGGACTACTTCCAGCAACTCTGGGACTTCGCCGTCCGACTGATCAAGGAAGGCAAGGCTTACGTCGACGAACAGTCGGCCGAAGCCATCAGCGAACAGAAAGGCACTCCCACCCAGCCGGGCGTGGAAAGCCCCTACCGCAACCGTCCGGCAGAGGAAAGCCTGGCCCTGTTTGAAAAGATGAACAGCGGCGAACTGGAGGAAGGTTCGATGGTGCTCCGTGCCAAAATCGACATGGCCAGCTCGAACATGCACTTCCGCGACCCCATCATCTACCGCATCGTGAAGACACCTCACCATCGCACGGGCGACAAGTGGAAGGCCTACCCGATGTATGACTTCGCCCACGGACAGAGTGACTTCTTCGAGGGCGTGACCCACTCACTCTGCACACTGGAGTTCGTCCCCCACCGCCCGCTCTACGACCTCTTCATCGACTGGCTGAAGGAGGGCAAAGACTTGGACGACAACCGCCCGCGCCAGACCGAATTCAACAAGCTGAACCTGAACTATACGCTCATGAGTAAGCGCAACCTGCTCACACTCGTGAAGGAAGGCTTGGTCAACGGCTGGGATGACCCCCGCATGCCGACCCTCTGCGGATTCCGCCGCCGCGGCTATTCGCCCGAATCCATCCGCAACTTCGTCGACAAGATAGGCTACACGACCTACGACGCACTCAACGACCTGGCCCTGCTGGAAAGCGCCGTGCGCGAGGACCTCAACGCACGCGCCATCCGCGTGTCAGCCGTCATCAACCCCGTGCGCCTCATCATCACCAACTATCCGGAAGGACAAGTCGAGGAGATGGAAGCCGTCGACAATCCCGAAGACCCGAACTCACCCACTCACACCATCGAGTTCAGCCGCGAACTCTGGATGGAGCGCGAAGACTTCATGGAGAATGCTCCGAAGAAATATTTCCGCATGACGCCGGGCCAGGAAGTGCGCCTGAAAAACGCTTATATCGTGAAATGTACGGGATGCAAGAAAAACGAGGCCGGCGAGATAGAAGAAGTCTACTGCGAATATGACCCGCTGACCAAGAGCGGCATGCCGGAAAGCAACCGCAAGGTGAAAGGCACGCTCCACTGGGTGAGCTGCGCTCACTGCCAGCAGGCAGAAGTGCGCCTCTATGACCGCTTGTGGAAGGTGGAAAATCCACGCGACGAACTGGCCGCCATCCGTGAAGCCAAGAACTGCTCGGCACTGGAAGCCATGAAGGAAATGATGAACCCCGACTCACTCACCGTGCTGACCCACTGCTATGTGGAGAAATATGCCGCAACGAAAAAGCCGCTCGACTATCTGCAATTCCAACGCATCGGCTATTTCACCCCGGACAAGGACTCCACGCCCGAACACTTGATATTCAACCGCACCGTGTCATTGAAAGACACATGGAGCAAGCAGAACAAATAAGACCATCTCACATTTTTAGAAGGTGAAGGTTCAGCCCATCGGGATGAAGCCAGAAGAGACAACGTTTTCCAAGGCCTCATCCCGAAGGGCAAAAACTTCAAACCAACACCCACATGAAGACAAAAGACACAATCAAAATCTTAGAACAACAACTTGACGAAGCTCCTCACTCCCCACAACTGTGGGAAGACCTCGCAGACTTATATCTGCAACGGGAACAGGTGGACAAAGCCATCGACGCCTACGAATTTGCTTTAGCCATCGAACCCGACCGGGAATCGGCTCTCTGCAAAAGAAGCATTGCCTACCTGGCCACCGACAACCCCGCCCTGCACCAGAAAGGAAAGACCTACCTGGAGACTTACAGCCGGCAACATCCTGAACAGACCGAACTGAGAGACATGCTCGACAGACTCAACCGGCTCGTGGACGAAAGCATGCCGTCCTTCCTGCCATCCGACGACAAGGAGACGCAAGAAGACAGCCTGCTGGATGTATTGCACCGACCGGCAGAAGAGGAAGACTTCGACATCGACTGGGACTTGCTACGCAATCCGAACACGGATTTTGAAACCTATATAGACATCATCGACCAACTGTTTGAATGCCGCAGCTATGAAAAAGCACGCGAAGCACTCGACATGCTGCTCGCCCTCCATCCTGAAGAAGCCACGCTCTATCTGGACTACGGCATCCTGCTCATGCTGAAAGACAAGGAAAAGGAAGCAGAAAAATATTTCGACAAAGCTCTGCTGAAAGCCTCGCACAGCGAAGACCTGGATTTCTTCCTGGGAGAAATCGGCTTCCAGTATTTCAACAAGCAATACTACCTGGATGCACTGGACTATTACTTCCGCATCCGTAACCCGGAAGAACTGCACGAACACCTGCCCTACATCGCAGACTGCTGCCTTGAGCTGAATTATCCAAAGCTCTACAAGGACTATGTCCTCCAACTCGACCCGGAGAACGACGACGAACAATATAAGGAAATCCACCGTGCTTTCTACGGACACCTCCCCTTGAATCTGCGCCCGGACGAGATGAAACCGTTCCTGCTGAAATTATTCGACCGATACAACTCTTAAAATACACGCATAAAAGAAAACTATGGGATCTATCGCATTTTATCTCCAGTGGTGCCTGGACCATCTGAACTACTGGACAATCACCCTGCTGATGGCCATCGAAAGCTCCTTCATCCCCTTTCCTTCAGAAGTCGTAGTGACTCCGGCTGCCTACAAAGCCGCGGAGGGAGAACTTAATGTAGTCCTGGTCGTGGTGTTTGCCACAATCGGCGCCAACATCGGAGCTTTGTTCAACTATTACCTGGCCTACTTCGTCGGCCGGCCTATCATCTACCGCTTTGCAGCCAGCCGCTGGGGACGCTTGTGTCTGCTGGACGTGGACAAGGTGAAAAAGGCCGAACTGTTCTTTGACAAGCACGGAGCCGTGTCCACCTTTGTCGGGCGTCTGCTCCCGGCCATCCGCCAGCTTATCTCCATCCCGGCCGGATTGGCCAAGATGAAGTTGTCCACCTTCCTGCTCTACACCACGCTGGGCGCAGGCATCTGGAACACCGTGTTGGCCACAGCCGGATTCTATTTTCAGAAAGCAATGCCGCTGGATGTACTCATGGGCAAAGTGACGGAATACAATGATGTGTTCACCTACATCGTGTTCGGCATCATCGGACTCATCGTGCTCTACTTCATCTACCTGGCACTCTCCCACAAGAAACAAAAACACGCTTAACAGCCCCGACGCACCTGCCGCTTACTTTCCGGCAGGTGCGTCGCTACTATATGAAAACACAAGGCAAACGAAGAACGGGACATAGTAGAACAAAGGGGCAAGTATATCCATCCGCACTCCCCACCACGTGTCAAAACCTGCATAACAGAACATGCCCAGCAACTGCGACACACAAAAGAGATAAACAAAGAAGCCTGCCATCGGCACAAAAAGAGCTGAAAGACTTCGCAGCAAATCCAGCAATCCGCGAAACTTGTCTGAAGCCAACCCATAGATGCTTCCTGGCAACATCAGCCCCACAGATGCCAATAAAGGCCATCCTGCAAGAAAAGGCGAACGTTCCAACGTGCCGGTGACACCCAGCAGAATTTCATGGCGGGAAAATGTCCCTATACAAAGCGACACCACATACAGCACTTCAAAAGCGAGGGCCAGTACCAAAGCTTGCCGACGTTTGCGGGACAATCGCCCCACTCCCGGTTGTCTGAAAGCCAAAGCCTGACAGATGGCCTGCACCAATCCCGACTCACGCAACACTCCCAACCCGAGGACCAAGACAAACAGTGTGAGCCACGGCGATGCCTCCGCGTTGGGCAACAAGCTTTGCAAAAACCACCGTATGCCCTCCGGACTTAACATGTTCCGCACAGGCAATTCTTGCAGGCTGCCGGCCCACGACCCTATCACCAACAGGACACCAGCCATCATCACGCCCAACGTCGCACGGCTGCAATCCCAATGCCTATTCTTCATCGGCTTCTAATTCGTTCAGGTTGAGGATGCCCAATTCCAGTGCACGTACCACCAGGCGCACGGCATTCACCCCCGTCCGTTCATCCGAAGCAAACAGACGGTTCACCAAATCGTTTTGCCGTTTCTCCAGCGACTTCACACCAAAGGGCATACCTTTCAGGTTCGTAATCATTTCCTTCGTATAACCCAAAGCCAGATGGCGCAACAGGCGTTCGTCATACTCGTCAATGTCATAGTCGATGACAGACTGCTGACGTTTCGCCTCAGCCAGTACGGATTGGCGAAAACGCGCCACTATCTTTTCCAAGATAGGCTGATTGAACACCCACTGCTTTCCTTCCATGACCCCCTGCACTTCTGTTCGGGTGAGCAGTTCACCGGTCTTGAGGACGATGCCGCTGGCTCCGGCATCAAGGGCATCGACCCACAGCTTCTCATTCAGAATCTCACCGGTAAAAATCAATACCCGCACAGAAGGATAACGCTTGCGGATATTCTTACAGATGTCAACTCCGACAGTCGTAGAGCCTCCCAACCCTAAGTCGAGCAGCACCATGTCAGGCAAGCCCTGCTCCATCAATGCCCAGAAATCAGGCTCAGTCATAGCTGTGCCTATCACTTCGGCATCGGGTATCTCATTGCGAAAGATTTCTTCCGTGCCTTTCAACTCTAACTTTACATCTTCGACGATGACTACTTTAAACTTCTTGTCCATTGCTTTTCTTTTTATGCTATGTCTCACACTCTTTCTCTCTTGGAAACACACGGGAGCGTGAACCACACCGTGAATCCGCCTCCAGGTGCAGGCCCAGCATTAATCCGGCAACCGCGCCTGCCTGTGTATTCATCGTGCTCGCGGATGATTTGCTTGCACACCAGATATTCAGTACCTGCCAACCGGCCGTCGCTGCCTTTCATGCGCTCCAGACTGGGATAGAACAATTCGTTCAGCTCTTCTTGCGAAAGCGAACGCCGCTCGTCTATAAAGCTAAAGCGGATGAAGGCTTCGTCCTCCTCCACTTGCAGACAGAGCCGCCCCTCTTCCGGAACAGCATAGGCTGCCTCCAACAGATTTTCCATAAGGAATGCCAACAAGACTTTGTCGCCTGTCAACCTTGCATCACATGCTTGAACTTGCAAATCTAACACGAAAGACGACTTCTTATTCTTGCGCTTCACATATTTTACAGCCCAAGCCACAAGTTCCGACACGGCCACTGACTGACGTCGAAACGTCACGTCCTCCAACTGACGCACCGCGCAGGAACTTAACAAGGTGAACACATCTTTATAATAGCTGACCAACTCTTCCATCGCCTTCACCTGACGGACTTCCTCCTCGTAAGGCAGTCCTCCCAACAAACGGTCGGCTATCTGCTTGATTCGATTCGGGTAGTAGAGCGTCTCGTGCTTGATGGTGGAGAGACAGTTGTCCAACACCATGTTCTGGATGTGCAAGGTCGCTTCTTCCCGACGTGCACGGGCCTTGTCATCGTGCATCAACTCCAAGTCACGGAACGTCTGTCCGACACGGATGGTATTGTTCATCAACAGGATGCTGACATAGCGGGCCATAAGTTCCAAGAGCAAGGTTTCCTCCGGGCGCAATTTGCGCTCTGCCTGCACGACAAACACCCCCAGACACTGTGCTTCATCCTCTGTGTAGAGCGGGAAACAACCGACACATCCATCATCAGAAGACAGGCTAACGCGCGTAGCAAAACACTCATCCACCCAATGCGACAAGTTGGTATAAGCCGGAAGGAACGGATAGAACACCGGTTCCATGCGGTGCTTCTCCTCCCGGAAGACCGTAAGCCCCCACGTGTGCATGGGAAGCCAGTCGTTCATGTCGGCAAACGCCTCGCGCAACAAGTTCTTCCAGACCGTCTGCCAGTCATCGCCGGCCTCCATGCTGTTCATGGACGTACGCAACATCTGCTGGCTGACCTGCAACATCTGTTCCAGATTGAAACGATAGAGCATACGATGACGGAAATACAGCCAGTAATACCCCACCAGAAAGACCAGCAGCAAGGCAACGCACAGGATGATGCTCACCACGCGATTGGCCGACGAATGCTCCATCTTCACACAGTACTTCTCCAGCGAAGTGTCACGGCTAAGCAACTTATATAAATAGGTATAGGCCGTGTTGTTATACTGGTACGTATCCCAGTCCTTCACGGCAAGTGCGGCCACGGCGGCTTCATTGCGCACATCGAGGATGACATGGTAGTCCGTGTCGAAACGCTCATTCCACCAAAAAATCTCCGCGGCGTCACCTGCACCGCGAAGCGACATGAACACATCCGGACGGGAAGCTTTCTCAGCATAATGCCTGTTCAGATAGCAGACGACGGAGTCGGCATAGGCCAACGCCAAGCGATGTTCCCGATAGACATTGGCATAATAGGCCGAATCGGCATAAGCCGCAGCAAGCTCCAGATGCGCATCATAGTATGACAAAGCCGCGTCCTCTGACTCCGGCTCTGCCTCGGCTGACGACGGAGTGCAACCTCCGGCCAGACACAAACCCAGCACGCAAAGCAGGCATACCAGCCCCCGACGCAGCCCGCACGGCAAGCGGAAATAAAAACGGCTACCCTTCCCCGGACGGCTTTCCACAGCAAAGAGGCAGACACGGAACAGTTCGTTTGTCTTCCGGTATTTCTCTATGATGCCCTTGCAATTCATCAGTCCGAAGCCGCTCCCTTTGTTACGCCGCAACTCCTCGTCTGCATCCGTACCGTCAAGGCCGATGGTGGCCGGGTCATAGACCTTCTCATTGACGATGCGGTCGACATCCGCTTCCGACAGCCCCCGGCCATTGTCCGTCACGGAAATCTCCACGTATGCGTCTGTCTCCACCGCCTTCACTTCCACCCGTCCGCCCTCAGGCGTGTATTTACGGGCATTCTCCATCAACGTATTAATCATGAACAACGTCAACGCCTTGTCTGCTTTCACCCAAGCCGTGGTCGGACAGACGTCAAGCGTCTGATGCTTCGCGTCGAAGGCCTTGCGCCCCTTGGCCAGAATGACAAAAAGTTCTTCGAGGGCGAAAGTCTCGACATTCAGGCTCAGCGTGCCCTGCCGCATCTTAATCCACAATGCCAGTATCTCGTTGTACTCATTGATGCGGGTCACCAGCTCGTCAATGTAGCGATACTTCCCGCACTTGACGTCAGAGCGTTCCAGATAGCCCAGTGTCAAGAGCTTATGCACCTCGTTGATGATGCGGTCGATATACGGGACAATGCCCGTGACGATGGACACACAGGCTTTCTTGACGACGTTTTGCCGCTTGTTGTCGATGATATGCTGCTCGTAGACATACTTTTCCTTCTCCAACTGCCTGTATTCACCGCCCAGCATGGCGAAATAGCGGGCATTGCGCACAGCATGTTGCCAATAGGGACGAATGGCGTCGAGCAGGGCACGCCCGTCTTCCGACAGCTTGCGGTCGGGTTTCAAGTCAGCCTCCTCCCCCGTCCCTGCGAGAACCAGCCGGCAACCGAACAACCGCTCGGCATCGGCCTGCACCGTGTCAAGCAGACAAGCCGGCACATCAGCCTCGTCCACCCCGGTCTGGGGCACGGCAGCCAACAACTTGCGGCAGAAAGCCAATGCCAGCTTCAGCTTCTCGACATGAAGCGCATTGTTGCGCCTCCAGCGGCGATTGAGCACGACAAACACGACACTGACCAGCAACACGCCGCCGACCACCACAGCCAGCCACACATCGAGCTGCGCCGACTCGCGTTCCAGGCGTTCGTAGCGGCTCTCCAGCTCCTTGTCCTGACGGGTGATGTCCAGGATGTCCAGGTAGACATTGCGGTTGTAGTCCGACTCGGCCTTCATCCCCAAGCCTGCGTAGGCGATGCTGAGCTGTTCGCGGATGCGGGCAATCCACTCGGGGACGGTCTGCACCTCGCGACTGTTCATCCAACACAGCTCGAGCGGGATGCTGTCTGCACGGGGACAGGCCAAAAGGCGGTGGACCGAATCCGTGCAGGCATAGTAGTGATAGTGGTGAAACGACACATAGTCGAGTGCACGCTGGAGCGTGTCGACAGCCTCCGCATAATGTCCGCGACGGATGAGGCAAGTGCCCAGCGTGCGATAAGCTCCGGCTATCTGGTAGATGTCGCCGTAAGAGCGGAAAAGCGTCAGTGCTTGGTGTGCCAGGCTGACGGGCAACAACGAATCAGGCACGTTCTCCGCATTGAGCAACTTCCACAAGGCGGGCCGTTCCCGACGGAGCACGTCCTTCCGGCGCGTGTCGGAAAGCGATTCGGCGAAAGCCTGCAAGCAGTTGGCCTCAAAATAGACATAGCCCACGCCGTCAGACAGGCAGCGCGACAGGTAGTCAAACTCCTCGACGGCGACCGCATCGGCATCAGGACCGGTGCAGAGTCCGCCGGAACCTTTCATGTAGAGATAGTAGAGCCACTGCCCGGTGTCGTACCATAGCGGCAACCGGCGTGCCTGCTCGATTTCCTCCTGCGACTGGGGTAATTGCTGGAGATAGAAAAAATAGATGCTCGACACGATGTGAAACTCCGAGCGGGCGAAGAGCAGGCGCATGCGCTCCTGCCGGCTGAGTGCCGTCTGCTCCTCGTCAATGCGCTCCATGCGGCGCAGGGCACTGTTGCGGTAGTCGTAAAAATCCTTATTGGCCGATGTACGCTGGCAAATCTTCATCATGCCCACGTCGGCTACGAGCAATTCAAGCTCATTGCGGCATGTGGCATACACCTTCTCCAGGCAAGCCTTCGAATGCCCGAAGTCCATCCGCATGAAAGCATAGAAAGCCAAGTTGTTATAAGCCTCAGCCGTAGCTGTCGGCTTCCCGGCAGCAGCATCCAAGGCCCGTTCGGCATAGAGGCGGGTGGAGTCAAGGTCACGATAGTGATAGCGGTATGACATCCGGTTCAGCGAGTCGGCAAGCACAGCCTCGCTCCGGCCCGGCATCTGGCGGCAGGAAAAGAGCACAGAAGCAAGCCACAGCGGCAACAAGAATAGCAAAACGGATGACTTCATGGCCGGTTGGAGTTAAAACAGTTCTTTCTGGCAAATGTATTCAAAAAAAATCCATCAGGCACCGTTTCCTCCGCAGCTTTTTCACCAGCACTTCACGGTTCTTTCATTAAAGTAGCAATGTCGAGGTACCAAACATGATTGGAGAGGGTGGCGAAGCCGTCCAACTATGCTTAACCGAGGGTGAACGCTGTGAGCCTTCGGACTGCACCGCCCACAGCAAAAAGGGCCTCGAAGAGGTCCAACCCTTGCCGGAGTTCGACCTCTCCGAGGCCGTCTTTATGGATGGTTGTGTACTGCAGGTTCGCCTTGCTCACCCGCAGTTAAGCATAGTTGGACGGCTCCGCCGCCTCTCTCAATATTGTTTTAAATGAAAGCCGTGCCAGCACTTCAAATTGTGAAGGAAGCCGTCGGATGTTTCTTTAATAAAAATGTGTCAAAATCGGGAAATGCGTCCCGACAAGGTCTATTTTGACATAGCCTCGACATTAGAGGCGGTTTGCGGGGCTTCCTTTCGGCCCGACCACGCCCTCCTTTCCGCTCTCGCCTACCCTCCTTTCCGTGGTCGGCTACCCTCTATAGCGTCCCTGACCGCCCTCCATGCCATCCTTGGCAAGCAAGCATTCCGGATAGTAAAATTCCAAGAACTTAAAAATGTGAAGCTCCACATTTCTATTTTCTTAAATATGAATGCTAGTACGCAGGAAGAAAGAAGAAGAAACATTGCTTCTTTTCATCCAAAAAGGCGGAAAGTGTCCTTTCTTCTTCCAGATGCAAAACGCTGATTTTTATTTTCCAAAACTATTCAGGCACGCCTGCCATCTTTTCTGCAAGCCAATGCATTTCCTGCGACACGTCCACAGCCAACCGGGTGACAATAAGGTGACAAGTACAAAAAAACGGTAGTCTTATAAGTTTCCGGACGCACAGGATATGCACAAAAAAAATGTCCGGACGAATCACTTCGGCCGGACACCCTGGATAAACTTGGCAGAGTTTATTCAATCTATTATAATCTTAAACTAATCAGTCACGAGAACACATGGACAGAAATACAGTTCTGCCACTCATTCATACACGTGTACACTTCACCCGCATATACAAAACGCCCAGACTTGGCTGGCCGCCAAGGGAGATTTGTCCTCAAAAAAATGATGTTCCTAAATCTTTTCTTGTGCTCCATCCCTTTCCTCGAGAGGTGGATTCGGTGTACAAGCACGGGCAGGTCTTCTGACTTGTTTCCCCAGATGCGCCTTCCCGGCACGGTGGCCAGTGGCAAAAGGATTTGCATCTGCGGTGGATGTAAACTTACAGCAGCGGGACTGTTCAGGACTCTCACCTGATTCCCTTTTAATCGCTCATCCGAAAAGGCTTCGCGAACCTATGCACGACAAAAGTAGGGGTTATTTTCTAACTGCCAAAGCTTTTATCCGTATATTTGCGCCTACAAACCCTAAATTTTTGCATTATGTTAGAAATCGGACTGACTTATACGAGCCACACCACGGTGTCTGCTGCCAACACGGCCGCTACGCTCGGCTCGGGAGACATGGATGTTTTTGCCACCCCGGCAATGGTGGCCTTGATGGAAAATGCAGCCATGCGATGCGTGGCTCCTCACCTGCCTGAAGGCAGCACGACGGTGGGCAGCCGCATGGACACGACCCACGTGAAGCCGTCGCCCCTCGGCGCAGCTGTGGAAGCTACGGCAGAGCTGACGGAAGTGGATGGCCGCAAACTGACGTTTCACGTGTCGGCACACGAAGGTGGAAAACTTATCGGCGAAGGCACGCACGTGCGCTACATCGTAGACCGCGAACGGTTCTTGGCCAAGCTGTAAAAGAATGATGAATGAAGAGTGAAGAATTACCAGGCGGATGAAACTGTATCCACTCTTCATTCTTCATTTCTTCTTAACGCGAAGGAGTATCCGCTCCGACATGCCATCGGCAAAAAAGCTCCCTGGGAGCATTCCCAAACACTTCCGCGAGCTGCCATGACACCCTGGGAGCATTCCCAAGCGCTTCCGCGAACTGCCATGACACCCTGGGAGCATTCCCAAGCACTTCCGCGAGTTGCCATGACACCCTGGGAG
>JACJJM010000182.1 GCA_016900015.1 Phocaeicola coprophilus | reverse complement strand
GGCTTGGACTCGAGCAGGGCATCCACTCCACCGACACTCGCCAGACCGTCGGTCATGACCAGGATCAGGTCGGGGTCCGCCGCGACCATGGCCTCGTCGGTCATCGGGCGCTCGCCGTCGAGACCGATCTCTTTCGCGACATCGACGCCACCGAGCGAGTCGATGAGCACGTCGGCACCCGACCCCTCGCCGAACAGGTAATAGATGCCCGAGTTGCCGCGCAGGTAGAGGAACAGCATGCGCAGCGGGGC
>JACJJM010000181.1 GCA_016900015.1 Phocaeicola coprophilus | reverse complement strand
GAGTTATACGAAATTCAAGAAGGTAACTTGCGGAAGCTTCCAAAAGATGCAAGAGATGTTATAATTAAACTTGGCATCACAGTTATTACTTCCGATTTGATAATAGAACGAGACAAAGAAGCATATAAAAAAGATGAGAGCTTTCGTTCGCCTACATACATTCTAAATCTTCTCAAAAAATTAGGAGATAAAAAATGTTCATTATGTGAATGCGAAATTCCTCAAATAATTCAGGGTGCACACATTTATCC
>JACJJM010000180.1 GCA_016900015.1 Phocaeicola coprophilus | reverse complement strand
ATGCTGTCTTTTATAAAAATCAGGAACGCATGATCGCCTATTTGCCTAACGAACCACGCATGATTGATTTCATTTATAGGCACACTTTTCTTGATATGACAAAGCAAGAAAAAGATGACTACTCGCCACAGAATTGGGGTGTCGCAATTGTAGGTGATAGCATTGACCATATCATCCCTATGATAAGAGGTGGATATTTTGTTTTACCTGATCTACCACAAGCAAAACAAGAAGGCGCGAAACTCCTATTC
>JACJJM010000179.1 GCA_016900015.1 Phocaeicola coprophilus | reverse complement strand
ACCATGCCGCAGCCCAAAATCTCTACCCATCCACTGTATTTACACATATTACAGCCCGCACCTTTACATATACTGCAAGATACATCCATCTCGGCAGATGGCTCGGTAAACGGAAAATACGACGGGCGGAAACGCACCTGCGTGCCTTCGCCATATAACTCCTGCACAAAGTGATACAGGGTTTGTTTCAAATCGGCGAAAGATACATTTTCATCTACATACAAACCCTCAACCTGGTGGAAGAAGCAATG
>JACJJM010000178.1 GCA_016900015.1 Phocaeicola coprophilus | reverse complement strand
GCGCAGCTCGGGATTGTCGCGTTGCTCAACAGATGCAAAGAAGGCATCCATGTCGATATGTATGATTTTTCGTTCTGTAGTCATTGTTCGGTGCAGACGGTGAACACGTAGCCACGTGCGGTGTTTACGGTTGTGGCAAACCTGGCGGAAGTGTTGACGAGCACGCTTTTCAAATCGCGCCGGATGCCTTCGCCGGTGAGCTTGAGCAGGCTCTCTTTCATTGTCCACAGCCGTGCGAAAACGATGTCGGG
>JACJJM010000177.1 GCA_016900015.1 Phocaeicola coprophilus | reverse complement strand
TTGCCGGGGTGCGGATCGGCGTGGAAGAAGCCGTCGTCGAGCACCTGGGTGGCGTAGTTGTCGACGAGCTTGGTGCCGATCTCCTTAAGGTCGTATCCGGCGGCGATCAGCTGTTCGGGGTGCGAGACGGAGATGCCCTCCACATAGTCCATCACCACCACATGCTCGGTGCACAGATCCATGTAGGGTTTCGGGCAGTCCATGTAGACGTAGGGCTGGCAGAAGCGTTTGAACTCGGCCAGGTTGCGGGC
>JACJJM010000176.1 GCA_016900015.1 Phocaeicola coprophilus | reverse complement strand
CACTTAGATTCATACCGGGTGGCAAGTCCAAAGGGGATTGAGGATGTCGGAGGGGTTAGCCGGTTAGCAACTGTGATTAAAACGCAGCGCCAAAAGCATCCTGACACGTTGGTAGTTGATGCTGGTGACTTTAGTATGGGGACTTTATACCAGACTTTATATGAGCGCCAGGCGACCGAATTAAATTTTTTGCAGGAGCTAGGCTTTGATGCGACGACTTTGGGTAACCATGAATTCGACTATGGTGATAA
>JACJJM010000175.1 GCA_016900015.1 Phocaeicola coprophilus | reverse complement strand
CCATCCGTGTGATTCAGGCCGTTCAGCATGACGAGACTAGGATCGAGGACTTGGACACCGACTCCGAGGATCATCCTGTGGATGAGATACGATATGGGTGCGCGAGTCGGCCTCTGCCGGCGATGAAGCAGGGCGAGAAGCGCAAGCGAAAAGGCCCGGCGCCGTTCACCTTCGACTGGCTGATCCAGCAGGGCGAGAAAACGCAGCATTCAACGTATCGGATCGAATAATGAACTCGCTGATGTACAGGC
>JACJJM010000174.1 GCA_016900015.1 Phocaeicola coprophilus | reverse complement strand
TCTAGCACCTTGCCGGAATTCGCGTTGGTGAACGTCACGTACCCCTTGCCATCATGGCTGACCTTCCAGACTTGCGCATCGGTGCCGTTGTCGGCGTACAGCTGCACGTTACCATAGTCGGAAGTCGAGCCGCCGGAGACATCCATCACCTTGCCCGATTGCAACGCGGTCTCCACCACGTACGTGCCGTCGGTCAGGTCTCCGCGGTGCTTACTGGCAAGCTCATCGAGGTATTCTCTCATGGTGGGAGCC
>JACJJM010000173.1 GCA_016900015.1 Phocaeicola coprophilus | reverse complement strand
GTATGATGTATGCCATTTTATCGCTTTTGGGTCTTCACGTAATCATGCCAGAACAGTAACCCTTTGTAGTCCAGCCTGTCAAAGAAAAGCCCATCAATCGCTGACGGGCTCCATTGCATGTGTACTATCACATCTATTATGTATTCGTCAATCCTGTCAACTTGATCTATAAAAAAAAGGTGACGATTGCCTGTAATATTTTAAAGTCCTCGCTGTCCAACTTCGAAATTTGTCCGATCAATACTCCGGTAAG
>JACJJM010000017.1 GCA_016900015.1 Phocaeicola coprophilus | reverse complement strand
CTTTCTCCTCCCTTTCCGCTACGCTCCAAGGACGGAGGAAGAGGGGGATGGTGTTGCACTTCTATCTTGACGGTAGCTAAAAAAAAGAAGGTGTGCCTTTTGACACACCTTCCTTTCTTTATCCCGAAATGCCGAGTTGCACGACTTGCCAATGCCGAGTTGCACGACTTGTCAATGCCGAGTTGCACGACTTGTCAATGCCGAGTTGCACGACTTGCCAATGCCGAGTTGCACGACTCTTTCTGTATCGGGGAAAAAGAAGGCCGTATGCCGGGCCTTCGCGGGGATGAAGGCTTGTGGCATACGGCCATGTTGTTTATACGGGGGCAATCGCCGGTCAATAGTCGAATTTGACACGGTTGAGGAAGGCGACAGTCTTGTGGATTTCTTTGTACATGACGATGTCTTCCTTGATGAAGGGCACTTCCTTGCGGTATTCGGCGATAAAACGTTCGATGATGGGAGAGCTTTTCAGCGGACGGCGGAATTCCAGTCCCTGTGCGGCGTTCATTAGTTCGATGGCAAGGATATGGTCGAGATTGTCCATGATTTTGTAGAGTTTCGTGGCTGCATTGGCTCCCATGCTGACGTGGTCTTCCTGTCCGTTGCTCGACACGATGGAGTCGCTGCTGGCGGCATAACAATACATCTTGTTCTGGCTGACCATCGAGGCTGCGGCATATTGCGGAATCATGAATCCGGAATTCAGTCCGGGGTTGGCCACGAGGAATTCGGGCAGTCCGCGCAGGCCCATGATAAGCTGTGCGACGCGCCGTTCGGAGATGTTGCCCAGTTCGGCCAGAGCTATGGCGAGATAGTCGTAGACTAGTGCGAGAGGTTGTCCGTGGAAGTTGCCTCCAGAGATGATAAGGTCTTCGTCGGGGAAGATAGTCGGGTTGTCAGTGACAGAGTTGATTTCTGTGAGCAGGACGGAGGCCGCATGACGCACAGCGTCTTTTGTCGCCCCGTGCACTTGCGGGATGCAGCGGAAGGAGTAGGGGTCTTGGACGTGTTTCTTGGGTTGCTTGATGAGTTCGCTTCCTTCGAGGATGCGGCGGAATGCGTCGCCTGTCTCGATTTGTCCTTTGTGCGGGCGCATTTGCTGGATGCAGTCCATGAAGGGGTCGATGCGTCCGTCGAAAGCTTCGAGCGACACGGCTGCGATGAGGTCGGCCCGTTTGAGGAGGCGTCGTGCCTTGAGGATGGCGAAGACACCGTTGGCACTCATGAACTGCGTCCCGTTCAGGAGCGCGAGCCCTTCTTTACTCTTCAACTTGACGGGTTCCCAACCGAATTCGTCGAGGACACTGATGGCCTCACAGCGTTTGCCTTTGTAGTAGACGTCGCCGACGCCGATGAGTGGCAGGAAGAGGTTGGCCAGTGGGGCGAGGTCGCCCGATGCGCCGAGCGAACCGCGGTCATAGACGATGGGGAGTACGTCGTTGTTGAAGAAGTCGATGATGCGTTGGACGGTGATGAGCTGTACGCCGCTGTGTCCCAGCGAGAGAGCGTGGGCCTTGAGCAGGAACATGAGCTTGACGATGACATGGGGAATTTCAGCTCCGACGCTGCATGCATGGCTCTTGACGAGGTTTTCTTGGAGCGTACTCAGTTCGTCGGGTGAGATGTTGCGGTTGCAGAGCGAGCCGAATCCGGTCGTGATGCCGTAGAGAGGTTGTTCGGAGTGTTCTATCTTGTTGTCCAAGTATTCCCGGCAACGTTCGATACGTTCTTTGGCTTCAGGAGCCAATTCCAGTTTCAGGTTTTCGCTGATGATGCGTTCGATGATGTCGAAGGTGAGGTCTTCAGCTCCGATGAGGTAGACGTTTTTATGTTTCATAGTCCGTGGTTCTCTTTAGCGTAAAGTAATAGATTCTTTTCCTGTTCGATGGTATCGATTTCGAGTCGAGCAGCTTCTTCGGCCATCGCTTTGACGAAGTCTCCGTCTTTGATGGACGACAAGTTGATTTTCACATTGAGCAGTGCTCCCAGGACGGCGGTGCGTGCGCACATCATAGCTACACAGGCGTCGGTGACGGCATTTGAGTTGCCTTTCTGTGCGACTGTGGCTATCTGCGGCAGGATGCCGTGCACGGCGCGTGCCACTTCCATAGGCACTTGGGCCGCATATTTCGTTTCGCGTTGGATAGCTTCGCTGCGTGCGGCTTTCTCCTCGTCGGTCTCTTTGGGCATTTTGAATGCAGCGAACACACGGTTGTATGCGTCAGAGTCGCGGTCGACATCTGCCAGTAGTTTGCCGGCAGTGTTTTCCAGTTGTGTAGCCAATGTACGCATCAGTTCGTCCACTTCGGCATATTTTTTACGTCCTGCGGTCAGGTTGGCCACCATGGCTGCAAGTGATGCTGCCATGGCACCGTTGAGGGCCGATACGCTACCTCCACCGGGGACGGGGTCATTGCTGATGATTTTGTCTATAAAAGTTTTTAAACTTAATTCTGCTAACATAATGATTGGTGTTTTTGATGGTTTGTCAGTCGTGATTAGCGTCTGCGGGAGACAATGCGTCCCCGTTTGACTGTGAGTGCTACGGTATTCATACCCGTATAGTAGGGCAGAACGTTGGGCGTTTCGGCATCGAGGAGAACTACGTCGCCATATTTGCCGACTTCGATGGAGCCGATGGTGTCAGCCCGGTTGACGGCTGCGGCACCATTGAGTGTCAGGGCCGTGATGGCTTCCGCCACTGTGAGGTGCATGTAGATGCAGGCCAGTGCGAAGGTCAGCGGGATGGAGCCTGAGCAGCAGCTACCCGGATTGAGGTCGGTCGCTAAGGCGACGGCACACCCGCTGTCGATCATTTCACGTCCGCGAGCATAAGGCTCATGCAGCGTGAAAGCTGTCAGTGGCAGGAGGGTGGCGACTACGTTGTTGTCTGCCAAGGCATGGATGCCTGCGTCGGAGGCGTGGAGCAGGTGGTCGGCGCTCAGGGCATGCAGCTCGCCGGCCAATTCAGCTCCTCCGAAGCTGACTATTTCGTCTGCGTGGATTTTAGCACCGAAGCCCATTTCCTGAGCTGCTTTGAGCAAGCGTCGTGATTGTTCGACGGTGAATACGCCATCCTCACAGAATACGTCGCAGTTTTCGGCCAGCATGCGTCGCTTCACCAGTGGAAGCATTTCTTTAATAAGGAAGTCGATGTATTCTTCTTCACGTCCTTTGTAAGCTGTCGGGACTGCGTGTGCTCCCAAAAATGTCGTGACGATATCCACTTTACGGATGGGGTCAAAGTTGATGGCTTGCATCACCTCCAGTTGCTTGAGTTCCGTATCGCGGTCGAGTCCATATCCGCTTTTGCCTTCTACGGTCGTTACACCCATGCGGCTCATGGTATTGATGAACCATTCGGCTTTGTTGCGCAGCAACTTGGCGCTGGTTTCTTGTGTGGCTTTCACCGTGCTCAATATGCCTCCGCCGCGCTGGAGTATGCTCATGTAAGTGTCGCCATTGAGACGCCAGATGAACTCATCCGGGCGGAACCCTCCGAAAACGAGGTGCGTGTGTGAATCGACAAAACCAGGCAACACCACTTTTCCCTTGGCATGGATGACTTTGTAGCCATCCGGCAGAGACGGACGGTCGGCACCCACATAGGTGATCTTACCTTCTGTGATTTCGATGGTGCCGACGTCGTCGTATAGCTCGTTCATTTCCTTGCCTTTGCGGGCTTTGAACCCTAGCGGGGTAATGATACGTGCTCCGGTGATTATCAGGTTGTCAGTCTTCATAATGCCTTTATTCCATGATGCGTGATTCAAGCACTTGCTGCATGGAGAAGTTCTCCAGGCCTAAGTAATATGCCGCAGTGTCGATCAGGGCTTCCATCGGGACGAGGCCTATGATTTCGCTGCCCACGATGTTCACACCATAGCGGCGTGCTTCGAAGCGCACCATCTCGTGTGCCCGGTAGATGGCTGTTTTGGTATAGTCGGTGAGGTTCATGGAGACTTGCGTGATGCCGCGCTCTTTCAGTTCTACACCCATGGCTTTGCAGAAGCGCAGGCCACCGCCGATGAAACGCACTTTCTTGGCGATGCCGTGGGCTATTTCCAAGTTAGGTGTGTCCAGGTTGATGTTGTAGGCGACAAGGGGCATGCGGGCGCCGATGGCCACTGTGCCGGCTGTCGGGTGACGCTCGGCCGGGCCGAAGTCGGGATGCCACTCCGGCTGATGGATTTTCTCGGCCATGCCTTCGAATTCACCCTTGCGGATGGCTGCGAGGTTTTCCCGATAGGGAGCGCTTGCGGATTTCTCATAGAGGAACACCGGCAATCCGTAGGTTTCGGCCACGCGGGCACCGACTTCCTTTGACAGGGCTATGGCATCGTCCATCGTGCAACCCTTGATGGGGATGAAGGGCACGACATCGACGGCTCCCATGCGGGGGTGTTGTCCCTGATGATGGTTCAGGTCGATGAGTTTCACAGCCACTCCGATGGCTTCGATGACGGCTTCCTTCAGTGCGTCAGGTTCGCCCACTACGGTCACCACGAGGCGGTTGTGGTCTTCATCATTGCTGTAATCCAATAGTTTCACGCCGGCTTTGGCACGGAAAGGAGTTACAATTTTGTCTATCTTTTCGAGGTCGCGTCCTTCGCTGAAGTTAGGCACGCATTCCATTATTTTTGTCCAGTTCATGGTAATTAGGTATTATGTGTAAGGTAAGGATTATTGGAGTTTTTCTTTCAGTACTTTTTCGATGAGTTCATCGCTGGCGATGTGGGGCATGGTGATGTGATAGCCGTCGGCATGGGTACGGTTGAATTCGGCAGAGGTTTCCATGGCATGCTCATTGCGGGCCCATGACCTGCGGGCTACGCCGCCCATGACATCCCATAGCATCGCGGAACGGAGGATACGGTCAACACGTTCGCTTCCGTCGCAGACCATGCCGAAGCCGCCGTTGATGGCTTTGCCGATGCCTACGCCGCCGCCGTTGTGCAGGGCCACGAGGCTCATGCCGCGGGCACAGTTGCCGGCGAAGCATTGTACGGCCATGTCGGCCATCACGTTGCTACCGTCCTTGATGTTCGAAGTCTCGCGGAAGGGAGAGTCCGTGCCGCTCACGTCGTGATGGTCTCGTCCGAGCATGATGGGCCCTACTTCGCCACGACGCACCATTTCATTGAATCGCAGGGCGATGTTCATGCGTCCCACAGCGTCCTGATAGAGGATGCGGGCTTGTGTGCCGACGACGAGGTTGTTTTTCTCTGCATCGCGTATCCATATCCAGTTGTCCATGTCCTGTCCGCGGCGTTCTTTGGGGATGCACTCCATGGCTGCATGGTCTGTCTTGATGAGGTCTTCCCGTTTGCCGCTCAGGCACACCCACCGGAAGGGGCCGTAGCCGTAGTCAAAGAGTTGCGGGCCCATGATGTCTTCCACATAGGAAGGCCAGATGAAACCATCCTTCTCGTCAATGCCGTTTTTCGATATTTCCTTCACACCGGCGTCGTAGATGGCTTTCATGAAGGAATTGCCGTAGTCGAAGAAGTAGGTGCCGCGGGCGACAAGCTCCTTGATGAGGCCATAGTGGCGACGGAGCGATTCGTTGACAAGCTCTTCGAAACGCGGGCGGTCCTCCTTGAGGAGACGGGTGCGCTCTTCGAAGGATATGCCGGCCGGACAATAGCCTCCTTCATACACTGCGTGGCAGGAGGTCTGGTCGCTGAGAAGTTCGATGTGGATGCGGTGGTCGACGGCATACTGAAGCAGGTCGATGATGTTGCCATGGTAGGCGATGGAGCAGGGACGGCGGTCGAGCATCGCTTGTGCGGCAAGGCTGAAGGCTTTGGGCAGTTCGTCGGTCACATGCTCGACCCACCCTTGCTGGTAGCGGGTCTCGATGCGTGAGGAGTCCACTTCGGCGATGATGGCTGTCGCTCCGGCGATGACCGCAGCTTTCGGCTGGGCCCCGCTCATGCCTCCGAGACCGGAGGAGACGAAGAGATGGCCGTTGAGATTGCCGTCTTGCGGGATGCCCAGCTTCATGCGTCCGGCATTGAGCAGCGTGTTGAACGTCCCGTGCACGATGCCCTGAGGACCGATGTACATCCAGCCTCCGGCTGTCATTTGGCCATAGTTGGCCACGCCCATCTGGGCTGCGATTTCCCAGTCTTTCTGGTTGTCAAACAGGCCCACCATCATCGAATTGGTGATGATGACACGCGGCGCGTCAGGCCGTGACTTGAAGAGCCCGAGTGGGTGTCCGCTCTCGACGACGAGTGTCTCGTCCTCGGTCAGCTCTTCGAGGTATTGCTTGATGAGGCGGTATTGCATCCAGTTCTGGCAGACCTGTCCTGTCTCGCCATAGGTGACAAGTTCATATGGATAGAGGGCGATGTCGAAGCTCAGGTTGTTGTCAATCATCACCTGGAAGGCTTTCCCTTCGATGCACCGTCCCTTGTATTCGTCGATGGGTTTGGCCTTAAGGTCGCCTTGGGGGCGGAAACGGTATCCATAGATTTTGCCTCGTGTCAGGAGCTCGTCCATGAACTCGGGCGCAAGCTGTTCGTGCAACTCTTCGGGGATATAGCGCAGGGCGTTTTTCAGGGCCGTGGCTGTCTGGGCGGGGGTAAGGCGGTAGCCTCTGTCCGGAGCCCGGCGTATTCCCTCCACGAAGGAGGGATAGTCAGGCAGTGTGTTGGGTAGTGTTATTGTCATAGGTGTTCAAATGTTTGTCTCCAAAGGTAAGCATAACATTTGAACAATGTGTCACTAAAAACTATGTTTAGCGACATAAAATCGCCCCGACGGGGAGATTTTTTCGCCTACGTCACGGAATAAGTAGCGAACTGTCACCGTAGCTCAGGAAGCGGAAGCCGTGGGAGAGGGCGAACGAGTAGATGTCGTGCCAATGGTCGTCTCCCACGAAGGCCGACACGAGAAGCAGCAGTGTGCTCTTCGGCTGGTGGAAGTTCGTCACCATGCGCTCGACGAGGCGGTATTGGTAGCCGGGGGCGATGATGATTTGCGTGCTCGTGTGGAGGGCGTCGAGCGAGTGACGCTCCATGTAGGTGCGGATGCATTGGAGTGACTCTTCCGTCGAGAGCGGGGAGTGGGTGTCGTAGGGTTCCCACTGGCCGACGTGCAGCTCCTCTTCCGAGGCGTCAGGGTTCTGATGGATATGCACACCTATATAATATAGGCTTTCGAGCGTGCGCACCGAGGTCGTCCCGACAGCCGTCACCCGGCAACCGTAGGCCAGGAGTTTGTCTATCGTCGTGCGGCTGACCGAGATGTATTCCGTGTGCATCTCATGGCCGGCTATCTCTTCGCTCTTCACCGGCCGGAACGTGCCCGCACCGACGTGCAGCGTCAGCTCCTCGAGGTCGACGCCCCGCTGTCTCAAGGACGTGAGTACCCGTTCGGTGAAGTGCAGTCCGGCCGTAGGTGCGGCCACGGAGCCTTTCACCTTCGAGTAGACCGTCTGGTAGGTCTCCTTGTCGCGCTCCTCCGTCGGGCGGTTCAGGTAGGGAGGGATGGGCAGTTCGCCCACGGCCTCAAGCACGTCGGCGAAGGTCAGTGACTCATTGTCCCACGTGAAGTCCACCCGGTGGCTCGTCCCCCGTGCTTCCCCGCGGGTGGCCGTCAGCCGCGTCGGGATGCCGCGCACGGTGACATCGCGCACGAGCGTCCCCTCCTTCCACTTCTTCAGGTTGCCCACCATGCAGAGCCATGCGCAGCGGCCTGTCTGCTGGAAGGCCAGCACATAGTCCGACGGGTCGAGCGGCTCGAGGCAGAACACCTCGATGAGTGCTCCCGTGTCCTTGCGGAAGTGCAGTCGGGCCTGGATGACCTTCGTGTTGTTGAACACCATGAGGCTCCCTTCAGGGATATAGTCGGGGAGCGACGTGAAGCGGTCTTCGCTCACCTGGCCGTGGCGGTAGACGAGGAGTTTCGATGCGTCGCGCACGGCCAGCGGGAACTTGGCAATGCGCTCCTCAGGGAGCGGGTAGTCATAGTCTTCGATGCGGATATGTCTTGGGTCAATCATATTTGCTCATTTTTTTCATTACAGGCGCAAAGGTACAAAATCCCGCGCGAACATCGCTCTTTCCCCGCCGTGCAAATTGGGATGAGAATGGTGCTTCTGGTTTATATGGTGTCCAAGATTTCATAGAATGATTTTTCCCATGAAGTTTGCAAAAGGCCCTCAACGTCGCACAAAGTCTCACGCACGCATGGAAAACGGTGTGATGTCGGACTTTCTCGGATGCCGGTTTGACTTCTGAGAGAGGGCTGTTATCACATCCGTCTGAATTCCCTATCTTTGCACTCCAAAATGAATGAATATGAAATGCGATAATAGCGAAGAAATGTTTCCTGTCGTGGACGAGCAGGGAAATATCCTGGGAGCCGCCACGCGCGGTGAGTGTCATGGCGGAAGCCGGTTACTGCATCCTGTGGTCCATCTGCATGTGTTCAATTCGCAGGGTGACCTGTATCTTCAACGCCGTCCTCTGTGGAAGGATATACAGCCCGGACGGTGGGACACGGCTGTCGGAGGGCATGTGGATTTGGGCGAGAGCGTGGACATGGCTTTGCGCCGCGAGGCTCGCGAGGAATTGGGCTTGGAAGGCTTCGTGGCTGAACCGTTGAGCACTTACGTGTTCGAGTCGGTGCGTGAACGGGAACTGGTCTATACGTTCCGCACGACATGGGATGGTCCTGTCTGTCCGAGCGACGAGCTTGACGGAGGACGTTTCTGGACACCGGATGAAATAAGGCAACAGCTGGGGAAAGGCGTGTTCACGCCCAACTTTGAAAGCGAATTGCGTCGCGTCGCCCTGTTGGCGGAATAAGGTTGCCGGCGAGGATGACGGGGCGGGGAGAGGGGGGAGCATCCCCTCCCGGATGGTATGCTGTGTCAAGTTGTTTCTTAACTTGGACACGAGGTGTTCCCGATGTGTGAACACTGTGGATAATAAGTTGGTTTTCAGTGCTTACATGTTACATTTCCTGCCCCTTAAGGGTAGCCGGATGCCGAAAGGAGGGCGGGCGAGGACGGAAAGGAGGGCAGCCGACCTTACCTTAGTTCCGGCTGTCGGCCACTCTTAAAGGTGCGTCGGAGAGTGCCGAATTCGTTAAATAATTTCGATTTATGACGCTTGTTTGCAGGATTCAGAGTCTGCCTGTGAATGGTCTGCATATAAAAAGAACCTTAAAAGGCAGGAGAACTTTTAAACCTTATTAGAAAGAAACAGTCTCTACATTTGTATTCATTTTCCTGAAGAAATGTGTGATATGTGCCTGTTTGTTTGGGTGAAATGTCGGGAAAGTGTATCTTTGTATTTGTAACCGATGTATAAACTTAAAAAGCAATATCTAAATATGAAAACACTGACCAAAGTCGGCGCAGTGCTTGCCCTGACGTTAGCCATGGGCGCGTGCAGCCAACCTCAGACAGAAACTCCTCAGCAAGATTTTTACATGTTCACTTCTTTTCACGAGCCTGCGACGGAAGGCCTGCGCTTTTTGTACAGCCGCGACGGTCTTCATTGGGACAGCGTGGGCGGCACGTGGTTGCAGCCGGAAATCGGAGACAGCATCTTGCGCGACCCTTCCATGATTGTCACTCCGGACTCGACGTTCCACCTGGTGTGGACCATTTCCTGGCGCGGCAATACAGGGTTTGGCTATGCCCGTTCGAAAGATTTGGTACATTGGAGCACGCAGCGTCGCATCCCGGCGATGGACTCTGTGAAGTCTACGGTAAATGTGTGGGCGCCCGAGTGGTTCTATGACGACATCCGCGACCGTTACATGGTGATCTATTCTTCGTGTGTGCCTGACAGCAATTTTACGGTGGGGCAGGAGGATGTCAACAACAATCACCGTCTCTATTATGTGACGACCACCGATTTTGAAACGTTTTCAGCTCCGAAGCTGCTCCTTGACCCGGGCTTCAGCTGCATAGATGCCACCTTGGTGAAGCGTGGAGAGAAAGACTATGTGATGGTGCTCAAAGACAACACACGTCCCAACCGGAACCTCAAGGTGGCTTTTGCCCAAGATCCGGAAGGGCCTTACACTGAACCGTCCGAACCTTTTACCGGCTTCCTGGTGGAAGGACCTTCGACCGTCAAGCTCGGCGACGACTATTTCATCTATTTCGATGACTACCAGAACCATATCTATGGTGCTGTGAAGACCCGTGACTTTGCTTCGTTCACGTCGATGACAGACAGCATTTCTATCCCGTCCGGGCACAAGCACGGCACCATCTTCCGTGCTCCGGAGACTGTCGTGGAGAGCTTGTTGGAACAGGCGGGACAGGCCACCGGCAATCAACAGGAACAATAAAAAATAATCAAGATACGTTTTATGAAGCATTCAACTAAACTTGTAATGACTTTTGCGGCGGCTTTGCTTTCGGCAGGCAGCCTTTCAGCCCAGGAACTGATACACTACACAGGCACTGAGCTGTCCAATCCCAACGAGCACGACGGACAACTTTCGCCTGTGGTCGGCGTACACAACATCCAGACCATGCGTGCCAACCGCGAACATCCTTCGCCTTCGAATGGCAATGGATGGACGTATAACCACCAGCCGATGCTGGCCTATTGGAACGGCCGCTTCTACATGCACTATCTTTCCGATCCTGTCGACGAGCATGTGCCGCCTTCGGTGACTTTCCTCCAGACGTCGTCTGACGGCTACACGTGGTCAGACCCCGAAGTGCTGTTCCCCGAATATGAAGTGCCCGAAGGGTTCAAGAAGCCGGACTTGCCATACGTGGCCAAGAAAGGCGAAAAAGCCATCATGCACCAGCGTGTGGGTTTCTATGTGTCCAAGTCGGGCAAGCTCATCGCGATGGGCAACTATGGCATCTGCCTTCATAAGAAAGAGGATGATCCGAATGACGGCAACGGCATCGGGCGTGTCGTGCGTGAGATAAAGGCAGACGGCACGTTTGGCCCTATCTATTTCATCTATCTCAATCATGATTTCAATCCGGAGAAGGGTGGCAAATACAAGGCTGCCTATCCGTTTTATACAAAGGCCAAAGACAAAGAGTTCCGGAAGGCCTGCGAGGAGATTCTGGCCAACCCGCTCTACCGTATGCAGTGGGTGGAAGAAGCTGATCGCAACGACCCGCTTATCCCTCTCAACAAAGCCTATAAGGCGTTCAACTGGTACACCTTGCCCGACGGCAAGATTGCAGCATTGTGGAAACATGCGTTGACTTCGGTGAGTGCCGACGGCGGCAACACATGGTCGCAGCCTGTCCTTCGTGCGAAGGGTTTCGTGAACAGCAATGCAAAAATCTGGGGACAACGCCTGAGCGACGGCACGTATGCGACAATCTACAACCCGGCCGAATATCGCTGGCCGCTGGCTATCTCGCTCAGTGCGGACGGACTGGAATATACGACTTTGAACCTGGTTTATGGCGACGTGCCGGCAATGCGTTATGCCGGTAACTATAAATCCTTTGGGCCTCAGTATGCACGCGGCATCCAGGAAGGCAACGGCACACCTCCCGATGGTGACTTGTGGGTGAGCTACAGTGTCGGCAAGGAGGATATGTGGATTACCCATATCCCGGTTCCTGTGCAGACGCAGGCTGTGACGCATGCAGATGAGGATTTTGCTGACTACAAGCACTTGGCAGACCTCGACATGTGGAACCTGAACACGTATGTGTGGGCTCCTGTGACTCTTGAGGAAAAGGCCGGGAAGACGTGGCTTACGTTGAGTGACAAAGACCCGTTTGCTTCGGCCATGGTGGAGCGCAAGATTCCTGCCACGAAGAACCTGACGGTGTCCTTTGACCTGATGGCTGACCAGAACGACCGGGGCGAATTTGAAATCGAATTCCTGGATGAGAATGGCGTGGCTTGCGCCCGCATTGACCTGACCAAGGAAGGCATCATGCGTTCGAAAGGCGGCGCCCGTTACGGGACGGTCTGCAACTATGAGCCGGGTAAGGTGTATCATATCCAGATGGACCTCTCGGTGGAAAACCGCAGCTCTGTCCTTACGCTGAACAATGGTGAAAAGAAAGTGACCCGCATGTTTTATGCACCTGTACACAGCATCGAGCGTATCAAGTTCCGTACAGGCTCACGCACGCAATTCCCGACACCTGACACGTGGGCGGACCAGTATGAAGATATGCCCAATCCGGGAGCAGAAGAGCCGCAGGCTACTTTCCGCATAGCCAATGTGAAAACGGTGTCCAATGATGTAGACGGGCATGCTGCTTTGTTGAAATTCGACAACTTCAAGCACTACGTGGACTACTTCAATGAGATGGAGGATGAAAATATCGTGCAAGCGATTCCCAATGCCCAGGCAACTGAGTGGATGCGTGCGAACATCCCCTTGTTTGAATGCCCTCAGTCTAATTTTGAAGAGATGTTCTATTACCGTTGGTGGACATTGCGCAAACACATCAAGAACACTCCTGCAGGTTATGGCATGACTGAGTTCCTCGTACAGCGTTCCTATGCCGACAAGTACAATCTCATCGCTTGTGCTGTCGGGCATCATATCCGGGAGAGCCGTTGGTTGCGCGACTCGCAGTATCTGGACCAGATTCTGCATACATGGTATCGTGGCAACGAAGGAGGTGCCATGAAGAAAATGAATAAGTTCAGTTCATGGAATCCTTCAGCCGTTTACGACCGTTATCTGGTAGATCTCGACCAAGACTATATGCTCGACCTCTACAAAGATCTGGATGCGGAGTACAAACGCTGGGAAAGCACGAACCGTCTGCCGAACGGTCTTTATTGGCAGGGTGATGTGCAGGATGGCATGGAAGAAAGCATCAGCGGAGGACGTAAGAAACAATATGCGCGTCCCACGATCAACAGCTATATGTATGGAAATGCAGTGGCACTCTCGAAGATGGCGGCCATGAAAGGCGATGAGGCAGCTTCCAAGCTTTATGCAGCCAAGGCCGATACGCTGAAACAGCTGGTTGAGACTCGACTTTGGAATGAGAAGCAGCAGTTCTTCGAAACCCGCCGTCCCGATTCTTTGGCCAATGTGCGGGAGGCTATAGGTTACATTCCTTGGTATTTCAATTTGCCGAACAATAATCAGAAGAAGTATGAAGTCGCTTGGTTGCAATTGACAGACGAACAAGGCTTCTCTGCTCCATTCGGACTGACTACGGCAGAACGGCGTCATCCGGAGTTCCGTACTCATGGAGTCGGACGCTGCGAGTGGGACGGCGCCGTGTGGCCTTTTGCCACCTCTCAGACGTTGACAGGATTGGCCAACTATCTGCATAGCACGGATACACCGGTGGTGACGGACAGTGTCTTCTTCCGCCAGATGGAGCTGTATGTGGAGTCGCAATATCGTCGTGGACGTCCTTATATCGGCGAATACCTGGACGAAGTGAACGGCCAATGGCTGATGGGCGACCGTGAGCGTAGCCGTTACTACAACCATTCGACTTTCAATGATTTGATGATTACAGGCATTGTGGGACTGCGTCCGCGTGCAGACCGTACCCTTGAAATAAATCCGTTAATCCCTGAAGGCAAATGGGACTGGTTCTGTTTGGACAATGTGTCTTATCATGGTCACAACTTGACCATCGTGTGGGACAAGGATGGCAGTCGCTATCATTTAGGGAAAGGATTGCGTGTCTTGGTTGATGGCAAGGAAGTGGGACATGCAGACTCCTTGACGCGTTTGGTGTGTCCGGATGTGCTCTGAATGTGTGACTCGATGTGTTTTAATTATAAAATGAGACATTGATGAAAATAAATAGGATTCTATTTGGAGGAATACTCTCATGGCTTGCAACGGTTTCGTTGCAAGCCATTGATGTTACTCGTCTCACCTGTGAGATGTCCGATAAACCGTTGGCTTTGGCTGAACGGATACCTCATTTTGGCTGGCAAATGGCCAGTGAGGAGGGTGCAATGCAGTCTGCTTATTCCATAGAAGTATATACGCAGGCACTCGATGGCAAGAAACAGATGGTGTGGGAGAGTGGCAAGGTGGCATCCACACAGAGTCAACATGTGCAGTATGGAGGTAAACCGTTGAGCCCGATGGCGCGTTACTATTGGCGTGTCCGCGTATGGGACGAAGAGGAAAAACCTTCGGCTTGGAGCCGTGAGGCAGAGTTCCGTCTGGCTCCTGAAGCAACCTTCTTTGATGCAAAGTGGATAGGTGCGATAACAAATAAAGATGCACATTTTCCGGAAGGGCGCATTTATGAAGGTCTGCGTTTGAAAAATGCCAGAGCGCAATGGGATGCAGTGGATTCCTTGGCATGGCGCAGCATCTGCCTTCGCAAGGATTTTACAGCTCAAAAACAGATAGCGGATGCCACGGTCTATGTCTGTGGCCTGGGACATTATGAATTGACGCTGAATGGTCGGAAGGTGGGTGATGCAGAGTTCGCCCCGCTTATTAGCGATTATGACAAGACTGTCTATTACAACACCTATGATGTGACTGAATTCTTGAAAAAGGGAGAGAATGCAGTCGGAGTCATGTTGGGAAATGGTTTCTATAATGTGATGGGCGGTGGACGCTACCGCAAGTTGCAAGTGGCGTTTGGAGCTCCGACATTGCTGCTTCAGCTGGTCATCAACTATTCGGATGGGACGAGTGACATTATCAAGTCAGATGCTGATTGGAAATATGATTTAAGCCCTGTCACGTTCAATACGATGTATGGTGGTGAAGACTATGACGCTCGCCTGGAGCAGGAAGGTTGGGATATGCCGGGTTTCAATGATAGCGGATGGAGACCGGTGGTGTTGCAGGAAGGCCCGAAAGGACAGTTGCGTCCGCAGCAAGCACCTCCTGTGAAAATCATGGAGCGTTATGATATAAAGAAGGTACATAAACTGACGGATGAAGAGGTGGCTGGAGCATGTAAGTCGACGAAACGCACCGTAGACCCCTCTGCCATCCTGTTCGATATGGGGCAGAATTTGGCAGGTTTCCCTGAAATTACCCTGAAAGGCAAACGAGGGCAGAAGGTGACAATACTGGTCGGTGAAGCATTGACCGATGAAAATGCAGTCAACCAACGCCAGACAGGCCGTCAATATTACTACACGTACACATTGAAAGGAGATGGTGTGGAAACGTGGCATCCTCGTTTCACGTATTATGGTTTTCGCTATATTCAGGTGGAAGGAGCTGTGTTGAAAGGAGAAAAGAATCCGGATAAGCTGCCTGTGATTCAAAAGTTGCAGTCATGCTTTACATATAACTCCGCTCCGGCTGTCGGTACATTTGAGTGCTCAAACCCGATTTTCACGCAAGCGCACTACTTGATTGACCGTGCCGTTCGCAGCAACATGCAAGGCGTGTTTACGGACTGTCCTCATCGGGAGAAGTTAGGTTGGCTGGAGGAGGTTCACCTGAATGGTCCGGGACTGCTTTACAATTATGACCTGACGACTTTTGGAAAGAAAGTCATTCGTGACGTGGCGGACGCTCAGCGCCCGGATGGCATGATTCCGAGCATAGCGCCCTGTTATGTCATCTTTGAAGGGCCCGGCATGGACCCCTTTGCAGAATCGCCGGAATGGGCAAGCACATTGATTCTATTCCCATTCATGTATTATGAAACCTATGGTGATGATTCCTTGATACGTGAATATTATCCCAACATGCGGCGTTATGTGGACTACTTGACGTCAAGAGCCGAAAATCATATTGTTGATTTCGGTTTGGGCGACTGGTATGATTATGATGGCATACATCGGGCCGGATTTTCACGTAACACGTCGGTGGCCATTGTAGCCACGGCACACTATTACTTGGACCTTTGCAAACTTGTAGAGGCAGCCAAGCTGGTTGGCAACAACTATGATGCTGAACGCTATGCCGCCTTGGCTGAAGATGTGAAACAGGCTTTCAATGAACGTTTCTTCCATGAGGATACCAATCAGTATGACACGGGTAGCCAATGTGCCAACGCGCTTGCCATTTACATGGATTTGGTTCCGGCCGACCGGCGTCAGGCTGTGCTTGACAATCTGGTGAAAGACATCAAAGCTCACGGCACACGTCTCACGACAGGCGACGTGGGCAATCGTTATCTCTTCCAGGTATTGGCTGACAATGGTCTCAATGAGTTGATGTATGACATGCACAATCATGAGGAAGCACCGGGATATGGTTTCCAGTTAAAGTTTGGTGCTACGACATTAACAGAACAGTGGGACCCGCGTCAAGGCTCTTCTTGGAATCATTTTATGATGGGACAGATCGAAGAATGGTTCTACAAATCCTTGGTCGGACTGACGCATGACAAGGAAGGAAAGGGCTATCAGCACATGGTTATCCGTCCGCAGGCCGTAGGTGACTTAAGCCATGTGAAAGGCATGTATGAAACACTTTACGGGGAAGTTTGTGTCGAATGGACTCACAAGGACGGTTCGTTTGAACTTAAAGTTTCCATTCCTGTGAATTGCACGGCTGAGATATATCTTCCCGGTGATGAATCCGCACGGAAAGTGAAGAGTGGTACGCATACGTTTACCAAAGCTCTGTAACCATTGTCTGGATTGGCTTACTTAACTATATGAAAAACAAAAACAATGAAAAAACAACTGACTTTTGCTTTACTTGCATGTGCTGCGCTGGCATCGGCTCAGGCACAAAACACATTTGAAGGACAGTTCACCCGTCCGTTGGGGGAGGTCTTGCAAGAGATTTCCACTCGTTTCAATGTACGTTTGGCTTACGATATTGATACGGTGGGTAAGAAGCTTCCTTATGCAGATTTCCGTATTCGCCCCTATTCGGTGGAAGAGTCGTTGACAAACGTGCTTGCTCCTTTTGATTATAAATTCGTGAAGCAGAACGCGACGCTCTATAAACTGAAAAAGTATGAGTATCCTCGTCGCACGGACGCCGATGGAGAAAAACTGTTGAATTACTTGTGCACCCTGTATAACGACAAGGCCAGCTTTGAAAAGCGCAAGGACGTCTTGAAGAAAGAAGTGCGCGAACGTCTCCAGATAGACAAATATCTGGATATGCGCACGGGAGCAGCACCGATTCTGTCAAAAGTACGTAAGTATGACGGTTACACGGTGCAGAACTTTGCATTGGAGACACTTCCGGGGCTGTATGTATGCGGTTCCATCTACACGCCGAAGGGGAAAGGCAAACATGCCTTGATTATTTGTCCGAACGGTCATTTTGGCAATGGACGTTATCGGGAAGACCAGCAACAACGTATGGCAACACTTGCACGTATGGGGGCCATCTGTGTGGATTACGACCTTTTCGGTTGGGGGGAATCCGAACTGCAAGTCACTTCTGCGGGACATCAATCAAGCATTTCGCACATCATTCAGGCCATGAACGGCATTTCCATCCTCGATTTCATGATTACCCGCAAGGATGTCGACACCACCCGCGTGGGTGTGAACGGCGGTTCGGGCGGAGGCTCTCAGACCGTGCTTCTTTCTGTGCTTGACGATCGTTACACGGCTGCCTGTCCTGTGGTGAGCCTGTCTTCACACTTTGACGGAGGCTGTCCTTGTGAGAGCGGTATGCCTGTGACGTTGGCCGGAGGGGGGACATGCAACGCCGAACTTGCAGCCTTGTTTGCTCCCAGACCGATGTGTGTCGTGTCTGACGGAAAGGACTGGACGGCCAGTGTTCCCAAACTGGAATATCCTTATTTGCAAAAGGTGTATGGATTTTATGGCGCGGCTGACAAGGTGACGAATGTGCATTTGCCGAAGGAGGGACATGATTTTGGTCCGAACAAGCGCAATGCTGTCTATGCATTCTTTGCGGACGCTTTCCAGCTCGACAAGAGCAAACTGGATGAAAGCAAAGTGACGGTCGAACCGTTTGAAAACATGTACAGCTTTGGTAAGAAGGGTGAAAACATGCCTGAGAATGCCATCCGTTCGGTCAACGAGCTGGGCAAATATTTCGGTAAGCAGGCCGTGCGTGCCGCTGCTGCTGACGAATCCGTGTTGAAGAAATCGCGCGAGATTATTGCGGCTCTTAATCTGACTGACGAGAAAGCAGCCAATTTTGCTACCACAGCCGTCTATAACCACCGCCGGGCCGTGCGTGACTGGCACAACACCCATCCTTACACCATCATTCCAGAGAAGGACAAGGCCACAGGCCGCACGCTCAGCAAAGTGGAGCGCGAAATGATGGCAGACAAGAGTATCCCGGCATCCGTACATGCCCGTCTGGTGAAAGACTTGAACCGTGTGCTCACTCCCGAACAGGTGGAAAAAGTGTTTGACGAATACACGGTGGGCAAAGTGGCTTTCACGATGAAAGGTTACTATGCCATCGTGCCCGACTTGACCGACCAGGAGGCCCAAGTGCTTGAAGGATATTTGAAACAAGCCCGTGAAGAGGCTTTGGAATGCAAGAGTATGAAAGCTATTTCGCAAGTGTTTGAGATCTACAAGACCAAATGCGAGCAATATCTCAACAGCAACGGGCGCAACTGGAAGCAGTTGTTCAAAGACTATGTGAATAAGCGCAATGCAGAAAAGGCTGCCCAGAAAGCTGCTAAAAAGAAATGATGAGATTGCCGGACTTGACATCTCGCTCTCCTGTCTGGAGGGGCAGTAAGGGGTGTCGAGTCCGGCCTCCTTTCCGCCCGTGGACGAAAAGGAGGCCGCTCGAGAGCGGAAAGGTATCCGTCCGTGCCTGCCCTTAAGGGGTAGGTTTGATGGCATTTAAAAGCACATGTTTCCCTGCCTTGCGGAATGAAACGAATGACAAATCCTAAAAACACGAATACTATGATGAAGAAACTTTTAATGACTGGCCTTCTGGCATGTATGCTCTCTCCGGCAGCCGTGCGGGCACAGGAGTACAAGCTGTGGTATGACCAGCCGGCACACGTCTGGACAGAAGCCTTGCCCTTGGGCAATGGACGGCTGGGAGCAATGCTTTATGGCAATCCGGGCGCAGAGCAAATCCAGTTGAACGAGGAGACCATTTGGGCTGGACGTCCCAATAATAATCCGAGTCCGGAAGCGAAAGAATGGCTTCCTAAAATACGTGAACTGGTGTTTGCCGGGAAATATAAGGAAGCTCAGGACCTGTGCACAGCGCATGTGAAGGCAAAGACTAATCAGGGCATGCCGTATCAGACGTTCGGCGATTTGCGCCTGAACTTTCCGGGGCATACGCGTTATACGAACTATTACCGGGAGTTGAGCCTTGACTCGGCACGTGCCGTGGTACGCTATGAAGTGGATGGTGTCCGTTATCTGCGTGAGACATTTACATCCTTTCCCGACCAGGTGGTCATCACACGCGTGACTGCCAGCCAGCCGGGGAAAATCACATTTAATGCGACGATGACCAGCCCGCATCAGGACGTCATCATCACTTCGGAGGGGAATGACATCACACTGGAAGGCGTCTCTTCCCTGCATGAAGGCTTGAAAGGCAAAGTGCAATTCCAGGGACGCACGACGGTGAAAGCGAAAGGTGGCGTAGTGACCAATCGCGACGGGGTGCTCACCGTGGAAAATGCTGATGAGGCTATCATCTATACCTCCATCGGAACGAATTTCAACAATTACAAAGACATCACGGGCGATTACGTCGGTCGTGCCAAAGACTATCTGGCCAAGGCCATCAACAAGGATTATGCAGAGGCGAAAGACAGGCATGTGAAGTTCTACGAGCAATATCAGAACCGCACGACGCTGGATTTGGGTGAAGACCGGTATGCCGATGTGCCGACAGATATACGGGTCGAAAAGTTCAAGGAGACCAATGACGCATTCCTGGTGGCCACCTATTTTAAGTTTGGCCGTTACCTGCTTATCTGTTCGTCGCAACCCGGTGGGCAAGCTGCCAATTTGCAAGGCATTTGGAACGACAAGTTATTTCCTTCGTGGGACTGCAAATATACTTGCAACATCAATCTGGAGATGAACTATTGGCCCGCTGAAGTGACCAATCTGACTGAGTTGAACGAACCGCTCTTCCGTCTGATTCGGGAAGTGAGCGAGACCGGAAAAGAAAGTGCGCAAGTGATGTATGGCGTTGACGGATGGGTGCTCCATCATAACACGGACATCTGGCGTGTCACCGGTGCCATTGACAATGCTCCTTCCGGCATGTGGGCTTCAGGAGGTGCATGGCTGAGCCAGCACTTGTGGCAACATTATCTCTACACCGGAGATGCAGAGTTCCTGCGCAAGGCTTATCCCATCCTGAAAGGTTCTGCTTTGTTCTTTGACAATGTGATGGTGAAAGACCCCGCACACGGTTGGCTGGTGATGTGTCCGAGCAATTCGCCGGAAAATACGCATGCCGGAAGTCAGAACAAGGCATCGACGGCAGCAGGTTGCACGATGGACAACCAACTGGTCTTCGACTTATGGCATGCAGTCATTTGCTCTGCCGAGATTTTAGGTGAGGATGCGGAATACGCGGCTCATTTGAAAGACCGCCTGAACGAGCTTGCACCGATGCAAGTGGGGCGCTGGGGACAATTACAGGAATGGATGTATGACTGGGATAATCCGGAGGACCAGCATCGCCATGTGTCGCACCTCTACGGGCTTTTCCCCAGCAACCAGATTTCTCCTTATCGTACGCCGGAACTTTTTGATGCGGCTCGCACTTCGCTGATACATCGTGGCGACCCCTCGACTGGTTGGAGCATGGGTTGGAAGGTATGCCTGTGGGCTCGTTTGCTTGACGGCGACCATGCTTACAAGTTGATTACTGACCAATTGACATTGGTGCGCAATGAAAAGAAAAAAGGCGGAACTTATCCGAACCTCTTTGACGCTCATCCGCCTTTCCAGATAGACGGTAACTTCGGCTGTACTGCCGGCATTGCCGAAATGTTGATGCAAAGCTACGACGGCTTTATCTACCTGCTTCCGGCGCTGCCCTCTGTATGGAAAGACGGTGAAGTGAAAGGATTGGTGGCCCGTGGCGGATTTGAACTTGACATCACTTGGAAAGATGGCAAGGTGAGCCGTCTGGTCGTGAAGTCACGTTTGGGTGGCAATTGCCGGCTGCGTTCGCTCAACCGTCTTTCGGGCAAAGGTCTGGTGAAAGCCCGTGGAGAGAACAGCAACCCGTTCTATGTCATTGACCAAGTGGCAGAGCCCATCATCAGCAAGGAAGCAAAACTCAATTCTGTGGAATTGAAGAAGACCTACCTTTATGATTTGAAGACTGAGCCGGGACAAGAATACGTCTTGATAGGAAAATAAATTAATAACCAAATAAATAATAGAAAGACAATGAAAAAGATTTCAATCTTAGCAATGCTCTTCCTCCTTGTCGCAGGAAGTCTGTTTGCCGATGACAAACAAAAGATTTATTTGCCGTGGGAAAACGGTAAGTTGCAAGTGTCTGAAAATGGACGGTATTTGCAGCATGAGAACGGTACGCCTTTCTTTTGGATGGGTGACACGGGCTGGTTGCTTCCGGAGAAGCTCGACCGCGACGAGGCCAGCTATTATCTGACCAAATGCCGTGAGGCCGGGTTCAACATGGTGCAGGTGCAGACCGTGAACGGTGTGCCCGCCATCAACTTCTATGGTCAGTATTCTTTCCCCGACGGTTTCAATTTCAAGGACATCAATAAGAAAGGTGTTTATGGCTATTGGGACCACATGGACTATATCATTAAGAAAGCCGAGCAGAACGGCATCTACATCGGCATGGTCTGCATCTGGGGCAACTTGGTGAAGGCCGGTTTGATGAATGAGAAAGAGGCTGAGGCTTACGGCAAATTCCTGGCTGAACGTTACAAGGATTCACCCAACATCGTTTGGATTATTGGTGGTGATGTCCGGGGCGACATCAAGCCTGAAGTGTGGAACACATTGGCCCGTACCATCAAGTCGATTGACAAGAATCACCTGATGACATTCCATCCCTTCGGACGTACAAGCTCCATCTATTGGTTCCATAATGCCGAGTGGCTGGACTTCAATATGTTCCAAAGCGGACACCGTCGTTACGACCAGACTCGCGGTGATGGCGACAACACAGCCGAAGCTGCCGTGGCCGAAGACAACTGGCGTTATGTGGAGGCTGCTTTGGCAAAGACTCCTGCCAAGCCGGTGCTGGACGGAGAACCCAGTTATGAGGAAATCCCGCAAGGACTGCATGACCCCAGTGAGCCGTGGTGGAAAGCACCCGATGTACGCCGTTATGCCTATTGGTCTGTGTTTGCCGGTTCATTCGGCCACACCTATGGACATAATTCCATCATGCAGATGCTGAAAGTGGCAAACAATGGCGGTTACGGTGCGACCAAGACTTGGTATGATGCCTTGAAGGACCCCGGCTTTAATCAAATGAAGCATTTGAAGAACTTGATGCTTTCTTTCCCGTTCTTTGAGCGTGTGCCCGACCAAAGCATTATCTCCGGTGAGAATGGTTTCCGTTATGACCGTGCGATTGCGACTCGTGGCAATGATTACCTGTTGGTCTACACATACACGAATCGTCCGATGGACATCGACCTGAGCAAGATCAGCGGTGCGAAGAAGAATGTATGGTGGTATAGCCCGGTTGACGGTTCGCTGGAATATGTTAGTGAGTTTGACAACGGCGTACAACATTTCAATTATGACGGTGCTTACGGTGCAGGCAATGACCATGTGCTTATCGCTGTGGATGCCAGCAAGGATTATATCCAGAAAGACTGGACTAAATTACCGAAAAAGGATTAAAGCATGAGAATAGATAGATGCAGAGCCTTTCTGGCTGCATTTCTTCTGTCCCTCGGCCTGCAGGCAGGTGTGAAGACCACCCGCCTGCTCACCGAAGGGCAGGTCACTCCTCTGAGCATAGAGAGCGAACATCCTCGTTTGAGCTGGATGCTTGAGTCTGACGAACAGGGAGTGATGCAGAGCGGCTATCATATTCTGGTCGCAAGCTCTCTTGAGAAATTGGCAGCTGGTGAAGGTGATTTATGGGACTCCGGTCGGGTGGATTCCGACCAGTCCCTTTACGTGCCTTATGGGGGCAAGGAACTGAAGAGCAACCAGCGTTGCTTTTGGAAAGTGAAAGTCTACACGGCCAATGGTGAAACCGAATGGAGCGAACCGGCTTCCTGGGGAATGGGACTGCTGGGCGAGTCGCATTGGTCTGGCCGCTGGATAGGTTGGGATGCACCTTTTGCATGGGACAAGGAAGTGACCCACAGTCGCCTGAGCGCCCGCTATCTTCGTACGGAGTTTAAAGCTAAGGGCGGTATCAAGCGTGCTACGGTACACATCTCCGGACTGGGACTTTATGAGTTGTTTATCAACGGAAAGCAGGTGGGCGACCAGGTAATGGCTCCTGCACCGACAGACTATCGGCGCACTGTGCTCTACAATTCGTTTGACGTCACTTCGATGCTGACGACAGACAATGCCATCGGCGTGGTGCTGGGTAATGGGCGTTTCTACACCATGCGTCAGAACTACAAACCTTATAAAATCGTGCAGTTTGGCTATCCGAAGATGCGCTTGAACCTGATTATCGAATACAATGACGGTACTCGTCAGGTGGTCAGCAGCAATGAGAAGGATTGGAAACTCACGGGCGACGGTCCTATCCGTAGCAACAACGAATACGACGGTGAAGAGTATGATGCACGAAAGGAGCTTGGTGCATGGACGACGGTGGGATATGATGACAGCAAATGGCTGACTGCCCAGCGGGTGTCTCTTCCTTATGGTAGCCTGCACGGCGCGCAGTCGCCCAATATGAAGGTGATGGGCGAGGTGAAAGCTGTGTCCATCAAGCAGTATGGTAATCGTTATATCGTGGATTTTGGTCAGAACATGGCAGGTTGGGTGCGTATGAAGGTGCGTACGGGAGCTGCCGGAGATACCATCCGGATGCGCTATTCCGAATTGCTCACGGCCGACGGCAAGGAACTCAATGTAGCCGGTTTCCGTGACGCGCAGAGCACCGATACGTATATATGTAATGGCAAGGAGCAAGGACGCGAGTGGTCGGCACGCTTCTCGACACACGGTTTCCGTTACATCGAGGTGACGGGTTACAAGAACCCGCAATTGTCGGACTTTACGGCTGAGTTGATTTATGATGAGATGGAGAACACAGGTACGTTCGAATGTTCAAATCCATTGTTTAACCAAATTTTCCACAATGCTTGGTGGGGCATTGCTTCAAACTACAAGGGCATGCCTCTCGATTGTCCGCAGCGCAACGAGCGTCAGCCATGGTTGGGCGACCGCACGATGACGGCATGGAGCGAATGTTTCCTCTTTGGCAACCGCCAACTGTATGCGAAGTGGATGAAGGATATATGTGATTCCCAGCGTGAAGACGGCAGTCTGCCTGATATGTCTCCGGCTTACTATAATTATTACACGGATGACATTACATGGCCTGTAGCCCTTCCCGTCATCTGTGATATGCTCTATGAGCAATATGGCGATGTGCAGCCCATCAAGGACAGCTATAAGACGCTTGTCAAGTGGATGGCTTATATGAAGAAAGAGTATAAGAATGACAAGAATCTTATTACGAAATTCAAGTTTGGTGACTGGTGCATGCCGCCCGAATCGCTTGAATTGATTCATGCCCAAGACCCGGCTCGCCAAACAGACAAAGGACTTATCGTGACGGCTTACTATTATAAGACGCTGAATCTCATGGCAAAGTTTGCCCGTCTGCTTGGTCACGAGTCTGAGGCAAAATCATACGAGTCAGAAGCCACCGGCGTGCTGAAGGCATTCAATGACACCTATTTGACGGTCAAGAAAGGCACATCGCCCGCTCCCGGACATTGGCTCTATCCCGACAGTATCTTCTATGGCAACAATACCGTGACGGCGAATGTCCTTCCGTTGGCCTTTGGCATGATACCGGCAGAATACCAGCATGAGGTGGAGAAAAACATCATTGCGAAAATCAATGCAACGAAGGAACACGTCAGCTGGGGATTAATCGGCGGTTCGTGGATTATGCGTGAACTGACCCGTATGGGACGTGGTGATGTGGCATACGTCATCAACAATCAGAAGACTTATCCCAGCTTTGGCTACATGATAGAACAGGGTGCGACGACTATCTGGGAACTATGGAATGGCGACAAGGCCAGTCCGAAGATGAACAGCGCGAACCATGTGATGCAACTGGGCGACCTGTTGGCTTGGTATTACAAGGACCTGGCAGGCATAGCTCCGGGCAAACCCGGTTATAAGGAAATCCTGATGCGCCCTGATTTTTCCATCGAAGAGCTGGATTATGTGAATGCTTCCTATATGACGCCTTATGGCAAAGTGACGAGCAACTGGAAGAAAACATTGATGCTCCTTGATTGGGACATCGCTGTTCCCTGCAACACGACGGCGTTGGTATATCTGCCGACACTTGATGAACAAGCCCTAAATCAGCCTAATGTGACTTTTGTGCGCCGTGAGGGCGACAATACCGTCTGGCGTCTGGCTCCGGGCACGTATCATCTGACTGTAAACATCGACCCTTCACGGGGCAAGGATAAGCAGGGCATTGTCGAAGAGCAGTTCCTTTATATCAACGCTCCATTCCCGCAGGCTCATTCGGTCAGCATAGCTGAAACACCGAAAGGAGACCTTGTGGCGACCTATTTTGGCGGCACGAAAGAACGTAATCCGGATGTCTGCATTTGGGTAAGCCGTAAACCGAAGGGAGCTACTGAATGGGAAGCTCCTGTACAGGTGGCCGATGGCATCATCAGTGCCACTGAGCGCAAGGCTTGCTGGAATCCGGTCCTCCTCCAGATTCCTGGTAAGAAAGGGGAACTTCTTTTGTTCTACAAAGTGGGTAAGAGTGTGGCCGACTGGAAAGCCTACATTCTTCGTTCGAAAGATGGCGGCAAGAGCTGGAGCAAACCCGAGGCTATGCCCGATGGATTCTTAGGCCCGTCGAAGAACAAGCCTGAGTATGTGGACGGGCGCATCATTTGCCCGAGCAGTACCGAGGGCAACGGTTGGAAAATACACTTTGAAATCTCTGATGACAATGGCCACACGTGGCGTAAGGTAGGCCCTGTGGAGGCAGAGCTCTCCGTGCCGACGCAGTTCCGCAAGAAGGGGGCTGCCAATACGGACGACATGGAAGCCGGCGAGGCCATCAAGGGAGAAGGCGCGAAGCCTATCTATTGCATCCAGCCCGCTATCCTGCGGCACAAAGATGGTCGCCTGCAAGTAGTCTGCCGCACACGCAATGCCAAGGTGGCTACGAGCTGGAGCAGTGACAATGGTGATACATGGAGCAAAGTAACTCTGCTCGACATCGAAAACAACAATTCCGGACTTGATGCCGTGACCTTGAAAGACGGTCGTCATGTGTTGGTATATAATAATTTTGAGACTATCCCCGGAACGCCGAAAGGTGCCCGCACGCCATTGAGCGTAGCCATTTCCGATGATGGAATACATTGGAAGCATATCATTACGCTGGAAGACAGTCCTGTGAGCCAGTATTCCTATCCTGCCGTAATCCAAGGCAAGGATGGTAAAGTCCATGTGGCCTACACGTGGCGTCGTCAGCGCATCAAGTATGTGGAGCTTTCGTTATAGATTTTGGGAATGACACTTGTGTAGACACGCTGTATGTCTATTGGCTTGATAAAAAATGCGCCGGAGTCATCGGAAGATGGGCTTCGGCGCATTTTTTTATGCCTTTTGGGGTCGTTGGGGGCAGGCGAGGCATGAGTTTCTCCTTGTCTACCTATGATGCTTGTGCGAGAAGTGTATTGCGGATGGGAAGATGTTTACTTGAAGGGCAGTTCCAACTGTTTCCATACGCCTTTCTTCTCCTCATGCGGGTTGGATACTGACAAGCCGATGAGGCGGATAGCATGGTGCTCATAGTCTACTTCGGTCAGTAACTGTTTCGCTCGCGGGAGGATGTCTTGCAGCGTAAAGAGGCTTTCGGGCGTGCTGAGGCTGCGGGTGATTTGGGTGAAATCGTGGAATTTGATTTTCAGTGTCAGCGTGTTTCCTCGGAAGTTGTGCCGTTTCAGCCGTTCCGTAAGTTCCGTCGCCACGTGGTAAAGCTCGATGATGAGCGCGGTCCGTGCCGTAAGGTCGCGTTCCAGCGTATGCTCGCATCCGATGGATTTGCGGATACGCGTTGCTTCCACGGGGCGCTCGTCGATGCCTCGTGCAAAATTGTAATAGAGTTGTCCGGCCTTGCCGAAATTGTGGATGAGCACATCGAGCGGGCATGAACGCAAGTCTTTACCTGTGTGGATGAACAGCTCGTGCATGCGGCGTGCAGTCACTTTACCCACTCCCCAAAATGATTCGACGGGCAGATGGTCAATGAACTCCTGCGCCTGGTCCGGGTGGATGGTACACAGGCCGTCGGGTTTCCGGTAATCAGAAGCCACTTTGGCGAGAAACTTGTTATAAGATACCCCGGCTGAGGCTACGAGATGCAGTTCTTCGCGGATGCGTCGTTTGATTTCGCGGGCGATGTCAACGGCCAGTTCAATGCCGGGCTTGTTTTCTGTCACGTCGAGGAATGCTTCGTCGATGGAGAGCGGTTCGATGAGGTCGGTGTAGTCGTGGAAGATGTCGTGTATCTGCATGGACACCTGTTTATATACGTCCATACGCCCGGGTACGAAGATAAGTTCCGGACAGAGTTTCATGGCACGTGTGGAAGCCATCGCCGAACGAACTCCGAACTTGCGTGCCTCGTAGCTGGCGGCGGCTACAACGCTCCGTTCTTCGCCCCGGCCGACGGCAATGGGTTTGCCGCGCAGCGCGGGATTGTCGCGTTGCTCCACGGAAGCGTAAAAGGCATCCATGTCGATATGTATGATTTTGCGTAGCGCCATGCCTTTTTTTGATGGATTTTGGTGATCGACACGGCTCTTTCATTCAAACAGCGGATAGATGACTGATAATCCGCGCTTTCCACGTCGTCTGCGGTCGGATGTTTGATGCCGGTCTTGCCCCGCCTGGCAGCCCCTTAACTCCGCCCGACCACGGAAAGGAGGGTAGGCGGGGACGGATAGGACTCCGTGCGCGGACGGAAAGGAAGGCTTGGTCGTCGCCCCTTAAGGCTTGTTTTGCTCCTCTTAAATGAAAGGGCCATGGTTGGTCGGGCAAATTTAGCAAAAAATGCTTGGCGTGTATTGCCCTTTTAATTATCTTTTGCAAGCCTTTATGCAGCGACGGCGCTATCAGTCCGTTTACGAATAAACGGTTGCCTCGTTGTGTGATAAAGAAGTTGAACTTATAAAATAGAAAGCCTTATGAAAAGAGTGTTATTAAAAAGTCTGTCTTTGCTCGCTGTTTTCTTCCAGTCGCTTCCTTTCATGGCCCAGAGCTATGAGGCGCAATGGAAGGAAGTGGAGCGTTTGCAGAAGGATGCGTTGCCGGCGTCCGTCATTCGGGCAGTAGACAAAATTTATGTCCGGGCTGAGCGCGAGGGTAATTTTTCTCAAATGCTGAAAGCCTACCTCACCCGCATGCAGGCACGCCGTGCCATTAGTCCCGATAGTGCGTATGTCGATGTGTCTCGGTTGGATACTTGGGGACAACGTGAGAAGAACCCCGTTCGCCGTTCGCTGCTGCGCATGGTGCTGGGCAATGCGTATGACGAACTGGGACGTCGGGCACCGTATGTAGAAACGGCTGATGCTCCTTTGTCGGACGATTTGTCGAAGTGGACACATACGGATTTTGACAAGGCATGCCGCGTGGCCTATACCGAAGCATTGGCAGACATGTCGTTGCTGGCTGGTTCGGAAGTCGGCGATTATGCCGTGCTGGTCGAGAAGGGCGAGGAGAGTGCCTTGTATGGGCACGACTTGTTATCGCTCATCGTGCGCGAGGTGGCCGGCCGGTGCACGGGCACGGATGATTTCAGTTACATGTCCGACACGTATGCCCGTGCGGTGGACTGTTATCAAAAGTTGCACCGTAGTGATGCTGCGTGTATGATGCAGTTGGCTCGACTTCGTTTTTTGAATGAACGCAATTCTCCGGAAGGCAATCCTTTGTGGCGTAACCGCGAGGCTTACACGGACAGCATTAAGAAACTGTTGGCTTCCCATGCGTCAATGGCTCCTTACATCTATCAGGAGTGGGCCGACATGGAGAGCAACGACTCCGTGCAGTATGCCCTTTGCCGGGAAGCGTTGACCAAGTATCCCCGTTACAAGTTTGCCGATTACTTCCGTATGCGGCTGGACGTGCTGACATCGCCTCAGCTGTCGTTCTCCTTGAAAGGGATGCTGCTGCAAGGTCGTCCGTTAGAACTGCGGGTGACGCATCGTTCTGTGCCGACAGTGCGTGTGCAAGTGAAAGAAAGCCTATCCGGCAAGGTCTTGGAGACGAAGACCTTCAGACTCCCGACAGATGTGCCTTATGAAGTGGCTGACACCGTGCTGTCTCTGAATCCATTGCCTCGTGCGGGGCGTTATGTGGTGGAGATGCAGGCTGGCAAAGAGACCCGCAAACTGGAGCTGAACCATTGTTATTTGCGTCCCGTGGCTCGTCGTTTGCCCGACGGACGTTGGCAGGTGCTTGTGCTTGACAATCTCACTGGCCATCCTGTGGAAGGAGCCGAAGTGGAATGGATGAAGCAAGATCGTAGTGACCGTAAACCCGTTTACGTGTCACTTGGGAAAGCACGGAGCGGACGTAGTGGCGATGTGTTCTTCCATGTTGACAGTTATGACTGCTATTTATGTGCCGCCAAGTCGAATTATGGCCGCACGGACACTTTGCGTTGTTATGATTATAATTATACTGCTCGTGTTTCCACGTCCGATGATGTGGACTATACCACTTATCTGTATACAGACCGTGCAGTCTATCGTCCCGGTCAGGCTATACAAATCAGCGGCTTGACGTTTTCCGGTGACAAGGAGAAATTCCAAGTCTGTGAAGGGCGGAAGATAGAACTGGAAGTAACGGATGCCAATGACAATACGTTAGCAGAGTTGACAGTGACGACCAATGAGATGGGTTCGTTCAGTACTCAAGTTGCGTTGCCGGAGAATTGCATGCCGGGTACGGTGGACATTTCCTGTAACGATGCTTCGACAACATGCCGTGTAGAGGAATATAAGCGTCCTGTGTTTGAAGTGGAGTTGAAGCCATTGGAAGTGGCCTATGCCTTGGGTGACAGTGTGACGTTGGAAGGTACGGCCTTGAATTATACAGGTACACCCGTGGCCGGAGGTGAGGTGCAATACACTGTGACACGTGCTCGCCGCTGGATGGTGGTGCGCGGGCAACAGCCTGAGTTGACCGTAGCTGCGGGAAAGACTACGGTTGATGCCGAGGGACATTTCCAAGTACCTTTCCGCTTGGTTTCCAATGTTTCTTCCGATGATGAGTATGCTTGGCAGAGCTTTGTCGTGGCCGTTTCCGTGACGAGTCCTGCAGGCGAGACCCAGGAAGCGTTCCACACGGTGTCGGCCGGTAGCAAGTCGCTTGACTTGGGGCATACGAGTAATACCTTATATATAAAGGAGCGTTTGGACTCTCTCATGCTGACGGCCTACAACAATGAGCGCCGGATGGTCGGTGTGGATGTCGAACTTTCCATCTGCCCTCTGTCCTATGACGGGAAGCAAAAAATTCAAGTGGGCGAGCCGCTTTACACGGGCCGTTTCCGTTCCGGACGAAAGTTCTTCCCTGCAATGCTTAAAGATCTTCCTTCGGGATGGTATCGGATGTGCCTGACGGCCACCGACGACCAAGGACGGGAGTCTGAAGGACAATCTGACTTCACGCTGTTCAGCATGAATGACAATCGCATCCCTGTCAAGGAAGCTCTTTGGACCTATCAGGACAGTCATCGTTTCGAGGAGGGAAACCCCGTCACCTTGAAGATAGGTACGGCTGAGAGTGATGTGTGTCTATTTTATGATGTGTTCTCCTCCGGTAAGCATTTGGAGAGCAAGCACTTCATATTGAATGATACGTTGCTGACCCTCCGCTTGGAGAACCGTCCGGAGTATGCCGAGGGCGTGTTGGTACAATGTTTGGTGGTGAAAGAAGGTTCTGTCTATGAACAGAGTTTGACCATATCCCCTGCCGAAAAGAAACGTGATTTGCAACTTCGCTGGGAGACCTTCCGTGACCGTCTCCGCCCGGGCGACAGGGAGGAATGGCGTCTTCGCGTCACTCTCCCTGACGGCACTCCTGCCGATGCCGAACTGTTGGCCACGATGTACGACAAGTCGCTCGACAAGTACCAGAGGCTCTATTGGCCGATAGGCGTGCCGGGCTTCAGCCGTCTGCCCTACGTAAATCTGCTCTATCCGCGGACATCTCCGGCCAATCGTTATTTTAGTCTGTCTTCTGGCAAGAAATACCGCAACATCTGTTGGCACTTTGATGAGTGGATACAGTTGATGCGCTTCAGGGGATTGGAAGTGATGCAGGCATCTGTCGTGGGCTATGCACCATCGACCCGGAAAGCCTTGACGGGAGCTGTCAACGGCATTGATGTGGCTGACATGAAGTCTGCCAATGCATTGGACGAAGTGGTCACATTGAGCGGACCTCCTGTGAAGCTGAAAGTCCAAGAGGGGACAAATGAAGGAGGCACACAGGCCGAGATGCGCACAAACTTTGCCGAAACGGCCTTCTTCTATCCTCATATCCGCACTGACTCCACCGGTATCGCAACGCTTGCCTTTACGCTGCCCGAAAGCCTGACCACATGGCGTTTCATGGGTTTGGCCCATACGCGGGACATGTACTATGGTTTGTTGGAGGATGAAGTCGTGGCCAGCAAGGAGTTTATGCTTCAGTCGCAGCTTCCGCGCTTTGTCCGTGTGGGCGATGAGGCCACACTTTCCGCTTCCATCGAAAACCGTTCGGACAAGCCGGTGAAAGGCCATGTGCGTATGGAACTCTTCGACCCGCAGACCGAAAAAGTATATGTCGCCCGAAAGCAATCGTTCGAGGTCGCTGCCGGAGAAAGCACCGTTGCATCCTTTAAAGTGACGTTTGAAGAGACAGCCCTGCTGGCATGCCGCATCATAGCTGACGGGGACAATTTCTCCGATGGCGAGCAACGCTATCTGCCTGTGTTGAGCAATAAGGAATGGCTCACCGAAAGTCAGACTATTACCATTAAAAAGGCCGGGCATTATGAGGCTGATTTGACTACGCTCTTTAACAAGAATAGCCGCACGGCTACAAAGCGGCACCTGACTGTGGAATACACCAACCATCCTGCATGGCTTGCTGTGATGGCGTTGCCTTCATTGGGGCAACCTAAGAATGACGATGCCATTTCTTTGGCATCTGCTTACTACGCCTTGTCTTTAGGTGGTTGGGTGGCCAAGGCATACCCCCGCATCCAAGAAGTCTGTCGGGCTTGGCAGGCACAAGGAGGCAATGCAGAGACACTCTGGAGTCAGTTGCAGAAGAATCCGGAGTTGAAGAACATCGTACTGGAAGAGACTCCTTGGCTTGACGAAGCAAATGATGAAGCTGAACAGCGGCGCATGCTGGCAACACTCTTCGACCTGAACACGTTGCAGGCGCGTACGACCGTTTACCTGAATAAATTGGCTGAACTGCAACGTCCCGATGGTGGCTGGAGTTGGTATCCGGGCATGTCGGGCAGCCGCTATGTGACGACGACTGTTGTAGAGACCTTGCTCCGCCTGAACCATCTGACCGATGGTGAGTTTGACTCTGAGGTCGGAGCGTACGTAAGCCGTGGAATGGATTACTTGGCTGAAGACATGATGGAGGAATACAAGCGCGTGAAAGAAGCTGAAAAGGACGGCGGAGCAAAATCGGTTCCGTCGGAGATGACATTGCACTACTTGTATCTTCAGGCTCTTTGTGGAACGGAACTTCCGGCAGACAAGCAAGCTGCGGTGAATTACTATCTTGACAGATTGGAACATCTTTCTTCCGATTTGACGATTTTTGGTAAGGCTGCTTCGGCTTATGTATTGAATCAGGCCGGGCGGCAGGATGCAGGTCGTACATTCTTGCAGTCATGTTTGGAATACGCTGTACAGACACCGGAGATGGGACGTTATTATGACACGGACATAGCCTACTATTCTTGGGCTGATTACCGTATTCCGACCCAGACAATGGTCATCGAGACTTGTCGTGCGTTGGGCGTGCCCGACAGCATCGTGGGCGAATACCAGCAGTGGCTGTTGAGGCAGAAACAAGTGCAGGCTTGGAGTACGCCGATTGGCAGCGTGAATGCTGTCTATGCCTTGCTCGAAGGACGTGGCGAATGGTTGGCAGCCTCAGAACCGGCCACATTGAAATTGGACAAACAAGAAGTCGCTTCCGAGGGGGCAGCTACAGCCTTGGGCTATGTGAAGCAGACTGTCAGTTTGCGTGACGGGGAGAAGGCTCCGAAAAAGTTGGTTGTGGACCAGCAAGCCGACCATCTGTCATGGGGAGCTGTCTATGCGCAATATCTGGAAGAACTGGACAAAGTGAGCAGCCAGTCCTCCGGTCTTTCCATTGAGCGTCATTTGCTGGTGCGCCGTTTATCCAATGGGAAAGAGGAGTGGCAGGAAGTGAAACCGGGAGATGTGCTGTCCGTGGGCGACAGAGTCTTGTCCCGCCTGATTATTCGTGCCGACCGCGATATGGACTTTGTGCAGGTCGAGGACAAGCCGGCGGCTTGCATGGAACCAGGAGTGGCGTTGTCCGGTTATCGCTGGGACGATGGCATAGGTTACTATCGTGTGATAAAAGATGCATCGGTCCGTTATTTCGCAGACCAGCTCCGCAAGGGCGTACATACGTTTACGATGGAATACACGCTGACAGCGGCCGGCACATATAGCCTGGGCATCGCTACCATTCAGTCGGCTTATGCACCGGAGCTTAACGCACACTCCGCAGCCGATGTGATTCGCGTGAAATGACGGACATCCAGTCAGGAGACTGACAGAAAGATTTGAAGGCACTGCGCAGTGCATGTCGATGATGACATGACAACGCGCAGTGCCTTCGTTATTTTCAGGACTCGATCGTTATTAAGAAGTCCGTTTTATGTTTATTCAATATTTGATGGTGACGGCTGCCGGGAAGATACGTTCACGGTCATAGAACAGAGCGAGGCTCTGCATCATGCTTCCAAGGTCGCAGCGTACACGCCCGTTAAACACTTGTTTCCCATTGACGTTGATTGTTACCTTTTTGTTCAAGTCCACCAGCTTCTCATCCAGAAACAAGGTCAATTCACCGCCTGTGGCCGGAGTGTAGGTTTTGGCGAATTGTAGTTCGATGCCCCAATACGGGTCGGTCACCGTGGTCTGATAGTGTACGTTGGAGATTTCCAGTTCGATGATGTTATTCTGGATGTTCATTTCATAATGAGTCCGCAGGCTGTCGTTTGGACGGCGGTCCACTTTGAGATTGTAAAAACCTGGGCGATGCCATCCGTCCATCTCGAAGTCTTCCCAAGTGATAGTCGTAGGGTGAGGGTCACGGATAAACGTTTGCAGCCATGGCGTTGTCGGCCGGTAGTCGATGCTGTGTCCTCGTTCAGGGATTAATGCTATCCGGTGTTTGAAATCATTGGGATAGACTGTCTGCAAGCTGTCAAAGTCCTTTTGCACCAGGCGGGTCAAGGAATTGCGGTAGAAGCCGTTGTCTTTCGCTCCGGTCAGCAGGCTGAAACCGATATGGCGGCAGTTTTCAGCCGGTGCATTTTTCAGAGGTTCTCCTCCGGCCATCGGACCTGCAGCTGCCCAATAGTCCGCGTAGAACGAAGCCAGTCGTTGGCTGCCGTAACCCCCTTCGGAAATGCCGAACACGTAGAGACGGCGTGCGTCGATGTGTTCGTTCAACATGAGCTGGCGTATCAACCATTGCCATGCCCACTGTTTGGACCGTTGCCACCAGCGGTAGTAGTTTCCTTCATTGGGAATCCGTGGGATGAAGTAGGCTGACGGACTGTCTTTGAACATGTGGGCGAGTTGAAGCCCCGTGCTCCACTCACTGTTTCTCGGACCGGAACCATGCAGATAGAGGTAGACGGGGTATCCATTGAGAGGGATAGAGTCGCTTTTCGTTCCCCAATAATAGTCCATGACAGCTTGTGGCTCCAGTGAGTCGGGCAGTATGATTTGCCCTGTGCGGGCACTGTCCAGCGATATAAGTGCGGGCAGTTTGGGTTCGTCGAGTTCTTGATTGGCAGCTTTCCAGGCAGCCCATACCCTTTGTCGGGCTTTGTCCAAGTCGTTTAGTTTCACTTTTTCTGTCTTCTTCGTTTGTTGGGCCGGAGTCTGTCCGGTGATGCTATGGATGAAGAAGTCTTTGATTTCGGTGTTGGTTTGGGCATGAGCACCCGATACGGCGAAGAGGAGCATGCTTCCCATCACCAGTTTGCAGGTTTTGAAATAGTTCATGGCAGCAAGTTTGTGTACGACATTTTTAGATACGTTCCAAGACTGTTTCGATGAGTGTGTCCATCGTGTTTTTATATTGGGCATTGGCTTGCCCGGTACGTCGGTTGGCGATGACCATGCAGGTGGTCACGGCCTGATGGCCTAAGAGACGGGCCAGTCCGGCCACGGCAGAACTTTCCATTTCATAGTTTGTGATGTGGTAAGCCCCATAGGCGAATTGCTCGACTTTCGTGTTCTGTTCCGGGTCGGCCAAGGGGATACGCAGCCGTCTGCCCTGTGGCCCATAGAAGCCCCCTGCAGAGAGTGTGATGCCGTGCACCATGTCGTCTGCGCCGATACGCCGTATTAGTTCCTCATCAGCATGTACGGCGTAGGGATAGGCGATACAGGTCTGTCCTTGCCACCCCATGTGTGTGTGAAATTGATGTTCCAGCACGCTGTCGCGTATGCCGGAATCCGAATGATAGAAATTCAGCAGTCCGTCCAGTCCGATAGAGATGTCCGAGCAGATGAATGTACCGATGGGCGTGAACGGTTGCAGTCCGCCACATGTGCCGATACGGACGATGTTGAGGCTGCGATGGGCCGGGCGGTCGGTACGTGTGTGCAGGTCGATGTTGGCCAATGCGTCGAGCTCGTTCATGACGATGTCGATGTTGTCACATCCGATGCCTGTCGACACGACGGTGATGCGTTTGCAGCCGCGTGTTCCGGTGATGGTATGAAATTCCCGGTTGCGGGTCTCGCTTTCCTGCGTATCCAGGTGCGAGGCGACGAGATTGACACGGTCCGGGTCTCCCACTAAGATGACGTTGTCAGCCAACTGTTCCGGTTGCAAATGAAGATGGAATACAGAACCGTCTGCATTCAGGATGAGTTCGGATTCTGGGTAGTGGATGTCCATGATGTGTAAGGTTAAAGCGGGTTAGTAAAAACAGAACCACGCGGGCAGACTTTCGAGGGTACGGAAGTCGTGGGCCTTTGTGGTTCTGCATATGATTATTTCAGGGACGTAACATCAGACTATTTCCCTTGTGTATTGGGAGTGCTGGACTGTGGATGGGCGATGTTGTCGCGCATGCGGGTGTCAGCTTCGATGTTTTTCATCCGATAATAGTCCATGATGCCCAGATTGCCGTTGCGGAAGGCTTCAGCCATGGCTTTGGGCACTTCGGCTTCGGCTTGGATGACCATCGCACGGGCTTCCTCTGCCTTGGCACGCATTTCTTGTTCGCTGGCGACAGCCATTGCGCGGCGTTCCTCAGCTTTGGCCTGGGCGATGTTCTTGTCTGCATTGGCCTGGTCGATTTGCAGGGCAGCTCCGATGTTACGGCCGATGTCGATGTCCGCGATGTCGATGGACAGGATTTCAAACGCCGTGCCTGCATCCAGTCCTTTACGCAAGACGAGTTTGGAGATGGAGTCCGGATTTTCGAGCACAGACTTGTGATTCTCTGACGAACCGATGGAGGAGACAATGCCTTCGCCGACGCGTGCCAGCACGGTGTCTTCCCCGGCTCCGCCCACCAGTTGGCGGATGTTGGCGCGCACCGTGACGCGGGCTTTTGCGATGAGCTGGATGCCGTCCTTGGCTACGGCCGTGACGGGCGGGGTGTCGATGACTTTCGGGTTGACCGACATCTGCACGGCTTCGAACACGTCGCGACCGGCCAGGTCGATAGCCGTCGCCATCTGGAACGACAGTTCGATGTTTGCCTTTGCGGCTGAGACGAGCGCATGCACCACTTTGGCCACATGACCGCCCGCCAGATAGTGGGCTTCCAGTCCGTCACGGGTGATGAATGACAGTCCTGCCTTGTGGGCTTCGATGAGGGCTTGCACGATGATGGAAGGGGGCACGTTCCGGATGCGCATCAGGAACAGTTGCACCAGTGAGATGTGTACACCCGAAGCTTTGGCCGACAGCCAGAGGAGGAACGGGATGTAGTGAAGGACGATGGCCAGAAACAGGATGATTCCGACCACGAGCAGGATAGGGATGAGCATTGGCATAATAATATAAGGTATTAGTGATGAATATGCGGTGTGTTTAATGAGATTGGTCGGAAGTGGGGGAGACGAGGATGACTCCGTCGGCGATGCGTTCCACGGTGATGGGCGTCCGTTCGTCGATGAATCCTCCCACGGAGCGTACTTCCATCACCTGCCCGTTGATTTCGGCATTGCCGATGAGAGCCAGCCGGGTGACAGCTATGCCGTGGTCGCCCGGATGCACGTCGTAGTGGCGGTCGTCACCCACGGTCGAGTCGATGTCTTTCGTGAGTGCCCTTCTTTCCAGTGCTTTGGAGCGGAACACCCACAGCAGGACGCCTCCGCCCGTGATGAGAGTGATGAGAAATGTGAGCAGGCAAGCTTCTCCGCCCAGATGGATGTAGGCGTAGACATTGGCTGCGATGAAGCAGACCGTGGCACAGATGCCGGCGATGCTGAGTCCGGAGAAGAGATAGACTTCGGCCACGAGCAGGATGAGTCCGACCAATAACAGGGCAGCGATGAGTAGTAGGTCCATGTTGATGACATTTAATAAGGTTACTTCAAAGATAGTCTTATTCGCTCACATTGTCAGCGGTCGATATGACTTTTTTCTGTATTCCGTGCTTTTATCTCCAGTTCGTCGAGTTGCATGGCCATCTGCTCCTGACGCTTTTCCAAGTCAAGGATTTGCGGGGTCATCTGTTGTTTCTGTCCGTCGGGAGATGATGCATAGCGGTCGCGCAGTCCGTCAAGTTGGGAGCTGAGTTTGCGGAAGTCTTGTTGCATCTGCTTGAATTGCTGGAACAGTGTACGTGCTTTGTCCGAGTTGAAGTCTGTAAGAGAGTGATACGTATGTTGGTCGTCGATGACGAACGTAAAGTCATGGCTGATGGTTTGTTGCTGACGCGACTGGATAGCGAGTGCGATACGTTCGCGTGCTTTGCGCAGGGTTGTCTCGTCTGTCCATGTGTCGCGGATGGAGGTAAGTCTTGCCCGTGAGGTCACGGTTTCCGCTCCGTCCGTGTCGAAGTCGAAAGTCTCTCGTGAAGGGTTGGGGACGAAGACATAAATGCAAACCTTTCCTTCCGGCTGCTGCCGGTCGGAGGCAAACCAACCCAAGTTGTTGAATTCGTCGATGACTAACAGGTAGTCATTGGCTGTGGAGTTATAGGGCATACCGAGGTTTTCGGGTTTCAGGTAGCGGTCTGTGTCCGTGTTGTAGCGTGTCACGAAGATGTCATAACCGCCCAGCGAATTTGCTCCGTCATTGGCATAATACAGTGTCGTGCCGTCGGCCAAGAGATAGGGATAGTTGTTATTGCCGTCCGTGTCCAGCCCTTTGACAGGTTTTGGGGTGCTCCATTTGTCGAGCAGCTTGTCGCTGGTGTAGATGTCAGTCCGTCCTGACTGCGTTAAGGCCCAATAGCGTTTTTGTCCCAGTTCGTTTTCATAATAAAAAGTGCTGTCGTCAGGCATGGTCGTCTGTCCGCTTTCCGGGCCGGTCTTGTAGGCTGACAGGAAGTCTGCTTTGTCCACCACGAAACTGTCCACGACGCACACACGCTCCGTCCCGCGCAGCATCAATGCTCCCATGCGTGCTTTCTCCAACAGCTTTTCGGCCTCCTGGGTGTCTTTCTTGCGTGTCGTCAGCAGGTCGATGTAGTCTTCACAAGTGCTCACAGCGTCGTCGAATTTGTAGGTGTTCATTTGCAACCGCGTGAGGTAGGGGTAGGCATCAAGCACCTTGCGTGAGGCGGCCTTGGTCAGGTAAGGTCCGGCGATGGAGTCGGCACCTGTCTCCATGCAGCAGACGCCGTACCAATAATTGTAGTTTGCGTTCGAAGGACTTTGCTTGACAAGTTTGCGGAATGTCGGGAGGGCTTCTTCATAACTTCCCGCGTTGAACAGTTCCCGTGCTTTAGACAAGGTTTGTGCCTGCGACAGCAGCATGCAGCACAGGCAGGCAAGTGTCAGGACATATTTCTTTTTCATGTCAGATGTCTTTTTGAGTGATAAACAGTTTCCAAAAGTACGAAGATTTCTGCTAAATGCTGTAATTTTGCCCACCGTTTTTGGACAGGCCGGTGAGAAAGGCTTGTCCGAAAACGTTCGGAGGCTTCCGGGAGCACTGATGGAGGCACTGTCGGAGTGCCCTTAAGGGTAGCCGACCACGGCCTCCTTTCGGCCCGACCACGGAAAGGAGGCCGTCCACGGCCGGAAAGGAAGGTTGGCAAATGCCGCTTGGACACCCTTGGAGGCTTTCAGTTTTTTGGTCTATGAATCAGGAAGAAACCTCTTGACACGTATTATGGCAAATTTATCGGAAGAAGACAAACTCATGCAACGCATCAACCGCCGTCTGGCCAAGGGCATGACCCAGTATGGACTTATCGACGACGGGGATAAAATTCTCGTGGGACTCTCGGGAGGCAAAGATTCGATGGGGCTGGTCGAGCTGCTGGCCCGTCGGGCGCGTATCTTCAAGCCGAGATTTTCACTGGTGGCTGTCCATGTGAGCATGGCCAACATCGCCTATCGGGCCGACCTCGACTACTTGCGCGGGTGGTGCGAGTCGCTGGGTGTCCCCTTCGTCCATCGGGAAACGAGTTTTGACCCTTCGACAGACAATCGCAAGTCTCCCTGCTTCCTCTGTTCGTGGAATCGGCGCAAGGAACTTTTCACTGTGGCAAAGGAGACGGGGTGCAACAAAATAGCTCTCGGGCATCACATGGACGACATCTTGCAGACGCTTCTGATGAACATCACTTTCCAGGGAGCATTTTCCAGCATGCCGCCCAAACTGGTCATGCGAAAGTTTGACATGACCATCATCCGTCCGCTTTGCCTCGTGCATGAGGCAGACATGGAGGAGCTTGCCGCACTGCGTGCCTACCGCAAGCAGGTCAAAGCTTGTCCTTATGAGACCGACTCCCACCGTTCGCAGATGAAGGAAGTCTTTCGCCGGCTGGAGGAGATGAATCCGGAGGCGCGTTATAGCCTGTGGGGCAGCATGACGAATATACAAACGGAACTTTTACCATCAAAAAAAGACTAACTATATGACTGGCGTTTACACTATTTTATTGTTGATTGTTTCAAACATTTTCATGACCTTCGCATGGTATGGACACTTGAAACTCCAGGAGATGAAGGTCATCTCGAACTGGCCGCTCTACGGCGTCATCCTCTTTTCGTGGTTCATTGCCTTGGCGGAATATTCCTGTCAGGTGCCGGCCAACCGCATTGGCTTCGTGGGCAATGGCGGACCTTTCTCGCTCTTGCAGTTGAAAGTCATCCAAGAGGTCATCACACTCACCATCTTTACGGTGTTTACCACCATCTTTTTCAAGGGCGAAGCGCTTCATTGGAATCACCTGGCTGCCTTCTGCTGTTTGGTGCTGGCCGTCTATTTTGTGTTTATGAAGTGAGTGCCCGATGGGGTTTTAGGGAAAGGCTAAAGATGCTTAGATGCAATGATGCGTTGCTATGGAAGTCCTCCTTATGCCGTGACACTTTTGCATGGCGGGCCGGGTGACAGAGGTTCATTAAGGCCGATGGCTGAGTGTTTGTCTGCATGAACTGGGGTACTTGAGCCGTTTCAATCGGCCTTCACGATAGAGGCATTGGTGGAAGAGTTGTACGGACAGTTGGCCGGAAATGTTCAGACTCCTGTCACGTTGGTGGGCCATTCATGGGGTGCATGGTTGGCGTTGTTTTTCTCTGTGCGCCATCGGGAATGTGTCCGGCAGCTGGTTCTGGTCGGATGTCCGCCTTTTGACGATAGGTATGTGCCTCAGATTATGGAAAGGCGTTTGCGACGCTTAGCTCCGGAGGAGCAGGCGGCTTTCAGCCGACTGTCGGCAAGTCCTCACCTGTCGGAAGAAGACATGCAGTGTCTGGCGAGGCTGGTGGGGCGTGCGGACAATTATCATACTGTCACGTTTGCCAATGAGTGTTTGCCCGATGTAGCCCAATATGAAAAAGTGTGGAGCGAAGCAGCGGCTTTTCGTTCTTCGGGTGGATTTGTACGGTTGTTGCCGGAAGTTTTTGTCCCCATCCATGTCATTCATGGTGAGGATGATCCTCATCCTTTGGCTGGTGTCATCGAGCCGTTGGAACGATTGGGAGTCGGCTGTTCGCTGTGTGTGCTTGGGCATTGCGGACATTCACCTTTTTTGGAGCTGGAGGCTCGGGACGAATTTTATGCGCGTTTGACCGCATTGTTAGGATAAAGAAATGCCTCCTTGGACGGCTGTTTGATAGGCCGTTCAAGGAGGCAAACTTTTTTTAAAAGATACGCGTCAGCGTGCAGGGTCTATGGTCAAGACGATGGTATATTCTTTGTTTGGCTCGAAGCCCGGTTCGTAGACCAGCAGGAAGTTTTCATCGACGGCTGCTTTCCATGATTGTCCTTCGGCCAGGCGTGGGTTGCGCAGACGTTTCGGGAAGAAGAAGCTGAACGGCAATTCACCCACGTGTTGTGAGCGGAAGTCAGCTCCCCGCATACGCTCTTCGCTGTAGTTAGGCCCCGTCTTGACGGTCACGATGCACTTTTCGGACTTTACTTTGTATTCCACTTCGTAGTCGTTGGCATTCGGTTGTTCGGCGAGGCGGACATCCCAAGCCGGGTCTCCGTAGAGGGCGACGACGTCGCGGTCATAGAAGAATCCGAAAGCGTCGGTCGATATTTTTCCTCCGTTCAGGCGGGCTGCTTCGTTGTATTCAGGAGTCATGTGGTCAGGACCTTCGGCAAAAGGGAAAGGCTTGTTGACCAATGCCGGTGCCATCTGACGAAGCTGGAACATCATGTCTTGCTGGTTCAGGAAGAAGGCCTCGGGGATGGTGTAGCGTCCCGGGTTGTTCATGAAGTAGCACAGACCGCCCCAGCCGTTGCGCCCGTACCAGGTCTCGACGACATAGCCGCCGGCAAGCATGCCGACACGGGCACTGTTCATGAAGGCGATGGCCATGCTGTTGCGTGTCTTGTCGATGTTTCCCATCAGACAGTTGCCCACAGGAAGGTAGACGCGCGTCTTACCCGTTTCGACGAGATCTTTCGGACCTTCGGGGAAGTCTGCGTAGAGCTTGCCTTCGCGGCACATGATGTTGCCGCTTGAATAGGGCATTTCAAGGTTCTTTTCGGTTGCGTGGGCTGCGGTAATGACTACATCGGGGTCATACTTTGTGTAGTAGTCATAGAAGCGTTGCAGCAAGTTGAGCTTTTTCACGGAAAAATCTTTCGGCAGGCGGAGTTGCTTCCCTTCTTCTTGTGCCTTGCGTATCATGTCGCGATACATGCGGTTGTCCGCGCTGTCGGTCACCATGGTTTCACGGAGTGTTGTCTCTCCCTTCTCGCGCTCGCCCACCAAGCCCGGACGTGCGTCGGAAATGTAGGCGAAGCGGTCAAACCAATGTCCGTCGCCAAATACGCTTACGGTCGTCACGGCTGACCGAAGCACTTTGGGCTCTTTTGTGTCGTTTACCAGGCGGAGTGCGGCCTGGGCGTCATAGCCTGTGATGATGCCGCAGAGGAAGTCTGCATAAATGTCGTCGTCCACTTCGCGGCTCATACGGTTGAGGTCGACCACGAAGTCGCGGCCTATCTGTTCTGGTTTCTCGACCACAGCCACATAGCGTGGGTAATACCAACGAAGGTTGCCCATCACTTCGCGGGGTGACTCTTTGTAGTAGCAGACTTCTGCGCCTTTATGTTTCTTCTTTAAAGCTTCGATGACGTCCATCCATTCGGGGTCGTTCGACACACGATAGGAGGCGACAATCACGTATTCCGGCCGCCGTGGCAACTCGAATGCCGATACGGGCGTCGGGAGAATCCCGCTGCTGCACAGAAGCAGCGCGCCTAATAACCATTTTTTCATATTCAAAGATTCTGATGCGTTAAACGTGTGGCAAATATAGTATTATCGCAGGCCAATCGCAATGTTTTGTATCACTTCCTTTTCTTTTTTTCTCACTTTGTCCGGGGCTTTCTGCTGGCAACTTTCCGTTTCCCGGTTTATGCCGGTATGATTTCGGCAAACAGTTCCAGATGTTCGTCCACGTAGTGGGCAAGTGTGGATGTGATGTCTTCTTCTTCTTCGATGAATGTTTCTTCGAGAGGGTCGAAACCTTCGTAACGTTCATACATGGCCATGAACTCTTCGTCAGTGCAGTCGCGTGTGAGGTCGTCTTTATGCGCGTCATAGATCTTGCGTGCCTTGTATATAAGTTTGGAAAATTCCTTCATGCCGAAGAGACGCATCGCCTTGGCAAAGGGATTTTCAAAAATGTAAGGTCCGTAGCCGTTTTGGATGAGTTGCACGAAACCACCTTCCAGCACTTCGTCACGGAAGATTTGGTAGCCAAGCAACACGTGTTGCTCGCCCGTAAGCAAGGGCATGGTCTCGGCTGTCAGTGAGCCGCCTATTCTTTCCCAATAGGCATCCGTGAACACTTTGAGAAACTCGTCCATGCCTGCTTGAGCGGCTTCAATGACTTTTTCTTCGGGGATTTGTATGGGTTTGTCTGTTTCCATGTTTTGTGACTGTTTAGAATTGAGACGACAAACATACGGATTTTCTATGAGAAAACCTCACCCCGGCCTTCAGCTTTTAGGGTATAAAAGTCTTCCCGAACTTACTTTATAGCCTAAGCTTGCCGACCCTAAACGCTGTGCTTTTACTCGATTTCTTCCTTCACCCAGTTGACCAGATAGAGCTGTTCGGTGGCGCGGGTGAAGGCCGTATAGAGCCAGCGGAAGTAGTCTGGGGAGAGCATCTCTTCCGTCAGGTAGCCTTGGTCGAGGTAGATGTGTTTCCACTGCCCGCCTTGTGCCTTGTGGCAGGTGACGGCATAGGCGTATTTCACTTGCAGGGCGTTGTAGTGCGGGTCGGCTTTCATCTTCTTCATGCGGTCTGCTTTGCGGGGCAAGTCGGCATAGTCTTCCAGTACATTGTGGAAGAGACGGTCGTTCTCCTCCCGTGACAGGGCCGGGTAGTCGGAGTGGAGCGTATCGAGCAGGACAGTGGCGTCGAGCTCCCAATCGTCATAGTCGGGGAAGGAGAGAGTCACGTCGGCAAAGCGGAATCCGTACATCTCGCGTGTGCGTCGTACGCGGCGCACGACGGCAATGTCGCCGTTGGCGATGAAGTCCAGCTCTTTGTTTCCCTCCGTCCAGAAATAATTGTTTTTTGCTACAAGCAGCCAGTCGCCCGACGAGAGTTCCTCCTCGCGGTAGAGGATGGTGTTTCGTATACCTATATTATATAGATTTGCGCGTTTGTTCGAACGGCAGATGACCATCGTTTCTTCCATGCCTACGCGGTCATAGCTTGCCGACAGGGAGTCGATGAGTTCGCTTCCTGGCAAACGGCGGATGTCGGCAAATCCTTGCAGGCGTAACTTGGGAAAGTCGAAACAGGCTTCCTCGGAGAGGATGTGGCGCAGCCGCGTGGCATTGAAGAGTATGCCCGAGTCATTCAGTTGCCGGGCCACTTGGGTGAGGCTCGCCGTGTGCACGTGCAGCCCGTAGCCTTCAAGCATTGCAGGCGAGAGGGCCGGGCTTTCTTCTTCGCCCACGGGCGGGAGCTGTGCGGTGTCGCCTGTCAGCAACATCCGGCATCCTTGCCCGGAGTAGACATACTGCACCAAGTCGTCGAGGAGGCGTCCCGAACCGAAGACGTTTCCCGAAAGACCTTCATTGGCTATCATGGAAGCCTCGTCAACGAGGAAAAGCGTGTGTTGGTGGAGGTTGTCGCTGAGTGTGAAATTGTCCGTCTCGTTAGAGAAGGAGCGTTGCCGGTAGATTTTCTTGTGTATGGTGTAGGCTGCGTGTCCGGCCTTGTGTGCGAACACTTTGGCTGCCCGTCCGGTGGGGGCCAGCAGGACCACTTTCTGCTGGAGGCTGTCGAGCGTCTTGACCAGTGCTCCCACCAGCGATGTCTTTCCCGTGCCGGCATATCCGGTCAGCAGGAACAGGTTGTCGGCTTGGGGCGACAGCAGGAATCCGGCCAGTGCTTCCAGGACTTGCTCCTGCTCCGCGTTGGGCTGAAAAGGCAGGTTTGCCTTGATTTGTTTCACGAAGAACGTGTTTATCATCCTTTTTAGTATTATTTTTGCACACGAAAGTAAGCTAAAAAGCAATACGCAGCAAATACCATTACTCCAAATACATGACAGAAGTTCATTTTGACAAAGCGCACTATCAGCTCAGACTGCGCATAAGTACGGAGCGTTTCACCTTTGCCGTCTACGACCCGGAAGGCGAGCCTTCCTTTCATACTGCCGACTATCCGACCGATTGCCGGTATTCATTGACGGCCAACTTGAAGACTATCTGCAAGGACAATCCCTTCGTGGGGCAGGACTACCGCTCGGCGCGCATCCTGCTGGCCGGGACGCCTTGTGTCGTCGTGCCGCAGGAGCTGTTTGACAGCATGCGGGCTGCTGATTTCTACTATGCCTGCATGCCGAAGGAGAATCGCCAGACGGTGCTCTCCCGGACGTTGCCCGGCGGGCTGGTGTTGCTCTATGCTGTCGACCGGACTTTCGGGCAGTTGCTGCTAGAATACTTTCCCGACGCTTGTCTGGAGTCGTCGGTCGTGCCGGTGATGGAGCATCTGTTGGAGCGCGGGCAGGGAGGTGCAGGACGCACACTGTATGCCTACTTCCACGAGCGGCAGATGGAGCTGTATGCATTTGATGCGGGGAAATTCTTGCTCCACAATGCGTTCCGCTGCACGCAGGGGGATGATGTGCTCTACTATGCACTGTATGTCTGGCAGCAATTGGGCTTCGACCAGCTGGAGGACGAGCTGTGTCTCATCGGACGTGTGCCCGGTGCCAGCGTGACGTTTGAAGGACTGCAACGCTATGTCGCGCGGGTGAACACCTTGCATCCGGTGGCGGAGTTCCGGCGTGCCGGCTATGCCATGTCCGAGGGGGTGGATTTCGATTTGCAGGCTTCCTTTCGCGCTGCGGAGACGATGCGCGAGGACCAATCTTCAGAATCAAACTTAAAAAACTGAAATATCCCATGAGAGTTATCAGCGGAATCTATAAGAGGCGGCGTTTCGAGGTGCCGCGCACGTTCAAGGCTCGTCCGACGACCGACTTTGCCAAAGAAAACTTGTTCAATGTGTTGGGCAACTACTTCGACTTCGATGACGGACTGTCGGCGCTCGATTTGTTTTCCGGCACGGGGAGCATCAGCCTGGAGCTGGTGTCGCGCGGGTGTGGACGAGTGGTGGCTGTGGAGAAGGATGCGCAACACTATGCGTTTATCTGCAAGGTGATGAAGGAACTGCAGACGGACAAGTGTCTGCCTGTGCGGGCCGATGTGTTCCGTTTCATGGAGCGTTGCAGCGAGCAGTTCGACTTCATCTTCGCCGACCCGCCTTATGCGTTGCCCCGGCTCGGGGAAATCCCTTCGCTCGTGTTCAGCCACGGCTTGCTGAAGGAGGGAGGCATCTTCGTCCTCGAGCATGGGAAGGATTACAACTTCGAGAGCGATCCCCGCTTTATGGAACACCGTCACTACGGCAGTGTGAACTTCACCTTCTTCAGAGCAGCGGGGACAGCAGACGGACAACCGACTCCTTGAACTTCTCCCCGAACGGCCGTTCCCGCCACTCCTTCAGGCGCACGGGACGGCTGTCGCGCTGGTCGAGCAGGAAACGCTCCTTGACGTACCATGCCGTCTGCTCGTCGTAGACGAAGGCATTGATTTCAAAATTGTGCTCGAAGCTACGGAAGTCCATGTTCGTCGAGCCGACGGTCGAAAGCATGTCATCGGAGACCATCATTTTCGAGTGCAGGAATCCTTTCTCATAGAAGAATACTTTCACGCCCGCCTTCAGCACATCTTCCAGGTAAGACATCGACCCGAGGTGGGTCAGCCGGCTGTCGGAGCGCGCAGGAATCATCAGGCGCACGTCGACACCTGCCAGCGCGGCCGTCTGGAGGGCGGAGAGGATGGGCTCGTTGGGCATGAAATAGGGGGTCTGGATGTAGAAGTAGCGCTTCGCGCTGGTGATGGCCAGCACCAGCCCTTGCATGATGGCCCTCCACTCGCCGACGGGTTCGGACGTGACGGTCTGCACGAGGGCCGTCCCCGCAAGTGTGGACGCGGGGTAGTATTTGGAGGCTGTCAGCAGCGAATTTTCCACAAAAAACCAATCCAGCAGAAAGTTGCTTTGCAGGCCGTAGACTGCGGGCCCTTCGATGCGCAGGTGCGTGTCGCGCCACGCGCCGAAGCTGAGTCCCTTCAGGTAGCGTTCGGCGATGTTCATGCCCCCGATGAAGCCCGTGTGTCCGTCGATGACGGCCACCTTGCGGTGGTTGCGGTAGTTCACCTTGCTGGTGAACAGCGGGAACCGCACTTTCAGGAATCCCCGCACCTCGATGCCTTCGCTGCGCATGCGGTCGTAGAAGCCGTTCGGCACGTCCCAACTTCCCACGTCGTCATAGAGCAGGCGCACTTCGACGCCTTGCCGGGCTTTGTCCACGAGCAGGTCGCGCACGAGCCGCCCGACGGCGTCGTCCTCGAAGATGTAAAACTCGAGATGGATGTGGTGTCGTGCACGTGAGATGTCGCGCATGAGCGCCTGCACCATCGTATATCCGTCGAAGTAGAGCGTCGTCCGGTTGCCCTCGAAGGGGAGCGCCTTGTTGAGTGAGCGGAAGAGGTTGATGAGCTGGGAGTAGGCCGGGGGAGTCTGGATGCTCCGCTGTTCGATGTAGGCCTGGAGCGACTTGCGGCTGATGCGGCTGAGCGTGCGCTTGCCGATGAGATGTTCGCGTCGGAGGTTGCGCCCGAAGAAGACGTAGAGGATGAGCCCGACGACGGGGAGGAACAGCAGGACGACGACCCACGACATGGCGCGCATGGGATTGTGGTTGTCGAGCACGACAACCACGACGGCGCTGACGACCAGTATCAGGTAGGCCAGTCCCAGGATGGTCAGAAACACGACAGGTATCATGGTCTTTTTCTTTCTCGGTTTTTTTCTTGGATTTATGGCCGAACAAATATAGCGCAAATGTGCGTGATTTCCTACATCCGGCGTTCGGATTCTTTCACACTTTTTGATGGTTGTGCACATCTTCCCGGCTGTGGCTTCGTAGTTGCTTAGCCGTATTCCTGTAGTTGACCGGCTGCATTCTTGTAGCCGCGCGGCTACAAACTTGTAGTTGACCGGCTACAGACTTGTAGCCGTGCGGCTGCTTGATTGTAGTCGGACGGATGTAGGCGCGTAGCCGAGAGTTACAGGCCGGTAGTTCCGTATCTGCAAGTCCGTAGTTCCGTATCTGCAGGTGTGTATTTCTCCAACTACGGCCTTGTACTTGCGGAGATACAAAAAGGCAGCCGCGCAGATGTCCGGATGTATCTGTGCGGCTGCCTGCCGTATGTCGTGTGGGGGGGCTTAGCGGCGTCTGCCGGGGCCTCCTCCGGGAGGACGGTGTCCGCCCGGGCCTCCGAAGCCATGTCGGTCGCCTTCTTTGTTGTCCACGCGTTTGCCTCCGAAGATGTTGAGGCGGTAGATGAAGTGGAGCATGCAGTAGCTGTTGATGCCGTTGTATTCCGTGTCCCGACGCATCGAGGCGGTGATGGTGCGGTTGACGTTGCTCTGATTGCGCAGGATGTCAAACACCTGGAAGGAGATGGTGGCGGCGTTGCCCTTGAGGAAGTTTTGGGACAACTGTGCGTTCCAGATAAGCTCGTCGGTGTTCATGCTTGCGCTGCTGTAGCCCCGTCGGCTGCTGTTGTTGATGTTGGTGCTCAGCTCCATGTTCCACGGGAAGCGCACGGTGGCCTCGCCGCCGTAGGAGAAGTCGTAGGTGTTCATGTTGTTGCTCGATTGCAGCTTGTTGTCCACGTTCTTGTAGGAGATGGAGCCGTTGAGTGTGAAGTCGTACCAGTCGGAGCGGTAGTTGAAGCGCACGCCTTCGCTGAGCGAGAGGGTCTTGGTGATGTTTTTCATCGTCTCGTTGTTTTGCAGGAGGAATGACGGCTGGTTGTCGTAGCCTCCGCCGGTCCACGTGTTGATGGAGAACTTCTGGTTCTTCAGGGCTGTGGTGAAACCCAGCATGGCTTTGGCGTTCCATGTGCCGTTGATGTTCTGGGGCATGGTGGTGCGCACGCCGGTCTCCGAGTTGTAGGTCATCTGCGAGCCGACGGAGTTCATCGTGTTTGTGTATTCGAGTCGTGCGAAGATGCTGCGCTGCGTTTCCGGGTCGAAGGTGCGGAATTCGGAATTGACATTGTGCTGGAACGAGGGCTTCAGTCCCGGATTGCCTCGGGTGATGTTCAGCGGGTCGGAGTCGTCGACGACATCGAGCAGGTCGGTCATGCTCGGCTGGCTGGTGCGTCCGCGGTAGTTGATTTGCAGCTGCGTCTGCTTGGAGAAGCGGTAGCGGAAGCGGATGCTGGGGGTGAAGTTGCTGACGTTGCGGACGACGGCCGTGTCGATTCCCTGGTATTTGTAGTTCAGTTCCGAGCGTTGGGGGACGAAGTTGATACCTGCGTTCAGACGGAGCTTTTCGCGCGTGACGCGGAGCGAGAGCGACGCCGTGTGGATGTAGTTATGGTATTCCGCGAAGCGGCTTTGGTCCTCGTCGAGGGTGAGGTTGTCCGGATCGTCGAATCCTGCGGGCAGTTCGAAGCTGTCGAAGGGGATGCCTCCGATGTCGTAGGTCGAGCGGTCGCTCTTGGAGTATTTGTATTGGAAGTTGTACCGGAACTGGAGGTATCCGCCCTTGAAGATAGGTTCGCTGTAGGTGGCTTCGGCCGAATAGTTCCAGTTGCGTGTCGGCGTGCGCGAGTAGCGGTTGATGGCTTCCTGGGCAGCTTCGGCGCCGCCAGTGTTGAGGTAGTATTGTATGCGCGAGAGGGAGATGGATTCGCTTTCGCCGTCGGTGTATCCTGCCGAGCCGCGGACGGTGATGTTGCGTCCCGAGCTTCCGAGCCTGCGGTTGACCATGAGGCTGAGGTTGGCGTCGGTGGAGTTGCTGTTGTTGGTGGAGATACGTCGGTTGCTGTTGACGAGGATGTCGGAGAGGATGTCGTCGTTCATCTGTTCGAGCGGGTCGGTGATGCCGTCGCGGTAGGGGTCGTCGTCGAAGGTCGCCGAGGTATTGTTCGAGCTTCCGTCGTCAGTCCCGTAGGAGAAGCGCGGGCGTGCGATGATGGTAGTCAGGGTGTCGGGCCGCCATTCGAGCTTGAAGTCGGCGTTGAAGTCGTTGCCCGTGGAGAGGCTCGACGAGAGCGAGTTCTCGAAGGAGCTTTGCTGGTCGAGGAAGGTCTCGCTGCTGTTTTTTGTCTGGCTGTCGTTTTTGTTGTAGCGGAAGCGGGCGTTGCCTTCGACTTCGAATTTCTCCGTTTCGGTGGAGATGTTCAGTCCGGCATGTTTCTGCGTGCGTAGTCCGCGGCTTCCTCTCCGGCTGGTGATGCCCCGGTCGTTCACGTTGTTCAGTCCGCCCATGAAGGTGATGTTTTGCTTTTCTGTGTACCGGCTGACCATGGTCTTGGCGGAATAGCGGCTTTCCGTGCCTCCGGCTATGTCGGAGTTGGTGAGCCATCCGTGCTTCATGTCGTCTTTGACGGAGAGGTCGATGACGGTTTCTTCTTCGCCGTCGTCGATGCCTGTGATGCGTGCCAGGTCAGACTGCCGTTCGTAGGTCTTCAGCTTTTCCACCATGTCCACGGGGATGTTTTTCATAGCCATGTCCATGTCGCTACCGAAGAATTCCTTGCCGTCAATCAATATTTTGCTGACGCTCTTTCCGTTGATGGTGATGCTTCCGTCTTCGCTCACTTCAGCTCCCGGCAGCTTTTTCACCAGTTCCTCCAGTGCCGAACCTTCGGCCACTTTGTAGGCTGCGGAGTTGAACACCACGGTGTCTTCGGACATCTGCACAGGCGGCACGTGTCCGACCACGACAGCTTCCTGCATCATGATGGCGTCGGCCGATAGCGAGATTTTGCCCACGTTGTATTTAGGTTGCCTGGCTGTCAACTGTATGCTTTTGAATTGGGACAGGTAACCGATGAAAGACACTTTCAGCACATAGTTGCCCGCCTTCACGGCCGGGAGCTGGAATTGTCCGTTCATCTGTGTGACACAGCCGTTCACGAACGCACTGTCTTTTGCAGCCAGCAGTTGGACAGTGGCCTGCCCCATGGCTTCGTTTAAATCCGCGTCCCACACAATTCCCGATACGGTTACTTTCCCATTTTGGGCCGACACTGAAAAGACGGCCCCCAACAAGCATAAGAGAAGAAACAGTTTTCTCATAGTATTTATACTTTCCTTACGTTTACCACAATATGTTAATTTTTCCCTTTGACCCTGTAAACTCTGAAAAGTTCAAAGTCTAAAGGTTAAGGTTTACAAATATACTCCGAAGCCGGCATTCTCTTCTTTTTGCCGCGTTAAAAAAACATACTTGATAAATCATTCTTTTTCAATATCTCGTGTGCTTCAGAAAGGAAGGCCTATCTTTGCAACTAAAAAACGGGAGAAACATGCAAAAACAAGAATTACTCATTTCTGAAAACTTGGGAGAGAGCTTGCGTCAAGCCGTCACCCAATGTCCACATGACAGACTTTTCATCCTGACAGATACGCACACGCGCGACTATTGCCTGCCGCTCATCGAGAGCATGGAGGCGGTGGACGGTCATGAACTCATCACCATTGCACCCGGCGACGAGCACAAGAACCTTGAGACACTGGCCGAAGTGTGGAGTCAGTTGAGCCATCGGGGCGGGACACGCCATTCCTTGCTGCTGAACCTCGGAGGGGGTATGGTGACCGACTTGGGCGGGTTTGCCGCATCGACATTCAAGCGGGGGATTACCTATATTAATATACCCACCACGCTGCTGGCGATGGTGGATGCCGCCGTGGGCGGGAAGACCGGCATCAACTTCAATGGATTGAAAAATGAAGTCGGAGTGTTCGTGCCGGCGCGTTTCGTTTTGATTGATACGGAGTTTTTAAAATCGCTCGATGCGGAAAACCTGCGTTCGGGCTATGCCGAAATGTTGAAACACGGACTCATCAGCACGGAGGCCCACTGGGCCGACCTGGTGAATTTCGACATGGACCGTGTCGACTACAAAGCGCTGCAAGCACTGGTGGCTCGGTCGGTCGCCGTGAAAGAACAAATCGTGGGCCAAGACCCTTACGAGCGAGGTATCCGCAAGGCGCTCAACTTCGGGCACACGGTGGGACATGCATTTGAGAGCCTGGCGTTGGAACGGGACACGCCGCGCCTGCACGGTTACGCCGTGGCTTGGGGCATGGTGTGCGAACTTTATTTTTCCAGTCTGCGTACAGGTTTCCCCACAGACAAGTTGCGCCAGACTGTGCGCTTCATCAAAGAGACATACGGCTCGTTTGCTTTCGACTGCAAGGACTATGACCGCCTCTATGAATTCATGACGCACGATAAGAAAAACGAAGCCGGGCGCATCAATTTCACCCTCCTGGCCGATGTGGGCGACATCCGCATTAACCAGACGGCCACGCGCGAGGAAATCTTCGAATTGCTCGATTTTTATCGGGAAGCCATGTGAGAAGCTGTTTTGAATTTCTACAAAAAGTTTTTCCCTACTTGATGGTGTCCGTTTTTCATGTATGCTTTGGGTGATTTTTTGGTTCTTTTCGTTCCTGTTCTTCGTCAGATAGCCCGCTATCTTCCTCATCACAGAAGCAAAAATGACTCAAAAACTCATCCCAAATCATCACACGATAAATTCAAAACAGCTTCCGAGAAACGGAAGAGGCTGTGTCGAAACAAGCATTTATATTTTAATAAAATCTTGTCAAGACACAGCCTTTTCTGTCTTTCCGTTGCCAAACTTACCGGATTGTCACCATCGTGGCACCGAAGCCGTATTCACGGAACGACGCATCCTGATAGGGATAGTCACGATACTTCGTTTTCAGTTCCTTCAAGATGGCATTGCGGAGCACACCTTCTCCCTTGCCATGGATAAAGACGATTTTCTGTCCTTTCTGCCCCTTGTATTCTTCCAGTGTCTTGCGGAACACACCCAGTTGGTAGTCCAGCATTTCGGCATTGGTCATATTTGTCGTGTCGTCGAGGAGTTCGTGGATGTGTAAGTCGATTTCCACCAGGTCGTTGCGTTTCTTCGGCTTCTCGATGGGTTGCGACTTGGGCCGTTCGGGTGTCTTCTTTTGCAACAAGGCCTCTTTCAGGGCGTCCGCATCGGCAAAATACTGGCTCACCGGCTGGTCGTCTTTCACGATGTCATACATCAACGACGGGTCTTCGAAATAGACGGAGGGGCGGAAGGTGTGCAGTTTGTAGAACTTCACCGTGTCCACCCGCAGCTCCACGCTTACGGCCGGTTTCAGTTGGAAATGCTTGCCGTCCTTGTAGGCAATGAGCTGTACGGCGACATGTTCCAGTTCGTTGAGCACCTCCTTGCCAAATTCTTCCATGAACAGCTTGGTGTTGGGTTCGATGATGCCTTGCGAACGCACGTTCCAACTCTTTCCTTCTGCGTTCAGATAGGTATAATAAAGGTAATAGTTGCTGTCATTGACCAGATAGGCATCAAAGGCCGTGGTCGTGATGGCCTTCACGTCCTGCGGCACGTAGGCCAGCATCACGTTCAGCCGTTCGCCTTCCTTGGTTTCTGCGGGGCGATAGGTGATTTCAGGTTCATGTTCCTCTTCTTTCTTCTGGGGTGTCTCGGGTTGAGGTTGCGGTTTGCGTTTGATGTTGTAGTCGTCCGTGTCCACGACCACGCATTCACGGATGAGCATGGGGATGTCGAAGCCGTCGGCGTCCTCCACCAGCACGATGTCTTTTCCTTGAAATCCTTTCACGATGCCGCCTCCCACTTCGTTCAGGAAGCGGACTTTGTCTCCTACTTTCATAGTGCTATTAGTTCTTGTTTAGATGATTTTGCTGACGCAAATATCGCGATATTCCGCGAACAAACGTATTTCTGCGCCGGAAAATCTGACTCCGGCTCTGTTCACGATAATAGTCTTTATGATGAATTTATGTTACAAACGAGTTTTCCTCCCCATTCGCTTTATGGGCAGACTGGAGACTGCCGGACGATACCCCGGACTCCGGACGCGGGCGGACTCCTTTCCGTCCCCGGCTACCTTCCTTTCGGTGCACGGGCGGAAAGGAGGCCGTCCGTGCACCGAGTCCACAGACAAAGTTGTGGATGTTAAGTGCTTGGCAATTAGCAGTATTGTGGCTAAGTCGCGCATCGTCTTTACACACCTCTTTTCACTTGTTCCGGCAAGGCGGGTGCTGAAATCTGTTTCTTTATACATTCATTTTTATGGACACAGTGATACGTGTCCGATGAGTGCGGACAGAAGTGTGCCATTCGTGGGGATATGAAATGGGGAGTAGTATGTCGGATACATGATTAGGAAAGAAAACTAGTTGTGGAAGATAAACAATGGTTCGCACATAAGTCAGGTATTGCGTGGAAATGTTTACCTTTGCCCTCCGAATAATGTTTAAATACAATCAACGAACATGAAAACAGAATTTGAAAAGATGCGCAGTCAGGAACTTTACGATTTTTCCGAACCGGAGATCATGCGTAGCCTTATCCATGCCAAGGAGACATGTTGCCGCCTCCAGACCATGACCATTTACAGTCCGGACTATCGTGAAGTCATCGAAGACCTCATTCCCGGTTTTCCGAAAAGCGCCACGCTGTGTCCGCCCTTTCATTGCGACCACGGCAATGGCATCGTGGTGGGAGAGGGCGCGTTTATCAACTATAACTGCACATTTCTCGACGGCGGCATGATACGCATCGGGCGTAACACGCTCATCGGGCCGAACTGCCAGCTCTACACGCCCCAGCATCCGAAGGACTATGTGCTTCGCCGTGAGGACAAGGAGACGGCTTATCCCGTCACCATCGGCGACGACTGTTGGTTGGGCGGTGGAGTCATCGTCTGCCCGGGTGTGACCATCGGCCATCGCTGCATCATCGCTGCCGGCAGTGTGGTCACGCGCGACATTCCTGATGATTCGCTGGCAGCGGGCAATCCGGCAGTGGTGAAGAAAAAGCTGAATGTGGAATAAGTGTGTGATTGTATGTTCTTTTTCTTTGCTGTTTCGTCAGATTCTTTATATATTTGCCCCGACTTAACTAAAAATTTAAACACAACCTTAATTTATTTGTTTTGTAGAATATGAAAAAGATTAAAAGCTCAGTGGTGGCAATGCTTTCAGCAGTCACTTTGTTGTTTTCTTCTTGCTTGGGAGATTCTGAATATACGCCGACTATCGGTTGTACAGGTGTACCCTATGGTCTTGGGGCAAGTGTGATGCTTGACAATGGGGTGATTGCAAATCTCTCAGGTTTTTCATCCACAGATTTGATGAATGTCAATAGAGTTTTTGTCTATGGGCAGTTGACCGGTGAAAGTGCTAATCTGGAGCAAATACAAGCTGGCCAAGAAATAGATCTAATCCCTCAGGTAGCTGTGGAGTTGGATGAATTGGAGACTATCACGAATACTGGTGAAACAGTAGAAAATGCATTTGCCGATTATAACCTGACTACGATTAATAATCTTGGATGGTTTACAATGAACAATGTCTTCAATGCCTTGAATGGTTATATGAATTTCACTTTGGTGGGTGATTGTTATTCGCGTAATAATTCAGGTTCTGGTACATCTTCTTCTAATTCCAATACGTTGGTCACTCCCAATTATTATATTTATGTAGGTAGAGTAGATGCTCAAGCGAAGATTGTCGATTTATATATAGGTTTTGACAATCGTGAAAGTGAGTGTGTTGAAGAGAATGGAGATCCAAAGACTGGATATAGTTTAAATACAAATATATCTTTCTATTTGTCTTTTGATACAACCTCTTTGTACAGTCAATTGGATAGCGAGGGTATTTCAGATGATGAGTCTGTGACTTTTAATATTTATACTGTGGAGAAGGCAGATGATGGAACGATTGAAACTGAAAAAGTTTCTTCTTCTTGGGATTTCACAAATATTCAGAAACTTCTCTTAAAGAGAACTTATCGGTCTTATTGAAAATAGGTGAACTATAAAGAATTATTCAAGAAAGTATTTTTGCTGATTTCCTCCCCGGCCAAGGCTTGGGAGGAAATTAGTTTAGAACAGGATAGGCGAGCCGTGATGAGCACTTTCGTCTATCCTATGATTGCATTTTGTGGGTTGGCCGTGTTTGTGGGAACGCTTATCGGCATCGGTTTCAGCGGGCCTGCCTTGCAGATTGCGATGACGAATTGTTGCGCCGCTTTCGTCGCGCTGTTCGGAGGTTTTTTCCTCGTGGCCTATTTGACCAACCAATATGGCATGAAAGTGTTGAAACGTCCGAGCGAGCAGACTTTGTGCTACCAGTTTGTCGGCTACGGCATGGTGGTGACTTTTGTACTCTATGTCATCACGGGGTTGTTTCCCAGTTTCCTCTTCCTGCAACTCATCTTCCAGTTCTATGTGGTCTATGTGGTGTGGGAAGGTGCGGCCCGTTTGATGCACGTCGATGAAAGCAAGCGCCTGCCTTACACGCTGAGTGTGTCGCTCTTCATTATCCTGGCACCGATGCTTATCCGATGGGTGTTCACACGCCTGTCGGTCTTGTTACAATGAAAAAAGAAAAGTTATGATAAAATCTACCCCTATAAACATTAAAAATAAACGGGCTTCTTTCGACTACGAATTTATCGACACCTACACGGCCGGCATTGTCTTGACAGGCACGGAAATCAAGTCCATCCGCATGGGCAAGGCCAGCTTGGTGGATACGTTTTGTTACTTCGTGCGGGGTGAGCTGTGGGTGAAGAACATGCATATCGCAGAGTATTTCTATGGCTCGTACAACAATCACGCCGCGCGTCGTGACCGCAAACTGTTGCTCACGCGTAAGGAGCTTCGCAAGCTCGAACGTGATTCTCAAACGCCCGGATTCACCATCGTGCCCACGCGTTTGTATATCAATGAAAAGGGGTTGGCCAAGGTGGTTGTGGCTTTGGCTAAGGGCAAAAAGGAGTTTGACAAGCGCGAGACACTGAAAGAGAAAGACGCGCGTCGCGAGATGGAAAGATATTTTAAGAAGTGAAGAATGTAGAATGAGGAATGAAGAATGTCCTTCGGATTGAACTTTCTTCATGCTTCATCCTTGAATTATACATTAATATATGATGGATACAATCGAGCAGTTGGTGACCCGTCGCATCCTTATCCTTGACGGAGCGATGGGGACCATGATTCAGAAATACAACTTGCGTGAAGAAGATTTCCGCGGCGAGCGGTTTAAGGATATACCCGGGCAGATGAAGGGCAACAATGACCTGCTTTGTCTGACCCGTCCGGATGTGGTGGCCGACATCCACCGCAAATACCTGGAGGCAGGAGCCGACATCATCGAAACAAACACATTCAGTTCCACGCGCGTCTCCATGGCAGACTACCATGTGGGGCACTTGTGCCGTGAGATAAACATGGCAGCAGCGAAGCTGGCACGCGGTCTGGCCGACGAGTACACATGCCGCACACCGGACAAGCCACGTTTCGTGGCAGGTTCTGTCGGCCCGACGAACAAGACCTGTTCCATGAGTCCCGATGTGAACAATCCCGCCTATCGTGCCCTGACTTTCGACGAACTGGCTGCTGCTTATCAGGAACAGATGGAAGCCCTGCTCGAGGGTGGTGTCGATGCATTGCTCATCGAGACCGTGTTCGACACTCTTAATGCCAAGGCGGCACTTTATGCGGCAGAGGAAGCTATGAATATTGCGGGCCGCCGTGTGCCGCTGATGCTTTCCGTCACACTTTCCGACGTGGCCGGACGCACGCTTTCCGGGCAGACACTGGAAGCATTTCTGGCTTCGGTGCAGCATGCGCCGCTCTTCTCTATCGGTCTGAACTGTTCGTTTGGGGCGGCCCAGTTGAAGCCTTTCTTGAAGACACTGGCAGACATCGCACCTTATTATATATCGGCATATCCCAATGCCGGACTGCCCAACAGCTTGGGGCAGTATGACCAGACTCCGGCCCAGATGGCAGCCGAAGTGAAAGAATACATCCGTGAGGGGCTTGTGAATATCATCGGCGGTTGCTGTGGGACGACAGATGCTTATATCGCCGAATATCCGGCTTTGGTGCAAGGAGCGACGCCGCGGCGTCCGCTTCCGCAGCCTGACCACCTGTGGCTTTCCGGACTGGAACGCCTGGAAGTGAAGCCTGAGAACAACTTTGTCAATATCGGCGAGCGGTGCAACGTCGCCGGTTCGCGTAAGTTTCTCCGTCTGATAAAGGAAAAGAACTATGAAGAAGCGCTTTCCATCGCACGCAGGCAGGTGGAAGACGGAGCTTTGGTGCTTGATATCAACATGGACGACGGTCTGCTCGATGCGCAAGCCGAGATGACGACGTTCCTCAACCTGATAGCTTCCGAACCGGATATAGCCCGTGTCCCTATTATGATAGACTCTTCGAAGTGGGATGTCATTCGTGCCGGGCTGAAATGTCTGCAGGGCAAGTCCATCGTTAACTCCATTTCCCTGAAGGAAGGTGAGGAAGTCTTTTTGGCCCATGCCCGTGAAGTGCGCAGGCTGGGAGCTGCCGTCGTGGTGATGGCATTCGACGAGAAAGGCCAGGCTGACACGTTTGAGCGTAAGACAGAAGTGTGCGAGCGGGCTTACCGCCTGCTTACGGAGCAAGCTCATTTTGCCCCGCAAGACATCATCTTCGACCCGAATGTGCTCGCCATCGCCACCGGTATGGAAGAGCACAATAACTATGCTGTCGACTTCATCCGTGCGACGGCCTGGATACGTGCCCATCTGCCTGGGACCCATGTGAGCGGGGGAGTGAGCAACCTCTCATTTGCCTTCCGGGGCAATAATTATATCCGTGAGGCCATGCATGCCGTGTTCCTCTACCATGCCATCCGTGCAGGCATGGACATGGGCATCGTCAATCCGGCTACGTCTGTCCTTTACAGCGACATCCCGGCCGATGTGCTCGAACGCATCGAGGACGTCGTGCTCAATCGCCGTCCTGACGCTGCTGAGCGGCTCATCGAGCTGGCAGCCCGTCTGAAGGATAGCCAGGAAGGCGAGTCGGCGACGCACGTCCGTCACGATGCATGGCGTGATGCTCCGGTGGAGGAGCGGCTGAAACATGCCCTTGTGAAAGGCATCGGTGACTATCTCGAAACAGACTTGGCTGAAGCTGCGCAGCTGTATCCTCATGCCGTTGACATTATTGAAGGTCCGCTCATGGACGGCATGAATTATGTCGGCGAGCTCTTCGGGGCGGGAAAAATGTTTCTTCCTCAAGTGGTGAAGACGGCTCGTACGATGAAGAAAGCCGTCGCCATCCTTCAACCCCGCATCGAGGCCGAGAAAGTCACAGGCAGCCGTTCGGCAGGCAAAGTGCTTCTCGCGACGGTGAAAGGCGATGTGCATGACATCGGCAAGAACATTGTCTCCGTCGTCATGGCTTGCAACAATTATGAGATTATTGACCTCGGTGTCATGGTGCCGGCTGACGTCATCGTGCGCCGGGCTATCGAGGAGCAGGTCGACATCATCGGCCTGAGCGGGCTCATCACACCTTCGCTCGACGAGATGGTCGGCGTCGCCCGCGAATTGCAGCGAGCCGGCTTGCGTATACCTTTATTAATAGGTGGAGCGACGACGAGCGACATGCACACGGCGCTCCGCATTGCTCCGGTCTATGACGGTCCTGTCATCCATCTGAAGGATGCTTCGCAAAACGCGCTCGTGGCTGCCCGTTTGCTCAATCCCGAATCACGCGATGCATACGTCCGGGAAGTATATGCCCGTTATGACGATTTGTGCCGGCGGCGCAAGCAGAGCGAACCTCCCGTGGTGTCTTTGGAAGAGGCCCGTGCCAACAAATTGAATTTGTTCGACTAAAAAAACTTATATACGCTATGGAAACGAAACAAGAATTGATAGACCGTTTGATTGACCTTGCTTTTGCTGAAGACATCGGCGACGGCGACCACACCACTCTTTCCTGCATCCCTGAAGACGCTATGGGCCGTTCGCGGCTTCTCATCAAAGAGCCCGGCGTGCTGGCTGGTGTGGAAATCGCCAAGGAGATATTCCATCGCTTTGACCCCACGATGCAGGTGGAGGTACTCTTGGGCGACGGCTCGGAGGTGAAGCCCGGTGATGTGGCCATGGTCGTGACTGGCAAAGTGCGTTCACTGCTCCAGACCGAACGACTGATGCTCAACGTGATGCAGCGCATGAGCGGCATTGCGACCATGACGCGTCGCTATGTGAAGCAGCTTGAGGGCACCCGCACCCGCGTGCTCGATACGCGTAAGACCACGCCCGGAATGCGTATGCTTGAAAAGGAGGCGGTCCGTATCGGTGGCGGTGTGAACCATCGCATCGGCCTCTTCGACATGATTCTCCTCAAGGACAACCACGTCGACTTTGCCGGAGGCATCGCCAACGCCATTCGCCGTGCGAAGGACTACTGCCGCGAGAAAGGCAAGGACCTGAAAATCGAAATCGAAGTGCGCAACCTCGACGAACTGCGCCAAGTACTCGACTTGGGCGGCATTGACCGCATCATGTTTGACAACTTCACGCCTGAATTGACGCGTCAGGCAGTCGAGATGGTCGGCGGACGTTATGAGACGGAGTCGTCGGGCGGCATCACGTTCGACACGCTGCGGCAGTATGCCGAGACGGGTGTGGACTTCATTTCCGTCGGTGCGCTCACGCATTCCGTCAAGGGACTCGACATGAGTTTCAAGGCTTGCTGAGGTATCGGCCGCCGCGTCCGTATTCCGTCGGAAACGGATGCCTATGTCGTCATAAATGGAAGCGCATCACGTTCGAAACGGATGCGCTTCCGTTTTTAACGGGATGCGCTTCTGTTTGGGTATGCATCTATATTTGTTTACAAACACATTAAAAAATGAAAGAATGAGACATCTTCTTTGGTTTATCCTGCTCCTTGCCCCGCTGGCACATGCGCAGGAACAGCCGCGCTTCGGCCTGCCCTTTGATTTTCCGATGCTGCTGAGCGCGAACTTCGGCGAGCTGCGCCCAAATCATTTCCACGGCGGGCTGGACATCAAGACGCAAGGCACAACGGGCCATCCCGTCCATGCCGTGGCTGACGGCTACGTGTCACGCATCTCTGTCAGCCCCTCGGGCTATGGAAACGCGCTCTACGTCACGCACCCCAGTGGCTATACGTCGGTCTACGGTCATTTGGATTCGTTTTCCCCTGCGTTGGCCCGCTACGTCCGTGAGCAGCAATACCGCCAAGAGAGCTTTTCTGTCAATCTCTTCCCGGACAGCACGCTTTTCCGCGTCCGCGAAGGGGATGTCATTGCCCGTAGCGGCAACACCGGCTCTTCGGGCGGACCGCATCTGCATTTGGAAATCCGTCGTACGGACACGAATGAAATGGTCGACCCGATGCCTTTCTACATGAGCCACCTGCGCGACACGCGCCGTCCCCTGTCGCGCGGCGTGATGCTTTATGCCCGTCCGGGTGAAGGAGTGATAAATGGCAGCGCACGGAAACAGGTGTTCCAATGGGCGCAGGGAGGACGCTCGCTGACGCGCAGGGTCGAGGCTTGGGGAACAATCGGAGTGGCCATCCGTGCGAACGACTATATGACCGGTACGACAAATGTCTATGGTGTGCGCTCTGTCCGCCTGCTGGTCGACAGTGTGGAGGTCTTCCGTAGTCTGACCGACCGTGTCGCTTTCGATGAAAACCGCGCCATCAACGGCTTTATCGATTACGATACGTATCAGCGTACACGTGCCCTCTATGCCAAATCCTACCTGCTTCCCGGAAGCCGCCTGCGCTTGACGCAGAGTGATGACCCGGGGCGCGGCTGGGTGCGTATCGATGAAGAACGTGATTACCGTTTCACTTACGAGCTGGAGGATGCTTTTGGCAACCGTTCGATTTATGCTTTCACCGTGCATGGTCGCCCGCAGCCTGTCCCGGAAGCACAGCGCACGGGCAATGAACTGTTGCGTTGGGATGCGGTGAACACCGTCACGCGTCCGGGTATGCAGTTGGTCATTCCCCGCGGGATGCTTTATGAGGATGTTGATGCTGATGTGCAGTTGATTGCCGACTCTTCGGCCATAGCCTTTACATACCAGTTGGCTGATTGTCCCGTGCCCCTGCATGACTATTGCCCTCTGCGCATCGGTGTGCGCCGTATGCCTGTGGCTGATTCGACGAAATACTACATTGCTGAGCGTTCGGGTAAATCGTTGTGGTATGTAGGAGGGGGCTGGAAGGATGGTTGGCTTGAAGGCCGTGTGCGTGCGTTGGGCACTTATACCGTGGCTATTGACACGGTTGCCCCGACGATTGCTCCGCTCAATCGTAACCAATGGTCAGCGGGCCGACTTACGTTTCGGGTGGGTGATGACCGTTCCGGCATTAAGACGTACCGTGCTACGGTCGATGGCCGCTTTGTGCTGTTTGCTTGTAACAGCCGTTATAATCGCCTGACGTGCAATCTGCGTGAGACAGACATTGAGCGAGGCACGATGCATACGTTGGAGCTTACCGTGACAGACCGCTGTGGCAATGTAGAGGTCTGGCGCGGGCGATTCCGCTACTGATACACTTTCTTTTTATATCCGTGACTCCGGAAGCATATCACTTCCTGTTCACGTCTTTGTCATGTCCGATGTATGGGGCGCCGTACCGTCATCGGCATGACTTTTCCTTCTTTCATCCTTTTCTGTATAAGAGCGACCTTTGTCTTCTGTTTGACAGGTTTGGATTCAGGGCTGTGCTGGGCTTCCTTTCGGCCCGACCACGCCTTCCTTTCCGCTCTCGGCTACCCTCCTTTCCGTCCTCGGCTACCCTTTATGCCGTCTTTTGGGACAAAAGAAGACCCCACCCAACCTTCCCCGAAGGGGAGGCTTTTTCCTGTATCAACTACAAGAGAAAGCCTACTCTCAGGGGAGGTTGGGTGGGGCACTCTTTAGTTTTCACACGTTGTGCAGTTCCATGCCGAAAGCTTCAGCTACGCCGGGGAAGGTCACATGACCGTCGACGACGTTGAGTCCGAGTTTCAGTCCCGGGTCTTCGGCACAGGCCTGCTGCCAGCCTTTGTCAGCCAATCGCAGCGTGTAGGGCAGGGTGGCGTTGGTCAGTGCGAGTGTCGAAGTGAAAGGCACAGCGCCGGGAATGTTGGCCACGCAGTAGTGTACGATGCCATCTACTTCGTACACAGGCTCAGCGTGTGTCGTCGGGTGTGAGGTTTCGAAACATCCGCCTTGGTCGATAGCTACGTCGACTAACACCGAGCCCCGTTTCATCAGAGCCAGCATATCACGGGTAACGAGGTGCGGAGTTTTTGCCCCGGGGATAAGCACAGCACCGATGACAAGGTCGGTAGTCGGCAATTCCTGTTCGATATTGTAGGCTGAGGAATACATAGTCTTCACGTTCTTAGGCATAAATTCGCTCAGTTGGCGTAAGCGTGGAAGGGATATGTCGAGGATGGTCACGTCTGCGCCCAGTCCGGCAGCCATCAATGCGGCTTGCGTGCCGACGACACCTCCGCCCAGTACGAGTACTTTAGCCGGTTTCACTCCCGGTACACCTCCCAGCAGGATGCCTTTGCCACCTTGCGGTTTCTCCAGGAAACGGGCACCTTCCTGCACGGACATGCGTCCGGCCACTTCGCTCATCGGGATGAGCAGTGGCAGTGTGCCATGTGTGTCTTCCACTGTTTCATAAGCCAAGCAAGTAGCTCCGCTTCGCAACATAGCCTCGGTGAGTTCACGGTCGCTTGCAAAGTGGAAATAAGTGAATAGCAGTTGCCCCGGACGGACGAGCTTGTATTCAGGCTCGATGGGCTCTTTGACCTTTACGATCATTTCTGCGATAGCATATACGTCTTCGATTGTCGGTAAGATTTGTGCTCCCGCACGTTCGTATTCAGCATCCGGGAAACCACTGTTTTCGCCAGCCGTATGTTGTACGTAGACACGGTGGCCTCTTTTGACCAGTTCGCGGACTCCTGCGGGAGTCATGGACACGCGATTCTCATTGTTTTTAATTTCTTTAGGAATACCAACTATCATAATGTTACATTTATAAGGTTTGTATGCTCAAACTTACGAAATCCCGATTAATTTTCGTAAGTTTGCGGGGCAAATTATAACAAATCATGTTGTTAAACATATTGTCAGGGCATTCTTGCCGCATGAGGCGCAACCAGGATGAAATTTTGTTAGAATGTCACGGCATGAGAGCTGAGCTCCGATGTTAAGGAATATAATGATTAAATAACATAATAAAGTATGAGAAAGAAAATTTGGATGGTTGCAGCATTCGTGCTGGCCACCGCGATGAAAACGCTTGCCTGCACGAACCTTATCGTGGGCAAGGCTGCTTCGACCGACGGTTCGGTGTTGGTCACTTATTCGGCCGATTCGTATGGCATGTTCGGTCATCTGTGTCACTATCCGGCAGGTAAACATGCGCCGGGAGAGATGGTGGATATTCGTGACTGGGACACAAACAAGTTCCTGGGGCAGATACCTCAAGCCGCACAGACTTATAATGTCATCGGCAACATCAATGAGTATCAAGTGACTATCGCAGAAACGACGTTTGGCGGACGTCCCGAACTGGTAGACCCGACAGGATTGATAGACTATGGCAGTCTGATATATCTGGGTTTGCAGCGTAGCCGCACAGCCCGTGAGGCCATCAAAGTGATGACAGACTTGGTGAAGGAATATGGTTATTACAGTTCGGGTGAGAGCTTCACCATCGCCGACCCCAATGAAGTTTGGATTATGGAGATGATAGGCAAAGGCCCTGGTGTGAAAGGTGCCGTATGGGTGGCTGTACGTATTCCTGACGATTGCATTGCAGCTCATGCCAATCACAGCCGCATCCACCAATTCCCGTTGGATGATAAAGAGAATTGCCTGTATTCACCCGATGTCATTTCTTTTGCCCGTGAGAAGGGATACTTCGATGGGAAAAATAAGGATTTCAGTTTTTCTGCTGCTTATGCTCCGGCAGACTTCAGCGCGCTGCGTGCATGTGAAGCCCGTGTGTGGAGTTTCTATCGGAAGCATAATCCGGAGATGGAGAAATACCTGTCTTATATAACAGGCGAGACCAAAGAGCCGATGCCTCTTTACATTAAACCTGATAGAAAGCTTTCCTTGCAAGATATTCAAAATGACATGCGCGATCACTATGAAGGCACAGCGCTGGACATTACGGCAGACTTGGGAGCAGGCCCGTTCAACAGTCCTTACCGTCCTTCGCCTTTGACGTTTAAGGTTGACGGCAAGGAATATTTCAACGAACGTCCTATTTCGACTCAGCAGTCTGCTTTTACTTTTGTAGCACAGATGCGTTCCAACTTGCCGAATGCTGTGGGAGGTATCTTGTGGTTTGGTCTGGACGATGCCAATATGATCGCTTACGTGCCTGTGTACTGTTGTACAAACCGTATACCCGACTGTTTTGCAGCCGGAAAGGGAGCTGATGGAGTGACATTCTCGTGGGATAATTCCTTCTGGGTGTGCAACTGGGTGTCGAACATGATATATCCGCGTTACAATCTGATGATAGGTGACCTTCGTGCTGTCCAGGGACGTTTGGAACAGGGTTTCTTTGATGCTCAAAAGGACGTGGAGGAAAAGGCTGTGGCTCTCTACGAACAGAATCCTGCAGATGCTGTAAAATACTTGACGGATTATACTGTGGCATCAGCCGGGAAGATGCATCAGGAATGGCGTAAGCTGGGCGAGTTTCTTGTTGTAAGATACAATGACATGGTGGTGAAGAAGGTGAGCGGAGGCCAATTCGAACGTACAGAAGACGGCATAGGAGCTGCACCCGAACGCCCGGGCTATCCGGAAGATTATAATCGTCGTGTCATCCAGGAAACCGGAGAACGTTATAAAGTGCCGGAGAAATAAAAAAGTTATCCTCATTTGTAGGTTATAAGCGTCTAAATTTATACATTTGGACGCTTATTTAGTTTACACACTTAATTAATAATATAGTTACTATGGAAAATGAAGCTTTGATTCAAGAAGTGACTGCCAAAGCCCAGAAATGGCTTACTCCGGCCTATGATGCCGAGACTCAGGCAGAAGTGAGAAGAATGTTGGATAATCCCGATAAAACAGAGTTGATAGAAGCCTTCTATAAGGACTTGGAGTTCGGCACAGGCGGACTTCGCGGCATCATGGGAGTTGGTTCCAACCGCATGAACATCTATACCGTCGGCGCTGCCACGCAAGGCCTTTCCAACTATCTGAACAAATGTTTTAAAGACCGCAAGGAGATTGCTGTGGTCGTAGGCCATGACTGCCGTAACAACAGCCGTCTTTTTGCAGAAATCTCAGCCAATATCTTTTCGGCCAATGGCATAAAGGTCTATCTGTTTGACGATATGCGTCCGACGCCGGAAATGTCATTTGCCATCCGTCATCTGGGTTGCCAGAGCGGCATTATCCTGACTGCTTCCCACAATCCGAAGGAATATAACGGCTACAAGGCTTATTGGGATGATGGTGCGCAAGTGTTGGCGCCGCATGATAAAGGCATTATCGACGAGGTGAACAAGATTGCATCTGCCGCTGACATTAAGTTTGAAGGAAACAAAGACCTGATTGTCACCATCGGCAAGGATATAGATGATATTTATCTGGAGAAAGTGAAGGGCATTTCCATTGACCCGGATGTCATCCGCCGTCAGAAAGACCTTTGCATTGTCTACACTCCGCTTCATGGCACCGGCATGATGCTCATCCCGCGCTCTTTGCAGATGTGGGGCTTCGAGAACGTGCACTGTGTGCCCGAGCAGATGGTGAAGGATGGAAATTTCCCCACGGTGGTTTCTCCCAATCCGGAGAATGCCGAGGCATTGACGATGGCTATCGAATTAGCCAAGAAGCTCGATGCGGACATCGTGATGGCTTCTGACCCGGATGCCGACCGTGTGGGCATGGCTTGCAAGGACAACAAAGGCGAATGGGTGCTCATCAATGGTAACCAGACTTGCCTCCTCTTCCTCTATTACATCATTGAGAACCGCATCCGCATGGGCAAGATGAAGGGCAATGAGTTCGTCGTGAAGACCATCGTGACCACAGAGCTTATCAAGTCGATAGCCGACAAGAACCACATCACGATGTTCGATTGCTACACAGGATTCAAGTGGATTGCACGCCAAATCCGTTTGCTTGAAGGCAAAATGCAATACATCGGCGGTGGCGAAGAGAGCTATGGCTTCCTGGCCGAGGACTTCGTGCGCGACAAGGATGCAGTGTCCGCCTGCTCCCTTTTGGCTGAAATCTGTGCATGGGCCAAGGACAACGGCAAGACGCTCTACGACGTGCTGATGGAAATCTACGTGCAATACGGATTCTCACGCGAAGTGACGGTGAACGTGGTCAAACCGGGAAAGAGCGGGGCTGATGAAATCAAGGCCATGATGGAGAACTTCCGGGCCAATCCTCCGAAAGAATTGGGCGGTTCGCCCATCGTCCTGACCAAGGACTACAAGGTGATGAAGCAGACTGACAATGCCGGCAATGTCAGCGACATCGACATGCCCGAACCCTCGAACGTCATCCAGTATTTCTGCGAGGACGGCACGAAGGTCTCCGTACGTCCTTCCGGCACGGAGCCCAAGATTAAGTTCTACATTGAAGCCAAGGGCACGATGCGTTGCACAGGTTGCTATTCTTCAGCCAATGCTTCAGCCATCGAGAAAATCGAGGGCGTGAAGAAGTCGCTTGGAATCTAAGCCATCCGGCGGCAGAACTGCCTACTGACATAAAAGGGTACGCCTTCGGGCGTGCCTTTTTTTGTGTCCCTTGGCGATATACGCCCTTGCCTTTTGTGGTAAATATGGCAGACATTATGGACATGCTCGGCGAGGCATGTATGAAGTGTCAGGAATTAGGTATAAAACCATACCTTACTCTTCATAGAATGGTACGGAATGATTCCGGGAATGGTACGGAACGATTCCAGGAATGGTAAGGAATGATTCTCTGTCCATGCCTGGAGGCCGTCAGAGAGGCATCCGGACCGGAGTGGGCGATGGATGGGCAGTTGTCTGGCGGGCGGTGAAATATTGTGACAAATGCCATCCTCTTCCCGGCATGTCATCCTGCTGCCTTGTATACATTTGCGGCGGGCGGCGGTCCGTGTCTCTCCTTTTTCTCGTATCTTTGCGCCCGGATTTAAACAAACAGACATGACATTGAAGGAGAATGGAGGATTGCCCGCAGGGCTTCTTTGGACGCTGGCCGTGATGGCAGGCGTGACGGTGGCTAACTTATATTATAATCAGCCGTTGCTCGGCATGATGAGGGCTGACTTCGGCATCACGGATTTTCAGGCCAACATGGTGGCCATGTTTTCCCAGGCGGGATATGCCTTGGGACTGTTTTTCATCATCCCGTTGGGAGACATGTTCCGCCGCAAACGCATCATCGAAGTGAACTTTGTTTTGCTGGTGATGTCGCTGTTGACCATTTCGTTGGCTTCCGATTTCCGTGTCATGCTGGCAGCTTCATTGGTGACGGGCGTATGTTCCGTCGTCCCGCAAATCTTCATTCCCATTGCAGCCCAGTTTTCCACTCCGCAGACGAAGGGGCGCAACGTGGGCATCGTGCTTTCCGGGCTACTGACCGGCATACTGGCTTCACGCGTAGTGAGCGGCCTTGTCGGCGATTTGTGGGGGTGGCGGGCGATGTATGGCATAGCCGCAGTGCTGATGGTTTGCGGCGCAGTCGTCACGATGCGCGTGCTTCCTGACATAGCTCCCACGTTTCGTGGGCGGTATGCCGCGTTGATGAAATCCATGTTTTCTTTGGTCCGGGAGTTTCCCCAGCTTCGTGTGTATGCCGGGCGTGCGGGGCTTGGGTTCGGCTCTTTCCTGTCTTTGTGGGCCTGCCTGGCATTCCGCATGGCACAGGAGCCCTACTGTGCGGGCAGCGATGTCGTGGGCTTGTTGGGACTCTGCGGCGTGTGTGGAGCTTTGTCTGCGTCCTTCATCGGACGCTACGTGAAGCGTTTTGGGGTGAAACGTTTCAATTACCTCGGTTGTGCATTGATGCTGGCTGCATGGTCATCGCTTTTTTGGGCACAAGACTCTTATGCAGGTCTGATAGCCGGCATTATTCTGATAGACATCGGCATGCAGTGCATCCAGTTGAGCAATCAGACGAGCATGTTTGATGTGTCGCCCGGTGCGGCCAATCGTGTGAACACCATCTTCATGACGACTTATTTCGTCGGAGGTTCGCTGGGCACTCTTTTGGCAGGAGCAGCCTGGTCGCTCGGGGAATGGAGCGGGGTGGTCTGCGTGGGCGTCTTTCTTTCCTTGCTTTCCCTTACCTTGACTGTGTTTACAAAGTATTGACGCTGAATATCCGCTTCTTCATGTGGTGGAACCAGAGGAGGGCACATGCGCCTTTGAGTATGCTCGACAGGCTGATAGCCCACCAGATGCCTGACACTCCCAGCCCGATGGAAACCAGATAGACGGACAAGGGAATGCGGAGCACGTTGCCTCCGATGCTGATGACCGCCGGCTGTACGCTTCGGCCGGTGCCGTAGAACATGCCTTCCATGGTGATTTCCAGCATCATGAACACTTGTGAATAACCGTCAATGCGCATAAACACGCTGCCTGCCATGTAGGCTGCTTCTTCAGGCACAAAGACGGCAAAAATCTCCTTACCCAGAAATACGAATAGAAATGTGCATACGAAGCCGATGCACCCCGTGAGCCACAATGTCGTGCGATAGGCCTTCAGCACGCGGTATACTTTTCCGGCTGCATAGTTTTGCGCCACGAAGCTGCTCAGCGCAGTGGAAAATCCCTGTGCCGTGTTCCAGGTGATGGCTTCTATCTGTCCTCCGGCCGTGAGTGTCATGAGTCCGATGTGTCCTCCGGTCGAGGCTGCAATCTTGCACATATACATGTTGATGAAGGCAAAAGCCAAGTTGAGCAAGGCTGCCGGAGTGCCCAGATGCAGGATACGGGATGTGTACCGGCGTTTGAGCCGGGTGAATAGGGACAGGTGGGGGAAGAGTGTCTGTTTCACTTTGAGGCGGTAGATGAACAGGAGGAAGACAGATAGCTGGCTGAGGGCTGTGGCGATGGCTGCACCGTCAGTACCCCATCCGATGACAAAGATGAACAGAGGGTCGAGCACGATGTTGAGCACCAGTCCGACGGCATTGATAGCAAACGGGGTTTGACTGCGCCCCGAAGCATTGAACAGTCCGGTGAAGGTGGCAGACACGATGTAGAATGGCAGCCCGCTCAACACCAGTCGCAGGTAGCTCACAGCGGTCGCGGAGATTTCAGCTTCCAGGCTGAACAGGGAGATGACAGGACGGGCGAAAATGAACAGCAACGTACACCAGCTCAGGGCGATGATGCTTGCGATGGTGATGTTGTGTGAGGCGAATGCCCTTGCGGCAGTCTCGTCCTTTTGTCCGATAGCCTGTGCCACGCTTACTTCCGTTCCCACTTTGTTCAGCAGTGAGAGAGAACTCGACATCCATGTCAGTATGCCCACGGCGCCGATGGCGGCCACGGCTTCGCTTCCCAGTCGGCCCACCCATGCCATGTCGGTGAGGCTGTAGGCCATTTGTACGAATGAAGTGGCCATGATGGGGCCGGCCAGTTTGAAGAGCTGATGTAGTATAGGGCCTGTGGTGAGGTCACGAGTTCCTTGCATAGTGTGAAAAGAATGATGTGTGATACTTAAAAGGGCGTCCGAATTTGTAATCGAACGCCCCATACTTTTTGTTTGATAAGTCTTTTTTATCCTAAATAAGCTTTCAGCAGCTTGCTTTGTGGACTAGTACGCAATTTACGAATCGCTTTTTCTTTGATTTGACGTACACGTTCGCGTGTCAATCCGAATTTGTCGCCAATCTCTTCCAGGCTCATTTCGCGATGGTTGATGCCGAAGAATGTCTGAATGATTTCCTTCTCACGTGGAGTAAGGGTGGACAGAGTTCTGTCAATTTCTTCTGACAATGATTCGCTGACGAGCGAGTGGTCTGCCATGGGAGAGTCGTCGTTGACCAATACGTCCAACAAACAGTTGTCTTCACCTTCCACAAACGAGGCGTCCACAGAGACATGACGTCCCGACACGCGCAGTGCGTCCGAGATTTTGTCTTCTTCGATACCCAGTTCGTCGGCGATTTCTCCTGCTGAAGCACGGCGTTCATTTTCTTGTTCAAACTTGGCCAATGCTTTGTTGATGCGGTTGATGGAACCAACTTGATTCAATGGCAGACGTACGATACGAGATTGTTCGGCAAGTGCTTGCAGGATGGACTGGCGAATCCACCACACTGCGTAACTGATGAATTTGAATCCGCGGGTCTCGTCGAATTTCTGTGCTGCTTTCACTAAGCCAATGTTACCTTCATCGATCAAGTCTGCCAGACTTAATCCTTGATTCTGATACTGTTTTGCTACAGAAACAACGAAACGCAGGTTGGCTCTCACCAGTTTGTTCAGAGCGGCTTCGTCACCTTTACGGATACGTTGTGCAAGTTCTACCTCTTCATCAACAGAAATCAACTCCTCGCGGCCAATCTCGCGCAGATAGGCTTCCAGAGAAGCTGTCTCACGATTCGTGATACTTTTGTTAATCTTTAGTTGTCTCATCCGTGTCTGTATAATTTTGGAAATAGCGTGCAAAATTACCGAAATCGCGGCGAATAATCCTAATATAAAGGAATATTTGTTTGTTAAACTAACAAAAAAGGAATCACGTGCAAACCCTTTCCCTTGGGGGACAGAGGCTAAAGCATGCAACTGAAATTGTCCACAATACCCACGAGATGATCGTCCTCGTCCACCACCAGCAGAGAGTGTATCTTGTAGCGGTTGAGCTGTTGCTCTGCTTCAGCTATTTTCATGTCGGGATGGATACGTTTCGGATTGGGAGTCATCACGTCTTTCACTTGCAGGTCGAAGAAGCGGGCATGCCAACGCTGCATGATGCGGCGCAGGTCACCGTCAGTGATGATGCCGCGGATGGTGTCGCCTTCCATGGCCACGAGCAACCCCAGCTTGCCTTCGCTCATGGGGATGATGGCATCGCCGAGCTTCATGTCCCATGCCACCATGGGCAGGTCGTCGCTGCGCATCACGTCGCGTGCCCGAGTCAGCAACCGCCGTCCCAGGCTGCCGCCGGGATGGAAACGGGCGAAATCCTGTGCGCGGAAGTGGCGCACTTCCATCAGTGCGCAAGCCAGCGCGTCGCCCATAGCCAGTGCGGCCGTGGTCGATGAAGTGGGAGCCAGGTTGAGTGGGCAGGCCTCGCGCTCTACGTAGGTGTTCAGATGGCATGTGGAGTAGCGTGCCACGAGCGAATCAGGATGTCCCGTCATGCCGATGATGGGAATCTGACGGTCGATGAGGCAGGGGATGAAACGCAGCAGTTCATCCGTCTGTCCCGAGTTGGATATGACCAGGGCGATGTCATCCGGTGTGAACATGCCCAAGTCGCCATGGTAGGCATCGAGCGGATTGACAAAGAAGGAGGGGGTGCCCGTGCTGGCCAGTGTGGCTGCGATTTTTGCGCCGATGTGTCCAGACTTGCCTACGCCGGTGACGATGAGCCGTCCCCGGCTGTGGTAGATCATCTGCACGGCACGGTCGAAGTCGTCAGTCAGCAGAGGAATCAGGTTGAGCACAGCTGCAGCCTCGTCTTGCAGGCATTTCACGGCATAATCTCGGATCTGGCTCATAGCAGCAATGATAGAATGATACTTTCCAGTTGACTCAGGTAGAGCATGTTTGGACCGTCGCTCAGGGCATTGTCCGGATAGGGATGCACTTCGAAGAAATAACCTGTCGCGCCGAATGCCTTGGCTGCGAGCGCCATCGCAGGGACATATTCGCGGTTGCCTCCCGTTTTGCCTTCAGCTGCGCCGGGGCGTTGCACGGAGTGCGTGCAGTCCATGATGACGGTCGGTGTGAATTTCTTCATGTCGGGGATGTTGCGGAAATCCACCACCAGATTGTTATAGCCATACATATTGCCACGTTCGGTGAGCCACACTTCCGAAGCTCCTGCTTCCGAGGCTTTTTCCACCGGGTATTTCATGTCGTCGCCGGAGAGGAACTGCGCCTTTTTGATGTTCACGGTGCGTCCCGTGCGGGCGGCAGCCGTCAGCAAGTCTGTCTGGCGGCAGAGGAATGCCGGGATTTGCAACACGTCGGCCACTTCCCCCACAGGCTGTGCCTGGTAAGACTCGTGGATGTCGGTCAGCACCCGCAAGTGGTATTTCTCTTTGATGTCGTTCAGCCACGTCAGTCCCCGTTCCAGTCCCGGTCCGCGGAAAGAGTGGATGGAGGTACGGTTGGCCTTGTCAAACGAGGCTTTGAAGATGATGTCGATGTTGTATGTACGATTCAGACGGACAAGCTCTTGCGCCACTTCCTCCATCAAGGTGAACGATTCCATCACGCAAGGTCCGGCAATAAACACAGGATTCATAAGACAAAAAGTTATAGGTTTATGGTTCAAATCATCATGGAGCAAAGGTAGTGGATTTGTCGTTGTCAGCCAAACATTGCCCAAACCTAATTTCCGGAATCTTGCGTCGGAATGTCAATACAAAGGAAAAATACAATAAGTCACTCTTGCTGCCGATGCTTTTTGAGTATCGCGATTCATTTGCATTCATGTTCGCGATTCACTCCGGTTCATATTCGCGATTGTGAGCATGTTATAATCGCGATACTTGGACCATTATAATCGCGATTATGAGACCGTCACGATAAACATCTTGTTTTCTGTTGATTTGCAGTGTGTTACTTCCCGCTTCCTGTTCCTTTGCCACTGTCGACAGCTGCCTGCTGCCGTACTTCTCTCGTCCAACGCGGAAAACTCCTCATGCACGAATAATACAAGAACCTCCCGTCTGGAACTCCGCCTTTTCCACAGGCTAAACAACAACTTGACGAAGTGCGGAAAGAAATCAAGTCGGAGAAGCTGGAAGCCGCCAAGACCGAGGCGAAAACGGCACTCGTGGCAAAGGTCGGTTCTCTTTTGGGCAGCAATAAGTTGAAAGCGGAAAGGGAGGGATTACAGCAACGTATATCTGTGCTTGAAAATCAGAATGAAGAATTAATGCAGCATATCAAGACAATGGAACTTGAACATAGAGAAGAACGCACCAAGTTCAACGAGTATATGGACAAGATACAGCGATACTTCCCTTACGTGGAGAAGCTGTTGCCACTAATTGACTTCTGCCGGAACACCTTGAAATTCTCTGAAAGGGTAATCCAAGAGTTGTGCAAGTTGAAGAAAGTAAGGTTGAAAGGTGATTTTTATTCTTCCGAGTTCAACCGGAAGTTCCGTGACGAGAGTGCGGCATTCTCGTTTGAGGAGGACAAGAACAGGAAAGGACATTACCACATATGTGTGAATGACATTCCGCTTGTGCAATGGTTCAGACAGAAAACGAATGAATGGGGAAACGGTTTGGAAATTGCACCTACAAAGCAGGATAAAGGGCTGAAAATGTAGAATGTACTCAAAAAACACTTCAACAGCAAATAAAAACACTATAAGATAGGAGATTACCGAAAAAATCCTCTATCTTTGTAATTGGATTGAGGCAACTCTTTCCAAGACATATTGAAAATAAGAGGCGTTATGTCTTCTTCTTGTGTGATTAAAGCCTAGGAAACTGAACATCACGAATGCAAGAGATGGCGTAATGGTCTCCACGCATATGCGTGGGGCTGTTATTCCCACATCTTCATTCAAGGTTTTCCTAGCACCTAATCACAGAGACGTGGCATACAGTTCCACGCTTCGTGGTTAATAAGTAAAAGCCAAGGAGGAACTGGTAGGCACAAATTTGTATTAGTTATGGCACAATTAATCAATTATGGACGCGAAATGCTTCGCATTAACACACAAAAAAATGCGATAGAGTATTCTACCAATGATGGACGTAGTTGGATTTCTCGCTACACTGGTTCTTCAGCTGGAATTTTCTATGACTTGTTACAATTTGGAAATGAACTCTTAGCCTGTACTTCAAAAGGTATATATTATTCCACGAATGAAGGGCGTAGTTGGATTTCTCGCTACACAGGTTCTTCGGTTGGAACTTTCCAACAATTAAGCACTGATGGGCGTAATCTTTTGGCTACAACGAGTAAAGGATTGTACTACTCCACTAATGAGGGAAGAAGTTGGATTAAACGCTGATTTTACAAGTCAGTCTAACCAAAGAGTGTGTAGTTGCAATTAACAACACACTCTCTTTATTAAATACATTTCTTATGAGACAAACACAGAGAAAGGCCATTTTGGTTGTGGCTATATTGGTTGTCATTGCATGTTTCTTTGCCGTTTACTTAAGACTGTTTACAGGGAAAGAACTTTGGTATGAAATGTTCGCAGCCGTTTTGGGAGTTATCATTACAGCAGTTATAACCATGATACTTCTTAGAGGTCAGAGCGATGATGATGTAGAACGTGAGAGAGCTGCCAAAATTTTTGGGGAGAAACTTCGGATTTATCAAGACTACCTCCATACCTTATGTGATGTAATCAAAGACCATAGCCTTTCGGATGAAGAAAAAATCCGCCTTGAATTTCAGACATCCTATGTAGCAATGCACTGTGATTCTAAATACATAGCAACAGTCAGTAATGCGGTCAAGGAACTTATTGAGTATTGCTGCCCTGATGAAGACAGTGAAAACTTGAACCGAAAAAATAAGAGTGGTTCACCAGACCCTTTATTAGACAACCTTTTCTGTATAGTGGAAGCTTTCCGAAAGGATTTGTATGGTGATGACTTCAAGTTTGATGATAAGCACAAGCAAGATACGCTTGAAAATTTCTCCAATGCCTATCGCAATGCCAAAAGCCCTGACTATAATATAGCGCAAGAGCAGCAACGCATAACCGTTGATTTGAATGTGCTTTCCAATTCACTTGCCAATGCAGGGATTGACGCTGTTCCTGAAAAGAGACAAGGCAAACAAGATACTGAACAACAATCAGAAATAGCTTATGCGGAAGATACAAGTATGTGGAATAAAGCATTGTTGAAATGGAAAGAAGAAGGTTGGCAGGTTGAAGGTATGTCCAGCCAATTTGACGGCTTCAGAATGACGAATACGAACGGAAATCCCGGAGTTATTGACGTTGGATTTTGGCAAGGGCACTATTACATCCAAGCTACGTATGACAGAGATTCTGATTTCTCAAAGCCATTAAAATGGGAAAAAGGAGGACGCAGAAGTTCTGGTCAATGGTGGCAATACTTGGCAGAGCCTTATTACAATATAGCTGAAGGGAAATTCGTAGAAACATTTAAGTCAGACAAAGAGTTGCAGCAATATATAATAGATAATGTGGAGCAACTGAAGGATATAATAAAACGACATCATCGTACTACGACTTGGAAAAATGAAGTCGGTTCTTATGATAATTGGAAAATATTTATTTGGTATTGGGATATGTTGGCTTGCGAACTGTCATCTGACGAAGAGGGTACTCCCTACATGGACATAATAGAAGATGGGAAAAGCGGGAATGTTCTCATACAATTCGCCAACCGGAAAGAAGACAATGATTTACTAAACAAAACCCTTAAACGGATAGGATGCCAAGATAAAGAAATTGGAACGAACGGCTATGTCATATTGGAAGCCGTACGTTCTACTGATGCAAGTGTAGTTTCCGAAAGAGTAAAATATTGGATTGAGAAAATAAACGGCTGACTGCCCAACATGACACAGGGAATCAAGATGAAAAGTTTTGTGGCAATTGACTTTGAAACTGCCAATCAGTATCGTTCAAGCGTATGCAGCGTTGGAGTTGTTGTCGTAAAGGACAATAAAATTATAGACAAGTTTTATAGTCTTATCCACCCTGCACCCAATTATTACTCATATTGGAACACGCAAGTCCATGGCTTGACGATTGATTCCACTCAATCGGCTCCCAATTTCCCTGATGTATGGGCAAAGGTTAGTCCACTGATAGGAGATCTGCCATTGGTCGCACACAATAGTTCGTTTGATGAAAGTTGCCTGAAAGCGGTTTTTCACGCTTATGGAATGCCATACCCGAATTATGCATTCTACTGCACATGCAGGGCTTCGAGAACTATTTTGGGCAATAAACTTCCAAATCACCAACTCCAAACCGTGGCACAATACTGTGGCTATGATTTGGAAAACCATCATCATGCGTTAGCTGATGCTGAAGCTTGCGCACAAATAGCCATAAAAATATTGAATTTTAATTTGTAATATTATGGAATCTACGACAATTAAAGCCTTATTCGGAAGACGTAATATCCGATTTGTTATTCCAGAATACCAACGTGCTTACGCTTGGGGAGAAAGGCAATTCTCGCAGTTCGTTGAGGATTTAAGGGAATGTGAAGAGAATTACTATCTGGGACACTTCCTGTTTGAACAAAGTGATGATACTTTATATGTCATTGACGGCCAGCAACGTCTAACTACATGTATCATCTTTTTCAGTACATTAGTGAATGCTTTAAAGCATCGGCATGAGGAATGGGACAATAACGAAAACGCAGATGACATCAAGAACTTATTGGAGGACATTACTGATTACTATTTGAAAGATATAAGACGCAATAAGCAGAAATTCATGACTGTACCTTATGACAACAATTTCTTTGTGGATGCAGTCATTGAAAACAAAGAGTCTGTTTCAGAAGAAGATTTGACCTCAAAGTCAAGAGTTGCCATGTATAAAGCTCGCACATACTTTGAAACGGAATTAAAGGAATCCTCTGTACAGCAAATGCTTTCTTGGGTTAACACGTTGGAGAACGCATCCATTACCACTTTTATTGTCAAGGACAAGTTGCAGGCAGCACAGATTTTCGCATACCAAAATGACAGAGGTAAGAAACTTACCAATTTGGAAGTTCTCAAAGCCTATTTCATGTTACAGATTTTCCGCATAGGAAATAATGAGGATGACATACACTATATAGAAAAGGCTTTTGAAGAAATATATCATAACATCGTCCTTGTATCTGTGGATGAAGATAATGTCCTTAACTACTATTGGAGAGCTGTAGGTCCAAAAGGATATTATAGCGAGAAAGTTGTAGGCGAAGTCAAGGATTGGCTTAAATCCATTTCAAGAGAAGAACAGACAAAACATATAAAAAGTTTTGTCAACGGACTATCCAAAGCCTTTTGCCTTATCAAACAGATAGAGCAGGACAACTCCTTCAATACTGCAAACTTGAAGTGCATGAATAACATGGCTTTTTCATATCCTATGCTCATTAAAGCGAAACTGTCGAATGTTAGCGATGAAGTATTCATGCGCCTTATAAAGCTGTTGGAAAATCTAACGTTCCGTTCATTGATTAGGGGCGGACGAGCTGATATAACAAGTAGGTTGCAGAATGTCATACAAAATGCGAACAATACTGAAAGCTTTAATAAACAGATAGATTCTGTGAAATGGAAACTTAACAACGATTGGTGGTGGGGGTATTGGAGCGATACGGAAATGCTCAATCACGTTAGGAGTGGTTGGTTTTATGGCAACCGTGTGGATAACTACTTGCTATGGAGATACGAACAGTATTTGTGTAATGATAATTATCCCACCCCTAAAGTTTCTTATGCAGATGTCATTTCCAACGAAAGTATTGAACATATAGCCCCACAGACACAAGCTAATCCTTTAGATAATGGTTATGGCGTTTATGAGAATAAGGAAAATCCTGAAGAAGGAATCGTTTCAGGTGAATGGATGAATTGCGTTGGAAACTTGATGTTGATGGCTGGACGGCAAAATAGTTCTTTGGGAAATCGTCCATTTGCGGATAAATTAAGAGTGTATGGTCGGGACAATCTATTGAATCAACAAAAAGAGATTATAGAATTTGTAACAGACAAAGAACATCCCGTTTGGGATAAGTCAAGTATAGAAAGACGTTTCAACAAGATTGTCAGTGCGGTAAAAGAAATTTGGAATTTGAACAATATATAAACCGAACGAATAATCGACAATGGTATTTGCAATGCAGTAACATTACTTTTTTCACAAGATATGTTACTGCATTTTTGTATATACCAATAAAACATGTACCTTTGCAACAAAGAGTTGTTTGGCAGAAGAATACCGCAAATCACAGAGTTTGAGACTGTTGCCAAGTCATTACCTCGTTCTTCGAGAAAAGCTCATAAGTAGCTCATTTCTAATATATTCTTATTTTAACATCGGTTTTTTTTTCAAAATAATGGGTTTAGCGAATGCAAGGAAGCATTTTCAACGGCGCAACATATTGTTTTTCGTGATAAGGAAGGACGGACCGTCGATTTGCATTTGTTTGAATACGCTCCAGACGGACGTATTCTTTATGAAGGAGAGTTTTATCCAGCAGATACATTCAGTGGAAAAGGACGGATTGCCGGGAAAGAGGTGGTATGCGTTCCACCGGCCGCACAAGTGGTTTTCCATGTCGGATATGTATTTGATGACAATGATATTAAAGACGTCCTTTCTTTGTGTCGCCGCTTTCACATTCCTATTCCCCCGGAGTATCAACCTTATGTTGATGGGACATCTATATCTGAATAAGATGTGAGATGGATTCTTACGTTTCTATTACGGGCAAATAGGCCAAAGTTGGAGTGGCATCTTAGGTAATGCTGTTTTTTTGTTATTGAGGAAAGTCGAAGGCTAAGGGAAGGAGTTCACCTGCATCTTTGATGATGACTACTTTTTCTGGGCTATATAGTAATAAGGTGATGGGAAAGCCAGACTGTTTTTGAAACTCAGCGATTACTTGGCGACATGCTCCGCAGGGAGTTGCCAAGTGGAATTGGGAGTCTTTTGCATTATATGCGGCTATGGCTAAAGTCATGACGGGGATGTTGGGGCATTGGGCATGGGCAGCAAATAAGGCGACACGTTCGGCGCAGAGTCCGGAGGGATAGGCCACGTTTTCTTGGTTGTTTCCAGTAAAGATTTGCCCGTTTTGCAATCGTGCTGCTGCACCAACGTGAAATTGGGAATAGGGTGCATAAGCCCGTTTTGAAGCTTCTATAGCGCAGGAAATCAGTGATTGTTCGCTCTCAGGTAATGATTCAAATGAAGAGTAGCGTATGTGGCATATTATGGTTTGTTCTGTCATAATAAGATGATTTTGATAGTTATGTCCTTACAAAACTAAACAAAAACCTTAAATAATTGTTGCTTTCTCTCAAAAAAGATAAGGAGTAGATTTTTCAATGTACGCAAAAGATTTATCTTTGTGCAACTTATTAAAATAAAATGTGATACTTATGATGAACATATCCCGATGGCATTTGGTATTGGTGTGTCTGATGCTTACGATGTTTTCCTTTGGGCAGACTCGCACGAAGGCATACGAGAGTTATATACGTAAATACAAGGATTTAGCCATAGAACAAATGGATCGTTATCACATACCGGCGAGTATCACACTAGCTCAAGGCTTGTTGGAAAGTGGGGCAGGCAAGAGTGAATTGGCTCGTCGTTCGAATAATCATTTTGGCATTAAATGTGGTGGCACATGGACGGGACGGACGGTGTATTATGACGATGATGCTCGTGGGGAGTGCTTTCGTGCCTACAAGAGTGTGCGTGAGTCTTATGAGGATCATTCGCGGTTTCTGACAGTTCGTGGTCGTTATTCTTTTTTGTTCAAGCTAAAAAAGACTGATTATAAAGGTTGGGCACGGGGATTGAAAAAAGCCGGATATGCTACCAATCCACGTTATGCGGAGCAGTTGATAAACATCATCGAGTTGTATGATCTTGATGAACTGGATACGAAGAAAGGCCGACGTAAGTATGACAATCCGGTGAGGTTTATTCATGAGGTATATAAGGCGAATGATTTGATCTATATCATAGCTCGCGATGGCGATACCTTTGAATCTCTTTCTAATGAGTTTGAAATATCGAAGCGTAAACTTCGTAAATACAATGATTTGTATAAAGATTATCGTTTTCGTGCCGGGGATATTGTGTATTTGGAGGAAAAGCATCGAAAGGCTCGAAAGCCGCATATTATCCACCGTGTCAAAGATGGTGAGTCCATGTATACGATAGCCCAAACGTATGGCATTAAATTAAAGAATCTATATAAAATGAATAAAAAAGACGAAGATTATGTCCCACGTGTGGGAGATTACCTTCGCCTGCGTTAACCCTAAAAAATCGAATCAAAATGAAACGTTATGGAAGCGTGATTAAGGTGGCTCCCGGTAAATTGGAAGAATACAAGCGTCTGCATGCTAATGTATGGGAGTCGGTGAAGAAGATGATTAAAGAATGTCATCTGGAGAATTATAGTATTTATTATAAAGATGGTTACTTGTTCAGTTATTATGAGTACACAGGCACGGATTATGCTGCTGATATGGCCAAGATGGCTGCTGACCCCGAGACGCAGCGTTGGTGGACATTCTGTGAACCCTGCCAAGTGCCTTTAGAAACTCGCAAACCGGGCGAATGGTGGGCTGAGATGGAGGAAGTATTCCATTTGGATTGATAGCTTATTGATACATACGACAAAGCCGGACGCTGTCTTCCTTGGGAAATGTGTCCGGCTTTGTCTGTATTGATTTTGCTTAGTCGAAGAAGTTTCTGAATTTATGAAATATCTTTTCTTTGATGCTTGGATTCGGCTTGAAATTGGGCGAATCCTTGAATGATTCGATTGCATTCTTTTCTTCGCGTGACAATGTTTCAGGGATATAGACGCTCACATTGATTAGTAAGTCGCCTGTACCATAACCGTTCACGCTGGGAAGACCTTTGCCTCGTAGGCGGAGCACTTTGCCCGGTTGTGTGCCGGGTTCGATTTTGACTTTTGCCCGGCTGTCAATGGTCGGCACCTCTACTGTGCCTCCCAATGTTGCTGTCGGAATGTCCAGCAGCAGATTGTAAATCAAATCATTTTCATCGCGTATGAGTTCCGGATGTGGTTCTTCTTCGATTTGGATTAACAAGTCTCCGTTTACACCGTTATGTCTGCCGGCGTTTCCCTTGCCACTCATGGACAGTTGCATGCCGCCAGCTACGCCTGCCGGTATTTTTACTTCCACGACTTCTTCCCCATAAACGATGCCTTCGCCGCCACATTCTTTACATTTGTTTTTGATGATGCGTCCTTCTCCATTGCATTGCGGGCATACGCTTTGTGTCTGCATCATGCCGAAGATGCTTTGCTGAGTGCGCAGGATGTGTCCGCTGCCCTTACATGTCGGGCAGACTTCTGTCCCGCTGTTGCCTTCAGCTCCTGTACCGTGGCAATGAGAACAAGGTACATACTTTTTGAGCTTGAACTTCTTAGTCGTACCATAAGCTATGTCTTTTAAGGAGAGTTTCACTTTCACGCGCAAGTCCGAGCCGCGAAATTTACGCTGTCCTCCTTGGGAGCTCCCGCGTCCGAATCCGCCGAATCCACCGAATCCGGTATGTCCACCGAAGATGTCTCCGAACATGGAGAAGATGTCATCCATGGACATGCTGCCGCCGCTGAATCCTCCACCAAATCCTCCGGCTCCGCCATTTACTCCTTCATGGCCGAATTGGTCATAGCGGGCACGCTTGTCAGGATTGCTTAGCACTTCGTAGGCTTCGGCTGCTTCCTTGAATTTTTCTTCAGCTTCTTTGTCTCCGGGGTTTTTATCCGGGTGATATTGGATCGCCTTCTTTCGATAGGCTTTCTTTATTTCGTCCGCGCTGGCATTTTTGTCCACGCCTAGCACTTCATAATAATCTCTTTTTGTTGCCATAAGTGTCTCTGGATTTTAGAAGTTTGGGAAATATCATTGTGCGACGGCCACCTTGGCATGTCTGATTACTTTGTCATTCAGCTTATAGCCGGTCTGCACACAGTCGAGCACTTTGCCCTTTTGTTCTTCATTGGGGGCAGGAATCATGGCGATGGCTTCGTGATAATCCGTGTCGAAGTCTGCGCCTTCTGTTTCGATTTTGTTCAATCCCTCTTGAGACAGAATCTTCAAGAATTTGTTGTTGATGAGTTCCACACCTTCGAGCCATGCTTTGGCGTCTTCCGATTTCTGCATGTTGGCGATGGCGCGCTCCATGTCGTCCAGCACCGGTAGTATGGCTGTTATGGTCTTTTCTGCCGCATTTTTGATGATTTCCGACTTTTCTTTTATGGTGCGCTTGCGGTAATTGTCAAATTCAGCTGACAGACGGAGGTATTTGTCCTGAATCTCTGCGATGCGTTTTTCAGCTTCGTCCAAGCTTTGTTGCAGCTTCTCTTCCGGAGAAAGTTCCTTGGATTCTTCAGTAGTCTTTTCGCTTGCCGGAGTTTCGCTTTGCTCTTCGTGGTTGTTGACTTCTTCCTGTTTAGTCACTTTCTCTTCTTGTTTTTCCATGTTTTCGTCTTTTGTTGAATTCATGTCTATATCGTTTTTATTTTATATTTCCTTGGGATAACATGTGTTTCACAGGCGCGGAACACACGGATCGTCTCTACAAATTGTTTGCCATCAGCTCGCTGACGGGGTATAGAAAGTGCAAAAGTAGATAAATTTGTCGGTATGCTGTCAGTTTGACACTGTTTTTTTGCTTACCTTTGCAGCCGATTTTGATAGAGTTAATGTATATATAAGGTATAAAGGATATGATAACAGTTTCGAACTTGGCCATCCAGTTTGGTAAAAAAGTCTTGTATAACGATGTGAACCTGAAGTTCACCAATGGCAATATCTACGGCATCATTGGGGCAAATGGCGCCGGCAAATCCACTTTCCTGCGTGCTATTTCCGGTGAACTCGAACCTACGAAAGGTTCTGTCACCCTGGGTCCCGGAGAGCGGCTCTCCGTGCTTTCGCAGGACCACTTCAAGTGGGACCAGTACACGGTGCTCGACACGGTGCTCATGGGACACACCGTCCTCTGGGACATCATGAAGCAACGCGATGCGCTGTATGCCAAAGAAGACTTCACCGATGAGGATGGATTGAAGGTCTCCGAACTGGAGGAAAAATTTGCGGAACTTGGCGGATGGAACGCCGAAAGCGATGCGGCAGCCCTGCTCAGCGGCCTTGGCATCTCGGAAGACAAGCACGCGCTCCTCATGGGAGAGCTGAGCGGTAAGGAAAAAGTGCGTGTCATGTTGGCACAAGCACTCTTCGGCGAGCCTGACAACTTGTTGCTTGACGAGCCGACCAACGACCTCGACATGGACACCGTCACTTGGCTTGAGGAATATTTAGGCAACTTCGAGCACACGGTCCTCGTCGTCAGCCACGACCGCCACTTCCTGGATTCTGTCTGCACCCACACTGTCGACATAGACTTCGGCAAGGTCAACCTCTTTGCCGGGAACTATAGTTTCTGGTATGAGAGCAGCCAGCTTGCCTTGCGCCAACAGCAGAACCAGCGCGCCAAGGCGGAAGAAAAGAAGAAAGAACTCGAGGAGTTCATCCGCCGTTTCTCTGCCAATGTCGCCAAGAGCAAGCAGACCACCAGCCGCAAGAAAATGCTCGAGAAGCTTAACATCGAGGAGATACGTCCTTCTTCGCGCAAGTATCCCGGCATCATCTTCACTCCCGAGCGCGAGCCGGGCAACCAGATTCTCGAAGTGTCGGGCCTGCGTGCAGAGACGGAAGACGGCACTGTGCTCTTCAACGATGTGAACTTCACCGTCGAGAAGGGTGACAAAATCGTCTTCCTCAGCCATGACCCCCGCGCCATGACCGCCCTCTTCGAAATCATCAACGACAACCGCCGCCCGCAGGCCGGGCACTACAGTTGGGGAGTCACCATCACGACGGCCTACCTGCCCCTCGACAACACCGCGTTTTTTGACTCTGACCTCAATCTTGTCGACTGGCTCAGCCAGTTTGGCGAAGGCAATGAAGTCTACATGAAAGGCTTCCTCGGCCGCATGCTCTTCTCGGGCGAAGACGTGCTCAAGCGCGTCAATGTCCTCTCAGGAGGCGAGAAAATGCGTTGCATGATAGCCAGGATGCAGCTGAAAAACGCCAACTGTCTCATACTCGACACGCCGACCAACCACCTCGACCTCGAATCCATCCAGGCATTCAACAATAATCTGAAGACCTACAAGGGCATCGTCCTCTTCGCTTCACACGACCATGAGTTTATCTCCACGGTGGCCAACCGCATCATTGAGCTGACTCCGAACGGCATCATAGACAAGATGATGAATTACGACGACTACATATCTGACGACCGCATCAAGGAAATCCGCGCGCGCATGTACGCTCCGAAATCCTGACCCGCGTCGTCACCCGCGTCCGCACGAAAGGCGGAAGAGCTGTCCCCTCCCGGGGCTTCTCTTCCGCCTTTTCTGTATTCCTCCCGGCAGTCCGCTCCCCTCTGTTCGCCTCCCGTCCGCCCTCTTCCGGCCGGAAAACCCGTCGCTTTGTTTGTCAACATAGTTGTCCGTCCGGAGGCTTGTCGTCGTGTTTCTGTCAGATGATAGTCGTCTATATGAAAAATCACAGTTGTATGTCTGAAAAATCACAGTCGTGTTTCTTCCAGCAGACAGTCGTGTTTATATAGAAAGACAACTGTGTTTCTACGGAAACATGACTGTGTTTTTCTGTAAACACGACTGTCTTTTTTCTAAAACACGGTCGTCTTTTTGCGACTTCCTGCCCGTGTGCTCCCGGATGCGTGCATGAAAAAACCCCGGATGCCGGCTGTGGTGCCGGTGTCCGGGGGGAACAGTTATGGGCATTCTTTCCGCAATGCCTGTCTTTATCCGCGTCCTGCACAGCAAGACGCACTCTGCCAAGTTGGCGCATGGGATGCGCCCTGCGTCATTTCATCCACACTCCTGTGATTTCTCCCACGAAGAGTTCCGTCTGCTTGTTCGGGTATTGTGCCTTCACGGCAGCGTCGGTCACGGACGACGGCGTGAGCAGTTGGGTGGCAATCTTGCGGCATTCGATGACGAGCCAAGCCTCGGCAAAAGCCTTGCCTCCGCCGGGAGTGGTGATGGGTGTCAGTTTGCTGCCGGCCACCTTGTCGCCGTCGCGTCCTGAGTGGGTGCCGACATATTGGATGGCCTCCTGGTAGGCCGGCGTATAGAACGTGAGGGTGTAGACGTCGTTTTTCTGCATGATACCGTAGGTGTAGCGCGCGGGGTCGATGAAGCAGTAGGCGACCGGACGGTTGAAGAGATTGCCCAGTCCGCCCCATCCTCCGGCCATCGGGTTGAACAATTCGTCGTTTCCGGCCGTGATGATGAAGGCGTCGCTGATGAGTTTCACGGCGTTGCCGGGGATTTGGTCAGGCGTGATTTGGCGGAATCCTTCCATGCCTTTGGCGGCAGGGGCGGCAGGCGCAGCTGCCGGTTGCGTCGTTTGGGCGGCAACGGCGACTGCAGTTGTCGTGGTAGCAACGGCTGGCACGCCGATGGTCACCACTTTGTCGTTTGTCGTCACGGCTGATTCCTCCTTGGCCGGTTGGGCAGCGGGTGCAGAGGCCGTCTGCACGGCGTTGTTTCCGATGGTTGAGGCTATGTCTTTGAACAGCTGGTCTTTGAAGTCGATGGTCTTCTCGCGGAATTTGCCGACCACGCGTGCCAGTTTCGTTTTGCTCTTGTTCAGGCCGTGCTCGTCGGTGATGATTTCTTCTGCGCTGTAGCGCACGCCTCCGTCGCGGGCTTCGTCATACCAGTAGCGGATGTGGCTCAGTTCGACCGTACATTCGCCGGGCAAGCATTTGACACGGCATTGGTAGTAAATGCGCGTGCGGTCGAGTGACAGGAAGCTGGAAGAGAACGTGAGGTATTCCTCGCCGACAGCTCCCAGTTCGCCAGCGGCTTCGTCTTGCGTGATGAGCTGGTTTTGCGGGAATTGCTCGTTCTTCTGGAACTTTTGTGTCGCCCAGAGCAGCATGGATTGGTAGATGTCTTTTTGTGAAAGTGAGGGGGCTTTGAATGTCTGGCGGAAGGTGACGTATCCATCTTCGATGGGGACGGCTCCGGCCAGATACTTGGCGTCGTCCTGCGCCCACAGCAGGGTGGGGAGCATAAACAGGAGTAATAAGATTTTTTTCATAGAATCAAATATTTTAATCAACGGCACAAACTTATACTTTTTTTGTTTTATATCCGCGGCTAATATTGAATTTTTAAGAATATGGCTTACTTTTGTATGACTTAAAAAGAATGATTGACTATGTATGACTCGAAATTAATAATCGTGGTGCCTTGCTATAATGAGCAGGAGATGCTGGACTATACGACACAGGAGTTGCTCGCCGTGGTCGACCGTCTGCGTCGGGGAGGTAAGATTGGTGAAGGCAAGATATTATATGTGGACGACGGCAGTCGTGATGCGACGTGGAGCATCATAGAGCGGCTGACCCGTGCTCATGAGGCCGTATGTGGCCTGAAACTGGCGCACAATGTGGGCCATCAGTGTGCGCTTTGGGCCGGTCTGGAATGGGCTTCGCTGCATGGCGATGTCTCTATCTCCATCGATGCGGACCTTCAAGATGACACACAGGCCATTGATGAGATGGTGGATTTCTATAACCAAGGGACGGACATCGTTTACGGTGTGCGCCGTGAGCGCCGGACGGATTCGGCCTTCAAGCGTCAGACGGCGCTGATGTTTTATCGCTTAGTGCGTCGCTTGGGCGAGGAAATCGTCTACAATCATGCCGACTTCCGTCTGATGAGTCGCCGGGCAATGCGTGCTCTGATGGCTTATCCTGAACGCAACATGTTTCTGCGCGGCATGGTTCCGCGCATCGGTTTGTCCACGGCGTGTGTCTATTATGACCGTAAGGAGCGCATGGCAGGGGAGTCGAAATATCCCTTCTCGAAGATGTTCGCCCTGGCGATGGACGGCATTACGTCGTTTTCCGTGCGTCCTTTGCAGTGGATATACATCACGGGGTTCGTGATGGTGGCGTTGGCTATTGTGGCCACGATATACTGTCTGATTGCTTACAAATTCAGTGCTGTCGTCTGGGGTTGGACTTCGATTATGATTTCCATCTGGTTTATTGGCGGTGCCATGTTGGTGTCTCTTGGTATCATAGGAGAGTATGTGGGCAAGATTTATCGTGAAGTGAAACGTCGTCCCCGTTATTTTGTGGAGAAGTTAGTAGATGGTGAGGATGAAAAGGTCATGGGACGTGACTTCGAGCCGTGATGAAAACTTTTTTTCTTCATTTTCGTTTGTTTATATAGATAAGTATATATAATTAGGTATATATGGATATAGAACAACATCCCTTGAAACCATTTTTGCCGGCAGAAGCCGTGATGTTGATGTTGGGCAGTTTCCCTCCGCAGAAGAAACGTTGGAGCATGGAGTTTTTTTATCCGAATTGGAACAATGACATGTGGCGGATTTGGGGGTATATCACGGCTGGAGATAAGAATCACTTCGTGGTTCCTGGGGAGAAACGTTTTGATAAAGAGCGCATCGAACGTTTTTGTCGTGAACGGGGTATAGCTATGTTTGACACAGCTGAAGCCGTAGTTCGTTTGAAAGATAATGCATCTGATAACTTTTTGCAGATTGTTCGTCCGACAGATCTCGCGTCATTGTTGCAACAGTTGCCGTCGTGCCGTAGTATCGTGGCTACAGGGCAGAAATCGGCAGAAACACTTCAAGAGATGATAGGCTTCCCGTCATTATCGATAGGTGATAGTTATGAGGTGGAGTATCTTGGTCGACGTTTGAAGGTTTGGAGGATGCCGTCTTCTTCACGGGCTTATCCTCGTTCGGTAGAGTGGAAGGCGGAATATTATCGCAGGTTGCTGGATGATATGGCAAATCATCGATGATTTTTTTTATGCTTCTATCTGTTTCTATTTTAGCTTTTTATCTAAAAGCTTGAAAATTTCTTCAAAAAAAGTCTCGTGAAAGTTTGGAGCATAAGTCAAAAGGCAGTACTTTTGCATCCGCTTTCGATAAGGAAAGCCACCCGGAAAGGGTGAGAGCGAAGCTTGAAAAAGATGAAAATACAAACGAGTAGTACAAGAGCCCGCCGTTAGCAATATCGGCGGAAGGGTATGAAAAAAGGAAGTCAACGTCAAACACCTGGGAGCAAAAGGAAAAAAACGAAAACAAGATATTACAATGAAG
>JACJJM010000172.1 GCA_016900015.1 Phocaeicola coprophilus | reverse complement strand
ATGCTTTCAAGAACAAGCAGGGACGTACTGTTACCGAGCCGAAAAAATACAATCCCGTTACGTTTGCTGCCGAAATATTGGGTGAAAAGCCTGTTTATGGCTCGTTCATAATGGTGATGAATGACCCGCGCCGCGAGTATTACAAGACGTATGAGGTGGAGTATGACCGCCACACATACGACGGCACCAACTGGAAGTATCTCAACCTTCCGATGGAAGACATCGCCAAGTTGGCTATTGCCTCGCTGAAGGA
>JACJJM010000171.1 GCA_016900015.1 Phocaeicola coprophilus | reverse complement strand
GACTTAATGACCACAAAGGAAAATATTATTGAAGCATTTTGGAAAATATATGCTCATAAACCACTTGAAAAAATTACTATACAAGAACTTATGGATAAAGCAGGTTACCATCGTAGTGTTTTTTACGTATATTTTAAAGATATATATGATTTACTAGAACAAGAAGAAAATGATATTATTGATAAATTAAATGAAATACTACCATATATTTTTTACAGTATAAAAAATAATCATATTTTACCCAATATAGATA
>JACJJM010000170.1 GCA_016900015.1 Phocaeicola coprophilus | reverse complement strand
ATCAGAGCCGGTGTGATCATGGCAAACATCATCTGAAAGGCGCAGAAGACCAGATGCGGAAGATTTTCTGCGTAAGGACCGGTTTCCATGCCGACGCCGTTCAGGCCGAACCAGCGGAAATCTCCGATGATCCCCAAATGGTTGCCGCCGAAGGCCAGCGAATATCCGAACAGAGCCCACATGACAATGGAAAGTCCCATGATTGATACGCATGCCATCATCGTGTTGCAGACATTTTTTCTGCGGACAAGACC
>JACJJM010000169.1 GCA_016900015.1 Phocaeicola coprophilus | reverse complement strand
GTTAATACGCAAAGCATTGAACAAACTAACGACTTAACAGAGGTTAAACGCATTACCGACTTCATAGCTGATGCCAAAACACCTGAATTACTTGTTACCGTATATGACAGCGTTCAACATTACGGGTTGGTAAAGATTTATGATGCGAAGATGAAGGAGGTAAGTAATGCGAAGTAATATAAGAATGCTTATAGCTGAATGGCTATTGGGTAAAGCTATGGGTATTGCACCAAACAATGAAGAGGGTAACGAAA
>JACJJM010000168.1 GCA_016900015.1 Phocaeicola coprophilus | reverse complement strand
GTTGACCAAGGTCATGGAGCGTTTCCCCATCATCATCACCATTGGTGCGGCTCTGTTGGGCTTTCTTGCTGGTGAAATGCTGCTCACAGACCCAGCTGTTACAACCCGATTCGGCGCCATGAGCGAGCAGACGGTTACCTTTGGCGGTGTTTTGGGCGCTGTTCTGGTTGTTGCACTGGGCACTTATCTGACCAAACGTCAGCAGCAGAAAAAGCCTTCTGCCTGATACCCGCTGAACCTGCCGACCTTTTGCTG
>JACJJM010000167.1 GCA_016900015.1 Phocaeicola coprophilus | reverse complement strand
GTACGGCATTGCCGTATGGTAGCTTTACGGGCGCCTTTTGATGTGTTACGGACATAAACTTCGGGATTCGGAGAAATATCGGGAAAGTGATGAGAGAAGAAAGAAAAAGGAGGAGCCAGACATGCAGAATAAAATGACCGAAGGAAATGTGATCCGGGCGCTTGCAGCATTTACAGTCCCCCTGATCTTAAGCGGGCTGTTTCAGCAGCTCTTTAACTGGGTAGATGCGTTTATCGTGGGGAACATTGAAGGGGAG
>JACJJM010000166.1 GCA_016900015.1 Phocaeicola coprophilus | reverse complement strand
ATGATGCGTAGTATCAACATCGACAGTAATGACGGCCTGTTCAGGGGAAATCTTGTAGTAAATGTCGAAGACACTTCAAGACTTGAGCAGCTTATCAAGAAGCTACGCAACGTCAAAGGCGTCAAGCAAATCATAAGGGTATAACAGTATTTCTTGAAAAAGTAATAGCGGAATGCCGTCTTTTATAACGTAAAAGACGGCATTCCGCCCTCCAAAAGACGGCAAATCGTCAGTCGGTTAACGGCCGGTTGAAACC
>JACJJM010000165.1 GCA_016900015.1 Phocaeicola coprophilus | reverse complement strand
GAGATAACAGAAAGTTTAGGAGACAGAATACAGCTTTCGGGCAGTTCTCTGTACCGGACAGATATAAAACGTCTGGAAAAAGTGATCAGGATGGGAGCAGCAAATGCCATTACTGTAAGAGCAGACCGGGCAGGCACTCTGACCGAATTATCCAATGTGATAAAAATGGCACAGAAAGCCGGATACGGCGTGTCGCTCGCACACAGCACCGGAGAGACATCAGACAGTCTGATCGCCGATCTTGCTGTTGCATTCC
>JACJJM010000164.1 GCA_016900015.1 Phocaeicola coprophilus | reverse complement strand
CTCTGGAAACTCTGTCGAAAGGTCGTTGATCGCAGGGATGTTCATGCTGCGGCCTTTTGGTTTTCGTAAGAGCCTTGGATCACTTTTTCAAAGTTGGATTTATTGACCAGCCAAATCAGGTCGCTGGCCCATTTGCCATTGCGACCCATCAGGTGATCGGAGTGGGAAACGTAGTCAAAGAATCTGCCAAACCACTCGACCCCCTCCGCTTCGGTTGTTGCCATGCGCTCACATTTGCGCTTGCCTTTTTCGTGAC
>JACJJM010000016.1 GCA_016900015.1 Phocaeicola coprophilus | reverse complement strand
CACAAAAAGCACCCCGCGCCTTTTTACTTCATAACACCTAATATTTCAAAATGTTACGATGATTGTTAATAATTTCTTTGGGACAGCACTGCACGTCGTGCGTGCCTTCATGCAGGCACTCAACGAGCTGAAGGCCGAAGGGGGCATCGAAGCCCGTCACGCACGCTACTGCGAGAACCATCGCGTGCTCGTCGAAGGCATGCGCTCGCTGGGCTTCCGCACGCTGCTGCCCGACGAGGAGCAGTCGCCCGTCATCACCTCGTTCTACTATCCCGAAGCCGGTTTCGACTTCAAGGCCTTCTACCTGAAGCTGAAAGAGCGCGGCTTCGTCATCTACCCGGGTAAAATCTCCCAGGCCGACACGTTCCGCATCGGCAACATCGGCGACGTCTTCCCCGACGACTTCCGCCGCCTGGTGGAGGCCATCAAGGAGATACGCTGACCGACAGACCATCCATCAATAGTTATAACAATCACCTCCCCGTGCGCCCCGTCGGACTTTCCGGCAGGCGTGCGAGGATTTTTTCATCCCCACGGCGGAGCATATACCGACCTAACGTCCGCATTTTTCTCAACCTCCACAAACGTACTGCCGACCTCCACACCTACCCGGACGACCGTCCGGCAATCGTCCGCCCACCAGTTTTCAGTCTCTTTCCACGGCCTAAAAAAGCACCTGTATAGCAATCACTTACCCCTCCCAAAGCGGCCCCTTGACACTAACCGAGAGCGGAGTTAAGTCCGTGGTCGAGCGGAGTTAAGGGCGTGGTCGGACGGAGTTAAGGGTTGACTTGCCGCGAAAGGATAAGGGACTTTTCCAAAGACATAAGGAAGAATCGTCCGACCATACAACACATAAAAATCACCACCATCGAAGTTTTATTTTGTTAAATATATTTTCAATCACATGCTCTACACAGAGATTATTTGTTCTACTCGTCTTATTTCCTCACAAACCTAAGCGACCGAAAATCAAGTTGATCCCATGTTTTTATTCGACACAAAATTTATTGCTTTTTTTATTTGTTTTTTGTTTTAATTATACATAGATTTGCAGATAGAAAACATCAAGACCTTATTGCCATGAAAAGGGAACGCTTCTTGCCCGCCTTCTTAATAGGATTTTTTTGCTTATTGGCACTTTCATCCTGTGTTTCTGAAAGTTTTCTCTCAGAACGAGTATCCATCGAGCCTCCCCAGACCGACCGCCCCGAAGCCGTCATGCTCTGGAAACAAATGCAAGAACAGCCCGGAAGCGCGGAACGGCTCGGAAGAGCCCTCCACAAAAACACCCCTCTCTATGAGCACACGATTACAGCTTCGTCGCCGGACTTCGGGGTGTATTACCTTATTCCCTACACCGACGACAAAAACGAAGTAAAGGATGCCTCATCTACCCTGTGGACGAAGACAAGCCCTTGGAAGAACGTGACATCACAGGCACGCTGGGCATGCCTGTGAAGATGGATGCGGAGTTTCTCCAAACAGAAATTCCAGCAGATCGCCGCTATCTTTATGCCTGGGTATTCCGCGACCTTCGCGACCAAGGACTGCAAGTAGATGCAGTATTGCTACAAGTGGCTTTGGACTTGGAAAAAAACAATGAGGCGCCAGACGGGACGCGAGCAATGAGCCCTTCGTCTCTGGTGGACAAAGGTGTCATTTACATCAATTATCAAGTGTCATCCTATGGAGCTGTCGATCCCAAAGGCTATCCTATAACGTCAGCCTCAGCAATGAAAGCATCATGAAAGCCTTTGAAGCGACTTACAGACATAATCCCGTAGGTTTAACAAGCATTCACCTCGAACAAATCACCCATACAGGATTTCGTTATTTGACGCTAAGAATCTCTTGCCAGCGTCCTCTCACTTATGCCGAAGTAGAAAGAAATATCAAAGAACAAATACAAGAAACAGGAGATTACATCAAAATGTGTTACTTTATCGACATTATATTCCAATACACTTACACCTTATATCCTGCATACGGCGGGAGTGGCGGCGGAAGCGGCCACGGGACAGGTGGAACCAAGCCCATCGAAGGCGGATTCAACTCCGGAGGATATGACCCGCTCCATCCCGAGCTTGGACGCCCTTGTCGAAATGACGATAAAGGCAAAGCGAACCCCTTGGTCATGATGGCTTTGATGCCGCCCAACCGATACAATATCGGAGGTGCGCGCTTCGGATACACCCGCGTCAATGAATATGGGGAAAAGAAATTCCATCAAGGCATCGACTTGATAGCAGAACCCAATACTCCCGTGTACGCCCTGTTCAGCGGGACGATTGTCGGGCCATACGTCACGGAACAACCGAATCGGATTGGAGATAAATATCCCGATGGATATATAGGAGACAAAAACGGAGCTGGAAACCGTTTTGGTGTGCGCTCCAAAGTCAATGGCAAGACCATCATAGTCTACTATTGGCATCTGTCGGCAGACTACCCTGTCGCCATGCGAAACGGAGAACCACTCAAAGTGGGCGACTACGTACAAGCCGGCACCATCATCGGCTACACGGGAGTGACCGGAAACGCCAATGCCGAATTTCCCCACCTGCATCTAAGCATCAAAGACGAAGCGGGAAATTGGATCGACCCAGAACTCTACCTGAACGCTACAGTGAGCAGCAGCAAAGCTGAAATTTCCACGCCTTGCGATTCTTATATTTATTAAATCAATCTTTTAAAGCTATCACATCATGAAACGAATTACTACTATTGCTCTTATGTTCTTCCTTTGCACATTGCAGATACTTGCACAAATTCCAACAAGAAACAGCCGGGACAGCGTATCTATCAACGGTATCAAGTTTGGATATATCTATACTTATGACCAAATAAAAAAAGCCTTAGGAGAACCTACCCAAATCAGCACTTGGGAAGCTACGGATTACGGTACTGGATTTGAATTCAGATTCGGAAATGATTTAACGGTACGCATGAACGACGACGAGAGAGAAAATGATCCGGGAATTATAGACTTCATCTTGGATTCTCCTAAATACACGCTCGACTTCAGAGGAACAAAGCTCAAAGTCGGAGACACATTCGAAAAAGTCAAAAATATGCCGGGATATACATCCAGGGAAAAACGATATAACGGTTTCTACTCCATCATATTCAACAATATGATGAACGACCATTCGCTGCAAATCTTATTCTCACAGGATGAAGTTATTGAATGCATTTCCGTCGCGCCACGGTATTATTAGTAAAAGCCATGAAACGAATTACTACTTTTGCATTTACATTCCTTCTCTGCGCATTGCAGATGCTGGCACAAATACCAACAGGAAACAGCAGGGACAGCATATCTATCAACGACATCATGTTTGGATACATCTATTCTTATGACCAAATAAAAAAAGCTTTAGGAGCCCCCACTCAAATATATACATGGGAAGCTACAGACTTTGGACAAGGACACGAGTTCAGATATGAAAATGACTTAACCATACGGATGAATGACGACCCAAGAGAAAACGATCCAGGAATTATCGAATTTATTTTAAAATCACCTAAATATACGATTAGTTTCGAAGGTACAGAACTCAAGGTTGGTGACTCGTTTGAGAAAATCAAAAAGATGCCGGGATATACATCAAGAGAAATGCGGTATGATGGCTTTTATTCCATCATCTTTAACAACAATATGCACGACCATTCGCTGCAAATCTTGTTCTCAAAGGATGAAATCATTGAATGCATTTCAGTCGCACCACGGTATTATTAGTCAAAGCCATGAAACGAATTACCACTTTTGCATTTACATTCCTTCTCTGCGCATTGCAGATGCTGGCACAAATCCCAACAGGAAACAGCAGGGACGACATAACCATCAACGGTATTAAGTTTGGATATATCTATACTTATGACCAAATAAAAAAAAGCCTTAACCCACACGTATCGACACTTGGGAAGCCACAGACTTTGGACAAGGACATGAATTCATTTTCGAAAATGATTTAATTATACGAATGAATGACGACCCAAGAGAAAATGACCCCGGAATTATAACCTTCATTATAAAATCGCCTAAGTACACGCTAGACATCAAAGGAAAAAAGCTCAAAGTCGGAGATTCTCTTGAGAAAGTAAAAGAACTGCCGGGATTTACCTCAATGCAAGAAATACTCGGTGTCTATACCATATATTTCAACAACATGATGACAGATGAATCGATACGTATTATTCCCTCGAAAGACGGACTTATCGAATGCATCAACATCGAACCACGCTATTACTGACCATCACCAACCACACAGCGAAAGACTACCGCTACCATCCTTCGACTATTCCCGTTTTTGAGATAAGGCCTAAAAAACTCCCTGAAAGGCTGGGACACTCCGCAGTGAACGCGTAAATTTGCAGCCTAAAATGAAAGCAATGAAAAATTACATCGCACGCACATTCATACTGACGCTGCTGGTGGTGGTCGTACTGTTAGGACTCTATTTCGTGCCCACTCCCACCGTCGACGGCTATACCCTGCGGCGGGTGAACATGCTGGCTGACATCGAAGCCGAAGAGCCGGAAGAAGAACCGCTCGACACGATCGTCCTGCCTCCACCCGTGAAACCGGCCTTCGTGGACACCTGCAAGACAGGACTTACCTGCATCGAAGACTATGCCGACTCCACACAGCGCGGCATGAAGCCTTTCTATGAAGCGCTCGACCACGCGGACGAACGCCCCGTGCGCATCGCCTACTTCGGCGACTCGTTCATCGAAGCCGACATCCTGACGGGCGACTTGCGCGACATGCTCCAAGCGCGTTTCGGAGGATGCGGCGTGGGCTACGTGGACATCACGTCGGGGACGTATGGTTTCCGCAAGACCCTGCGTCACTCGTTTGCCGGCTGGACCTCCAAAGGCGTCAATGACTCCACTGGCTACGACCGCAAGCGCATCGGTCCCTCGGGACACTATTTCATCCCCCACAGGGGGGCTTACGTGGAAGCCCGTCCGCCAAAAGCACACCGCGGGCAATTGGACAGTTGCGAAGTGGCAACCATCTACTTTGAAGCAACAGACACCATCCTTCTGGCAACACGCGTCAACGGCATCGACGGCGACACCGGCCCGCTCGCAGGCAAAGGACAAATGCAGGCCGTCGAACGCGAAGGCCTCATCAAGAGCATGCGCTGGACCGTGGAAAAAGCTGATTCGGCCACGTTCTACGGCTTCGCCCTGGACGGACGCACGGGTATCACGGTGGACAACTTCGGCGTGCGCAGCAGCAGCGGACTGACGCTGGCCTCCATCCCGCAAGAGCGGCTGCGGCAATTCGGCAAAGTGCGTCCCTACGACCTCATCGTGCTCCAGTTCGGCCTCAACGTGGCCACCGAGCGCGGACGGGACTACAGCTGGTATGAGACCGGCATGCTGCGTGTCATCCAACACATGAAAGAAGCCTTCCCCGAAGCCGGCATACTCGTCGTCAGCGTGGGCGACCGGGAATACAAGGACGAAGAGGGACGCCTGCGCACGATGCCGGGCGTGAAAAACCTCATCCGCTACCAACAAAACATCGCAGCCAAGGGAGCCGTAGCCTTCTGGAACCTCTACGACGCCATGGGAGGCGAAGGCAGCATCCGCCGCATGGTAGAAGCCAAACCGGCACAGGCCAACCTGGACTACACGCACATCAACTTCCTCGGCGGACGCACACTGGCCCGCCATCTCTACGAAACACTCATCTACGGCAAGGAGCAATATGACAAACGGAGGGCTTATGAAAATGATTAAACTCTGTTTGCTGTGTCTGTTAGGCATCCTGACGGGCACAGTCCGGCTCGCAGCCCAGGACGTGATACCTCCCCAGCTGACCCCGCAGGACACGCTGCGCAATCCCATGCTGCACCTCCAGCACGGGTCTGCCGTGTTGCATGCCGCGGTCGTGGTGGGCAACTCGATGCCGGCCTCTTTCCGGAACGTGGGGCGGGACACGCTGGTGAACGCCGCAGCGCTGGACCCTTTCTTCGCCAAGCTGTGTCAAGGCACTGAGCCGGTGCGCGTGGTGCAGCTCGGCGACTCGCACGTGAGGGGACATGTGTTTCCCGTAGCCGTGCGCCACACATTGGAAGCTGCCTGGGGCAGCCAAGCTGTCTATCCCGACGAGATCAACTACCGCACCACGGCCATTGCACACGAGACAGGCGCACCGGGGCTTGTCTATCACGCCATCGGACAAAACGGAGCGACGGCAGCCGACTTCTGCACGACGGAAAAGATGGACCAAATGGCAGCTCTGCACCCGGACCTCATCATCCTTTCATTCGGAACGAACGAAAGCCACAACCGACGCTATGACGCCGTCGAGCACTACGCCCAACTGGACGCCCTGCTCACCCTCCTGCGCCACTATGCGCCTGACGCCACAGTCATGCTCACCACCCCTCCGGGCTCCTACGTGCGGGCCAGCCGGCGCCGGCGCATCATCAATCCGCGCACGGAAAAAACGGTGAACACCATCCTGGCCTTCGGTGAGCGAAACGGACTGGCCGTATGGGACTTATACAACATCGCAGGAGGCTCGAAACGAGCCTGTCTGAACTGGAAAAACAACCGCCTGATGCAGCGCGACCAAGTGCACTACACGCATCAGGGCTACACCATACAAGGAAACCTCTTGGGCGAAGCCCTCTTAAACGCATTCAACGACTATGTGGCAAATTGACCTGAACCGCCTGTGCGACGTGCTGACCTACGACGCACAACAACCGATGATATTCAGTAGCGGACTCTTCCTGTTTCTCTTCCTGGGATTCAGCTTCATCTATCTGTGCCTGCGGAAGACAACCACGCTGCGTCTGCTCTTCGTCGTCCTCTTCTCCTACTACTTCTACTACAAGAGCAGCGGCACCTACTTCGTGCTCCTGGGCGTAGTCACCCTGAGCGACTTCATCCTGGCACGCATCATGGAACAAACCCGCACCAAAGCCCTCCGCCGCACACTGCTCATCATCAGCCTGACCATCAACCTGGGACTGCTGTGCTACTTCAAATACACGAACTTCTTCTATGAGATGCTGGCCCCGCTATGGGGCGGGGAATTCCATGCACTGGACATCTTCCTGCCTGTGGGCATCTCGTTTTTCACCTTCCAGTCGCTCAGTTACACCATCGATGTCTACCGCGGCGAGCTGAAGGCACTGCACAATCCGCTCGACTACGCATTCTTCGTGTCATTCTTCCCCCAACTGGTGGCAGGACCCATCGTGCGTGCCCGCGACTTCATCCCCCAGATACGACGCCCGGTCGTGGTCACTCCCGAGATGTTCGGACGCGGCGTCTACTTCATCGCTGCCGGACTTTTCAAGAAAGCCATCCTGTCAGACTATATCAGCGTAAACTTCGTCGAGCGCATATTCGACAACCCGGGACTGTATTCCGGCATCGAAAACCTCTTTGGCGTCTATGGTTATGCGCTGCAAATCTACTGCGACTTCTCAGGCTACAGCGACATGGCCATCGGCATCGCCCTCCTGTTAGGATTCCACTTCCCGCTCAACTTCCGCTCGCCCTACAAGTCGGCCTCCATCACCGAGTTCTGGCGACGCTGGCACATCTCGCTCTCCACATGGCTGCGAGACTATCTCTATATCTCCATGGGAGGCAACCGGCGAGGAAAACTGCGCACTTATTTCAACCTCTTCATGACGATGCTGCTGGGCGGACTGTGGCACGGAGCATCATGGAATTTCGTGTTCTGGGGAGCCATACACGGCATAGCCCTCGCCCTGCACAAAGCCTTGCGCAGCTTGTTGGGACGCGACAAGAAGTATCAGAGCCGGGGAGTGCGCCGCTTCTTCGGCATCCTACTGACGTTCCACCTCGTATGTTTCTGCTGGATATTCTTCCGCAACAGCACCTTTGAAGCCTCATGGACGATGATCCACCAAATCGTGACCAACTTCCAACCGCAACTTTTCGGGCAACTGGTAGGCGGCTACAAGGTGGTGTTTGTATTCATGGCCGTAGGCTATGTGCTCCATTTCCTGCCCGACCGCTGGGAAGAAGCCTGCCAGCGCGGCGTCGTCAGGCTGCCACTCGTCGGACAGGCCTTGCTGCTTCTTGTCATCATCTACACCGTCATCCAAGTGAAGACAAGCGACATCCAGCCATTCATCTATTTCCAATTCTAAACCGGTAAAGGCCCTGAATGATGCTTTAAAGACGCAACATACAGGGCCTTTGGACTTTTTTTCCTACTTTTGCAGACACAAATTCGAATATTATACGCTCACATCTATGATTAAACAGTTCTTCTCCTTGATGAGACGGTACATTGCGCCCTATCGCAAATACCTGACATGGGCCGTCATCCTGAACTTCGTATCCCAATGGCTCAACGTGTTCTCCTTCGCCGCCATCATACCTATCCTGAACATCCTGTTCAAGGTCGACAGCACGCACTACGAATACATGCCGATGGACTGGAGTCATCTGGACAAAGACGTGCTCATCAACAACGCTTACTACTACGTCAGCCAGGTCATCGCCACCCACGGGGCATTCGTCACCCTTATCATCATGGGATGTATCCTCATCTTCATGACCCTGCTCAAGACAGCAGGCTACTTTGCCTCTTCGGCCGTGATGGTGCCGCTACGTACCGGCATCGTGCGCGACATCCGCATACAGGTATATAATAAGGTGCTCCGGCTACCGCTCAGCTTCTTCTCTGAAGAACGAAAGGGCGACATCATCGCCCGCATGAGCGCCGACGTCACCGTGGTCGAAAACTCGCTCACCAGCTCCATCGACATGCTCATCCGAAACCCCATAGCCCTCGTCGTCTGCTTCATCACGCTGTTTACCATCAGTTGGAAAATGACCCTCTTCGTTCTCGTCGTACTGCCATTGGCCGGCTGGATCATGGGCGTGGTCAGCCGCAAACTGAAACGGCAATCAAGTGCCGCACAGGCTCAATGGGGCGACATCATGTCGCAACTCGACGAGACACTGGGCGGCCTGCGCATCATCAAAGCATTCATCGCCGAAAAGAAAATGGCCGACCGCTTTGCCAAGACCAACAATGAATTCCGCCAGGCCATGAACGAAATGGTCATCCGCCAGAGTTCGGCACACCCGATGAGCGAGTTTCTCGGCACGTGCGTCATCGTCATCGTCCTCTGGTTTGGCGGTTCGCTCATCTTGGGCACGAATTATGCCCCGATGGACGCAGCGACATTCATCTTCTACATGGTCATCCTCTACAGCATCATCAACCCGCTGAAAGAGTTTGCCAAGGCCTTCTACAACGTCCCCCTCGGACTGGGAGGTATGGAGCGCATCGACATGATTCTCAAAGCTGAAAACCACATCAAGGAGCCTGAACACCCGCAACCGCTCGACGACTTCCACGAAAACCTCGAATTCCGCGACGTCAGCTTCAGCTACATCCCGGGACGACCCGTGCTGAAACATATCAACCTCACCGTCCAGAAAGGCAAGACCGTCGCCCTCGTCGGACAGTCCGGCTCGGGAAAATCAACTATGGTCGACCTTGTACCCCGCTATCATGACGTGACAGAAGGCCAACTCCTTATCGACGGGAAAAACGTCAAGGATGTATCCATCGCCCGCCTACGCTCGCTCATCGGCAACGTCAACCAGGAAGCCATCCTCTTCAACGACACATTCTACAACAATATCACCTTCGGAGTGGAGAACGCCACCATGGACCAAGTCATCGCCGCAGCCAAAATCGCCAATGCTCATGACTTCATCATGGAGACCGAAAAGGGCTACGACACCATGATCGGCGACCGGGGCGGCCGTCTCTCCGGCGGACAACGCCAACGCGTCAGCATCGCTCGCGCCATCCTCAAAAACCCGCCCATCCTCATCCTCGACGAAGCGACCTCGGCCCTCGACACCGAATCGGAACGTCTCGTGCAGGAAGCGCTCGAACGACTGATGAAGTCCCGCACGACCATCGCCATCGCACACCGTCTGAGCACCATCAAGAACGCCGACGAAATCTGCGTCCTCTACGAAGGAGAAATCGTCGAACGCGGCACGCACGAAGAGCTTCTCGCCCTGGGCGGCTACTACAAGAAGCTGAACGACATGCAGAGCCTGTAAACAGACGAAGAACAAACGCTCAAAAACAATAAAGGCCACGTCCTTCCTTTCCGGAAGCGTGGCCTTTTGTTTATCTCACAAAAGCGTGTCACAAACGCTCTATCTCCTCAACAGACAAGCCGGTGGACTTCGCAATAAGCTCAGTCGCTATCCCAAGTGCCTTCATATTGCGTGCCGTATCCAAGATCCCTTCAGTACGACCTTCCGCACGGCCTTCCGCACGGCCTTCCGCACGACCTTCTGCACGGCCTTCTGCACGACCTTCTTCGCGCTCGGTCTCAATGTTGTCACGCAGGATGACAATGTTATCCAAATGACGGTAATAAGCCTTCTGCTCATCAGGGCCCATGCTCATCACACGCAGACGCTCCCGCGCCTGGGACAGTCCGGGAGCCGTGGCCGTATCGGGAATCTCACCCGTGTTCAGATAGTAGATCCACTCCTCCAGCGGCGTCTTGGCTACGCGGTTGAAATCATTCACCCGCAAGATATAGTATTCCGGATAGAGCTGGCTCACTTCCTCGACACGGAACGTCTGTCGCTGGAAAGGAGAAAGACGGAGGACGTCACCCAAGTGGATGCCCCGGAACTCCGTCTTGCCATGGTAGACCGTATCAACGCCACTGCCCAGGGCGAAATAAACGATGTTGATGCTGTAGACCTTGCGCACCCGATGGTAACCCTCGCCGCGGTTGATATACTCCGTGACGAGCTTTGACGCTCCGAACAACATCCGCTGGAAATAAGCATACTCGTTGTTGTTCTGCACCTCGATGAGGAAAAGGTCGCCACGGTCGTTCTCGGCGAGCATGTCCACACGGTTGTACTTGTCATATTCCTCCTCCTGGTTGCTCTCGCTCTCCAAGAGTTTCTTGATGGTGATGGACTCACCCAGCAACGTGGTGAGGAGACCTTCGAGGACGGCGTAGTTCGCCTTGTCGCGAAGCATGCGCTTCATCGCCCAGTCAAAACGGATGTAACGGTTCGCGGATTCTTGCATGATGTTCTGTTTTTTAAAGGATGACGGGGCAAATATAAGGACTAATGCTTACTTTTGCAACACCGTACACACACGAAAAGACACAAACGAACTGCAATGAAACTCACCGTCATCACCATCTGCCTCAACAACGTCGACGAACTCCGACGCACCGTCCAGTCCGTCACGACGCAAACGCCCTGCGACTTTGAATATGTCGTCGTCGACGGCGGCTCGACCGACGGTTGCCGCGAACTCATCGCTTCCACGTCCGGCATCACCCGCTGGGTCAGCGAACCCGACACAGGTATCTACAACGCCATGAACAAGGGCGTCGGCCTGGCCCGTGGTGAATATGTCCTCTTCCTCAACTCCGGCGACACACTCGCCGCCCCGGACGTGCTCGCACATGCCGTCCCCCGGCTCGGGGAAGCCGACCTTTATACCGGGCACTATCTAGAATGTCATCACGGAAAAACACAACTTAGGCAATCCCCCAATAGACTAACAGCACGTTTCCTCCTTGAAGGCACGCTCATGCATCAAGCCACTTTCATACGAGCTGCTCTCCTTCGAGAAATGCCATACAATGAAAAAAACAAAATCGTATCTGACTGGGAGTTTTTTATCCGCCAATGGTTGCTCGGCCACTGCTCATACGCCTTACTAGACATGGTGGTATCAGTTTTCTACGTCGGCGGAATTTCCACAAATAAAAAAACCGTCATACAAGGAGAAGCTGAACGGCAAGCCGTAATGGACAATTTACTACCACGCCGTGTTCAAGAAGCCATCTTACGAAGCAATGATTATGCCTATGACAAAAATGTTGAATGGAAAATTTATCGTGCACTAGCCCTTCCCCCCCTTAAACGTGACCTAAAACTACTGCGCAATGCTTTCAGCTTCCTCCTGCGCGATCTTTTTAATCGGCATCAAAAGTAAAGCCATTTGATTTATTTTTATTTCTCGCAATCGAAATTATCATAACATATTGTCACCATTTTGATTATGTTTACTTTAAAATGGTAACACGGAAACAATAGATTCCACTAGTAAATCTATTGTTTCCGCGCTAGTATATCGGAATGAATAAAATCAGGAACGCTGCATCATCACTTTACGATAGACATTTTCCGTAGCTTGTGCAGCCTCCTCCCACGAGAACAACTTCAACCGTTCACTACCTGCGTCAACAAGACTATGACGTTTTTGCTCGTCCGACAATACAGAGAGAATAGCTTCGGCAATCGCATCTTCTGACAAAGGTTCAAAATAGCAACCAGCCTCACCTGCGATTTCAGGAAAACAACTTGCACGACTCAAAACAACAGGACAACGACAGGCCCAAGCTTCAAGAATTGGAATCCCAAATCCTTCATACAGTGAAGGATAAACAAAACATTCGGCACGAGCATAAAGCTCTGCAAGGTCACGATCTGATGCTTTAAGAAGCGTAACACGATTATTCAATCGCAATTCATCAAGCAATGCCAATTCATGCGGCTTAAATGGCCGCCCCGTACATATCATATGAAGATCTGGATATTTTTCCTTTATCTGCGTGAAAGCAATAGCCAGCCGCCGGAAATTTTTGTATGCTGTACGATCACCTACATAAAGTATATAACGTGCAGGCAAATGTAAACGATCAGGGCCTGTATGCGGACAGAGGCTAGTACTATGATATATTACATCGATTTTCTCAGGATCAACATCAAGGATTTCGACCACATCACGCTTTGTATTCTCACTAATCGCAATAATACGATCCGCCCGAAGAATGGTCTCCCGTTTTTGTGCTATAATCTTTTCAGCGTCAGGAAGCAAATCGGGATACCGCTCATAAATCATGTCATGAACAGTGATAACATAAGGGGATTGTCCTATATGATCAAGAAAATAAGGGTCATAATAAGTGGGATGAAAGATATAATTTTGTTTGCTCTCCAGCATACGACAAGATAGACGATAGTTGGTATGCTCACATTTGGCAGCATAGTGCTTGTAGACGAAACGCGGCAAAGGAATAACATGTCTGCCTATATGCCAAGACGTGAGATAATAGTTCATCGTAAAGCGTATAGCCACATCATAAGGCATGCACAAGCGGCGCATGATTTCACAGAAATAGCGCGAAATACCACCAAAGCGTTGCATCTGAAAAGCCTGAAAATCATAAATAACACAGGCGTCTTTCGGGTTTTGGAGTTGCATAATATCAATATAATTATTCTTAAATCATCAATTTGGGACAATGCTAAAATCCAGCACTTATGCATCTTCATCAGGAACTAAAAATATCAGCAAGTGTAGCCTTATGCCTATCCCAACATAGTACACGGTCAAAATAATCAGCGACATTCTGACGACACTGATGAAGAAAATCGAAGGAATTTGCAAGCCTGTTGATATAAGTTGCAAACTCCTCAGCTGTATCAGCAACAAGACATCCGTTACACGTCTTGTCTGGAAAACCATCTATACCTCTTGAGGTACAAACCACGGGAATGGAATGACTCATAGCCTCAACAACCTTTATTTTCATGCCCGTTCCATTGAGCAAAGGACAAATGACAACATCCGTATGACGATACACTTCCTCTAGATCATCTACATATTCTATCTGATCCACGTTCGGATAATTACAAATGACCTGACGATTCACACGCCCTACAAGGTTTATTTCAAGCTCCTTATCAAGCAATGGATAGACCTTATCAAGAAACCATCTAAGCCCTTCTACATTATACGGATTATCATAACCAACAAAAGCAACACGTAACCGTTGTCCTGGTTCGCGTTCTGCAGAAGCCTCTTTACGCCCCATGATATGGGGTAGAAAATAGAACTTTTGCTGCCCACGCAATAGTTTCTCTATGAATACTTTTTCATCAAAAGAAATACAAGCAATGCGCTCGAAACATTCCAAACGATATAATTCACAATCAAGCAATGTTCCTACAGTAAGATTCTTATGTTGCAAATATTCTCCGATAGAAAGCAAGTCCTCCATGAAGTAGATTTTCTTCACACCTTCCCGCCCTACATACCGCCGTGGATCAAGCAACCCTGCAGAGTAAGTATAAAACATTACAATATGTGAATAGTCCGTCTCGGAAACAATCCTATTGAAAAGTTGCACCATGTGTGGCGAAGCCCAATTATCAAGCTGCTTATGAGCAAGTGGTTTGTAACACTTACGTAGCCTTGTCCTACGCTTTTTCCATGTTTTTATCTTCTTGTAATCGCACAAAAAAAGTCTGTCTACCAGCTTTTCAGCCTCGTTCATTTCATCGAAGTGATCATAGGAAGACATAAAATTCTTCAATGCGAACAGGTCAATTCCATAGCCCATCGTGCGAAGTTCCTGTGCCAATGCGTGCACACGGATGTTGGTTCCCATATTCAATTCCAGAAAATTGTGCGGATAAATGAATAAGATTTTCTTCATATAGCAGATGATTGACGATTCATAATCACTTGAAGGCAGTTTTTATATAATTTTCAGTTCTCACTGCTTAACAGTCAGCAGGGGAAAGAAACTAAAAAGAAGATATTTTATATTATTCCGATGTTGTTTGCATCTCATAACAGGTAAAAAACCAAAGAGATAATACTTTTTATTGAAACGATTGCCGACCGCCGAACGAAAGATGATTTCTTCAATAAGTTCTTTTTGACCATACTCGTGAGGCACTTTACAAACAAGTTCCAGTTGTTCATCACGGGAAAGCTCGTCTATAAACGCCTTGTTCCATAAAAGGAAGCAATCGCTCTGCGTAAGTCCGACATATTGACCGATGTGTGTATAAAATGCTTTCGAGTGATCTAAACGTGATTGCAATTGGTTTTGTGAAGAATAACCTCCGGCACGATAAGTCACAATGTTATCATCAACCTTAACATATTTTGCCCGCATAGCATAAAGATGTATCATCATCTCTGTGTCTGCCGAAATTTTATAGTCTGTGTTGAATCCACCGATGTGACGAAGCAGTTCAGAGCGTACAAACATCGTTTGGTGGCAATAATGAGAAGCCCAAGCCAAACGCATAATGTTTCCCGTCCAAACAACCTTTTTTCCATTAGGATATTGCAAAAAAGCATTCGCAAAAGAGTAATCCGCCTTATGACTCTCCAGTTGCTGCACACTGACTTCCACAGCCAACGGATTATGAAAGAAGTCATCCGTATTAAGAAAATTGATATACTTTCCTTTCGCACGCGCCAGCCCTTTATTCATAGCATCATAAATACCTTGATCAGGCTCGGAATAGACTGTCAGATATCCTTTATCAACGTAGGATTGCAGAAACTCCAGCGTTCCGTCTTCTGAAGCCCCATCAATGATGATATGTTCAATATAAGGATAGCTCTGAAAATGCACACTTTCAATGCATGCTTTGGCAAACGCTTCACGCTTTTCTTTAACAAGATTGCGCGTGATTGTGACAATAGTGACCAACGGATGTGCAAAATTAGACTTTATATCCATTAACTTTATTTTTTATATTTAGAAAGTATAGTTAGTTTTTTAGCTTTTTCTTTTAGACTAAAAAGGAAGATTCTATCTCTAATGCATCTTCCTCAGCCATAGACCTATATCCCTTCATTTTTATTTTAAAGATAATAGGACTATTCCATCCTCATATCCATGCTTTAAGAACTCCTCTCCTTCACAATCCCATTCTCACACCAAACAAGCTTGCGGGCGATGACATCGGCCAAGACTGCGTTGTGATAGTCGAGATTGGCGCGCGAGGCAGGAGTGTGATAGAGGTGGTATTCGACGCCGCCGGCCTTCAGGAACTTCTTGCGCACGCCGGCATGGATAAGACGATAGGCAATCTCCGTATCCTCTTGCCCCCACATGGTGAGATCTTCATTGTATCCGTTCACACGCAAGAGGTCTTCGCGCCAGAACGCCATGTTGCAACCGCGCAGGCGGGTAAGGTCTTTCTGACCGAAACGGGGCGCAAGGTAACGGCGCAGAGGGCCGATACGCAGGGAATTGAGCGCATAACCTAACCCCAACTGAAGGAAGGGAGGACGGAAGTCGACCCCCTCGCGGAGGAAACGGGCAGTCATCTCCGGCTTCAAGCCCACACGGCTTCCGCAGACGAAACAACCCTTTTCGGCCACTTCGAGATGGTCTTCGATGAAATGCCGTTCCAGGACGACATCTCCGTCGATTTGAACAATATAAGGATGAGACACCTTCAGGATGGCTTTGTTCAGTATTTCCGTCTTACGGAAGCCGCAGTCTTCCTGCCAGACATGGACGATGGGAATGTCCGTCTCGCGGCGCAAAGCCTCGATTGTCGCACGGGTGTCGTCGCGCGAACCGTCGTCCGCAATGACAATCTCTGCCGGGCGGACGGTCTGCCGAAGCACGCTGCGCACGCACAGCGCGAGTGCTTCTTTCCAATTATACGTGGAGATTAATACTGAAACCAACATATAAGAACATCTGCTTTTTATCCATATATCACCTCATAAACGGACTACAGCCTGAATTACTGCACCGCTGCTATCAAAAAATACGCCTTGAACAATGCTGCCAAAGAATCGTTCAAGGCGCTACATATCTTTCGGTCTACGTCAAAACATATAAGCCACAGAGACTTGCCATGTCTTCAGCTTGGCCGAAAATGCTTTTTCTCCTGCGTCAAGCAGGCCGTCATATTCTGCCGTCTTACCCAAGGGGATGTTATATGTCGCACCGACTTGGAGATGGCGGAGGAGTTTCACACCAGCGCCGACGTTCAGACTGAGGTTGGAATTCTTGAAGGCAAAACGGCTGCCTTCGCCCAAGTCGAGGTCGTCATCCCCCAATCCGAACCCAAATTGTGGGCCGGCAGCGACATAGATACCAAGCAAGCGTCCCAGCCCGATGTTATACTTCAAGTTGATGGGAATCTCGATCGAATTACGTTTCAGCGACTCGCCTTCGGCCTTGATGCCGGTGCGGGAATAGAGCAACGAACCGTCTACTCCCAGTCCTATAAGTGGAATGGTGAATTCTGCCGTAGGGCCGATGAAAAAGCCGGTGAAATTGTCGGACTTGAGATCAGCTCCGCTAAAGGAAGCCTTAGCCAAATTGACACCACCGCGCACGCCCCATTGGAATTGCGCCTGCGAGGGCACTGCCACAAACAAGGCGGCTACAACTAAAAGGATGCTCCAGATTTTCTTCATAATTTCTCGCTTTTTAAATTCATGAAAACACTTTAGTGTGGCAAAGATGGGAAATATTTGCCTATATTCCTAATGTACAGCCCGAAAATTAAAATGGACAGCCCGAAGGTTTCCCCTTTGTCTTTTTTACAAAATCATCGCAGCAACCGACGGACTGTGCCGATTTCGCACGTGTCAATATTCGTCCTCGTGGAAGAAGTGTTTTAATCTTCCATGTCTAAAAAATCTGTAACTTTTCAAGTTTCTCTTCGTTAGATGTTATTGTATAGCCTTCGTCTGTATGGAAAATACAAGTATTCATTCGTCTAAAGTATAAAGTCGAACGATTGTTTCTCTAATTCCATTTCGTATTGTTTAATAAGTGCATCATAACTTAAAAATGAGACTCGTTTATATACACGTAAATCATCAAATGCGTGAAAGCGCATCTTCGCATCAAATTCAGGTTTTCGCTTTATATCCGCCACTATTGCCATTCTTACATAGAAATCTTGCAAATCATTGAATTTTAACAACGAATTTTGAATATCCGTAGAATGTTCAACTTCAAAAAAGGAATGAGGCATATTGCGTTCATTAAACCATATCGTATCAATAGTAGAACTGCGCTTTACCATAGAAGGATAAGAATAAGGAGGTTGTTCGGTAAAGGTTGAGAGTTCTTGAAGTCTCTGTCCATTATAAAATTTTTTATTCTTATCCTGTTGAGGTATGAAAGTCCGCATTCTACGATATTTCCCTATTAGCAATAAAATGCCTTGATAATAGGTATGATTAAAGATTTTAATGCTATCACTATTCTTATTTTTTTCGTTTTCTACTACGAGTCCTCTATCTTCTATTTGCTTTCTGTATTTTTCAAGCCCGTATAATCCAGGCTTTATTTTATAAATTCCTTTAGTTTGTTGTACAATGCGACGAATACTAGCAAATGGAGTTTTTGTTTTCCACTCACAATCCTTAATTTTAAAGACTTCCCTGTTTAATTCACCCAAAGTTGCAACCCCGCCCAAAATTTCCAATGTTTCTATAACAGCTTCGTATTGTTTCATCGTAGCATCTATTTAACATGAGTGTTTTACGTTCGGATACTCTTGCAGAATCCAGAACAAAAACAGCTCTCCCACCGACAAATGGTTCTACATAATTACGTTCTGCATATCATGATGCAAAAATAATGATAACAACCTATTTCCCCAACAAAATGAGGCTATAAAACAAGAGCCCCACCAGCCATCGGCCAATTAGATGTATGCCCTAAAAACACCAACGCGACAAACAAATCGTCTTTGTTCATCGCGTTGATATTTAAATGTTTAACCAGTCTGAAGGTTATTAATATTCGTCCTCGTTGAAGAAGAAGTCTTCTTTGCTGGGATAATCCGGCCAGATGTCTTCTATGCTTTCATATATCTCGCCTTCATCTTCCATCTCCTGCAAGTTCTCGATGACTTCGAGAGGAGCTCCCGAACGCATCGCGTAATCAATCAACTCGTCCTTCGTTGCCGGCCAAGGTGCATCTTCCAATTTTGATGCTAGTTCTAGTGTCCAATACATAGCTTTACATTTTTAATTGTCCCTAACGCGGCGCAAAAATATAACAAAATTCGTCACTTGCAAGATTTTTGCCAAATAATTTCGTGTTCTCCATCCAAATTGTTCAATTTGCGTGACAAGACGAATAAATAATCGGACAAACGGTTGACGTAGGCCACCAGATTGTCGTCCATCGCCACGCCCGTCTCACCGAGTTCCAGGATGCAGCGCTCCGCACGGCGGCACACGGTGCGGCACACATGGCACACGGCTGCTCCTTGCGTTCCTCCGGGGAGGATGAACAGCCGCAGGGGAGGCAGATCCTCGTCGACGGCATCGATGGCACGCTCGATGGTCTCCACGTCTTCGGGATGGATGATGCTCTGCGGACGTAACTCCTTATGTTCTTGGTCTGTGGCCAGGTATGAGCCCACAGAGAAGAGCTTGTGTTGCACAGCGAAGAGAAACTCCCTGTCGGCTTCGTCTGCCACGTAGGTGATCAGCAGGCCGATGAAGGCATTCAGTTCATCCACGGTCCCGTAGGCTTCAAGACGAGGATGGGTTTTAGGCACTCTGACACCGCCCACGAGGCTGGTCATTCCTTTGTCACCGGTTTTGGTGTAGACATTGCTTTTCTTCATACATTTATTTTTAAAAGTGACGCGAAGCTGCCGGACGACCAGCACTCCGCTACTAAAACATCATCCGATAGTTTCGACGGGGACGGCCGCGGTCGAAACACACCAGTCCCACATCATAAAGGTCAAACGTGATTCCCGTCCGCGCGGCGTCCTCCTCCACGGTCCGCCACCAGGCTGACCGCTTCCGGCTGGCATGGATGCCCTTGAAAACAAATACCGAGCGCGGCCCGGACAGGGGCAAGGCTGCTTCATAGATTTCTGCATAGGCACAAGGATGAGTGACATAGAGGAAGTCGAGCGGCCTGTCCGGCGGGAGGACTTGCTCCAGCATGGCCGTCGTGAAATGTCCGGCACACTCCCTCACGGCACGCAGGCAGGCCTGCGCCCGGGCCATCGACATGCATTGCAGGCTTCCGCCCATATCGGGGCCCACCTCGACGATACACGCCGGATGGAGATGGTTCACCAGGCGGAAGAGGAGCTTGTTCACCCGCGCATAGCGGGGGCCGGAAAGGCGGTCGATGGCACGATAGGCATAGTAGGGACGGCGTTCCCGGAAGACATCGGTCTGCAACGCATATATATAAGGTGAATGTACGCCAAAGCCCAGGCTCTGGCGCAAACGGCACATCGTGACGTATATCCTCTGCAATGACGGCATACCTAACCCTGAAGAATTTTCCGCAAACATAAACAAAAAAAGCGTTGCACCCAACACCGGGGTACAACGCTTTCTGTTATTTGTCAAAAGGCATTTACTTCACAATGCTTTGGAAATCGGCGTTGGTCGCATACTTGGCAAACTCAAGGTCCTTGGCTGCCTTCTGGGCCAGCGAGGAGTCTTTGGCGACAGCGGCCTTCAGGTTGGTGATGACCATGTTTGCATTGTTGGTGCGTGCGCCCAGGATGGCTGACAGATAAGCCGTGTAGGCATCCGGATTCTTCACGCCGTCGAGCGTGGACTTCGCACGGTTGTAGTCCTTGGTCAGGATTTGGGCCAATGCTGCGCTGTTGGTCTTCACGTCGCCGAAGGAAGTAACGGCTTGTTCATACTGTCCCATGCTGATGTAGTAGTTGCCCAGTGCTTCGTTGAGCGTGGCAGCACCTGCCCCCTTGCCCAGATAGGCTTGAGCAGCGGCTTTGTCACCCTTGATGAGGGAGATCAGGCCGAGGTTGGTGTTGGCTTCTGCGGAAGAAGCGTTCTTCTGCAAAGCGGTCTTGAAGTAGCTTTCTGCCTGGTCGTAGTTGCCGGCCTTGTAAGCCAGTTCGCCCAAGTTGTTGTATGCACGGTAGTCAGACGGATAGTATTGAACGGCTGCCTTGTAGATGGCTTCCTTCTCTGCATCATTTTCCACCAGTGTGCCGGCATAGAGGAGTTCTTCCACGTTCAGCACTTTCGGGTCGCTCTTGAAAGCTTCGAGGATTTCGTCATCCGAACGACCGATCAACTGATAGTTCAGCGTCAGGCGTGCACGACGCAGTTGCGGGAGGATTTCGTCAGCGAGGTTCTTGTAGACAGAAGAGATGTTCTTGATTTCAGCTTCTCTCTGTTCCGGGTCTTGATACATGGAGAGGACGCGGAGAATGAGGTCCTTGTCCTGGATGTTTGACTTGGAAACCAGTTCCTGGAAGCCTTCCCAGTCCTGAGCGGTGTATTTGGCATCGACGTTGGTCTCGATTTTGTCTTTTTTCAGCTGCTTGTTCACGTAGTTTTCCGTGTTCTTCTGACGTTGTGCAGCGAGTTTGTCGTTCAGGTCAAGACCACCGTCGGGCGAAGCGTAAGCAGAGATTTCGAGGTTTTCCATCAGTTTGCCTTTCTGGTCGGCATTGACATCTTTCACAAACTGGTTGAAAGCCTTCATGGAGTCAGACTTCAACTCGCTGGCACGCAGATTGGCCTGTTGGATGAGGAACATGATGTTGGCACTCTTGGCCTGCTTGATGACACGTTGGAAAGCATCTTCAGCATTAGTGGGGTTGGCGTTGGCCAGTGTGTTCTTCACCAGCTCGGAAGTTGCAATCACGCCGTCAGCCACCTTCACAGCCGGGATGGTCACTTTCTTTCCCTTCTTGCCCACTTTGGCGTCAAACTCCAGATAGAGCTCTGACTTGGCCATTTCGGGAACGTAGTCGAAAGAAGCCGGCATCGTGTAGTTGCCACCAGCCTTGTAGTAAATGGTCTGGTCGTTGCCCTGCACTTTCTCTCCTTGGAAAGTCATGGGTTCGCCTTTGACCTCACCGCCTTCCCAACGGAGCACGGGAGTGACGGTCACTACTGCTTTTTTCTTAAAATACTTTTCAGGAAATTTACCGTTGATTGTTACATCAACTTTTCCTCCGACGGCCTCAAGGACTTGGGGAGTCGTCGTGAAATAATCGGATGATAATTCACCCATTTTGCTGCTACATGACGAGAGCGCAAAAACCAACGCCATTAGAAATGGCAAATAAAGTTTTTTAATCATAGCACTTAAAATAATAATTTATTGAGTTGAAATCTTACACTAAGCTGTGCAAAGATATAAATTCCAAGCAGGAACGAAAAAGAAATAGACAGCATTTTTGCCGAATCATGACCTTTTGTTAATAAAAAACCTTAAATAACGCCTTTTGTCCTACTGTGAGGCGGGGAGAGGGCGACGCCTATCGTACGCAAGGCCTTCCGCACGGCCTCCCACTCTCCTGTGAAAGGGGCTTCCGGACGCCTTCCTTTCCGTCCTTCCTTACCCTCCTTCCCGTGGTCGGGCGCCTTCCTTTCCGTGGTCGGACGCCCTCTATGGGCGGCATGCGGGGGCACGAAGGGGATGAAGGAGGAAAAATGAGGAATGAAGAATTACCTTGCGGTGTGTGGCGCTACATCTATATCCACGCTTCGTCCTTCACTCTTCATTCTTCATTTTCCCAAGTCTCTGCCGATGTTCCGGGGATGGTGTTCGAGGATGGCTTCGCTCAACATGCTGCGGTCGACGTGCGTATAGATTTCGGTCGTCCCGATGGACTCGTGGCCGAGCATCAGCTGGATGGCACGGAGGTTGGCCCCACCCTCGAGCAGGTGGGTGGCGAAGGAATGGCGGAACGTGTGCGGGCTGACAGTCTTCCGCACGCCGGCCAGCTCGACCAGTTCCTTGATGAAGTGGAACACCATGATGCGCGACAGCTTCGTGCCGCGACGGAAGCTCAGGAAGACATAGTCCTCGTGACCGGGCTTGATGTTGACCATCTCGGAGCGCTGGACGAAATAGCGGCGCAGCTCCTCGACTGCACGGGGCGACACGGGGACAAGCCGCTGCTTGCTGCCCTTGCCCTCGACACGCATGAAGCCCTCGTCGAGATAGAGGTCGGAGAGCCTGAGTCCGCAGAGTTCCGACACGCGCAGGCCGCAGCTGTAGAGGGTCTCGATGATGGCCCGGTTGCGCTGTCCCTCCGTCTTGGAGAGGTCGATGGACGCGATGATGCGGTCGATTTCCTCCACGGTCAGCACGTCGGGCAGGTGGAGTCCCAGCTTGGGCGACTCCAGCAGGACGGTGGGGTCATCCTCCATGTAGCCGTCGAGGGTGAGATACTTGTAGAACGAACGTATGCCGGAGAGAATGCGGGCCTGCGAACGCGGATGGATGCCGATGTCCTTCAGTCCGGCAGCGAAGTTGTGCAAGTCGTCAAGCGTGACGTCAAACACCGGAATGTCTTCCGACGCCAGATAAGCCAGCAGTTTGTCCACGTCGGCCAGATAGGCTTCGACGGTGTTGGACGAGAGCGATTGTTCCAGTTGCAAATACTGTTTATATTTCCTAAGAAGGGTGTTGTTTTGTTCCTTCCCGACGTTTTTTTCCTTGTTTTCCATTTCTTTTTTCTACCTTTGTACCCAAATTTACCTACAAAAATAGAACAAAACCTCCAAAGTCGACAGGCATGAAAATACAAATTATCAATGGGCCCAACATCAACCTCCTGGGCAAGCGCGAGCCTTCCATCTACGGTGCAGTTTCGTTTGATGCTTATCTGGAGACCTTGCGCGGGGCCTATCCCGACCTCGAGCTGGCCTATTACCAGTCGAACGTCGAAGGAGAGATGATAAACAAACTCCACGAAGTGGGTTTCGACTGCGACGGCATCGTGCTCAATGCGGGGGCCTACACCCACACCTCCATAGCCTTGCAGGATGCCATCCGCGCCATCACCGCGCCGGTCATCGAAGTGCACATCTCAAACGTGCACCGGCGCGAAGAGTTCCGCCACAAGTCGATGATTTCCTGTGCCTGCCTGGGTGTCATCTGCGGTTTCGGGCTCGACTCCTACCGCCTGGCGGTGGAAGCCCTGCTTGAAGCGAACCGGACAAAGGAATAATTACAATCAAAATATATAGTAAAGCCCTATGATGCTAAAGAAGACAAAAATCGTGGCGTCCATCTCCGACTTGCGCTGCGATGAAGATTTTATCAGAGAACTGTTTGAAGCCGGCATGAACGTCGTGCGCATGAACACAGCCCATGCCAACCGCGAAGGTTTCGAGAAGCTGATAGCCAACGTTCGCAAGGTCTCAAACCGCATCGCCATACTGATGGACACCAAAGGCCCGGAGGTGCGCACCACCGACCTGATTGACGGAGAGCCCATCCCCTTCCATACGGGCGAACGGGTGGCCGTGACCGGCGACCCGACACGGAAAACGAGTCATGACTGCATCGCCGTCTCCTATCCGCACTTCGTGCACGACCTGCAAATCGGCGAGACCATCCTCATCGACGACGGTGACCTGGAGCTGGCCGTGGTGGAGAAAGACGAAGCCGCCAACAAGCTGGTGTGCGAGGTGCGCAACGAAGCCACCCTGGGCAACCACAAGAGCGTCAACGTCCCGGGCGTGCGCATCAACCTGCCGTCGCTGACGGAAAAAGACCGCAACAACATCCTCTACGCCATCGAGAAGGACATCGACTTCATCGCACACTCCTTCGTGCGCAACAAGCAGGACGTCCTCGACATACGCAAAATCCTCGACGAGCACCACAGCACCATCAAAATCATAGCCAAAATCGAAAACCAGGAGGGTGTCGACAACATCGACGAAATCCTCGAAGTGGCCGACGGCATCATGGTGGCCCGCGGCGACCTGGGCATCGAAGTGCCGCAGGAACGCATACCGGGCATCCAGCGCATCCTCATCCGCAAGTGCGTGATGGCACGCAAGCCGGTCATCGTGGCCACCCAGATGCTGCACACGATGATTCAGAACCCGCGCCCGACACGTGCCGAGGTGACCGACATCGCCAATGCCATCTACTACCGCACCGATGCCCTGATGCTCAGCGGTGAGACGGCCTACGGCAAATACCCCGTGGAAGCTGTGAAGACCATGACCAAGATAGCCGCCCAGGCTGAAGTGGACAAGCTGTCGGAAAACGACATCCGCATCCCGCTCGGCCCGAACTGCAACGTGACGGAGTTCCTGGCCAAGCAAGCCGTAAAGGCTACGGAGAAGATGAACATCCGTGCCATCATCACCGACAGCTTCAGCGGCTACACGGCACGCAACCTCGCTGCCTTCCGCGGCGAATATCCCGTCCTGGCCATCTGCTACAACGAGAAGACCATGCGCCACTTGGCTCTCTCCTACGGCGTGGAGGCCATCTACATGCCGGAGCTGCCCAACGGGCAGGCCTACTACTTCGCAGCCCTGCACAAGCTGCTCAACGACGGCGTCATCCATGAAAACGAGATGGTGGCCTACCTGAGCGGCGGGAAGCAAGGCACGCACACCTCGTTCCTGGAAATCAACCAGGTGAGCGACGTGTTGAAGTATGCCGAGGACGACGAATACATCCTCCCGAACCGGAACCGTTATTTATAACAAGCAGCCGCCCCCTATGCAAGAGACCGAAGCCATCGACAACTACATCCGGAGCCATATCGACGACGAAGGCGACTACCTGCGGGCGCTTTACCGCGACACGCACGTGAAGTTGCTCTATCCCCGCATGGCTTCCGGACACTTGCAAGGGCGCATGCTGAAGATGTTCGTCCGCATGATACGCCCCAAGTGCATCCTGGAAATCGGCACTTACAGCGGCTATTCGGCCATCTGCATGGCGGAGGGGCTGGAGGAAGGAGGCACGCTCCACACGTTTGAAATCAACGACGAGCAGGAAGACTTCACGCGCCCCTGGCTGGAAGGCTCGCCCTGCGCCGACAAGATACGGTTCTACATCGGCGACGCGCTGGAGCTGGTGCCCCGCCTCGACCTGCACTTCGACATGGCTTTCATCGACGGAAACAAGCGGCACTACATCGACTACTACGAGATGGTCCTCCCGCGGCTCACGCCCGGAGGCTACATCCTGGCCGACAACACACTGTGGGACGGCCATGTGCTGCAAGAAGCAGTCCCCGCAGACCAGCAGACACGCGGCATACAGGCATTCAACGACCATGTGGCAGCCGACACACGTGTGGAGAAAGTCATCCTCCCGCTGCGCGACGGGCTGACCATCATCCGCAAAATCTAACAACCACTTATTTACATTTATTACATGGATACTACCAGACAAAACAAAATCGCACGGCTCATCCAGAAAGAGCTGAGCGACATATTCCAGAAAGAAACCAAGGCCATGGGCGGCGTGCTGGTCTCAGTCAGCGTCGTGCGCATCAGCCCTGACTTGAGCGTAGCCCGCGCCTACCTGAGCATCTTCCCATCCGACCGCGGCGAGGAAATCCTGAACAACATCAACGCACACGCCAAAGGCATCCGCTTCGAACTGGGAAACCGCGTGAGACACCAGTTGCGCATTATCCCCGAACTGCGCTTCTTCCTCGACGACTCGCTGGACTACCTGGAAAAGATTGACGAGCTCCTGAAGGAATGAATCTGCCCCTCTACATCGCCCGGCGCTACCTCTTCTCGAAGAAGTCGCACCATGCCATCAACATCATCTCGGGCATCTCTGTCTGCGGCGTGGCCCTGGCCACGCTGGCCATGGTGTGCACCCTGTCCGTGTTCAACGGTTTCCAGGACCTGGTGGCCAGCTTCTTTACAGCCTTCGATCCGGAGCTGAAAATCACCGTGCGCCAAGGCAAGGTCTTCGACGCGCAGGATGAACGCCTCGCGCAGGTGCGTGCCTTGCCCGAAGTGGACGTGTTCTCATGTTCGCTGGAAGACAATGCGATGGTGCAATATAAAGGGAAGCAGGCGATGGTGACGCTCAAAGGAGTAGAAGACAATTTCGAACAGCTTACCGACATCGACAGCATCCTCTACGGACGCGGCCACTTCATGCTCCGCGACGAAGTGGCCGACTATGGCATCCCGGGCATCCAACTGACTTCCGTGCTGGGCTCCGGCATCGCCTTCGTCGACCCGCTGGAAGTGTATGTCCCCAAACGCAAAGCACGGGTCAACATGGCTAACCCTGCGGCCAGCTTCAACAAGAGCTACCTCTACTCACCGGGAGTGGCTTTCATCGTCAACCAACAGAAATATGACGATTCCTACATCCTTACCTCACTCGACTTCGCCCGACAGCTGTTTGACTACGACAACGAGGTGTCGGCCGTCGAACTGAAACTGAAACCTGATGCTGACATAGCCCGGACAAAGGAAAAGATAAGCGACATCATGGGCCCGGACTTCACTGTGGCCGACCGCTACGAACAGCAGGCCGACGTGTTCCGCATCATGGAAATCGAAAAACTTATAGCTTATCTCTTCCTCACGTTCATCCTGCTGATTGCCTGCTTTAATATCATCGGTTCGCTCTCCATGCTCATCATCGACAAGAAAGCCGATGTAGCCACCCTGCGCAGCCTGGGCGCCGACGACCGGCTCATCACGCGCATCTTCCTCTTCGAGGGACGCATGATCTCCCTGCTGGGAGCTGTGGCAGGCATCCTTGCCGGACTGGCCTTGTGCTATGTCCAGCAACGTTTCGGTCTGCTCACACTAGGCAACTCGGCTGACAGTTTCGTCGTCGAAGCCTATCCGGTAAGCGTCCATGCCGTGGACATACTCGTGATTTTCGTCACCGTCATTGCCGTGGGCTTCCTCGCCGTGTGGTATCCTGTGCGCTACCTCAGCCGCAGGCTTCTCTGATGTATTTTTGATTTTAACGAACAGGGAGCAAAGGCATTTCCCGCCTCAACCCTTAATCCAAGCCTCCGGATTCAGCTTGGCCGTCTCCTTGCGAAGCTGGAAGTGAAGAATGATGTTGCCCGACCCGTCGTCAGCCACCCGGCCGAGCGACTCACGCGTCTTGACCTTCTGTCCGCGCTTCACGGTGGTCGATGACAAGTTGCAGTAGACCGATATGTAGCTGCCATGACGCACCAGCACATTGGTCATGCCGTTATACTGGAACACAGCCGACACTTCGCCGTCAAAGATGGCGCGTGCCTGCGCTCCTGCCTGCCCTTTGATGTCGATGCCTTTGTTGTCGAGCGCGACATGGCGCAAGCCGGGCACATTGCGACGGCCGTAGTGTTCCACGATAAGATACGGGCCCGTGATGGGAACAGGGAGGACACCCTTGTTTCGTTCAAAGACAGCCGACAGCTTGCGGTCGCCGGCATCCACTTTATAGGCTTCCACGGGGGCAGCCTTGGCAGACGAGGCAGGCTGTTCCTTCACCGCCACGGCCTTGTCAGCCTGCTTCTTCCGCGCTGCGGCAATCTCCTGCTCGATCAGGCGGTCAATCTGCGCATTCAGACGGTCAGCTTCACGACGTTTCTTGGCCAGTTCGCCCTGCAAGCTCTTCTGCTTGCGCTGCAAGTCAGCCACAAGGGCCTGCTGGTTCTTCTCCTGTGTTTTCAATTTGGCAAACTCGGCAGTCTGCAAGTCGAGCAAACCGCTCTGCTCCGTGCGCACTTCGCGCAGCTCACTCTGCTTCGCCTCGATTTCCTTCTGGCGGCGCATGATGTCCTCCGCCTGCCGACGTTGGAAGTCACCGTACTCACGCACGTAGCGCAGGCGACGGTACGTCTGGGCCAAGTCGTCAGCCGAGAAGACAAACATCAGCTTGTCCTGCACCGAACGATTGCGATAACTATATCGGAGCGAAGCGGCATACTTCTCTTTCCGGTCGGCCAACTGGTCGCGCAGACGGCCCAGCCGGGCCTGGAGTTTGCCCAACTCGCCATCCAACGTCTTCACGTCGCGTTCGATGGTCGCAATCAGTTCCTTGCGTTGCTCGATCTGGCCGGTCAGGACATTGAGGTCGTTCAGCTGGCTGCGCACGTCTTTACGTGTCGAGAGCAACATCTTCTCCGAGGCGGCAATCTCCTTCTGCAAAGCTCCCCGCCGGCTCTGCAACTCCCGGATTTTGCTGTTGGTCTGTGCAGCCAAGGGCCACACCAGACAGAGCAGACAGACTGACAACCACCACTTCCTCATAGGCCGAGACTCTGCATTTGCATCAACATCTTGATAAATTCGTCGCCACTGATACGCTGGTAGCGTTTGGACACTTGCGTGCGCGTAGCCCAACCGTCATCCGTCGCGATGCGGTTCAGGGAAATCGTCATCACGGCCGGAACGCGCAGCCCGGACAATTCCACTTTCTGAAACGAGGGATATTTCGCCCCGGCCAGGTCGACAAAGTCGCCGTAACTCCATTTCAGGGTGTAGCCCGAGCCGGAGCTTATCGACGTCTGCTCCAGCAAACCGGTCACCAACGACGTCACAAAACGATAGGCCAGACGGCGGTTTCCCTGCCGGGCCGCGAGCACGGCATCGCCCTGTTCGTGCGTCACCTCAAAACCGGAAGCCTCAGCCTGTGTCACATGAGGCAAGCCCGGCAACACCAGTTCGTTCCAAAAAAGGGCCTGGAGCGTGTAGAAGTCGACTTGCGCCTCACGCAGGAAACGCACGTCGCGATAGGCCACGGAGACATACTGGTGGTGGATACGGTCGAGCAGGAGCACCGAATCACGCGTGAACTCGATGCGCCCGCCTTCGATGATGCCGAAACCCACGAGTGAGAGCTGGATGACATCATCCTTCTTCATGCGGAAATTACCGCCTATCGAAAAGTCCTTGTTCCCCAGCTGGAGGGAAAAGCGCATCTTGGCATTCACACACGTAGCCTGAGGGGCCTGCGCGATGACCCGCTCCACGTGTTCCAAGTCGCTGACGGCTGTCGTCGAGGGCTTCCTGCCCGCCGGGCGCGAGGAACGGCAGGCAGCCAGCAACCCCGCAGCCAAGGTCAGGAGCAATGCAGTCTTCAGTGTCGTCCGTAGTCTCATTCGGCAATGTATTTCTTAAGTTTAATCTTCCGTTCGAGCGTCTTCGACTCGTTGTCGTCCATCTTTATCGCCTTCTGCCAATACTCCAGCGCTTTCGCCACGTCGCCCGTCATGTAGTAGATGTCGCCACAGTGTTCCGTCACGGCTGCGCTGGGCGTCTCCTCATTCTTTATCGCGTCGTCGATGTAGAGCTTGGCCTCCGTGTAACGTCCTTTCTCGAAGAGTATCCAGGCGTAAGTGTCCAGGTAGGTGCTGTTTTGCGGTTCGGCCTTGACGGTCTTATAGCTCATCTCCTCAGCGCGGTCGAGGTCTTTCCGTTCGAGCGAGAGGAAATAGGCATAATTGTTCAGCGTCGCGATGTTGTCAGGATTGTACACCAGCGATGAGTCGTAGGCGGCATAGGCGAGCGCATTGTCGTTATTCATGTGATGGATGTCGCCGATCATCTGGTAGAAGTCCGAGATAAGATTCTTATCGCTCTTCTCCGTCGCCTGCTTCACGCCTTTCTGGAAGGTGGCAAGCGCTTCGTCATTCAGGTCGACCTGGTAATAAGATATGCCCAGATAGTAGTAGAACTCGATGACCTCTGGATTGTATTCCAAGGCCGGACGGCAGATGGCGATGGCATCCTCGTAGTCGTTTTCCTTCACGGCATAGCTCAGGAGCTGCAGGCGGGCGGCCGTGTTGTCAGGCTCTATCCGCAGGATGTGGTCCAAGACTTCCCGGATGCGTTTCTCCGGCATCTTCTTCGTAATCATATACTGCGCACAGAGCATGCTCAAGTCAGCCGTCTCGTGTTCGAGGGGGATGACCTTGCGAAACATGTCCATCACCCGCAGCGTGTCGCCCGTCTGCTCGGCGTCGATGATGAGCTGGCGCATGATGTCGAGGCGCGTGGGCGTGTCGAGCTTCTCATTGAGGAGGGCTTTGTCCAGGCAGACATTATAAAGCGAGTCCTGCCCCTTGCGCTGGTAGTAGGACGCCACGGCAAGCTGCGCCTGCGGGTTGTCGGGTTCCTCGTCGAGCACCTTGCGGAAGGTGCGGAAGGCATCATCCATGCGGTCATTGTCCAGATAGACGCCGCCCAGAATCAGCTTGTAGCGGGTGTCGTTGGGGTATTCCTTCACCAGGCTCTCTATCTCGCGGAATGCACGCGCCGTGCTGTCCATCTGAAGATAGATGCGGAATTTCTGCATCGAAAATTGTTCCGACTTTCCTTCCTTCACCTCCAGGCGGTCGAGCGCATGGACGACGTTGGGATAGTCCTCCTTCTGACCATAGAGCGAGACGAGGGTCATCAGCGGCTCGCTGCGCTTGGGAAACTGTGCGGCCATCGCTTCGTAGACGGCAATCGCCTTGTCCGTCTGCCCGCTCTGCTGGTAGAAAGCGGCCAACGTCTGTTTATACCAGAAATTATCAGGGTTCAGCTCCACGGCCCGCTCGAAGCAAGCCCCGGCCTTCTGCTGAAGTCCCATGACGGTGTAGAAGGAAGCCATCTCGTAGAGCACCGTGGCCGAAGTGGGGTCGATGCTCAGGCAGTGTTCATACATCTCAAGCGCCGCGGCATAGTCACCGGCCAGCTTCAGGCGGGAGGCTTCGATGAGGAAATATTCAAACTTGCGCTCCTGGTCGGGGGTCAGCGGCACTTCTGAAGGCGCGGCAGCAGCCGGCGACGCGACGGCACGGGAGGCCGACTTGCAGGAAGCGGCCAGCATCAGCGTGCAGCACACGGCGCAGAGAGAGAGGACGTGCAGGAGGCGGTCCATGAGGGAATTCATCCGTTTCATAATCATCGTCTGTTTGGCTTTGCTCCTCATTTCTTTCCCGTATGTCCGAATCCGCCGGCGCCACGCTCCGTGTCGTCGAGCACCTCGACTTCGCTCCACCGCACCTGCTCATGGCGTGCGACGACCATCTGGGCGATGCGTTCGCCGTCTTCCACGACAAAGTCTTCCGACGACAGGTTGACCAGGATGACACAGATTTCGCCACGGTAGTCAGCGTCGATGGTGCCCGGAGCATTGAGCACCCCGATGCCTTTCTTGAGGGCCAACCCGCTGCGCGGGCGCACCTGTGCCTCGTAGCCTTCGGGCAGGGCGATGTAAAGCCCCGTCGGCACCAGGCAACGTTGCAGAGGTTTCAGCACGATGGGTTCGTCCAGATTGGCACGCAGGTCCATGCCGGCAGACAACGAGGTGGCATAAGCCGGCAACGGATGTTTGGATTTATTGATTACTTGTACGTTCATAATATGCTTAAAAAGGTTCTATCTTGCGAAAGTACGTATTTCGGGACACATAGCATGCAAGAATTTCAATAATTTAAGAGCCTGTTCAAATTTTCCAATAAAGAGATTTTTCCGCTCCGCAAACCGCCCGCGGGCGGCCTCCTTTCCGTCCGACCACGCCTTCCTTTCCGCCCGACCACGGATTCCTTTCCGTCGTCGGCTACCCTCCTTTCCGCCCACGGGCCGAATCCAAGGGGTACGACATAGGGAAAATGAGACGAAAATCGTAACTTTGCCGACAGACCAATGATGCACACTATGAACTGGAAACAACTTTTATCAAACAAACGGTTCGGCCTGGAGGAACTCCACGAGATGCGGAAGGACGACCGCACGGAGTTCCAGCGCGACTACGACCGGCTGATTTTCTCCGCTCCCTTCCGACGCCTGCAAAACAAGACCCAGGTGTTTCCCCTTCCGGGAAGCATCTTCGTGCACAACCGACTGACGCACAGCCTGGAAGTGTCGTGCGTGGGACGTTCGCTGGGCAACAATTCGGCCAAGCTCCTGCTCGCCCTCCATCCCGAGCTTCACGAGAGCCACCTGTCGGAAATCGGCGCCATCGTGTCGGCTGCCTGCCTGGCACACGACATGGGCAACCCGCCTTTCGGCCACTCGGGCGAACGGGCCATCGGCACTTATTTCTCGGAAGGAAACGGACTGCGCCTGCGGGAGCAGCTCTCGGAACTCGAATGGCAGGACCTGATACACTTCGAAGGCAATGCCAATGCCTTCCGCCTGCTCACGCACCAGTTCAGAGGCCGCCGTCGGGGAGGCTTCGTCATGACCTATTCCACGCTGGCTTCCATCGTGAAATACCCGTATGCCTCCATCCTGGCGGGCGAGAAAATGAAGTTCGGATTTTTCAACAGCGAGGCGGACGACTTCCGGCGCATCGCCGACGAACTGGGGCTCACGCGCCTGAGCCGCGAGGGCGAGCCGCTCCGCTATGTCCGCCACCCGCTGGTCTATCTGGTGGAAGCGGCCGACGACATCTGCTACCAGGTGATGGACATGGAAGACGCACACAAGCTGAAACTCGTGAGCACGGAGGAGATACGCCAGCTGTTCCTGGGATTCTTCGACGGGAAAAAGCGCGAACACATCGCCGACATCTGCCACATGGTGAAGGACGTGAACGAACAAGTGGCCTATCTCCGTTCGTCAGTCATCGGCGCCCTCGTGAAGGAATGCACGCAGGCATTCGTCACCCATGAAGAAGAATTGCTGGCGGGCACCTTCCGCGGATGCCTGACGGCGCACATCGCTTCGCCGGTGAAGGAAGCCTACGAGGCCTGCTCGCGCAAGGCTTACGAGAAAATCTACCGCTCAAAGGACGTGGTGGACATCGAGCTGGCCGGTTTCAAGATTATCATGACGCTGCTCGACTTGCTCATCGAAGCCGTGATGTCGCCCGAAAAGGCCTACTCGCAACTGCTCATCAACCGCGTGTCGGAGCAGTATGACATCCATGCCCCGACGCTCTATGGGCGCATCCAGGCCGTGCTCGACTACCTCTCGGGCATGACCGACATCTATGCCCTCGACCTCTTCCGTAAAATCAACGGCAACAGCCTGCCGGCCGTATAAACACGACAGACAGCCGACCCCGCATAGCAGAGCCGGCTGTCTGTCATCCTTATGGATATGTATCAGCGTTCTTTGTAAATCACACGGTTGGCTCCCGACGTGATTTTCAGTGCCTCGGGATGCTGCTTGACGAAGGATTCGATGTGGCGGATGCGTTTTTCCTCCAAGATCTCGTCCACGGCGATGAGGATGCCTGTCTCCTCCACGTCACCGAAGCCGTAGTTGATGGCTGTGCCAAACATGCGCATCGTGGGCGAAAGTCCCATGTAAGCATTCACCAGCGGGGGAATGTTGTATCCCAGCTTGCGTACTTCCGTGTTCAGGATTTTATAGTCTTCCTTGAATGTGTCCTTGCAGAAAATCTTTTCGAGCAGCTTCGGGTCGGTTTCGATTTCCAGCGGCTTCATGGGCGTGATGAGATTGTCCTTGTCGGCAAAGTGCTTGCTCAGGAAATAGAGTATCATGTCACGTCCGAAACGGTTGTAGGAAGGATACATCGTCACCTTTCCGAAGAAGTATTTCACCTCGGGCATCACGACGGTAAGCGCTCCCAGCCCGTCCCACAGGTTGTCGAGTGCGAACAGCCCCTTCGAGCCGGCTCTTGTCGACTGGTATTCCAAGGTGACAAACGAGCGTCCCAGCTCGATGGTCATGGGCAGATAGTCTTTGATGAATTGCTCGGAGAAGTGGAACAGGTGCGCCGTGGCCAGCCGTGGTTGGCCGTTTTCGTCAAATTCGACGTCCGTGCCCTTCAGGTAGCGGTATCCTCCGATCAGCTCCTCGGCTTCGGGATTCCATACGATCAGTTGCTTGTAGGGATGCTCCATGACGTCGTATTCATCGAGGTCGAGCGACTTGCCCGTTCCTCCCCCGGCCATGCGGAACGCTATCTCGCGCAACCGTCCGATCTCACGCACCACGTTCGGAGAGTCTTGATACGTGACTATGTAGATTTCATTGTTGCTCTTGTTTGTGAAACGAAGCCTTTTGTCCTCAGTTAGCTCCGCCTTCAATACCTCTTTCGCTATCGGTGCGATAATTTCTTCCATATATATTGCTTTTTCGATTACAGGTTATAAACGATATTTTTCACATATTCCGCCCATGCGGCCGGTGTCTTCGTCTTGTCGAACGTCTGCCAGGGAATCGGCTTGCCGATGGTCACCCGGAATGTCTTGTGACGATTCTTGAACATCTCGTCGGCCAGATAGAGCATGGCGATGTTGAATTTGATGCCTAAAGCCTTGCACACGTTTGCCAGGTTGTAGAAGAAGTTGGAATTGCGCCCTTCGAAATGGATAGGCACGACATCACGCTGGTGCTGCACGCTCTTCACGATGAAGGCCTTCTTCCAGTCCAAATCACGGATTACGCCGTTGCGCCGCCGCGAACACAAACCTGCAGGGAACATGATGATATGATTGTCTGAGTTGAATCCGGCCTCCACCATCAGCGGGAAGTCTTTCGCCTGGGAACCGGTCTTGTTGATGGGAATGCAGAGAGGAGCCAGCCCTTTGAGATTCATCAGGAGGTCGTTGACCAGGTATTTGATTTTGCCGTCATAGTGTTTGCCCAGCAGATAGCCCAACGCGACTCCGTCCTGTCCACCCAGCGGATGATTGCTCACGAAGGTGTAGAGACGATGGTCGTCGGGAAGGTTTTCCAGCCCCTTCACCTCCAGTTTGGTATCCAGGAAACGCATGCTTTCCTCCAAAAAGTCCACACCGACTTTTCCTTCGACTTGAGTCAAGAATTCATTGATTTCATCCTGATGCACGATGCGCTTCAGATAGGACACGACAAAAGGGGGAACATATTTTGCTTTCTTCCCGGCCTTGGCACGCAATATCTGGTCTATGTCTATCAAAAACTGCGAATTGGCTGTCATTCTTATCCTAATCTAATAAATCATTGCAAAAATAATGTATCTTTCGGATATAGGGTGATTCAAAAGCATAAAAAACATGTTTCAAGGATATTTTATCATCGTATTGCACACTAACGGCTTTCTTGTGCGACGTTTTTATGCGAATTTGACTACTTTTGCTTACGATATAACTCAAAGAGACAGAAACCTTATACTTATATAATACAAACATGATGCATTTTATTATCTCTGATGAAATAAGAAAGGCCTGCCCCCAGTTTCGCGGACTGGCCATACTGGCCGACGTGCACAACACGGCCTATTGCGAACCGCTCTGGCAAGAAATCGAACATTTCACCCAGGAATACCGGCAACGCTACACCACCGAATCCATCAAGACCATGCGCCCCATACAGGCCACCCGCGAAGCCTACAAGCGCTGCGGCAAAGACCCCAGCCGCTACCGTCCCTCGGCCGAGGCGCTGTGCCGACGCATCCTCAAGGGCAGCCCGCTCTACCAGATCGACACGCTCGTCGACCTCATCAACGTGGTGTCCATCGCCAGCGGCTACTCCATCGGGGGATTTGACGCGGACAAAATCGAGGGGGACACGCTCACGCTGGGCATCGGCAGGGCCGGCGAACCCTATGAAGGCATCGGGCGCGGGGAACTCAACATCGAGGGCATGCCCGTCTACCGGGACGCACGCGGCGGCATAGGGACTCCCACCAGCGACAACGAGCGCACCAAGCTCACGCTCCAGACCACGCGCCTGCTGACCATCATCAACGGCTACAGCGGCGAGGACGGGCTGCGCGAAGCGGGCGACTACATGCAAGAGCTCCTGCGCCGCTATGCGGGTTCGGACGGCGGACAGGCGTTCTATTTCTGACCGTGGCGGCCGGAGAGGACACGTCCAAGCGTTAACAAAAGTGTTATCAATGGATTAAAACCAATAAACTTCGTTTCCGGAAGAAGCATTTCCGCCCAAACATCGCTTTCTTTGTCTGACAGACACAAAAAACTATGAATGATGAAAAGAATGCTATTCTGGCTCGTGCTGCTGTGCAGCATGGCGGCATGGGCACAAACTGAAAAGCGCATCTACACCCGCGACGAACTGGAAAGCAGGAGCGGGCGGCAGCAGGACGAACGCAAAGCACGCAAAGAACTGGCTGCCAAGCTCGACTCCGCGATGTTCGTCAGAGCCGTGGACGCGCTGGAGAAGCTCGACTTCGTGCTGGAAGCCGACCAACTGCAATTCAAGCGGGGATACACGGCATTCGTCAATGCCACGACCAACTTCATCTCCCTGTACGACGCACATGCGACCGTCCAAGTCGCGCCCTTCAATGGAGGCGGACCGAACGGAGTGGGCGGCATCACACTGGACGGAAAGGCATCGAACATCAAGATGGAAACTGACAAGCGGGGCAACGTATTCTTCACCATGAACGTCATGGGCGCAGGCATCTCGGCACGGGTGACCATCTCGCTGACGAAGGGCAGCAACAAAGCCTCGGCCACCATCTACCCGAACTTCCACTCCAACAACATCACACTGCTCGGCGAACTGATGCCTGCCGAGGATTCAAGCGTGTTCAAGGGCCAATCGTTCTAAGCCGCCCGCCATCAAGAGAAGCAACACGACTTCCCCTCATCGTCTGCAAAGCCACCTTCCAGAGGTGGACCTTGCAGACCTTTTTTTACCCAAAGGGCGCAAAAGCTGTCTTTTTTTCAACAATCTATGGATTTACCAACCAAAAAAGACTTAAATGGCGGATTGGGACCAACTCTTTGCGGATAGGGACAAAACGGCTCACGCCGAGGCACTCTAACTTTGCAGCATCTGACACGGGGATACCCCCGCAACACAAAAACAAGATGAAAGACAACTGCAAACGACTCTCACTCCTCTCCGGCGCAGGCGCGTGGTTCCTGCTCTGCCTGACGGGCCTGCAAGCATGCGACGACCAGGACGGGAGCTCCTACCAGCCTCTGCCCAAGATGCACCTGGAGGAAACATTCAGCTACCACTGCACGCCGGAAAACTACCTGCAAATGGAATACGACACCCTGGGAAACGCCGCCGTGCTCAACTTCCATAAGGAGGAAATCACCAGCCTCGACCATGTCGACTACGACGAGCAGACATGCACCTTCTCCTTCCACAAGGGAGAGACGGCGAAATACCGCATCAGCTGGGACTACCAGTCAGACCTGAACGTCGTCCACTTCCTCTACGGGCAAAACGGCATGTGGCACCGCATGACCTACTCCGGCGACAGCTACATCCTGGAAGCCAACGACGGGATGACCCTCCGGGCCGTGGTCTACCGCACGCTGGAAGACTCCATCCGCCTGACCATGAACCGGTTTAGCATCGAGGAGTGTGACAACCCATGACCCTTCCGACATATTCCAACACTTCATATTCATTTACCTGTTTTCAATGACAGGACTCCGGGCGCCACACGCCGGCCGGGAATGCTCCATTGTCATTGGCGACGCTCCGGCTTGCCCTTGCTGCCGGTATGATGAAAAGGTTCGTAAGCAAACAGACCTGCAAGGCAAGCCCGTCGCTCCAGTCTCTCAACCCGGTCGAGGAGTCCAGAAAGAGGAAGGCCCCTGTCCGCCCTTCCTCTTTCCTTTTTCCCAGCCGTCGCCGCTTCCCCGGCCTGCCCGGCCAAATCCAAACACTTCCTAAAAAACGCTTCGAAGTCAAACGACTGACGCGGGATTGTCGTATCTTTGAGTTCGGATAAAATGCAAGGCTTATGACACTCGAATTCATCTTCCGCCTGTTTCTCGCCGGGGTGCTGGGAGCACTCATCGGGCTGGACCGCGAATACCGCGCCAAGGAGGCCGGCTATCGCACTCACTTCCTCGTGTCGCTGGGCAGCGCCCTGTTCATGATTCTCTCTCAATATGCCTACGACGCACTGCTCGGAGAGCCGGGAGTCAGCCTCGACCCGAGCCGCATCGCCTCTCAGGTGGTGACAGGCATCGGTTTCATCGGCGCGGGCACCATCATCTTCCAGAAGCAAATCGTGCGCGGGCTGACCACGGCCGCAGGCATCTGGGTCACGGCAGGCATCGGCATGGCCATCGGTGCGGGTATGTACTGGCTGGGGACTTCGGCCGCCGCACTCACCCTCGTGGGACTGGAAGTGCTCAGCTACCTGTTCAAGAGCATCGGCATGAAAAGCTCCTATGTCGAGTTTTCCACCTCGCGGCGCGAAGTGGTGAATGCCGTGCGCGAACGGCTTCTGTCGGACGGCTTCATCATCGCTTCCTACGAGATGGAGCAAGTCAACCACGAACGTGCCACGACCTACCAGGTGACGATGGTCATCCGGGCACGCAAGGCCGGCGAACAGACCCTGTTTGCCATCCTCCATGATTTCCAGGATGAGATGAATCTTTACAAAGTGCAATGACAGCCTGCCGCGTCCGCGGGTCGGCACCTCCACACGCACGGACGGACTCCTTTCCGCCCGTCCATCCCCTCCTTTCCGCCCGTCCATCCCCTCCTTTCCGTCCACGTCCGCCTTCCTTTCCGCCCACGGCTACCCTCCTTCCCGTGCACGGGCCGGATACATGCGCCGCTAACCACCTCAAAGTCAAGGCGGGGAGCTTATAAACATCGTGTTGAAAACTAATTCGCAGGTTTTTGGTGAAATAACGTACACGATACTTAGGAATTATGTAATTTTACACACAAAATCAGCGCCTGAGGACAATCCGGGAGACGAAGCGGCAAAACCTGTCCGCACGTCCCTGACGCTCACGCTCTAACCCTATTTCAACGACAGCCAAGAATAAAAATGAATGAAGACAAAGTCTATCACGTGCCCGTCCTGCTCCAAGCAAGCGTGGACGGCATGAACATCCGGCCCGGAGGCGTGTATGTGGACGTGACCTTCGGCGGGGGCGGACACTCACGCGAAATCCTGAGACGCATGGACGACACGGCCCATCTCTACGGCTTCGACCAAGACGAAGATGCCGAACGCAACATCATCGCCGACCCGCGCTTCACCTTCGTGCGCAGCAACTTCCGCTACCTGCGCAACTTCCTGCGCTACTACGGCTGCGAGGAAGTGGATGCCATCCTGGCCGACCTGGGCGTGTCTTCCCACCATTTTGACGACAGCGAGCGGGGATTCTCCTTCCGCTTCGAAGGAAAGCTGGACATGCGCATGAACAAACGTTCGGGCCTCACGGCAGCCGACGTGGTCAACACGTATGCCGAAGAACGGCTGGCTAACATCTTCCACCTCTACGGCGAACTGAAAAACAGCCGCCGGCTGGCTTCCGCACTGGTGAAGGCGCGCACACGCACGCCCATCGCCACCATCGACGACTTCCTCGCCGTCGTCCGCCCCCTGTTCGGACGCGAACGCGAGAAGAAGGAGCTGGCCAAAGTGTTCCAGGCACTGCGCATCGAGGTGAACCAGGAGATGGAAGCCCTGAAGGAAATGCTCTCCGACGCGACACGGGTGCTGAAGCCCGGTGGCCGGCTGGTGGTCATCACCTACCACTCGCTGGAAGACCGCATGGTGAAAAACCTCATGCGGGCAGGCAACACGGAGGGACGCATCGAGAAAGACTTTTTCGGCAACGTGCAGGCTCCCTTCCGGCTGGTGAACAACAAGGTCGTCACGCCCGACGACGACGAACAGCAGCGCAACCCGCGCTCACGCAGCGCCAAGCTCCGCATCGCTGAAAAGAACTAAACGAACACAACGCCTTATGGAAGAAGAAAAGAAGTACACAGACATACCTGAAACCGGCGCACCGCAGGCTGCACCGGAGCAGAACGCGACTGCAGGCGAACAGTTCAAGCACCTGTCGTTCAAGCGGTTTATAAAAAACATCCTGGGAGGCGAAATCCTGACCCACAGGTTTTTCCAACGCCAATTCTGGCTGCTGATAGAATTGGTCTTATGCGCCATCCTCTACATCAGCAACCGCTATGCCTGCCAACAGAAACTCATCGAAATCGACCGCCTGAAGAAGGAGTTGACCGACATGAAGTACAACGCCCTGACACGCTCGTCGGAACTGACGGAAAAGAGCCGCCAGTCGAAAATCGAAGAATACGTGTCGCGCGAGAAGAGCGACCTGCAAACATCGACCAACCCTCCTTACCTAATCAAGTAGACTTATGGCCAAGCACAAGAATATCATGCCCCGCTACTTCTGCATCATCTCCGTGATGGCGGTGGTGGGCATATCCATCATCGTGAAAGGAGGCATCATCATGTTCGGCGAACGCGACTACTGGCAAGTGGTGGCCAAACGCTTCGTGACCAACAACGTCTCCGTGCCGGCCGTGCGGGGCAACATCCTCTCGGCTGACGGACAGCTCATGGCCAGCAGCCTGCCGGAATACAAAATCTACATGGACTTCCTGGCAGGATGCTGGAAAAACGACTCGCAAAACAACAAGATCGTCGACCCGAAGCTGGTCAAGGAAAAGAACGAACGGATTACGGCCCATCTGGACGACATCAGCAAAGGGCTGCACAAGTTGCTCCCCGACCGGAGCGCACGCGAGTTCAAGGCTGTCATCAAGAAGGGCATGCAGAAAAAGAGCCAGTATCACCAGCTCTATCCCGACCGCATCTCCTACACGAAATATCAGGAAGTGAAACAACTGCTTCAATCCTATCTCGGGAGGCAATGCGGCCTCACCAACCAACCGTTCAACCAGCGCAAGAAACCTTTCGGCTCGCTGGCCCGGCGCACGCTGGGCGAGATGTTCCCCTCCAAGGACTCGGCCATCAGCGGCCTGGAACTCTCGTTTGACTCCCTGCTGCGCGGCACGCCCGGCCTGGCCCACAAGCAACGCGTGATGAACCACGACCAGCTGCTCATCGTCGACCGCCAGCCGGAAGAAGGGTGCGACATCATCAGCACCATCGACGTCGACATGCAGGACATCGCCGAGAAGGCCCTGCGCGACAAGCTGAAAGAGATTAACGCCCTCTGGGGGACGGCCGTCCTGATGGAAGTGGCCACAGGCGACGTGAAAGCCATCGTCAACCTGACCCGGACCGGCGACAGCCTCTACGCGGAAAAGGACAACTGGGCCGTGGGGGCCATGATGGAACCCGGCTCGACCTTCAAGACAGCCTCCATCATGGTGGCCATGGACGACGGATACATCACACCGGACTATGAAGTGGACACGGGCAACGGCGTCGTGCCCATGCACGGGGGCATCATGCGCGACCACAACTGGCACCGGGGAGGCTACGGAAAAATCAACGTCAGCCGCATCCTCGAAGTGTCGTCCAACGTGGGCGTGTCCAGCATCATCGACCACTTCTACCACGACAATCCGCAGAAATATGTCGACGGCCTGAAACGCATGAGCCTCGACCAGCCCCTGCACCTGCAAGTGCCGGGCGAGGGCAAGCCCAAAATCTTAGGCCCGAAGGAAAAATATTTCGCCGGCACGACCCTCCCGTGGATGAGCATCGGCTACGAGACCATGATTCCGCCCATCAACATCCTGACATTCTACAACGCCATAGCCAACGACGGGAAGATGGTGCGCCCGCGCTTCGTGACCAAGGCCGTGCGTGACGGCAGTGTGGTCGAGGAATACCCGGTCGAGGTCATCAACCCGAAAATCTGCTCCGACACCACGCTGACGTGGATACACACCATCCTGCGGCGGGTGGTCAGCCAGGGACTGGCCAAGCCCGCGGGCAGCAAGCAGTTCAGCGTGTCGGGCAAGACCGGCACGGCACAAGTGTCGCAGGGCAGCGGAGGATACAAGTCAGGCACGGTGCAATACCTGGTGAGCTTCTGCGGCTACTTCCCGTCCGAACATCCGAAATACAGTTGCATCGTCTCCATCCGTATCCCCCATGGTCCGGCATCCGGAGGCCTGATGGCAGGCAGCGTGTTCAGCCGCATCGCCGAGCGCGTCTATGCCAAGGACCTGACGCTGAAGCTGGAAGACGCCATCGACTCCACATCCGTCGTCATCCCGTCCGTGAAAGACGGCGACCTGAACGAAGCAGCCCGCGTGCTGGCCGCATTGGACATCAAGAATTCACGAAGTGCCGACTCGGGCGACGCCTCCGTGACATGGGGCAAGGTCAAGCATGAGCCTGACGGCGTGACGCTGCAACCGCACAAACTATCCAAAGGTCTCGTCCCCAACGTGAAAGGCATGGGAGCCAAAGACGCGGTCTACCTCCTCGAACAGGCCGGCCTGAAGGTCAGCCTGGAAGGCATCGGCCACGTCTACCAGCAAAGCCTGCCCCCCGGAAGCCGGGCCGTGAAAGGGCGAAGCATCACGCTGAAGCTAAGAAACTAATTTGTGAATTAACGAGGTTTTGAGCTGCCAACTTCCTAAGTTTGCAGATGGATTCAAAACCTCCCAACCTACAAACCCTATAACTCAAAACAATCATGAAACTGGAAACGCTAATCAAAGACATCAAGATAAAGAGCCTGACGGGCGACCTGCAATGCGACATCACGGGCGTGAACATCGATTCCCGCCTCATCAAGCCGGGCCATCTGTTTGTCGCCCTGCGCGGCACCCAGACTGACGGACACACCTACATCGGCAAAGCCATCGCCCAAGGAGCTGCCGCCGTGCTGTGCGAGACACTCCCCGACACAAGGGCCGAGGGTGTGACCTATGTGCAGGTGGACGACACGGAAGACGTGGTAGGCCAGGTGGCTACGACTTTCTGCGGCGACCCCACGTCCAGGCTGAAACTGGTGGGCGTGACAGGAACAAACGGCAAAACGACCATCGCCACCTTATTATATAATATGTTCCGCCACTTCGGCTACAAAGTGGGACTGCTTTCGACCGTCTGCAACTACATCGACGGCGAAGCCATCCCCACCGACCACACGACGCCCGACCCCATCACGCTCAACACGCTGCTGGGACGCATGGCCGACGCCGGTTGTCAATACGCCTTCATGGAAGTAAGCTCACACGCCGTGGCCCAAAAACGCATCGGAGGCCTGCGCTTTGCCGGAGGCATCTTCACCAACCTGACACGCGACCATCTGGACTACCATAAGACATTTGAAAACTACCTGAAAGCCAAGAAAGCATTCTTCGACGGACTGCCGAAGACGGCCTTTGCCCTCACCAATGCCGATGACCGCAACGGCAACGTGATGGTGCAGAACACCCGCGCACAAGTCGCGGCTTACTCGCTCCGCAGCCTGGCAGATTTCCAGGGCAAAGTGTTGGAAGACGGTTTCGACGGCATGCTCCTCGACATCAACGGCAGGGAAGTGAACGTGCAGTTCATCGGACGCTTCAACGCGGCCAACCTCTTGGCCGTCTACGGAGCAGCCGTGCTCCTCGGAGAGAAGCCGGAAGACGTGCTCGTGGAGCTGAGCCTCCTGCGCCCGGTAGCCGGACGGTTCGACTCCATGCGCTCGCCCAGCGGCTACACGGCCATCGTGGACTATGCCCACACACCCGACGCGCTGGAAAATGTCCTGAACGCCATCCATGAAGTGCTGCGCGGCCGGGGACAGGTCATCACCGTGGTGGGAGCCGGAGGCAACCGCGACAAGGGGAAACGCCCGCTCATGGCACAGGAAGCTGCCCGGCAGAGCGACCGCCTTCTCATCACCTCCGACAATCCCCGCTTCGAAGACCCGCAGGCCATCATCGACGACATGCTGGCCGGACTGACTGCGGAGGACAAGAAGAAGACGCTCGCCATCGTCGACCGCCGCGAAGCCATACGCACGGCTTGCATGCTGGCCCAGCCGGGCGACGTCGTGCTGGTGGCCGGCAAGGGACATGAAGACTACCAGGAAATCAAAGGCGTGAAACACCACTTCGACGACCGGGAAGTCATCCGCGACCTATTTGCAAACTAAATACAACTAAACCTTTAACTGACGATTCATGCTCTACTATTTTTTCAAGTATCTGGAAGAACTGAACTTTCCGGGAGCGCGCATGTTTGGCTACGTGTCGTTCCGTTCGCTGATGGCCATCATCCTGGCCCTGCTCATCTCGGCCATCTTCGGCCAATACTTCATCTCCCTGCTGAAGCGGAAACAAATCTCGGAGACACAACGCGACGCCAGCATCGACCCGTTCAACACGAACAAGGTGGGCGTACCCACGATGGGTGGCATCATCATCATCGTAGCCATCCTCATCCCCTGTCTCCTGCTCGGAAAGCTGCACAACATCTACATGATACTCATGCTCATCACCACAGTCTGGCTGGGTACGCTGGGTTTTCTGGACGACTATATCAAAGTGTTCAAGCACGACAAGGAAGGCTTGCACGGCAAATTCAAAGTCATCGGGCAAGTGGGCCTGGGACTCATCGTGGGCCTCACGCTCTACCTCAGCCCCGACGTGGTCATCCGTAAGAACATCGAAACTCCCCAGGGAAACAACACCGTCGCCATCGTGCACGAAAGCGAAGCGGAGAAATCCACACAGACCACTATCCCCTTCTTCAAGAACAACAACTTGGACTATGCCGACATCGTGGGCTTCATGGGCGAACATAAGGAGACAGCCGGATGGATTCTCTTTGTCTTCGTCACCATCTTCGTGGTCACGGCCGTATCAAACGGAGCAAACCTGAACGACGGCATGGACGGCATGGCGGCCGGAAACTCCGCCATCATCGGCGTCACGCTGGGCATACTGGCCTACGTGTCGAGTCATATCGAATACGCAGGCTACCTTAATATAATGTATATACCGGGTAGCGAGGAGCTGGTCATCTTCATCTGCGCCTTCATCGGTGCACTCATCGGTTTCCTGTGGTACAATGCCTACCCGGCCCAGATATTCATGGGCGACACGGGCAGCCTGACCATCGGCGGCATCATCGCCGTGTTTGCCATCATCATACACAAGGAACTGCTCATCCCCATCCTCTGTGGCGTGTTCCTGGTGGAAAACCTTTCGGTCATTCTCCAGGTACGCTATTACAAGGCCGGGAAGAAGCAGGGCATCAAGCAACGCCTGTTCAAGCGGACTCCCATCCATGACCATTTTCGCACGACGATGGCACAGCTTGACCCCAGTTGCCACTATGTATTTACAAAGCCTGCCAATGTGTTCCACGAATCAAAGATTACGGTCCGCTTCTGGATTGTGACCATCGTATTGGCGGCTATTACCATAATCACACTAAAAATCAGATAACGATGAAACGTATTGTTGTTTTAGGAGCCGGCGAGAGTGGAGCCGGCGCAGCAGTCTTGGCAAAGGTGAAAGGCTTCGACGTGTTCGTCTCGGACATGTCGGCCATCAAGGACAAGTATAAGCAACAGCTCGACTCACACGGTATCCTGTGGGAAGAGGGACACCACACCGAAGACCTCATCCTCAATGCTGACGAAATCATCAAAAGCCCAGGCATACCCAACGACGCCCCGTTGGTCCTGAAGGCCAAAGCCAAAGGCATACCCATCATCTCCGAGATAGAGTTTGCCGGACGATACACGCATGCCAAGATGATTTGCATCACGGGCAGCAACGGCAAGACCACCACGACCTCGCTCATCTATCACATCTTCCGCAGCGCAGGACTCAACGTGGGACTGGCCGGAAACATCGGACAGAGCCTCGCCCTCCAGGTGGCCGAGAAGGACTATGACTACTATGTCATCGAACTGAGCAGCTTCCAGCTCGACAACATGTATAACTTCCGCGCCAACATCGCCGTGCTCATGAACATCACGCCCGACCACCTCGACCGCTACGACCACAACATGCAGAACTACATCGACGCCAAGTTCCGCATCATACAGAACCAGACGCACGACGACGCCTTCGTCTTCTGGAACGACGACCCCATCATCCAACGCGAGCTCAAGAAGTATGGCATCCAGGCCAAGCTCTGCCCCTTCTCCGAACTGAAAGAGAAAGGTGTCATCGCCTACACCGAGGACAACAAGCTCTACTTCACCGAGCCTATCGCCTTCAACATGGAAGAAGAGGAACTGGCCCTCAACGGCACGCACAACCTCTATAACTCCATGGCCGCAGGCATCTCGGCCAACCTGGCCGGTATCCGCAAGGAGACCATCCGCGAAGCCTTGAGCGACTTCAAGGGAGTCCCCCACCGGCTCGAACGGGTGGCTGCCGTCGACGGCGTGGAATACATCAACGACTCGAAAGCCACCAACGTGAACTCTTGCTGGTATGCCCTGCAGAGCATGACCACGCCCACGGTGCTCATCCTGGGAGGCAAGGACAAGGGCAACGACTACAACGACATCAAGGCTCTCGTCGCGGAGAAATGCCGCGCCCTGGTCTACCTGGGACTGCACAACGAGAAGCTCCACGACTTCTTCGACCCCATGGGACTGCCCGTGGCCGACGTGCAGAGCATGGCCGACGCCGTCGAGGCCGCACGCCGCATGGCCCGTCCGGGCGACACCGTCCTACTGAGCCCCTGTTGCGCCAGCTTCGACCTGTTCAAGAGCTACGAGGACCGCGGCGACCAGTTCAAAGCCTGCGTCCGCGCCCTGCAACCACATCCAAACAAACGCTGACACATGGAACTCATCAAGAATCTCTTCAAAGGCGACAAGGTCGTGTGGGTGGTCTTCCTCATCCTCTGCCTCATCTCCCTCGTCGAAGTGTTTAGCGCGACGAGCACGCTCGCCTTCTCCACGGGTGACTATTGGGCACCCTTCCGCCGCCACTGCCTCTTCCTCGTCGGAGGAGGCCTGCTGGCCATGCTGGTGCAATACTTCCCCCTGCGCGTCTTCAAGCTCGCCCCGCTGCTGCTGCTCATCTCGTGGGTGTTCCTCGTCCTGCTGCAACTCGGGCTGGGCGTGGAAATCAATGACGGCGCGCGCTGGTTCAACTTCTTCGGCATCCCCTTCCAGCCCTCCGAGCTGGCCAAGATGGGCCTGATCATCACCGCGGCCATCATCCTCTCCTTCATGCAGGAGGAAAAAGGCGCGTCGCCCAAGGCACTCAAATACATCCTGTGGTTCGCCCTGCCCACACTGGCGCTCATCGCGCCGGACAACCTCTCCACGGCCGTCATCCTGGGCTTCGTCGTCTACCTCATGATGATCATCGGACGCATCCCCATGCGCCAGATGGCCAAGCTGACCGGCATCCTGCTGGCTGCGTGCTTCCTCTTCGGGACATTTCTCGTCGTGACCCCTGCCGAGACACTGAAGAAGATACCCATGCTCGAACAGCGAGGCGAGACGTGGAAAAACCGCATCCTGAACTTCAAGGACAAGGAACACAAAACCATCCCTCCCGAACAATTCGACATAGAGAGCAAGGAGAACTACCAGGTGGGCCACGCCAACATCGCCATCACCTCGGGACACCTCATCGGACGAGGTCCGGGCAACTCGAAGGAACGCGACCTCCTGCCGCAGGCCTACTCGGACTTCATCTTTGCCATCATCCTGGAGGAACTGGGCCTCATCCCCGGCGTGCTCATCATCTTCCTCTACCTCATCCTGCTCATACGCACGGCCAAGATAGCCAACAAGTGCGACAAGGACTTCCCCGCCTTCATGGTCATGGGCATCGCCCTGCTCATCGCAACGCAGGCACTCATCAACATGATGGTGGCCGTCGGCCTCTTCCCCGTCACGGGGCAACCGCTCCCGCTCATCAGCCGAGGCGGCACGTCGACTTTCATCAACTGCGTCTACATCGGCATCATCCTGAGCGTGAGCCGCTACAACAGCCTCCAGGCCGAGAAGCAAAAAGCCATTGCCGAAGGCGACACCGCCAAAGTCGAGCGGCTCGAAGAGATGGACAAAGGACTGGAACGCGAGTCCCCGCAGAAATGAAGAATGAAGAGTGAAGAATTGCCTTTCGGCGTGAAGGTATACCCACTCTTCATTCTTCATCATCGTGTCGCACGAATGTAATCCGTCTGTTACTTCCGCTTCAACATTCTGTAAAAACTATGTAACACAGGGCCCGTTATTTTGCAGCGTCTAATTTAAATCACTAACAAATGAGAAGATTTGCAAAAGCAACGGGACTCTTACTACTCTCTACCGTCCTGTGCAATCCAATGTTTGCGGATAACAACAGTGAAGACCCTGCGGTCGGTGTGATACGCGGGCGCGTGGTTGACTCAGAAAAGCGTATTCTGCCAGGTGCAACCATCTTTATCGAGAACCTGAAAACCGGTGTGGTGAGCGATGCCAACGGTTTTTACACTTTGACCAACCTAAAACCGGGCACCTACAAGGTGAAAGTCAGCTACGTAGGCTACGAGCCCATCTACCTTACACTGAATGTACCCGAAGGCAAGACCGTCGAACGCGACATCACGATGAACGAAGGCCTCGAACTGCACGAGGTCGTCGTCGGAGGCGTGTTCCAAGGACAGAGCCGGGCCATCAACCAACAGAAAAACAAAATTGGCGTTGTCAATGTCGTCTCAGCCGACCAAGTGGGCAAATTCCCCGACTCCAACATCGGCGACGCCCTGAAGCGCATCAGCGGCATCAACGTACAGTATGACCAGGGCGAAGCACGCTTCGGACAAGTGCGCGGCACCTCGCCCGACCTCACATCAGTGACCATCAATGGCAACCGCCTGCCCTCGGCCGAAGGAGATGTGCGCAATGTGCAGCTCGACCTCATCCCGTCTGACATGATACAGACCATCGAAGTCAACAAGGTGGTGACAGCCGCGACATGGATGCCGACGCCATCGGCGGCTCTATCAACCTCATCACGAAGAACACGCCCTACAAACGCACGTTCAACGCCACGCTGGGTAGCGGATACAACTGGATCAGCGAAGACCCACAGGTAAACTTCGGATTAACCTATGGCGACCGCTTCTTCAACGACAAGCTGGGCGTGATGGCCGCCATATCTTACCAAAACGCACCCATCGGCTCGGACGACGTCGAGTTCGAATATGACCGCGATGAAGACACTGGCGAAGTGTACATGACCGATGCCGAAACACGCCAATACTACGTCACTCGCCAACGTCAAAGTTACTCGCTCTCGCTCGACTATGACATTAACCCCAACCACAAACTCTTCTTCAAAGGCATCTACAATCGCCGCCACGACTGGGAGAACCGCTACCGCATCTCCTACAAAGACTTGGACAAATCGGCCGACGGCGAAGCCGAAGTGGAAATAGAGACCAAGGGAGGTGCACATGACAAACACGACGCCCGCCTGGAGTTGCAGCAGACGATGGACTTCTCAATCGGCGGTGAACATCTCTTCGGAAACCTGATGATGGATTGGGGAGCATCGTATGCCCGCGCCAGCGAAGACCGCCCACAAGAACGCTATTTCAACTTGAAACAAGAAGGACTGACACTGGACGTGGTGAATCCAGGCACGGAGTTTCCATATATCTCCGACAATATTACTGTACACGAAGGCACATGGGAAGTCGATGCGTTAACTGAATCAGAAGAGGACATACACGAAGTGGACGCTAAGTTCCATGTAGATTTTGAGCTCCCCTTCCGCAAAGATGAATTCAGCAACACGCTGAAATTTGGTGCTAAATATGCCCACAAGGACAAACACAAGAATATCGAACAATACGACTACAAAGATAGCTACACTGATACCTACGGCAGCGAATACATGCAACATCTCGCGACACAGATTCGCGAAGACTACATACCGGGAGACGGTCAATATCGTCCGAACGACTTCGTATCAAAAGGCTATCTGGCCGACCTGCCCCTCAGCTCCATGGAAGGCGAACGTAACTGGGAGGAATCATCGGGCAACTTTGATGCCTCCGAAAATGTAACCTCTGCCTATGTACGCTTCGACCAACACTTGGGACGTCGTCACCAGCTCGTATTGGGTGTGCGTTTGGAAGCAACCCGTCTGGAATATGAAGGCTGGAACTGGTTCAAACCGACCAAAGAACAAGAAGATGCCGGCATGACCGAAGGCATAGAAAGTACGGGCAAACGCAAAAACAACTACATCAACGTATTGCCCAGCGTGCTTTATAAGTTCGATGTCAGCGATGACTTCAAATTGCGCGCTTCATTCACCAATACACTCGCCCGTCCGGACTACTCAGACCTCGTACCCAACGTAGCCCTCAACTTGGATGACGGAGAAGTATCCATCGGTAACCCTGACCTGACACCAGCCATCTCCTATAACTTCGACCTAAGTGCCGACTACTATTTCAAAAGTATCGGTCTTGTCTCGGCAGGCCTCTTCTACAAGCGCATCAATGACTTTATCGTAGAACAACGTAGCAGCGGTGCCTATGAGGGTTATCCCGATTTTGACTTCGATGAAATCAAAACGTCCATCAACGGCGGCGATGCCGACCTCTTCGGAGTGGAAGTAAGCTACCAGCGCGACTTCGGTTTCATCGCCCCTGCCCTGAAGTGTATAGGATTCTATGGAAACTACACCTATACATACTCCAAAGTGAACAACTTCAACTTCGAAGGACGCGAAAACGAGAAAGACCTCCGCATGCCCGGCTCACCGGAGCACTTGGCCAACGCCTCGCTCTACTTTGAGAAAAACGGCTGGAATGCACGTCTTTCCTACAACTTCGCTTCTGAATTTATCGACGAGATGGGCGAACATGCAGCGCTCGACCGCTACTATGACTCGGTGAATTATCTGGACCTGAATGCATCTTACACCTTCGGAAAGAAAGTAAAATGCACCGTTTATGCCGAAGCCAACAACCTGCTCAACCAGCCCTTGCGTTACTATCAAGGCACAAAGGACCGCACGATGCAGGCTGAATACTACGGAGTGAAAGTCAATGCCGGATTCAAGATAGCGTTCTAAGAATTATCCCCTATATTTACAAACCAAAGACAATCAAACAAGCTAAGAACCGACTATGAATGCAATGAAGAAACTCTTCGCCGCGTGCCTGCTCCTCTACACGGCCGCATTCTCCTTCGCGCAGACACCTGCCGAATGGGCCAAACTCGAAAAGGATGTCAACTTCTACGTGGCCAACGACCTGGGCCGCAACGGCTACTATGACCAGAAGCCCATCGCCGAACTGATGGGCACGATGGCCGAGACCGTGGGCATCGAGTGCGTCGTGGCCGCCGGCGACGTGCACCACTTCGAAGGTGTGCGCAGCACGCAAGACCCTCTCTGGATGACCAACTACGAGCTTATCTACAGCCACCCCGAACTGATGCTCCCGTGGTATCCCATCCTGGGCAACCACGAATACCGCGGCAACACACAGGCCGTGCTCGACTATGCCAAGGTCAGCGCACGCTGGGACATGGAGGGACGCTACTACACGAAGGTCATCGAGGACAATGACGTGACCGTGCGCCTCGTGCTCATCGACACCTCCCCGCTCCTCGACAAATACCGCAAGGACACGGAAAAATATCCCGACGCAGGCAAGCAGGACATCGACGCCCAACTGAAGTGGCTCGACGAAGTGCTCACATCGGCCAAGGAAGACTGGGTGCTCGTCATCGGACACCACCCCATCTACGCCGACACGGACAAGAGCGAAAAGGAACGCACGGACATGCAGGCCCGCGTGAACACCATCCTGCTCCGCCATCCGAACGTGGCCATGTACATCTGCGGACACATCCACACCTTCCAGCACATCCGCAAGCCGGGCACCGACATCGACTACGTCGTCAACTCCTCCGCCTCGCTGGCACGCGACGTGAAGCCCATCGACGGCACCGTCTATTGCAGCGGAGAACCGGGCTTCTCCCTCGTGTCAGCCGACAAGAGCTCGCTGTCGCTCTACATGATGGACAAGGAAGGCCGCGTGCTCCACACCGTGCAGAAGAGCAAACAATAATTAAATGAAGAATGAAGAGTGAAAAATGAAGAGTGGATATAGTTCCACGCGCCGCAAGGCATTCTTCATTCTTCATTCTTCATTCTTCATTTCCTCCCCTTCCTTTCCGTCCGACCACGGACTCCTTTCCGTCCCCGCCTACCCTCCTTTCCGCATCCGGCTACCCTTTACCCCGTCCGCAACGGCTCTCCGCAGGCCCGGGAATCCCCCTCCGGGAAATGCCCCGTGGCTCACCTTTCGCCAGCCAAAGTTCCGAAAAAACCGCCTCTCACCCGCCTGTTCCTATACTTTTTCAATAATATCCGAAAAAAATCTGTCAAAACGTCGAATTTTTCAAATTTATTACTATATTTGCTTATCATAGCCGTTGGAAAACGGCCGGACAGCCGCCAAGCCCCATCCGGTCAGGGACATTTCGCCCCGGAAAGAAGGACACTTGGCGGGTATTTACCAAAAGAACAATCAAATCCTCAACAGAATGGAAAGAATTGATAATCTAGATCGTCGCATTCTGGAGATCATATCTCAAAATGCGCGTATCCCCTTCAAGGACGTCGCTGCAGAATGCGGTGTGTCCCGCGCAGCCATCCATCAACGAGTGCAGCGTCTGATTGACCTTGGCGTCATCGTCGGGTCAGGTTACCACGTCAACCCGAAAAGCCTGGGCTACAGCACGTGTACGTATGTGGGAGTGAAACTGGAAAAAGGCTCGATGTACAAAGACGCCGTGACGCAACTCGAAAACATCCGCGAAGTCGTCGAGTGCCACTTCACGACCGGTCCCTACACGATGCTCATCAAGCTCTATGCACGTGACAACGAGCACCTGATGGAACTATTGAACCGGCGCATCCAGGAGATTCCCGGCGTGACAGCCACAGAGACACTCATCTCGCTGGAACAAAGCATCAAGAAGGAAATCCCCATCAGCGAGAAGTAAGCGCATGGAGATTTTCGACAGCCTGCATTTCTCGGGACTTATCATCGGCATCTGCACGTTTCTCATCATCGGATTTTTCCATCCGGTGGTGGTGAAATGCGAATATTATTTCGGCACACGCTGCTGGTGGGTCTTCCTGATTCTGGGCCTGGGCGGCATCGTCGGCTCGCTGCTGACGGACCATGTGCTGGCCTCCACGCTGCTGGGCGTGTTTGCCTTCTCCTCGTTCTGGACCATCAAAGAGATTTTCGAACAGGAGGAGCGTGTGAAGAAAGGTTGGTTTCCGAAGAATCCGAAACGCACCTATAAGTTTTAAGTTCCCGGACAGACCGGGCTTGAAAGCGAAAGACACAGCATGAAGACATTTGACATACAACGGACGTATGAAGCCCTCCATGCTTCATACCCGGGATACAGACGATTGCCCGTCATTGGAGTGACTGCCAACTTCAGTGACGGGAATTGTTTATTGGCCGACGGCTACTGCACATCGGTCTTGCGTGCCGGAGGCACGCCCCTCATCATCCCTCCCTACGAAGAGCGCAACGCGCTCCTCTCCACCCTCGACCACATCGACGGACTGCTGCTCACAGGCGGAGGCGACATCAACCCGCTCTTCCTGGGCGAAGAGCCTCTGGAGCAACTGCACAGCATCAACCACCGGCGCGACCGCCAGGAACTGCTGCTGGCACACCTGGCGTCCGACCGGCAGATTCCTATCCTGGGCATCTGCCGGGGCATCCAGGTGATGAACGCCGCCTTCGGAGGGAAACTCTATCAGGACATGGGCGCACAGGCAGGCGTGACCTGCCTGAAGCATGACCAGCAGCTCGACCGCAGCTACGCCTCGCACACCGTGCGCATCGAACGGGGGACTACGCTGGCACGCCTGTTTCCCGACTGCGAGGTGCTCCCCGTGAATTCATTCCATCATCAGGCGGTGAGCGAACCGGCCCCGGGATTCCGCGTATGCGCCCGTGCGGCTGACGGCATCATCGAAGCCATCGAGTCGACAGCATACAAGTCGATGCTGGGCGTGCAGTGGCATCCCGAATGCATGGTGTTGGCCGGCGACGAGAGCATGCTCCCGCTGTTTCGCTGGCTGGTGGACGAAGCGGCTTCGTTCGCCCGCGCCAAAGAGTTGCATGCACGCATCGTCACCCTCGACAGCCACTGCGACACGCCCATGTTCTTCCACGAAGGCGTCCGGTTCCACACGCGCGACCCGCACGTGCTGGTCGACCTGCACAAGATGAGCGAAGGACGGCTGGACTCCACCATCATGGTGGCCTACCTGAAACAGGGCGAACGCGACCCCGAGTCGCTGCTTGCCGCCACGGCCAAGGCCGACCGCATCCTGAACCAAATCGAGGAAATGGTGCACGCTCATGCGTCATACGTGGACATCGCACGCACACCGGCCGACATCGTGCGCCTGAAACGCGAAGGAAAGAAAGCTGTCATGCTGGGCATTGAAAACGGCTATGCCGTCGGACTCGACCTGGCGAACGTCGAACGTTTCCGCCGCCGGGGCGTCGTCTACATGACCCTCTGCCACAACGGGGACAACGACATCTGCGACTCGGCGCGGGGAAAGGGCGAACACGGCGGACTCAGTCCCTTCGGACGTGAGGTCGTGAGAGAAATGAACCGCACAGGCATGCTCGTCGACCTCTCGCACGCCTCGGAACGCAGTTTCTACGACGCACTGGAATGCAGCACGCAGCCCATCGTCTGCTCCCACTCGTCATGCCGCGCCCTGTGCGACCATCCGCGCAACTTGACTGACGACCAGCTACGCGCCTTGGCCCGCCGCGGAGGCGTCGCACAAGTGTGCCTCTACGGAGGCTTCCTCCGCACGGACGGACAGGCAGGCCTGCCCGACATCATCGAACACCTGAACCACATGGTCTCCGTCATGGGCATCGACCATGTGGGCATCGGCACGGACTTCGACGGCGACGGCGGAGTGCCCGGCTGTGCTTCAGCCTCGGAAGTCATCAACCTCACGCGGCGGCTGCTTGCAGAACGCTATTCGGAGGAAGACATTCAGAAAATCTGGGGCGGCAACTTCCTGCGCGTGATGGACAAAGCGCAGGGTAATTGACAATTGACAATGGATAATTGACAATTACGATGCCGCATGGCTGCGGGCGATAGCCCAAATTGTCAATTATCCATTGTCCATTGTCAATTCGTCTTAGCGCGCAGCGCCAAGGCTCTGTTTTCCGCAGCTTCCATGACGGCCCGCTCGCCGGGCCCCTTGTCGTTGATGCCGCAGAGATGAAGGATGCCGTGGATGATGACACGGTGCAGTTCCTCGTCGTAGGTCGTGCCCACCTGCTCGGCGTTCGTACGCACGGTGTCGAGGCTGATGAAGAGGTCGCCGCTGATGACCTCACCCTCGGTGTAGTCGAATGTGATGATGTCTGTGTAGTAGTCGTGTTGCAGATACTCCCGGTTCACTTCGAGGATTTTCTCGTCATCACAGAAGATGTAGGCAATCTCGCCCACACGCTTGCCGTAGGTAGCCGCCACGGCTTTCACCCATGCGCTCGTCTCGCGCCGCTTGATGGACGGCATCTTCACGCCGTCAGTCTGATAAGTAATCATATCTTAAGTTTTTAGATTAAGTCAACAGGCCGGCAGGCCGGTAAAACTCCGGAACGCCCGTCAGCCGAAAAACAAGTAGGCCATGCAGATGGCCGCTATCACCCCGGCCAGGTCAGCCAGCAAGCCGCAGGCCACGGCATGGCGCGTATAGCGGATGCCCACACTGCCGAAATAGACGGCCAGGATGTAGAACGTCGTGTCCGTAGACCCCTGGAAGATGCAGGCCAGCCGGCCCGCGAAGGAGTCCGCCCCGTAGGTGTTCATCGCATCGACCATCATCCCGCGTGCACCGCTTCCGCTCAGGGGCTTCATCAAGGCCGTGGGAAGCGCCCCCACGAAGTCCGTGTCGCCCCCGCAGGAAGCCACCACCCACTCGATGGCACCCACCAGCATGTCCATCGCACCCGAAGCGCGAAACACGCCGATGCCCACCAGGATGGCCACCAGATAAGGAATGATGCGCACGGCCGTCTGAAATCCCTCCTTCGCCCCGTCGATGAAAGCGTCATAGACATTGATGCGCCGCCGGACACCCGCGAGGATGAAGACCATAATGATGAGAAACAGGAGGATGTTGGCCACCGACGTGGACAGGGCGTCAATCTGCACCCGCGACAGGCTGCCCAGCCCCGCGATGAGAAGGGCCACGGCCAGCGTGGCGCCCCCGAGTGTGAGGAGCAGCGTGCGGTTGAGAAGATTGATGCGCTGGTAGATGCTCACGCAGATGATGCCTGCCAGCGTGGAGAAAAACGTGGCCAGCAGCAGGGGGACGAAGACATCGGTCGGCTGCGCAGCCCCCAGCTGGGCACGGTAGACCATGATGCTGATGGGGATGATGGTCAGTCCCGACGTGTTGAGCACGAGAAACATAATCATCGGATTTGAAGCCGTGTCCTTGTGCGGATTGAGCTTCTGAAGCTCCTCCATCGCCTTCAGGCCCATGGGCGTCGCCGCATTGTCCAGTCCCAACATGTTGGCCGCGATGTTCATGAAGATAGCCCCCGTGGCCGGATGTCCCTTGGGGATGTCGGGAAACAGGCGCACAAACAGCGGGCTGAGCCAACGCGCCAACACGGACACCACGCCCCCGCGTTCGCCGATGCGCATGATGCCCAGCCAGAGCGCCAACACGCCCGTCAGCCCCAATGAAATCTCAAAAGCCGTCTTGGCCGAAGCGAAGGTGGACTCCACCATCGCAGGAAACACGGCCGTGTCGCCCCAAAAGACGAGCTTCGCCAAGGCGATGAGGAAAGCCACCACGAAAAAAGCAATCCAAATGTAGTTCAAAACCATAACTATATATAATAAGGTGTAGAAACAGCGCCGGGACAGGCATTGACGGCAATGCTCCGGACGCGACTGGCCCGCAGCAGGCCGATGGTCCCTCATCAGCCTGCGTCCTCCGCGCCAATCCGCATCTCCAAGACCTGCGATGACACGACGCTTTCGTGCAAAAGTAACACATTCACGGCGAACGGCCTCTGTTTTCCCTCCATTTCTTCCACTCTTCCCCGGGCGGCCTCCTTTCCGCCCGACCACGGCCTCCTTTCCGTCCCCGCCCGCCTTCCTTTGCGCTGCCGGCTACCCTCCTTTCCGTGGTCAGGCCGCAGAAAAGCCTCATTATCAAGAGTACAATCAGGCATTGCCGAAGGCCTATATGTTAAAAAGCACAAGCCGGCATCCAAAAGGACGCATTTTAAGCGTTAAAACATTGTAACAACTAAAAAATCACTTAACTTTGCCTGTTGAAATATAAGCACAAGACATATACTATTACTATGAAAAGACTGATTGCACCTTTTGTCTTCCTATTGTTAATGCTCGTCATCCTGCCGGTCGAAACATTCGCCCAGCGTGCGGAGGGTGAACGCTATAAAATCTCCGTGTGCGACTGGATGATACTCAAGCGCCAGAAAATCGGCGAGTTCGCCCTGGCCCGCGAAATCGGATGCGACGGCATCGAAGTCGACATGGGTGGCCTGGGCAAACGCGACACCTTCGACAACAAGCTCCGCTACCCGCATTTCCAGAAACTCTTCCGGGAAAAAGCACAGGAAAACAAGGTCGAAATATCCTCCATCGCCATGTCGGGCTTCTACGGACAGTCCATCCTGGCACGTGACAACTATGTCGACCTCGTGCAGGACTGCCTCAACACGATGAAAGCCATGGACGTGAAGACTGCCTTCCTGCCGCTCGGCCCATGCGACCTGGCGAAGAACCCCGAAATACGCCCCGAACTCGTGCGCCGCATGAAGGTCATCGGTGACATGGCCGCGCGCGAAGGACGCATCATCGGCATCGAGACTTCACTCGACGCGCAGGGCGACGTCGAACTGCTGAAGGAAATCGGCTCGAAGGGCATCAAAATCTACTTCAAATTCCAAAACGCGCTCGAAGCAGGACGCGACGTCAGCACGGAACTGAAAATCCTGGGACGCGACAACCTGTGTGACCTCATCCACTGCACCGACACCGACGGCGTGACACTCGACAAGAACACGCGCCTGGACATGAAGAAGATAAAGGCCACACTCGACAGCATGGGATGGAGCGGCTGGCTCGTCATCGAGCGTTCGCGCGACGCCAGCGACGTGCACAACGTGAAAAAGAACTACGGCACGAATGCCGCCTACCTGAAAAGCATCTTTCAAGACTGAACGGAAAGAGACGACTTAACGACAACACTACCACTGTTTTAACAAAGCAAACATACTCCTCCTGACGGCGACTGACAACTACGCCGCAGAGGCTACCATCATTTTTTCCCTCTGCCGGGAAGCTCCCGGCAAAGGCAGACCAGGAAAAATAGAGAACTATATAAACTTTTTTTAACATCAAATTTTAAAATATGAGGCACAAGATTCTTCTTGCACTGCTTCTCGCCGGCTCGACAGTCCCCACGTGGGCTGAAGTAGGCGTAGCAGCCAACTTGTCAGGCACCGCATCCGTTCAGCAAGACGGCCGCAAAGTGACAGGTAAAGTATTGGATGAAAATGGCGAACCGGTTATCGGCGCGAGCATCAAGGTGGCAGGCACCACAACGGGTACCATCACCGACTTCGACGGTAACTTCACTCTCAACAACGTCCCCAAAGGCGCAAAAATCGAAATCTCCTACATCGGCTACCTCACCCAGACCGTCGAGGCCAAGGGCAACGAACCGCTGACCATCAAGCTGGCAGAAGACAACCAGATGCTCGATGAAGTGGTGGTCGTGGGTTATGGTACACAACGTGTGAAAGACCTCACCGGCTCGGCTACCAACGTAAAGGTGGAAGACATCATCGACCTGCCGGGAGCTTCGCTCGTCGATGCATTGGCCGGCCAAGTCGTGGGCCTGTCGATCAATGAAAGTAGCGGCCGTCCGGGTGCGACCGGTAGCTTCACCATCCGCCAGCCGATGAGCTTCGACGAATCATCCACAAACTTCAACCAGCCACTTATCGTCATCGACGACATCGTGCAGGTGGACGAGAACGGAGAACCCAGCATGACAGCCTTCAACATGCTCGACCCGTCGGAAATCGAGACCATGACCGTCTTGAAGGATGCTTCGGCAGCCGTCTACGGTGCACGTGCTTCTTCAGGTGTCATCCTCGTGAAGACCAAGCGCGGTAAAGCAGGCAAGCCTTCAATCTCTTATTCTGCAAAACTTGACTTTGCCGATGCCGTGAGCCACGCAAAAGTAATGACACCGTATGAACTAGGCGTGTTCACCAACCGCATGTTTGATGCGACCGACCGTATCAACGAGAACAACAACATGGCCTACTACAAGTATTCCGATGAAGAACTGGAACGCTTGAAAACCATGAACTACGACTGGCTCGACCGCGCATGGCATTCATCGCTTTCTCATCGCCATGCCTTGAACGTGCAAGGCGGTAGTGAAACAGTGACCTACTTTGCCGGCATAACCTACCAGAACCAGGACACCAACCTCGGTGAAGTGCAGGATTTCGACAAATGGACATTCCGCGCCGGAGGCGAAATCAACGTGGCAGCCGGGCTGAAACTCTCTGCTTCCGTCTCCGGTTACAGCACCAACCAGACTGAAGTCAACGACCAAGCCAAAATCGGCCGTGGCCCGTGGGGACCGAGCAGCACGAACGACTACCTGGCACTGCGCCACATGCCGGGATACATCCCCGTCGAATACACCATCAACGACCCGACGACCGGCAATCCGACTACATACTTCGTGTCTCCTTGGAACGGCCCGCAAGACACCAACTCATACACGGACTCCAGCTTGGGCGATGGCATCCAGGCTTGGAACTTCTTTGCCAACGAAGCATCCGGCGCACGAAACAATCATGAGCGCAACGGCTACAACGCCAACTTCTCGCTCAACTGGGAAGTGCCTTTCATCAAGGGACTCTCTATCAAGGGTACATACTCCATCAGCTATGACAACTCGCTGGGCAACGAAGTCGGTGCATACTATTCATTGGCACGTGCCACCAATATCTACGACCCGGGCATGCACCTGCTGGGCGACAACTCGACATGGACCGTCTTGAACTACGGCGACCCGAACAGTACGGCTCTGGACAACAAGCCGACTGTGACTTACGCCAAATCGACCTCCAAGAGCGAGCAGATGAACTTGACCATCAACTATGCCCGCACCTTCGGACAGCATGACGTATCAGGCACATTCGTCATCGAACGCGCTGAAAACGAAGGACACGAGGAGCAACTCTACTACCAAGGTCCCGGACAAATCTACAACGGAACCAGTTCCACATCAGGAACCCTCAGCCAAAACGGAAGCCAGACTTACTTCCATAAATACGAAAGCGGCGCGCTCTCGTACATCGGCCGTTTCAACTACAAATATGGCGAACGCTACCTGGCTCAGTTCCTCTTCCGCGCCGACGCTTCCACGAAGTTCGCTCCTGAAAACTATTGGGGCTTCTTCCCCACCGGTTCGTTCGGATGGGTAGTTTCTGAAGAAAACTTCTTCAAGAAAAGCAAACTGGCCGACTGGATTGACTTCTTGAAAGTGCGTTACAGCATTGGTAAGACAGGTAAAGACAATGTAGCCGCTTGGACATGGCTGCAAATCTACAACATCAGCCCGACCTCCGGACTCGGCTTTGGCGACTTGGGCGGTATGCCGACATCAGGTGCCTCCATCAACGGAACAGTCAACCGCGACATCCGCTGGGATACGACCATCAAAAACAACGTCGGTATTGACATCAACCTGTTGAAAAACCGCTTGTCTGTATCTACAGATTTCTATTACGACAAGACAAAAGACTTGATTATGGCCATCACCGACGCCGAAACTCCTATCTACATCGGTGCAGCCTTGCCTAACGTCAACTACGGAAAGAAAGACGCTTGGGGATGGGAAATCTCGGCACGCTGGAACGACCAAATCGAACAGTCACTCCTCCCGTCATGGGGTCCTATCAAGTATAGCATCGGCATGGACTACAGCATCTCCTGGAACAAGACCGTGCTCGGCCAAGAACCGACTTTCGACTACCCGGGCTATATCGAAAACGAAACCAGCTGGACCGGCTACCGCGGCATGGGACACGAATGGGGCTTCAAGACCTGGAAACACACCTCCGGCGGCGACGGAATCTTGCGTACACAAGAAGATATAGACAACTATTGGCAATACTTGACTGACCTCGCCACAGCCGCAGGAACAACTCCCAGCTACTTGGGCATCGAATCCAAAGAAGAAATGGAGCTGGGTATGCTTGCCTATCAAGACCTGCGCGGCGACATAGACACAGCCAACGAAACCATCGCCGGCCCGAACGGACGTGTATCAGACGACCATTCTGAAGACTTCGCCAAACTGGCAAACAACCGACGTCACGGCATCAATACCAAACTGGGGCTACAGTGGGGCAACTTCAGCTGGTCTGCACAAATCTCCACATCCTGGGGCGGATATAACGCTATCGACATTGAAGAAACCGGTGTAGGCAGCGACGATTTCATCTGGTCACAATTCTCCATCGTAAACGACATGTTCGACCCGGTGAGCAATCCGAATGGCAAATATCCGAGCATGGCTGTGGATAATGCCTGGAGCAAAGCTTCTGATTTCTGGCAAGTGTCGTCGTTCCGCATGTATGTACGCAACATGCGTTTTGCCTACACTCTCCCCAAAGAGTGGACAAGCAAACTCAAAATCGACAAACTGCAACTCAGCTTGACTGGTAACAACTTGTGGGACTTCCACAACCCGTTCCCCGATCACTATCGTAACATGTATGACGACACAACGACCGGTTACCCGACGTTAAGAACTTGGACACTGGGTATTAACCTGACGTTGTGATAACTCCCTTCACTATAAACAACCGTTACAAAGAACTAAACACATTATGAAGAATATATTATCAAAAGTATTGATAGGCACATGTCTCTTGGCCGCCATGCCGTCATGTAGCGACCAATTCTTGGAAGACAAACGTGACTACAACAACATGACCACCATCGACGTGTTCAGCGACAAAAATCAGGCAAACGCCGTGTTCGCTGTCTTGTACAAACAGATATTGGAAAACTATAAGTCACCGCTCCACGGAGCCGACGTGTTAATGCGCCAAGGCAAAGGCAACAACGGTGGCAACTTGTTCAACCTGTCTGATGAACTGCCGGGACAAGTTACCGGCGACGAACGCTACGACGGACGCAATGCCAAAACGACCAAGGCCGGCAACCACCTCACCAACCCGACCTATTGGAATGACCCGCGCAACCAAGCAAACAACTTCAACAACTTCAACCGCAAAACACTGTTCCCCACAGTATATCGCATCAATGACTTCATCAAGCAGATAGAGGTATCACGCGATTTGATTGCCGATGAGACCTTTTGGAACCGTCTGAAAGGACAAGCCATCTTCATCCGTGCATGGCTCTACTTTGATGCTATCCGCTTGTGCGGAGGTGTGCCGTATTACAACACGGAAACAGACGAACCGCAAATGGGTGACCGCTCTGAACGCATGTCTATCCAAGACTGCGTGGACAAGATTTGCGCAGACTTTGAAACAGCAGCCAGCCTTCTGCCTGCGCGTTGGGAAAACGACCAGACTGACTTCGGACGTTTCACTTCCGTGGCCGCATGGGCTATGATCAGCCGCGTACGCCTTTATGCAGCAAGCCCTATTTTCAACGCAAGTTGGGACAATCCAAGCAGCACCCGCTGGCAAGCTGCCCTCGATGCCAGCCTGAAAGCTGAAGAAGAAGCCCGCGCTGCCGGCATCGTAGGAGTATCCGGCATTGATGCTTGGAACGATGCATTCTTCAATAAGAACAATCCTGAAGCTATCATCACCGTCCAAATGAGCGACGAAGTGATGGATGGCGCAATCTACAACACCTGGGAGACCACAATCCGTCCGGGTGTCGTCAGACAAACGACTGATGCCGGAATGCGCGTTTCCGAATCCATGCTCCGCAAATTCCCGATGGCCAACGGTATGCCTGCTACGGAAGAAAACGGCTACGACGACGTGAAGTTCTATCGCAACCGCGACCCGCGTTTCTACAAGACCTTCGCGTTCTCCGGTTGCCAATGGCCCGGTTCAGACACGCAAATCTGGCTCTATGCCTATAAATACAGCGACACGGAAAGCAACATGTACCGCTACACCGATGGAAGCCAGGGCGACGGCGGCGCACAAAAGAAAAGCCGTGCACTTATCTGGAAAATGTCAAGCAGCAACGTTGCTCCCGGTTACGAATCAACTTCCAGCAATGACATCATGGAGTATCGCTTCGGAGAAGTCTTGCTGAACATTGCCGAATGTTATGCAGCACAAGGCAACGCCGCACAATGCATTAACTACCTGCGCCAGATTCGCACCCGTGTAGGAGCCGGAACGGATGATTTAAATTCTCTAAGCAATCGTTACGACCTTCTCCGCGCTGTGTTGAACGAACGTGCCGTCGAATTGGCTTATGAAGGAAAACGTTCTTGGGACATGCGCCGCTGGTTGCTTTTCGAAGGTGGAGCCGGATTTGACCCGCGCTTGGCAGGCATCAATGACGAAACACGCGAATACGACCCCGAATTGGCTTACGGCGCCGGATGGAAGATTTATAACGGAAAAGACGGACGCCCGACTTATACGAAGACGGACAATGTGCTTACCCGCCTGGGCTTGCCACGCTTCTGCGGTACCAAGCAACAGACTAAGATCTGGGCTTATGACCTCAATACTATCCACGATATGGATGTCCGCGACGACGAAGGCGTATTCCAGCACCCGTTGCAAGACAACCAGATGTTGATGAACGTCACTCCCATTACCCGTGACATGAGCGAGGCTGAACGCAACAGTGCCTTCGACGAACTGGAAGCCTTCTACGAAAGCGTAGGCATGGAAACCATCGACCCGCTGCAAGATTCACGCATGGGTGACCGTTATGGCATGGATTCAGGAACGACAGAAACGGCCCAGAACTGGCTCTTCTCCTGGCGTGGATGGTACTATGTCTACCCGATTCACTATGACATGTATGATTCCGGTAAAGGCAATGACTGGCTGACGCAGACCGAAGGCTGGATGGTGGCCAACGCCAATCCGACCGGTACTCCCGACGAGCAAGATGGTACATACGTCTACTGTACACCCGAATAAAGTGAAATAAGGAGTTTTCTCCTGCTCTAAAACCCACCAAGCCCGAAGCCCCGGCGCCCAGCCGGAACTTCGGGCTTGCTTTTTTCTGCCTGCACGCACAGGCTACGCGTCACTGCGGCTGGGACTCGCCACCGGCCGTCAGCGACTTGACGTCCAGCCCCGTGGGAAACTGGAACACACGCAGGCCGAAGCGCGGGAGGACGGCCAGGATGTATTCGAACACCTCGGCCTGGAGCATCTCGTAGGGCACCCACGAACGGTCAGCAGAGAAAAAGTAGAACTCCAGCGGCAGACCCTCGCCTGTGGGCTGGAGCTGGCGTATCATGAGTATCAAGTCCTGGTTGATACGGTCCTGGTGGCGCAGCCAGTCGGTGAAATAGGCACGGAAAGCGGTCAGATTGACCAGCTTGCCCTCGTCCTTCAGCGGGGCATACCACTCCTCGCCCTCGTAGGCGGCACGCTCTTCCGCCGTGCAGAAACGCACGCTCTGCATGTCGATGTTCAGCGAACGTTTCACGCGCCGGCCACCGCTCTCCTGCATCACGCGCCAGTTCTCGAACGAGTCGCTGACGAGCGTATAGGGCGGGATGGTCGTCACGGTGTTGTCCCAGTTGAGCACCTTCACGATGGTCATGTTCACCTCCGTCACCACGCCGTCAATGCCCAGCTTGGGCATCTTAATCCAGTCGCCCGGGCGGAGCATGTCGTTGGCCGAAAGCTGCACGCCGGCCACCAGGCCGACGATGGAGTCCTTGAAGATGAGCATCAGCACCGTACCGGCAGCACCCAAGGCGGTGAACAGGGCCAGCGGCGACTTGTCGATGAGCACGCTCACGATGCTGATGATGCCCACGCAGACGACCACAATCTTGAGCATCTGGTAGACGCCCTTCAGCGGACGGTTGCGCAGCTCCTCATGCTGGCTGGACAGTTCATAGACCGAGGAAATGAGGGCTATGAAAAACTGAAGCACCACGATGATGAGCCAGATGAGCGTCGCGCGTTGCAGGAAGCTCAGCCACAGGGGGATGCCCTGGAAGGCAAAAGGCAACAGGACGTAGACCACCAGCGCGGGGACGAAGCGCGAGATGCTCCGCATCACGGGAGGATTGAACAGATAGTCGTCCCAGGTGACTTTCGTCCGTTGCACCACCTTGGCGACCAGGGGAATGAGCACACGGCGGCAGAGCAGGCCGACGAGATAGGCCAGCAGCAGGATGGCCAGCAGCCAGAGCACACGGTGCATGACGGTCATGGAGTCTTCAGCCAGGACATAGCCCTGCTGGCGCAGCCAGTTGTCCAAAGATTTGAATATTTCCTCGTTCATCGCATTCATCAATTTTCGTTTTCCGGCAAAGTTACTCGTTCCCTCCCGAACGTCCAAACAAAGAAGGCGCAGGCGTGCTGCGTATTGCCGGATAAAAAATAAATCCCTATCTTCACCGCCTCACCATAACCATTTCAGTCATGAACCGACCTAAACCCACCTGCGGAAGCCTGCTCGTCGGCCTTCTCCTCTCTGTCTCTCTCACCTCCTGCAGCACCATGCTGAACATCCTCTTTGGCTGGGACGAATGTGACTATCCCGGCTGCAACCGGGAAGCGCGGAAAGGCTCGAACTACTGCCCGATGCACGACTACGAGATGCAGAAAAACAACTTTGACCGTTCTTGGGACAACACCCGCAAGAAGGCGGCCGAGCAGACGGGAAAAAAATCCTATTAACCCCGCCCGACCATGCCCTCCTTTCCGCCCGAGGACGGAAAGGAGGGTAAGGAAGAGCCGAAAGGATGGCGCTGCCGCCTGCCCTTCAGGCCGTCGCCGCAGCCTATAAAAAGGTTGGTATTAAACTTCCGTAATCCGATGCCGGAATATGAAAGAATGCACTATCTTTGTCCGCATTAACGAACATTATTCTATGATTCTATGGAAACAAAAAACACTCCGGACACAGCCGGGCGCGAGCGGGCCATCTACCGGGTGACCATCTTGGGCAGTATCGTCAACTTCGTCCTGCTCATTTTCAAATTCGCAGCAGGCATCCTGGGCCACAGTGCGGCCATGATCGCCGATGCCGTGCATTCGTTGTCAGACTTCGTGACCGACATCATCGTGCTGCTCTTCGTACGCATTTCCAACAAACCGCAAGACGCCACCCACGACTACGGGCATGGCAAATACGAGACACTAGCCACGGCGCTGATAGGCATCATCCTCTTCTTCGTCGGGCTGGGCATCCTGTGGAACGGGCTGACGTCCATCCTCACCGTCATCCGCGGCGGACAGCTCGAAGCGCCGGGCATGATGGCGCTGGTGGCAGCCGTGGTGTCCATCGTCGTGAAAGAAGCGCTCTACCAATACACCGTCATCGTCGGCCGGAGGGTCAACTCGCAGGCCGTGATAGCCAATGCCTGGCACCACCGCAGCGACGCGCTCTCGTCCATCGGCACGACGCTGGGCATCGGGGGCGCCATCCTGCTGGGCGAGCATTGGCGTGTGCTCGACCCCCTGGCCGCCGTCGTCGTGAGCGTGTTTATCCTGAAAATGTCCTGGAAACTGGTCGTCCCCTGCATGGGCGAGCTCATGGAGCAGTCGCTCCCCGAACAGACGGAACAGGAAATCATGGACATCCTGCTCAGCTTCCCCGGCGTGAGCCAGCCGCACAACCTGCGCACGCGCCGCATCGGCAGCAACTGTTCGGTGGAGGTACACGTGCGCATGGACGGTAACCTGACGCTGACACAGTCGCACGACATCACGCGCGCGATGGAGCGTCGCCTGCGCGAACACCTGGGCAAAGGGGCGTTCATCAACATCCACGTCGAGCCGGCGAAGGAGTAAGCCTCAGCGGCACAAGCCTGCCCCGGTTTGCATACCCGGCAAATTTTTCGTAAGTTTGCTTCCCGTAAAAAAAACGTTTTGACCGATGGATAAATACATATTCGAACTACGCATGAAGGTGCGCGACTACGAGTGCGACCTCCAAGGCATTGTCAACAATGCCAACTACCAGCACTACCTGGAACACACGCGCCACGAGTTTCTCACCTCGACGGGCATCAGCTTCGCCCGGCTCCACGAAGAAGGAATCGACCCCGTGGTGGCGCGTATCAACATGGCCTTCAAGACTCCCCTGCGCAGCGGCGACGAGTTCGTGTCGAAGCTCCGCCTGTCCAAGGAAGGCATCAAGTATGTGTTCTATCAGGACATCTTCCGCCTGCCCGACATGAAAGTCAGCCTCAAAGCGACGGTGGAAACAGTCTGCGTCGTGGGCGGACGGCTGAGCGCCAGCACGCTGTTTGACGAACTATTCGCACCCTATCTCCATGAGTGAACAGGAGATTGTGGCCATGCTGGCGCTCGGGTTCACGCCGGGCATCGGAGTCATCAGCGCCAAGAAACTCATCGAGCAGTTCGGGTCAGCCACCGAGGTGTTTGCCCACAGGACAGAACTGCCCCGACTGGCCGCAGGCTTCCCCGACCACCTGGCCGAGGCGCTCGGCGACCCTGCCGTGAGCGAACGTGCCAAGCGTGAATGGGACTTCACCTCCAGGCACGACATCCGTTGCCTGTGCCTGAACGACGAGGCCTATCCGTCGCGCATGCGCGAGTGTACCGACGCGCCGCTCGTGCTGTTCTATAAAGGCTCGGCCGACCTCAATGCCCTCCATATGGTCGCAATCGTGGGCACACGCCACATCACGGACTACGGCCGCATGCTCTGCACACACTTCGTGAAGGAACTGAAAGACTGCTGCCCTGACGCGGTCATCGTCAGCGGGCTGGCCTACGGAGTGGACATCTGTGCCCACCGTGCCGCGCTGGACTGCGGGACAGACACCGTCGGCGTGCTGGCCCACGGGCTGGACCGCATCTATCCCTCCCAGCATCGCGCCGAAGCCTCGCGCATGCTCACGCAGGGCGGTGTGCTCACGGAATATCCCTGCGGGACGTTTCCCGACCGGCCGAACTTCGTCCGGCGCAACCGTATCATCGCGGGGCTCTGCGACGCCACGGTCGTCATCGAGTCGGCCACGAAGGGCGGCTCGCTCATCACAGCCGAACTGGCTTCGGAATACGGACGCGAATGTTTCGCGTTCCCCGGACCGGTGGGCGCTCCCTATTCCGAAGGCTGCAACTGCCTGATACGCGACAACAAAGCCATCCTGCTCCAACACGCCGACGAACTGGTGAAAGCCCTCCAATGGGACGGTCCGGAAAAGCCGAGACAGCCCGTGCAGCGCACTTTCTTCCCGGACCTCACCGAGGAGGAACAGACTGTGGTCGCCCTCCTGGGCAAGTCGCCCACGGGCATCCACATCAACACGCTGACCGTACAGGCCAACATCCCCGTGCACAAACTGAGCGCCCTGCTCTTCACGCTTGAGATGAAGGGCGTCGTGAAATTGCTTGCCGGGGGAAACTACCGCCTGCTGTCGTAGGGCAGGCATCCTTCACTGACTAACCATCCATATCTCACACCGTTTATGAAACTCCATCCCATCTCCTTGTTCCTGTTGCTTGCGCTCGGTGCGCTCTCCGCCTCCGCACAAGCATTGACAGGCGACTGGTCAGGACGCCTTGACGCCGGCCAAGCCCGCCTGTCGCTCACGTTCCACTTCACGCTCCACGAAGGCCGCTATACGGGCAGCATGGACAGTCCCGACCAAGGGGCCTACGGCATCGAAGCCGACAGCGTCGTCACGGACGGGCACAGACTGTCCGTCTGCCTCTCAAAGGCCGGCATCCGCTACGAAGCCTCACTGGAAGGCGACAGCCTCCTGCGCGGCACGTTCACCCAGGGGACGGCCCGGCTGCCGCTCGACCTGCGGCGAGTCGACCTCCTCGCGATGCGCCCGCAGACGCCCCGGCCTCCCTTCCCCTACCGAAGCGAAGAGGTCAGCATCACCAACCCGCAGGACGGGACGACGCTGGCCGGGACACTGACCCTGCCGGCCGGCGGACAACCCAGCCGCGCCGTCATCCTGCTGACCGGGAGCGGGACGCAGGACCGCGACGAGACCCTCTTCCACCACCGTCCCTTCTTCGTGCTGGCCGACTACCTGACCCGCCGGGGCATCGCCGTGCTCCGCTGCGACGACCGCGGTGCCGGACACTCGACGGGCAACCCCTCGACGGCGACCACCCGCACCGCGGCTGACGACGCCGCCTGCATGATAGCTTACCTGAAGACACGCCCCGAAATCGACTCCACGCGCATCGGCCTGCTGGGGCACAGCGAAGGAGGGGCCATCGCGTTCCTCACGGCTGCACACTGTCCGGAAGTGGACTTCGTCGTGTCGATGGCCGGACCGGGCGTGCGGGGCGACAGCATCCTGCTCTGGCAGAACACCGTGATGTCACGCCTGGAAGGTATGCCGGAAAGCAAGATAGCCTCGCTCCGGCAACTGCTGCGCGAGGTCTACGCCCTGGCCGAAAGCGGACTGACGGGCGAAGAAGTCATCGAACGGGCCACCCGCCTCTACGAACAGCAGATGGGCAACAAAGCCATCACGGCAGCCCAGCGGCAGCAACTGCGCCAGCAGATGTCCGTGTTCGCTTCGCCCTGGCTACGCTACTTCCTGCGCTTCGACCCGCAAGACATCCTGCCCGGCGTGGAGTGCCACGTGCTGGCGCTCAATGGCGACCGTGACACGCAAGTGGAGGCGGCGTCCAACCTCGAAGGCATCCGCCAGGGCCTCCGCGAAAAGCCGGGACGGCAGGTGACCGTCAAATGCTATCCGGAGCTGAACCACCTGTTCCAGCACTGCACGACGGGCCTTTTCACCGAATACGGGCAAATCCGGGAGACCATCAGCCCGGAAGTGCTGGCAGACATAGCCGCCTGGCTGAACGCCTTGGATTAGGCAGAAAGAAATCACGGTCCACCGGCCTGCCGGACAAAAAAGGCCGTATCTTTGCACACCCTTACAAAAAAACGACCTACACGTATGAAAACGACATTCCTACACACGCTCCTGGCCGTCCTGCTGCTGGCGATGACCGCCTCCTGCCGGCAGGCCGGAACAGACGACGGCAACCAGTCGCGCACACTGACCGTCACCATCGAACCGCTGCGCTACTTCGCCGAACAGATAGCCGGAGACCACTTCCGGGTGAACTGCATGGTGCCCGAAGGCAACAGCCCTGAGACCTACGACCCCACGCCCCAGCAACTCGTCGAACTGTCCAAGAGCCGGGCTTACCTGCGCATCGGGCACATCGGCTTCGAACAGACGTGGATGAAACGCCTGGAGGCCAACGCCCCACAGATGCAAGTGTTCGACATGTCGCAAGGCATCAGCCTCATCCGCGACGAAGGGCATACCCACGAAGGACATGTCCATGCCGGAGGCGTAGAGCCACACGTCTGGAACTCGCCCACGAACGCCCGCATCATCGCCCGCAACGTGTGTGACGCCCTGTGCCGCCTCGACAGCCTCAACGCGCCCTTCTACACGGCCCGTCTCGACAGCCTCAACGGTGTAATCGACCGCACGGACAGCATCGTGCGCTCCATCCTGGCCGACGCAGCCTCCCATACGTTCCTCATCTACCACCCCGCCCTCTCCTACTTCGCCCGCGACTACGGGCTGACACAGCTCTGCCTGGAGGAAGGAGGCAAGGAGCCCTCGCCGGCCCACCTGCAAACGCTCATCCGCACCTGCCGCGAAAGGGGCGTGCGCACCGTGTTCGTGCAGAAGGAGTTCGACAGCCGCAATGCCGAACTGGTGGCGAAGGAAACAGGTGCACGCCTCGCCAGCATCAACCCGCTCAACTACCACTGGGACGAAGAACTCATCCACACGGCGGAGCAATTGACAATTAATAATTGAAAATTGATAATTGACAATTATCTTCATTCTTCACTCTTCATTCTTCATTTCCATGACTCCCATCCTCACCCTCGAACACATCACAGCCGGCTACGAACAGAAGACGGTCCTCCGCGACGTGAACCTGACGGTCTACGACCACGACTTTCTGGGCATCATCGGCCCGAACGGAGGCGGGAAGACCACACTCATCAAGGTCATCCTCGGCCTGCTCCACCCGCTGTCGGGCACGCGCACATTCTTCCGCGACGGCCGTCCGGCGGACAGCCTCAAGATGGGCTACCTGCCGCAATACAACCTCATTGACAAGAAGTTCCCCATCTCGGTGGAGGAAGTCATCCTCTCCGGCCTGAGCGGGGAAAAAGGCCTGCTGCGCCGCTTCACAGCCGAACACCATGCCCGCGTGAAGGAGGTGGTCGCACGCATGGGGCTGGAGGGACTCGAACACCGCGCCATCGGCCAGCTCAGCGGCGGACAGATGCAGCGTGCCCTGCTGGGACGTGCCGTCATCTCCGAACCTGACATCGTCATCCTCGACGAGCCGAACACCTACATCGACAAACGCTTCGAAGCCAAACTCTACGAATTGCTCAACGAAATCAACCGCCACTGTGCCATCATCCTCGTCAGCCACGACATCGGCACCATCCTCCAGACGGTGAAGAGCATCGCCTGCGTCAACGGCACACTCGACTACCACCCCGACACGGAAGTGCCCGTGGAATGGATTGACAAGCATTTCGGCTGCCCCATCGACCTGCTGGGGCACGGCGACCTGCCTCACCGTGTGCTGAAAAGCCATCATCACGACGGCGACTGAGGCGGCCGACATCGGGAAGAGAAGAGCATACGCCTGCTTGCAGCGACGTGGTTAATTTTTGCTAAAAAAACAAGATTCTGACAGCATAACATCCAAGCATGGAGTTTTTTTGCTTACATTGCCAATGGTTTCCGACTACATAAAAGCCGGAACGCCATGATAACACAATTATTAACCCGAAAAAACTTTATGAAAACAAAGATGAATCTCGCCATCTGGTGTCTCTGTGCATGGATGGCTTGCTGTTTCTACACACAGCCGGCAGCAGCCCAATCAACATCACCTTCCACGCGTTGGCATTGGGACAAAGGCACCATCGTGGTGGAAACACCCGAACGCCCCGCTGGGCAACAACACGTAATAGGACTCAAAGCCCCGAAACTGGACGTGGTGCGCGTAGGTTTCGTGGGACTGGGCATGCGAGGCAAAGAGGCCGTGAAGCGCTTCACGTATCTGCCAGGCGTACGCGTCATAGCCCTATGTGACCACGAAGCAGACCGCGCCGAAGCCTGCCAGAAATACCTGACAGACGCCCACATGCCCAAAGCGGCCGTATATGCAGGCGAAAAAGGCTACGAAGAACTGTGTCGCCGGAAGGACATCGACCTGGTGTACATCGCGACCGACTGGGACCACCATTTCCCCGTGGCTGTGGATGCCCTGACCCATGACAAGCACGTGGCCATCGAAGTGCCCTCGGCCATGAACCTGGAACAATGCTGGACACTCATCAACCTGAGCGAGCGCACCCGCAAACACTGCATGATACTGGAAAACTGCTGCTACGACTGGTTCGAGATGAACACACTGAACATGGCGCAACATGGCGTGTTCGGTGAAATCTTGCGTGTACAAGGGGCTTACATCCATAATCTGGACGACTTCTGGCCCTATTACTGGAAAAACGGAAAGGACGACAAGTTGGGATGGCGGCTGCGCTACAACAAGGAAAACAGAGGCGACCTGTATCCCACACACGGACTGGGCCCGGTGGCACAACTGCTCGACCTGCACCGGGGAGACCGCATGGTCACCCTCGTGGCCATGGACACAAAAGCCGTGCACGGCCCGGAACTGGTGGAAAAAGCTACGGGCGAACCTTGCGACTCGTTCCGTAACGGCGACCACACCACGACTCTCATCCGCACGGCACGTGGCAAGGTCATCGAAATACAGCACAATGTGATGAGCCCGCAACCCTACAACCGGCTCTACCAGCTCACAGGCACAAAAGGATTTGCCAACAAATACCCCGTAGAAGGCTATGCGCTCGATGTCACCCAGCTGAAGAACTCGGGCGTGCAACCCCAAGTGGACAACCTCAACACACACTCATTCCTGCCTCCCAACGAGATGGCGGCATTAGTGGAAAAATACCAGCACCCCATCTTGAAGCAATACGGCCAGATGGCCCGAGAAGTGGGCGGGCACGGAGGCATGGACTTCATCATGGACGCACGCCTCGTGTATTGCCTGCAAAACGGGCTTCCGCTTGACATGGACGTGTATGACCTGGCCGAATGGTGCTGCCTGGCCGAACTGGGCAGCCTCTCGATGGACAACGGTTGCGCACCGGTGGCCGTGCCCGACTTCACCCGCGGACACTGGAACGACGTACAAGGCTACCGGCACGCTTTCAAAGAAGACAAATAAAATCAAAAGGATTACACGAAGGACGGGAAATCAAGATTCCCGTCCTTCATGTTAAATAAACTTATTAAGTTCCTAATCCATCTGCATGGCACAAAGGCTGTACGCATTTCTTCCTATCTTTGCGACTTAGATTTGAACGAATTCGTAACAAATAGTATTCCTTTAATGAAACAATACCGCTACATCAACAACTTGATGGGTTGGTTCACATTCCTCATCGCCGCAGTGGTCTACTGCATGACCGTGGAGCCGACCGCCAGTTTCTGGGACTGCCCGGAATTTATCACAACCGGTTACAAACTCGAAGTGGGACACCCGCCCGGCGCCCCGTTCTTCATGCTGACAGCCAACTTGTTTTCCCAATTCGCCAGCGACCCTTCTGAAGTAGCCTTTATGGTCAACATCATGTCGGCCCTGCTCAGCGCAGGCTGCATCCTGTTCCTCTTCTGGAGCATCACACATCTGACGCGCAAGCTCGTGTGCCCCAACCCGGAGGAAATGACCACGGGACGGCTCATCACCATCATGGGCGCAGGCCTCGTGGGCGCATTAGCCTACACGTTCACCGACACGTTCTGGTTCAGCGCCGTCGAGGGCGAAGTGTATGCCTACTCGTCGCTGTTCACGGCCGTGGTGTTCTGGCTCATCCTGAAGTGGGAAGACTGTGCCGACGAGCCTCACAGCGACCGCTGGCTGGTGCTCATCGCCTATCTGACGGGTCTGTCCATCGGCGTCCACCTGCTCAACCTGCTCTGTCTCTCGGCCCTCGTGCTGGTCTATTATTATAAGAAGAACCCCAATGCCACACTGAAAGGCTCGCTGCTCGCGCTGATTGGCTCGATGGTGCTCATCGCCGTGGTGCTCTATGGCATCGTGCCGGGCATCGTGAAGGTGGGCGGATGGTTCGAACTGTTGTTTGTCAACACGTTCGGCATGCCGTTCAACACGGGCCTCATCGTCTACATCATCCTCCTGCTGGGCGTACTCGTCTGGGCCATCTATGAGAGCTACCGCTACGACAGCCCGAAGCGTGCCAATGTCGCCTTCCTCGTGACCATCGCCCTGCTGGGCATCCCCTTCTTCGGCCACGGCACGAAGAGCATCGTGTTTGGCATCATCTTCCTCGCCCTCGTGGGCGCCTGCCTCTGGGGCGTGTTCGGCAAGCGGCTCATGGTCAGCGCACGCACGCTCAACACCTCCATCCTCTGCCTGACGATGATGGTCGTCGGCTATTCGTCCTACGCCGTCATTGTCATCCGCTCCTCGGCCAACCCGCCGATGGACCAGAATTCGCCGGAAGATATCTTCACCCTGGGCGACTATTTGGGCCGCGAGCAATACGGCCAGACGCCGCTGTTCTACGGCCCGGCCTACACCTCGAAGGTAGCCTTGAAGATTGAAGGAAACTATTGTGTGCCCGTGAGCGAAGAGGGTGCGCCCGTTTACCAGCGTAAAGAGAAAGAATCGCCCGACGAGAAAGACAGCTACGAAGTGGTGCGTCATAAAATCGAATACAAATATGCCCAGAACATGCTCTTCCCGCGTATGCACAGCGGTGACGAAAGTTTAGGCCACCCGGCTGCTTACGAACAATGGTTTGGCGGCTACAAGAACGATCGTGGCGAATGGGTTGGCGGTGTGAAAGGCCGGCTCATCCCCTACGACGAGTGCGGCAACCAGATTATGGTGAAGATGCCCACCATGTGGGAGAATCTCTATTTCTTCGTCTCCTATCAGGTGAACTTCATGTATTGGCGCTACTTCCTGTGGAACTTCGCCGGACGCCAGAACGACATCCAGGGCAACGGCGAGCCGGAACACGGCAACTGGCTCAGCGGCCTCCCCCTGCTGGACAACATCCTCTACGGCGACCAAAGCAAACTGCCCGACGAACTGAAGGAGAACAAGGGACACAACATGTTCTACTGCCTGCCGCTCATCCTGGGCCTTATCGGACTGTTCTGGCAGGCCTACCACGGACAGCGGGGCATCCAGCAGTTCTGGGTCGTGTTCTTCCTGTTCTTCATGACAGGCCTCGCCATCGTGCTCTACCTCAACCAGACACCCCTCCAGCCCCGTGAGCGCGACTACGCCTACGCCGGTTCGTTCTATGCCTTCACCATCTGGATTGGCCTGGGCGTGGCAGCCATCGCCGACCTCCTGAGACACTACAAGGTGAAACCCGCTGCTGCAGCCGGCATCGCCACCGCCGTCTGCCTGCTCGTGCCCATACAGATGGCCAGCCAGACATGGGACGACCACGACCGCAGCGGGCGCTACGTCTGCCGCGACTTCGGACAGAACTACCTGTACAGCATCCAGGAAGAGGGCAACCCCATCATCTTCACCAACGGCGACAACGACACCTTCCCCCTGTGGTACAACCAGGAGACGGAAGGCGTGCGCACCGATGCCCGCGTGTGCAACCTGAGCTACCTGCAGACCGACTGGTATATCGACCAGATGAAACGTCCGGCCTACGACTCCCCGTCCGTGCCCATCGACTGGGAACGCATCGAGTTCGTCAGCGGCAAAAACGAATACATCACCGTACGCCCTGAAGCAAAACAGGCCATTCTCGACACCTACAAGAGCAGTCCCGACCTGGCCCGCCAGCAATTCGGCGACGACCCGTTCGAACTGAAGAACGTCTTGAAATACTGGGTGCGCTCGAAGAACGAAGACCTGCACTTCATCCCCACCGACACCGTGCACATCACCCTCGACAAGGAAGCCATCCGCCGTTCGGGCATGATGATTCCCGAAGCCTACAAAGACAGCCTGCCCGACAAGATGTATATCCCCATCACGAAGCGCACGCTCTACAAGAGCGAACTGATGATGCTCGAGATGCTGGCCAACACCAACTGGGAACGCCCGCTCTACGTGGCCATCACCGTCGGCTCGGGCAACCACATGGGACTCGACCCCTTCTTCGTCCAGGAAGGCCTGGCCTACCGCATCACACCCTTCGACTGGCGCAAGTTCGGCTACCCGCAATCCGTCACCCAAGGCTATGCCGTCGACTCCGAGAAGATGTTTGACAACCTGATGACGAAGTTCAAGTTTGGCGGAGTCGACAATCCGGAAGTCTACCTCGACGAAAACATCATGCGCATGGCCGGCACCCACCGCCGCCTGTTCGCCATCCTCGCCGGACAGCTCATCAAGGAAGGCAAGACGGACAAGGCGCTCCAGGCCCTGGAATACTGCGACAAGATGATACCCGGCACCACCGTGCCCTACGACTTCCAGAACAGTTCGCTCGACCTGGCGAAGAGCTACCTCTCGCTCGGCAAGGAAGAACAGGCCAACGTCATCTTCCAGGCCATGGCAGAAAAGTCGCTCTCCTACGTCCGCTGGTATCTCAGCATGGGCAACGCCTCGCTCTCCAGCCGCATCCAGGACTGCATCTATCACCTGACCCTGATAGACGACATCGTGACCAGCCTGAACAGCGAAAAGAACAAACCGGCCTGCGCGGACGAGTACGCCAAACAGTTCCAGACGCTCTACAGTCAATTCAGCCAACGTATCGGAGCCTGACGCATCATGTTTATCGAACAGCCTCCCCGCATCGTACGCTGGATTTACCCGAAAGCCATCTGGAGGATGGACCCGCACGTCAAAGCCGTCTACCTGACCTTCGACGACGGACCCATCCCTGAGATGACACCCTGGGTGCTCGACGTGCTCGACCACTACGGCATCAAGGCCACCTTCTTCCTCGTCGGAGACAACGTGCGCAAGCACCCCCGCGAGTTCGAAATGATAAAGGAGCGCGGACACCGGTTGGGCAACCACACGTTCAACCACATCCGGGGCTTCGAATGGCTCACCAAAAGCTACCTGGCCAACACCGACAAAGCCAACGCCCTCATCGGGACCGACCTCTTCCGCCCGCCCCACGGACACATGCGCTGGCTGCAATACGAGACGCTGCGCCGCCGATACCGCATCGTCATGTGGGACCTCGTGACACGCGACTACAGCAAGCGGCTCAACGGCCGCCAGGTGCTCGAGAAAGTGAAACGCTACGCCCGCAACGGCTCCATCATCACCTTCCACGACTCCATCAAGTCGAAGGAAAACACCATGTACGCCCTCCCCAGGGCCATCGAATGGCTGCTGGAACAAGGCTATGAATTCCGCGTGTTCGACTGAAATGAATGATGAATGAAGAATTAACTGCAATACACACACGGCAGATAAAGGCCGAGGCCCTGCGTCTCGGCTTTTCTGCATGCGGCGTGTCCCCCGCCACAGCCGTCGACAGCCTCCACGGCGACGCCTTCCGGCAGTGGCTCGAAGAAGGCCACCAGGCCGGCATGGACTACATGGCACGCCACATGGAGAAACGGCTCGACCCGCGCCTGCTGGTCGACGGGGCACAAAGCATCGTCTCCGTCGCGCTCAACTATTACCCCGCACTCCCCCCTGACGACGGAGGCTACCGGCTAGCCTGGTATGCCTACGGAGAAGACTACCACACCGTGATGAAAGACAAACTCCATGCCCTGCTCCACTATGTCGCCACCCTCCTGCCCGGAGTGAGCGGACGCGCCTTCTGCGACACAGCCCCCCTGCTCGAACGCTACTGGGCCTGGCGCGGCGGACTGGGATGGACCGGGCGCAACACCCAGCTCATCATCCCCGGAGCCGGCTCGGCCTTCTTCCTGGGCGAACTCGTCATCGACCGCCCCCTGGCCTACGACACACCCCAACGCGACCGCTGCGGCAACTGCACACGCTGCCTCCGGGCATGCCCCACAGGCGCGCTCCACGCCCCTCACCGGCTCGACGCCCGACGCTGCCTGTCCTACCTCACCATCGAACACCGCGGCCCGATTCCCCCCGAAGCAGCCGCCCACCTGTCGCCCTGCATCTACGGCTGCGACCGCTGCCAGGAAGCCTGCCCCTGGAACCGCTTCGCCCGGCCTGCCGGCGAACCCCGCCTGCACCCCCGCCCGGCCCTCCTCGCCATGCGCCGCCCCGACTGGGAAAAACTCAGCCCGGAGGACTACCGCACGCTGTTCAAAGGCTCGGCCGTGAAACGGGCCAAATACGAAGGGCTGACACGCAACATCCGCTGTTGCTCGACGGACACCGGAAAGGAGTCATCCTGAAAAATACCCCGCTGAGAGCCTTGCAATCAAAACAGTTTCTTATCTTTGCAAGAACCCCTTTAGCACCCTTATCAGCCCTATGAAACGCCAAGCACACACCCTCGCATCCGTCGCCACGCTCGCCGGCAGCAGCGCACTGCTCCTCCTGCTGCTCCTCGCCCTGAGAAACAGACGGCAACGCAAGAAAATCTCAAAATTAAACGCTCCCGACATGCAACAAACCTACGACGAACTACAAGACAAACAAGCCCGGCTGCAAGCCGAATACGACGACCTGCAACAACGCTACCAGGCAGCCCGGCAAGAAATCGACACCCTGCAAGACCAGTATGCCGAGCTGCAAAAAGCCTATGACAAGCTCCGGCAGGAATGCGAACGCCTGCGCAGCAGCGACGACGCACACCCCAACCGCAAATCACTGGCCACGCAAACCCCGGCCCACGCAGCCGAAAGCATGTCCGTTCTGCCCGGCGGCGACCTCCCGTGGAACAGCAGCGACGAATTCCTCTCCCAGGCCCTCCGCTTCATCCGCGACAACATGGACAATGCCAACCTCAACATCGAAGAATTTGCCAAGCAGATGAACATCAGCCGCTCGATGCTCTTCCGCAAGCTCAAGGCGACCACCGGCCTCGCCCCCGTCGACTTCGTCCACCGCGTGCGCATCACCTACTCCATCGAGCTGCTCCGGGGCGACTACAACTTCTCCCAGATCGCCTACATGACAGGCTTCAACGACCCGAAATATTTCACCAAATGCTTCAAACGCTACACCGGCATGACCCCCAGCGAATGGAAAGAAAAGCGCAGGCAACAAGCCGGCAACAAACCGCCCAAGGAAATCCTCTCGCACAACAGCAGCTACCAGTTCGGCAACAACCTCAACGAAGACCTGTATCTGTAAGCACGCCACCCTACCCCTTAACTCCGCCCGACCATACCCTCTATTCCGCCCGCGCCCCGAAAGGAAGCCGTGGTCGGACGGAGTAAAGGGTCATGTCCGCAAGCTTCCCGTCCGTCCGGATGTGCCATCCGGACCGGAGGAACAACAGGCAGACTTTGTAGGGACGCACGGTTCGTGAAGCCGCCCGGATAAGCATTGATATACAAGGCGTTGTCATTCGGACGCACGAACCGTGCGTCCCTACGTTGATTGTACATTTTCATTTTGACACCTCCCCACAAGACATAACAAGAGAGGCAACCCCCGAAGGAGCTGCCTCTCGCTTTCTGTGATAAATTATTAATTAATGCCTCGTCATCACGACGAATGGGTTTCTTTTTGTATCAATTAAAGACGAGACAAGGTGATAGAACCTTCTTCTATCAACTCTTCCACAGTTGCATGACCTCTGCATGTGTAAGTGTTCCGTCCACTTCTAACCTCACAACTAAAATAGATGTTATCCGTTCCGGTGAATCCCACAAAGGTATCCATCGAGATTTGGCCACCATTAACGGTCTTTGACTCAACAAACTCCGAATAATTCGCATCTTTGTAAATGCTTACTTCCGTACCGTTAGGTACTACTTCCGAAGAACCCCAAATTCGATAATTAACCGTCAACGTCAGCGACGGAGTGCTATAATCTATCGTTGCCGTCTTATGGTCCATAGCAGAAAGCTGGATGGTCTCGCTAGCATAGTCTTGCGTTACAGTAAAGGTTATTTCCTGACGTTCTGTAGCGTTGTTGGGCACATAGAGGATACCTTCACCATCGCTGCGCAAAGTAAACTTGCCAGTCGTCGTTTGAGCATTCTCCAAATCCAGATAGTCGGCAAAGATTTCCACGGGGTTCGAACCGTCAGTGTGCGTGCTGCTTTCACAAGGCAAGTCGAATGCCAAGGTCAGAGTCTGGCCTTGGGTGTAATACGTTTTAAAGTGATAGATGTCCCTCTCACCGTTGAGCGTCACGTTGCCAAAGTCCGTTCGCGTTTCTCCTTCCCCCATGTTCACGAATGAGCATGTGTTAGGATGCTCCGGCGTAGCCTCAAAGTGAGGATTGGAGACGGTGATGGTCGTCGCGCTTTCGCGCATGTTCGTCTTGAAATGGAAGAACATGACAGGGTTCCGGCGATATTCGTTGTATGTCACCGTTGCCTTGTATTGGAAGGTGTAGTTACCCTCAGCTTCCACGGGGATACGGTTCTTGGCCACATCGGGGTAGATGGACTTCTTGTCCGGCTCGATGTCGAGCGTCAAGGGGAAGACAGAAGTCGGCATGTTCGCCGGGAGGCGGACAACGACAGTCAACTCCGAGCCGATTGCAAGCTCCACCTGGTCGTCGCAGTCGACGGCATCGAAGTTGAAAGGTTTGCGCACGTTAACCGTCACGCGACGCGAAAGACCGGACCTGGTTGTCACCACAAACTCCTGGGTTTCCATATTGTCGGGCAGGGGACTGACAGGTGTGATGGTGATGGTGCCGTTGTATTTGCACTCGACGGACTGCACGGCGCGGTGGTTGATGCCATCCTCGCTCTCGTCGCTCACGGGAATCACTCGTACATATTCTTCGTCGTTGCAGACCGTTCCGTCACTGCCGTTTACAGCTCCTTCGCGGTATTCATAGCCCAGCGTGTGAGCACCCGGGGTAGTAATCATGATGTCGAGGTCGTCCACGGTCAGCACATTGCCTTGGCCGTCTTGGATGCTGTTCACCTGGCTCACTTCTACGGATGCAGAAATGTTGTTGGAAGCCACGGCATTCATCGCCTGTCCCGGAGTGTCGTAGCCTGCACCTGCCACGGAGTTTATCGTCACGTGGTAGGCAAAGTTGCGATAGAGGTTGAGGTAGGATGTGAGCCACGTGTCTTCGTCCTGGCGCACGATGTCGAGCTTGTAGTAGCAAGGCTTGCCATCAAACGTGGCCTTCACCAAAATGTAGGCCGGGTTGGCCGCCTCGTCCTGGTTGCGCTCGTAGACGTATTTGGCATCTGTCGTGAAGTCGGCATCCTGCGGGGTCGTGTCGTCCAGACTGCCCACGCTGTTGCCGCCGAAACCCGGGTTCAAGGTGCGAAACTCCGTGTAGGCGTCGTCCGTCCCCGGCAGTTCAAAAGTGGCAAAGCCGCTGCCCGTGTAGGGGGCAACCGTTCCGCCCGTAGTCTCGTTAACAATGGCGAAGCCCACCAGTTGGAAAGCTGCGGGCACGTTTTGTCCTGCGGCTGTGACGGTTATCTTGGCAAAGTTACGCACGAGCGTCACGTAAGGAAGTTGCGTGCTCTCGTTGATGCCGCCCTCTATCTCGGTGCGTGCCCAATAGGCATCCTGACCGTCGCTCACCGTCAGGGTGCTGAAGATGCTCACTTCCGTTTCGGTGGGAGCATACATGCCATAGGCTACGTCGCCCAAGACAAAGTGAAGGATGGTCCTCCCGTCGTTTTTCGGCAGGTTGACGGTGTAAGTGCCTTCCGTTCCGTTGAAACTTTCCACAGTGGCCTTTTGGGTGGCTATGTAGAAGCCGTTTTCATCGAACACCAGCACGTGCATCGGCATGTTTGCGACATCCTGCGGCTGGTCGCCCAAGGCGCGTGAGGCCACTATGGGTTCAGGTATTGCCACACTGAACCGGTATTCACCCGGCTGCAAGGCCGGAGTTGTGGCCAAGTCCTCCTGTTGGCATGAAGCGGCCAACAGGAGAATCAGCAAACTTAAATAGGTATATATCTTTCTCATAACTTACACTACATTTATATGTTTAACGCATCGGCTCGTCTCCCCAAACGAATTGGTTGTCGCGGCCTCCCTTTTCGCTCAGCTTCTCGTTGCCCCAATACCATACGTCGTAGACGCAGCGGACGACCTTACCAGATCGATACGGATAAAAGCCTGGTTCATCCTCATAGTAACCATTGTCATAATAACGCCTGGATGAAGCATAATAACTACCGTTAAACAATGCCGGAATTACACCTCGATTAGACAAACTGACTATATATTCGATTTCCGCCTCAGTCGGCAAACGCCAACGTCCTGCCGGATAGCCGTTTTCTTGATAAGAGGCACAACGTCTTTGAGCTGTTTCATAAGACAATGTATTCGTATTTGTTACACCCCAAGAAGAAGCGATTTTAAAGGCCGGGGCAATCACATTATTCACATCTGTTTCCCGTGTCGGATAGTAATAAGTCAGAGAACGACCTCGCGAATCTTCATCTCCTAAGTATTGCAAATTATCAGGTGTTGAAGAACGAGGGTCTCCAATAGCATAATTACTGCCTTCTATGTCAAACGAAGTGATGTAAATCGTATATTGATTCAAGTTTGAATTGGAAGCACCGCTAGTTAGAGGGTTGTTCACACCACCCAAATCATTGTTACGGTCATCATAAATACCGCCACCAAAAAAGCTTCCAGCATCATTACTCCCATAAATAAACCGATTGTTATCTCCATCCGGATTATAATCGCCCACAATGTAGATAGCCGGATATTGCGTAATCTCCCATGTTGCACTCAAACCTTGCTCGTTATAGACTTCCACAGTGATGGTATAAGGCACGTAGTCTTCCGTCGTCACGGGGTGGGTGAATATCAGTTCGTCGTCGTTCCATGTAAGGCCAAAGCCAGCGGTTTCGGCTTGCGATGCATTCAATGTCACATCCGAAGTATAGCCCGTGCTAGGACTCTCTTCGTCGTTGTAGTTTTTATAGGTCACTTTCGTGATGCGTGTGTTAGTCGCATCCAGCGCGCTACTGGTGATATACGGCATCCGCAATTCGTTCTCGTTGTTCATCACGGAGGTGTATTCGTCGAGCACCAAGTATTCATAGTGCTGCATGTCGGCCGAAAGCTCCATGTTGAACCAGTTGTAGATGGCAAAGTTTCCGTTCAAAGGCACGGCATCGCGCGGATTCAGGCTACCCAGCACACCCACATGGACGTTCACCTTGTAATATTGGTTGCGGCCCAGCGTGGCAGGCACGTCCGCATCTCCTGTGATGGGCACACGGTAATAGTAGTTGGCAGACTGTGTGCCGCCCGCTTCCTGCATCGACCAAGGCACGCAGAGAATAAGGTACGTGTCCTGGCGGTCGGTCGTCGTCTCCGGATTCGGATAGGAATAGAACGGCACGTGCGTGTAAGCTCTGTCAGCGTCTGCATCCGCGTATTTTCGCAGCATACGGGTCACGTAGTCAGCAGGCTGCACTTGGTAAGCGCCGTCCAGCTTCGTGCTCTTCACGCCGTAGACCATCGTGACGCTCATGTTTTCGAGTTGCGGCGTGTAGATGAAGCCGTTTGATTCAATGCTTTCCTCCACCGTGGGGAAGAGGGCCACTTTGGCCATGGCGCGGGTGAGCTGCACCTTGCCCGGCGTATCCTTCGAGATGGTCACATTGGCCTCGCCGTCCATGAGGAGCGATTCTTCTATCTCTGTGCCTGTGTCGCCATAACCGTCTTTCCAAGCCGTAGTGATGACTTTGGCTTTCAGGGCGGCGATGGTCTGACCGACGGCTGTCGTGTTGTCAATGTCAGTGTAATAACTGCGTCCGTTGGCGATTACGTAGATGCGGTAAGAGCCACCGAACTTCACTTTGTCGTTGTCAAGCTTCACGCGCAGCTGCGTGTCGTCGGGCACAAGTCCCGTCTGGGCGTAGATGCACTGACCGGTTGCGTCGTTGAAAAAGAACACGTCGGCAGAAGCCACCTTGTTCTCATTGTAGTCATCCTCGCCCGCCGAGCGCGACAGCTGCACGGCAGTCGTCTCCAAGTCGAGCAACAGCGTGTTTTCGTCGCCCGTCCACGAGGCGTTGTCCAAATCTTCCTGGCAGGCACACAAGCAGCCCAGTGCGACGAGCACCATGCAGGCTATGTTATAGAATGTATGTTTCATAGTGTTTATCTGCTTTGAAGTAATGTAAATCGGTTAATGGCATCGCTCCCGCCTTCCATATCTTGGCCGGGATTGGTCAAGTCAAGCTCGTATGTCTTTCCTGCGATGTCGGCAAAGACGCGCAGAGTGGCTTCGTGGCGTTCGTCTGATTCGGGGTCCGTGACTTTTATCTTGATGGTCTGCTCCTGGGGTGAACCTTCATTGTAAGCATTACCGGAGTTGATGCCGTCCACGAACTCAAAGGCATCCACGTCGCCTTCCAACGCGGCACGCCAAAGTGCGCCGTTAGGCGCATCGATAGTGAACTTCAGTTCTGCCGGTTGGTCAGGATAGAGCTGCACCACATTCCCTTCAAACAAGTTCATATAGGTGTCTTCCGTCCATCCGGCACTGGTGTAGCTCAGGATGTCGGTAAAGTTGATGTTCACTTCATGGTCATCCCAATCCAGAACTTCGTAGTCGAGCTTCCAATCATTGGCTTTGAGGGTGATGGTGATGTTGAGGAACTTGTTGCGCAGGATATAGTCACGCACACTCGAAGCACCTACCATATCGTTCTCAAAGGAGAAGACTTTCGTGTTTCCGTTCCATGTGGCTTGCAGGGTGTAGCCTTCATCCGGCTTTTTGCTTTCATAGAAATAACCTACTTTCGTACTGGTGGCTTCCGAGTTTTGCGCTGCCGGGACAGTCACGTCGCCCAGCTCCAAATCGACCGTGCCCGCGTCATTAGGCATGTAGTTCATTTCACCACTGACGGGGAACAGCGTCGTCGAGCTTGCTCCCACTTTCACGAGTTTCACATTCGTGATAGTTTGCTCCGCGCCCGTCTCGTTGACGAAAGTCACCTTGGCCTTGGCCACGGCGCGTTGCATGGTGATGGTCAACGATTGGTTTTCGTTACCGGAGACTGTCAAATCCTCCTTTCCGGCAGCAGGGATACCCTCGGCAATAAGCGTATTGGCATTGGCTGTTATCTGATAGTTCAGAAGGTCGTTCTCATCAGCGAGGTCTTCACCTTCCGCGTAAGTGCTGAAATCACCGTCAAAGCTTGCTTCATTGGCAATGGCGTAGAAGTCATACGTGCGGCCGGCATAGAGGTCGCCGAAGCGCACGGTGTGGCTGGTCGCATTGTCCGGCACCGGGAACGTCCGGTTGAAGCGTATTTCCTTCGACGCTTGATCGACCACGATGACACGCAAATTCTTCATGCCCTCGCCTTTCAAAACGGCATTCGGGTCGGCATCGTCGCCGGGAGCGCGTGTGGTGAACGTGAGCGTCACGCTCGCCTTGTCTGTGGGCGTGAAGCCTTCTTCCTTGATGCAGGAGGTCAGGCAGCAGGCCAGCAGCAGGAGCATCGCGCCGGTGTGTTTCAATAGTTTGTTTTTCATAAGGCTTGTTCCTTTCTGCATTTATGGTTATTCCCAGCCGGGGATTACGTCTTCGATATACCAGGCCGGTAGTTTGATTTCGATATTTGTCTGGTTGAAGTTGATGGCTATCGGCAAGTTAGCCTCCTGCTTGGTCACTTCATCCACGATGTCATTGCGCACGATGTAGTCATAGAGCGGGCCTTCGACCAGCACTTCGCCTTCAGGACCGCGCAGACGCAACACGTGTTGGCAACGCTCCTCGTCAAGTTCGCCGTCAGTGTCCATGCGGAAGAGGGCAAGGTCGTCAGTGCGGTAACAGTTGTGCTCGGAGTCCCAGATCAGGTCAGGATAGATCGTTCCCGTCTCCCCATCGTTGATTTCATTTTCAAAAGAAGTCTGGGCATTCGAATTGTCTATCTCCAGACTTATAGGGATATCGGCCGACTGGCGCGTGCCGGGGCCTGGCAAACCGTTCACCTCCACATGCACATTGATGTGCGAGCTGTAGAGCGTCACCGTGTCGCGGTACATCACGCCCTCACCGCCGGAGATGAAGAATTCCTTTTGTCCCATGTAGTTGTGGTCATGGCCTGTCACCACGTCGCCGCTTCCCCAATTCGGGTGCTGGATGAAGATGTCATCGAAGCTCGTCGCGTTGAGGTTGACCACTTCCGTGTCATCGTAGGCATTGCCCACGGCCACCACCTTGTATCGCCGGCCCACGGGCAGCTTGAACGACGGTTTGGCAGCAAAGTTTGAGAGTTCGTCCTGATTGTAATGGCCGACACCCAGTATGTGTCCGCCCTCATCGAAAACATACAGGTCTACCTTACTCATATACTGATAAAGCACATCCGTATCGCCATCTGCCAGATACTGGAAATAGATGGTCACATTGTCGCAATCGTCGTAATCCTCTTTTATACAACTGGTCGTCAGGACGGGAACGGCCAGCAACAGCATTAGTTTATATATAATATGTTTCATCACTTAGTACGGTTTTGTTAAACTGTATGTTCCTTTCCTCTTGTCCCGCAAAAGGGAAAAGAAGGTGATTTTTTAGTACCCTCGGCAAGTGCTGGGCTTGCCGAGGGTAAATGTTTGTTTTAGCGTAATGCTATGATGGAACTGTTATTCAGCCCAGTCAGCTTTGATGTCAACGATTTCCCATGTAGCTTCTACAACGGTCACTTCAACACCCCACAACGTGTTACCTTCTTCATAACCAAGAATGTTCTTGTCATACAAAGTTGCTTCCTTAATACGATAGATGTGTCCGGCTTCAAAAGTCACAGGGTCTCCGGTTTCATCTTTATAGCTGGTAATCATGGCATAGCGCGGTTCGATAACACCTTCACCTTCAGCTTCGCTAAAGTAGAGTTTGAAGATCGGATTCGTACCATTTACAAAGAAGTTATAAGTGTAAGGACCTACAAGAGTTTCTCCACCTAAGAACGACTGATCTGCAATCGCATCTTTCAAAGGAGAAGCTTCACCTTCCTCATCGCTATATCCATGTATACCATCATACGTATAGTTGACAGCTGCAGAACCATTCGTGTAGCTAGCCTCATTTTGAGCAAACTGGTATTGGCCACCAAAAGAAGCCACCTTGTCCATGTATGCACCGCTAGCAGTTAACTTAGTAAACATACAAACATCGTCGGGTGCTCCGGCATGTTTTACGTGCGTGATGTTGCTAACTTCCAAACGTGCCACAGGAATGGCCATCTTAACGGTTGCTGTATACAACTGATAAACAGAGTTTACATCTGCATCTGTTGCACCTTGCTCTGTTCCTTCGCCAACAGACGTTCCGTCACCATTGTCTTTGCTCATGTCAGGAGTACCGGTTTGTGTCGTCGGAGTAAACGTGGTTGTTTCACCATAAGCCGGAACGCTTGCTGCCGGAACTTGCAAATCTGCCAACGAACCACTCCATTCACCTTCAGAATAATTTTTAACACCACCATTAATAGAAACAGTTAAAGATGTCGGGGTTGCAATGTTCCAGAAGGTCAATTTGGTATCTTGGTCTACATCTGCAGCATCAATCATGATGGTCTCCACATAATCTTCCGTCGCAGATGTCGGAGTCTTCTTTCCCTTCAAAGTAACAGTCAGTGTACCGTCAATATTCACAGCACCATCTGCCGTTGCAGCTCCAGCCATACGAGTCAAGTCAGCTGTCGTGATTTTCACAGACACTGCACCCGGTCCATCAAACGACGGGCCGTTCATAACATCTTCATCGTTGCTACAAGCAGCAAACACAAGCGCAGCTGCCGAGAACATAATCAAACTTTTCAGTTTCATACTCTTTAAATTTAAATTAAACAATAGGTTATTTAATAGTTATAGAATTCATTTAATCAACATACCAAGCCCCGGCCCCCTCAACTCCCCCAGAAGGGGGAGCTTCTATCCTTGTCAGCCCCTGCTCAGGCGGATTTGGAAATCCTTACACTCCACCCCGTCGGATTCGGAAATCCGACGGAACGACAGCCATCCTTAAGCCCTCCCTTCGGGGGAGGGTTTGGGAGGGGCCGGGGGTTGGAATTAGTTTGGGTTTGTTTCTTTACAACTGTTCGATTACTTTGATTACTTGTTTCAGATTCTCTTTCGCGTCGGCATTGCCCTCTTTGGCGGCTTCCTCCAGGGTGGACTTCGCCTTCTGATACTCACCCACTTCGGCGTAAGCCACGCCCAACGTGTTCATCGCCGTGGCGTCCAGCTTCTTGCCTTCCAGCAGGGCTATCGCTCCGCGGGCGTCTTTTTGTGCCAGGCAGGTCGCGGCGGCGTTGCCCAGGGCTACCGGGTCATCCGGGTACGTCCGGGCGGCGATTTCCATCGCCTCGCGGTATTCCTTCGAATCCTTCGCATAGCTGCCGGCCACCTGGTACATCTCGTTCTGGCTCAGCAGTTTCGGATTCGTGCGGATGAGCTGGCGGGCTTCCTCCAGGTTGAAGTTGCGCACGTTGTATTCGATGCGGTAGTCGTTGCGGCGCAGCGGGCCGTACATCTCGTTCAGGAGGCGTTGGTAAATGGTCGGGGGAACTAATGCCTTGATTTTCTCCTCACAGGCGTCCTGGTCGCCCTCGCAGCCGTCGATGATGGCGAGCACTTCGTCAATCTTCAGCAGGCGCGGGTGTTTCTGCACTTCTTCGCGCAGGCCGGCCCAGTCCTCACCCTTCCAGTCCACATGCCACAGGCTTGCGTCGAGGTTCGGGTTCTGCTTCTTCACGTAGTCCGTGAATGTCTTCGCGCGGCGTTCGGATAGCTTCAGGTTGTAGGCCACCGTGCCTTCCGGAGACGCGTAGCCCGTCACGTAGATGCCCGTGATGGTCAGGTCCTTGTTCTCCTTCACCGCGTCTATCGAAGCCTGAACTTCGGACAGCACGCTCGCATTGTCCTTGAATTTCGGGTCGGTCGTGTAGCTGTCCTGGCGGTATTGCAATCTTGCGCTACGCACCTCGTCGCGACGTTTCACCGGCTCGGGGGCGGGCTCGCGGAGGGCGGTCACATAATTCGGGATGAAGCGCGGCAGCACCAGCGGGTCGACGGTCGACGTCTCGCGGCCTTCGTCACATTCGGCGCAGCCTGTCACGGCCTCGCGCACCTCCAGCCGGCTGTCGTACATCCATTT
>JACJJM010000163.1 GCA_016900015.1 Phocaeicola coprophilus | reverse complement strand
CCACACAGCAGCTTCCAATCAGTACGACCAAGATCACCCAATGGAAGTTTTACCGCCTCCGGACGCTCATAACCTCCATTCCACATACGGCTCATAATTCATGGTGATCTCGCGAGTGCATGTCAAGCCAGGTTTGTGCTTTACTGATCCTCATCGCTTGTACTCTTAAGCTAACAACTACGAAGATATGTGCCATTGCCGTAGATGACCTGGATTCCAATATCTCTGAGCTGGATGAGTGATTATGAGGCTACTTG
>JACJJM010000162.1 GCA_016900015.1 Phocaeicola coprophilus | reverse complement strand
GCACCACAATGTGTCAATGATTCAATAGTATGTTCTTTAGAAGAACCTGTTGCACCACCGATACCATCACGACCAGTACGGCCACCAACTAAAATGACAACATCGCCTGGTTTTGGTTCAAAACGAAGTACATTTTCTTTTGGAGCTGCAGCTACAACTGCTCCGATTTCAAGACGTTTTGCAGCATAACCTTCATGATAAATTTCATGTACTTGACCTGTAGCAAGACCAATTTGGTTACCATAAGAGCTATAACC
>JACJJM010000161.1 GCA_016900015.1 Phocaeicola coprophilus | reverse complement strand
AATGTGTATAATGCTGTATTCATTCATGGTAATGCTGTTGGTGATACAATGTTTTATGGTAGAGGCGCTGGTGAAAAACCAACAGCTTCAGCTGTTTTAGCAGATATAATTGATGTTGCTCGCGACATGGGTAAAGACCGTTTTGGTAGAATTCGTTGCACATGCTATGAAGAAAAGAAATTATGTCCACCTGATAAAGTTAGATCTGGTTATTATATTCGCTTGCTTGTTGAAGATAAACCAGGTGTACTCGGTGC
>JACJJM010000160.1 GCA_016900015.1 Phocaeicola coprophilus | reverse complement strand
ATACCGAGACGGGCGAGATTGTAAACGCTGATGAAAAGGAAATTGCAGCTTATACGACAGGTATTGAAAATATTACAACTGAAGAAGAGAACGCAACTGAAGTTGCACGCTACTCATTGGACGGCACGCTGCTGGCTGCTCCGACTAAGGGCGTGAACATCGTTAAGATGTCTGACGGAACAACACGCAAGGTGATTGTGAAGTAATTATCACTTTTTAGTTGTTAATACAGATTTTGCAGGGCACGATATCGTGTCC
>JACJJM010000159.1 GCA_016900015.1 Phocaeicola coprophilus | reverse complement strand
GTCCATAACGCCCTCGAGGGTTCTCCACCTTGGCCGCGATGCCGCCGGCCGGACGGACCTGATCGCCGTCGCGCCTACGCGGGCGGCGCCGGCACCTCCCGGGCGATCGCCCAGATGAACCCCGTCAGTTCCCGAGCGACCGCCGTGGCCACCTTGGGTTTCGCTTTCCCGCGCGCGACCAGCTTTCGAAACCGGGACGTCAGTCGCAGCTGCGCCTTCCATGCGATGTCACAAATGGCTTTCGGTCGTCCTTCCTGC
>JACJJM010000158.1 GCA_016900015.1 Phocaeicola coprophilus | reverse complement strand
CATAATATGTATACACCTCAGCCCCTGGGCACTCCCTATACACAAGTGAATACAGCAGCAAATGAGCTGGCTGCTCTGCTGGACAGCGGCGGCGCTGCCGAGGGCTGGCTCGTGGTACTTACGGATGGTGATTTCGACAGTGATCTGCCCGCGACAAATCTCCAGACTGACCTGGAACAGAAAGCTGAGATGCGGGACAATATGTATGTCCAGTATCTTGCTATGGGAAGTGATATTAAAACTGTTGCGGATGCAAAAG
>JACJJM010000157.1 GCA_016900015.1 Phocaeicola coprophilus | reverse complement strand
GTATCCGCGCATTGTCGACGAGTTGCCAAGCAGCGACATCATTGCCCATGACGGGTTGCCGAATTTCAGTGTGCCCCGAAGGTCGCCTCCGATTACGGCTCCTTTCCATAGCCTGCCGTACGTGTTGAACCTGAAGTCGGTAGTTATGTAGTCGTATCCGTTGCTAAGAAACTTCGGCCTGAACAGCTGTGTTACCGTGGCGTAGATACCTTTTGTCGGGCGTGTCATGATGTCGCGCGAATCGTATGCCAGCGTGACGC